>NZ_JBFTKA010000079.1:0-302 GCF_056395685.1 Priestia sp. 10L35 | reverse complement strand
CAGTTCGGTAGCTCGTCGGGCTCATAACCCGAAGGTCGCAGGTTCAAATCCTGTCCCCGCAACCAAAGTGGTCCCGTGGTGTAGCGGTTAACATGCCTGCCTGTCACGCAGGAGATCGCGGGTTCGATTCCCGTCGGGACCGCCATTTTGTTTGGCTCGGTAGCTCAGTTGGTAGAGCAAAGGACTGAAAATCCTTGTGTCGGCGGTTCGATTCCGTCCCGAGCCACCATTTTAAGACGGCGATTGTGGCGAAGTGGTTAACGCACCGGATTGTGGTTCCGGCATTCGTGGGTTCGATTCCC
>NZ_JBFTKA010000078.1:0-309 GCF_056395685.1 Priestia sp. 10L35 | reverse complement strand
CAGTTCGGTAGCTCGTCGGGCTCATAACCCGAAGGTCGCAGGTTCAAATCCTGTCCCCGCAACCAAAGTGGTCCCGTGGTGTAGCGGTTAACATGCCTGCCTGTCACGCAGGAGATCGCGGGTTCGATTCCCGTCGGGACCGCCATTTTAAATTTAATAAGGCTCGGTAGCTCAGTTGGTAGAGCAAAGGACTGAAAATCCTTGTGTCGGCGGTTCGATTCCGTCCCGAGCCACCATTTTAAGACGGCGATTGTGGCGAAGTGGTTAACGCACCGGATTGTGGTTCCGGCATTCGTGGGTTCGATTCCC
>NZ_JBFTKA010000077.1:0-315 GCF_056395685.1 Priestia sp. 10L35 | reverse complement strand
GAAGCCCCCCTCAAGATGAGATTTCCCATAGCGCAAGCTAGTAAGATCCCTGAAAGATGATCAGGTTGATAGGTCAGAGGTGGAAGCGTGGCGACATGTGTAGCTGACTGATACTAATCGATCGAGGACTTAACCAAACTTTTAAAAGCRTAAGCTTTACTCAGCRAACTGTTATCTAGTTTTGAGAGAGCAATCTCTTGTCTGGTGGCGATAGCGAAGAGGTCACACCCGTTCCCATACCGAACACGGAAGTTAAGCTCTTTAGCGCCAATGGTAGTTGGGACTTTGTCCCTGTGAGAGTAGGACGTTGCCAGG
>NZ_JBFTKA010000076.1:0-350 GCF_056395685.1 Priestia sp. 10L35 | reverse complement strand
CCCTTGGACGTAGTGATAGGTGAAATCAGCACCTTCATCCGCACGCTGCACACGTAACGACCCTCGGGTGTCTGAGGTCGGAGCCCCTGCAGGGGTCCGACCCCGCGCATCAACTGCCGTACAACGCCTTGCGCGGTGCGCCGGTCAATTCGGCCGCCAGCTTGGCGGCGGTCGACGGCGGCAGGTGCTCGCTCAGCTTGGCGTAGACCTGACGGCCATGGGCCAGCTGCGCCTCGGCATCATCGCCAGCGCCCTGCACCATCACCACGAACTCGCCCTTGCGCTGGTTGTCGTCCGCTTCCACCTGCGCCAGCAGCCCGGCCAGGTCGCCGTCCAGCACGGTCTCGAAC
>NZ_JBFTKA010000075.1:0-350 GCF_056395685.1 Priestia sp. 10L35 | reverse complement strand
GGGCTCATGAACGCCTCGAAGACCTTGCGCACTTCTTCAATGCGATAACCGGTTTCCTCTTCGGTTTCCTTGCGGATACAGGTATGCGGATCGTCGCGATCCAGTAGCCCCGCGCAGGTTTCGATGAGCATGCCGTCGTGCTCGTTGACGAACGCGGGAAGCGAAACTGCCGGGTCAGGACCACGGTTTTTTTCAGCTTGCTGTAGAGCAGAATCGTCGCGCCGTTGCCCCGGTCATAGGTTTCCCGGGACATGTTGCGCCAGGTCCCGTCCCGTCCCAGGAAATCGTAGGTGGTCTTGCGCAGTACGTACCAGTTGTCCGACAGTACTTCGACGTGCTGGATACGTACC
>NZ_JBFTKA010000074.1:0-352 GCF_056395685.1 Priestia sp. 10L35 | reverse complement strand
TAGTGCCAAGGCATTCACCGTGCGCCCTTTCTAACTTAACCATTAGCGAATAAATGGTACAACATAATGTTGTGTTATTTATTGGTTTGATTAAAGAAAAGTTTCACTTTTCCTCAGCAATTACTGTTATCTAGTTTTCAAAGAACAATCGCAACCAAAATTCTTCTTATCTAATAAGAAGAAAGTAGTRTGCTTTCTATAATTGAGAGATTGAACTCTCAAAACTGAACAAAGTGTCAAAACGTACGTCATGTAAAAATCCTTAGAAAGGAGGTGATCCAGCCGCACCTTCCGATACGGCTACCTTGTTACGACTTCACCCCAATCATCTGTCCCACCTTAGGCGGCTAGC
>NZ_JBFTKA010000073.1:0-353 GCF_056395685.1 Priestia sp. 10L35 | reverse complement strand
CTAGTGCCAAGGCATTCACCGTGCGCCCTTTCTAACTTAACCATTAGCGAATAAATGGTACAACATAATGTTGTGTTATTTATTGATTTGATTAAAGAAAAGTTTCACTTTTCCTCAGCAATTACTGTTATCTAGTTTTCAAAGAACAATYGCAACCAAAATTCTTCTTATCTAATAAGAAGAAAGTAGTGTGCTTTCTATAATTGAGAGATTAAACTCTCAAAACTGAACAAAGTGTCAAAACGTACGTCATGTAAAAATCCTTAGAAAGGAGGTGATCCAGCCGCACCTTCCGATACGGCTACCTTGTTACGACTTCACCCCAATCATCTGTCCCACCTTAGGCGGCTAGC
>NZ_JBFTKA010000072.1:0-359 GCF_056395685.1 Priestia sp. 10L35 | reverse complement strand
TGGAGTCTTTTTTACTCATTTTGATTATGCTACTTTATGAACGTTAGCAGCTTGTGCTCCACGTTGACCTTGTTCGATATCAAACGTTACTTTTTGACCTTCGTCTAACGATTTAAAGCCTTCACTTTGAATAGAGCTGAAATGTACGAATACATCGTCTCCGCCTTCGATTTCGATAAAACCGAAGCCTTTGTCTGCATTAAACCATTTCACTGTACCTTGTTCCATAATATTGCCTCCTAGTGTGGAATACTCCACACTTATATTACTACCCTTGTCCAACCATACTATCTTAAGATGAAAATTTCTATGGAAGAGATTTCTCTTCTCTTAATCCTACACCGAACAAAAATAATTAA
>NZ_JBFTKA010000071.1:0-363 GCF_056395685.1 Priestia sp. 10L35 | reverse complement strand
GCCTGGCAACGTCCTACTCTCACAGGGACAAAGTCCCAACTACCATTGGCGCTAAAGAGCTTAACTTCCGTGTTCGGTATGGGAACGGGTGTGACCTCTTCGCTATCGCCACCAGACATATTATATTATACATGATTTGATAAAGAAAGCAAGACTTTTTTAAAAAGTTTTGTTCTCTCAAAACTAGGTAACAGTTTACTGAGTAAAGCTTACGCTTTTAAAGTTTGGTTAAGTCCTCGATCGATTAGTATCAGTCAGCTACACATGTCGCCACGCTTCCACCTCTGACCTATCAACCTGATCATCTTTCAGGGATCTTACTAGCTTGCGCTATGGGAAATCTCATCTTGAGGGGGGCTTCAT
>NZ_JBFTKA010000070.1:0-367 GCF_056395685.1 Priestia sp. 10L35 | reverse complement strand
GGGCTGACCGACCTCGTCGGCCACTGGGACCACCACACCGGCCGGGGCTGGGTCGAGATCGACCGCCTCGTCGAGGCCGTCGAGAGGTGGCAGCCGGCGTTCCTCGCCTTCACCGCCAAGGGCACCGCCGCGCATGCGGCCCGGGCGCTGGGCCACCGTCCCCCGGGCCTCGGGATCGCGCCGTGGGGCCTTGGACCCTCGGACGTCTTCGTGCTGCCGGGCACGAGCGGCGCCAACCAGCGCAAGGACTACGACGGGCGGCCCACCCGCATCGCCTGGTGGCGTGACCTGGCCTCGCTGGCGGAGCCGGAGCTCAGAACCCGGCGTACCGGAGCATGAACTCGGTCTCGGTGTCCCGGCCCCCCTG
>NZ_JBFTKA010000069.1:0-370 GCF_056395685.1 Priestia sp. 10L35 | reverse complement strand
GAATTGAGCAAACCTCACTTTCGACTGTGGTGAGCGTTTAGTCCCTATGTAAAGTTCTTTTCCAGTAGCCTTACTTAATAATTCCATAGCATTTTCAATAAATTCTTGAGGGACACCCCCATGATCTAAAGCATACTGAAGCTTTTCTAAATCAAAATCCCTCTTTCTGGCTTTCTTTTCGGCTTGGTCAAAATTCACAATTTTTGTCATATTAATTCTCTCCCTTTTTTGTGGAAGGAATTAACCTCTATGTGGTAAAATACACATATAACAACTTGAATAAAGGTTAACTCCAACCTTTTTGATACGAGAGAACCGCCTGTCCGACCAAAGACTTGGGCGGTTTTTCTCGTTCCTAGTAAATTATAAC
>NZ_JBFTKA010000068.1:0-385 GCF_056395685.1 Priestia sp. 10L35 | reverse complement strand
AGAGAGCAATCTCTTGTCTGGTGGCGATAGCGAAGAGGTCACACCCGTTCCCATACCGAACACGGAAGTTAAGCTCTTTAGCGCCAATGGTAGTTGGGACTTTGTCCCTGTGAGAGTAGGACGTTGCCAGGCAATGAATAAGACCCCTTTTTATGCTCTTATAAAAGAGTCTAGGGGTTTTTTATTTGGCTCATTTATAAAAATCTTTTATACAATGAATATTGTGTATGATACACGGAGGATTAGCTCAGCTGGGAGAGCACCTGCCTTACAAGCAGGGGGTCGGCGGTTCGATCCCGTCATCCTCCACCACCGTGCCGGTGTAGCTCAACTGGTAGAGCAACTGACTTGTAATCAGTAGGTTGGGGGTTCAAGTCCTCTTGCC
>NZ_JBFTKA010000067.1:0-386 GCF_056395685.1 Priestia sp. 10L35 | reverse complement strand
GCTAGCCGCCTAAGGTGGGACAGATGATTGGGGTGAAGTCGTAACAAGGTAGCCGTATCGGAAGGTGCGGCTGGATCACCTCCTTTCTAAGGATTTTTACATGACGTACGTTTTGACACTTTGTTCAGTTTTGAGAGTTTAATCTCTCATTAATAATTGCGCCTGCGATTACTCGGCGCAAAACTGCACGTAGATATCACAGTGATGTTTATCATGATGTGATTGAAGTCAGTTGTTTTGTTCTTTGAAAACTAGATAACAGTAATTGCTGAGGAAAAGTGAAACTTTTCTTTAATCAAATCAATAAATAACACAACATTATGTTGTACCATTTATTCGCTAATGGTTAAGTTAGAAAGGGCGCACGGTGAATGCCTTGGCACTAG
>NZ_JBFTKA010000066.1:0-386 GCF_056395685.1 Priestia sp. 10L35 | reverse complement strand
GCTCAGTTGGTAGAGCATCTGACTTTTAATCAGAGGGTCGAAGGTTCGAGTCCTTCATGGCTCATTTTAATAAGCGGAAGTAGTTCAGTGGTAGAACACCACCTTGCCAAGGTGGGGGTCGCGAGTTCGAACCTCGTCTTCCGCTCCATATATATAAAGCGCCCGTAGCTCAATTGGATAGAGCGTTTGACTACGGATCAAAAGGTTAGGGGTTCGACTCCTCTCGGGCGCGCCATAAAACGGGAAGTAGCTCAGCTTGGTAGAGCACTTGGTTTGGGACCAAGGGGTCGCAGGTTCGAATCCTGTCTTCCCGACCATTTATGGGGCCTTAGCTCAGCTGGGAGAGCGCCTGCCTTGCACGCAGGAGGTCAGCGGTTCGATCCCGC
>NZ_JBFTKA010000065.1:0-388 GCF_056395685.1 Priestia sp. 10L35 | reverse complement strand
AAGCCCCCCTCAAGATGAGATTTCCCATAGCGCGAGCTAGTAAGATCCCTGAAAGATGATCAGGTTGATAGGTCAGAGGTGGAAGCGTGGCGACATGTGTAGCTGACTGATACTAATCGATCGAGGACTTAACCAAATTTTAAAAGCGTGAGCTTTACTCAGCAAACTGTTATCTAGTTTTGAGAGAACAATCTCATATAAAATGTCTAGTGATAATGGCGAAGAGGTCACACCCGTTTCCATACCGAACACGGAAGTTAAGCTCTTTAGCGCCGATGGTAGTTGGGACTTTGTCCCTGTGAGAGTAGGACATCGCTAGGCATTTTTATTTTGCTTTTTTATCATCGCGGGGTGGAGCAGTTCGGTAGCTCGTCGGGCTCATAACCCG
>NZ_JBFTKA010000064.1:0-390 GCF_056395685.1 Priestia sp. 10L35 | reverse complement strand
CGGGTTATGAGCCCGACGAGCTACCGAACTGCTCCACCCCGCGATGATAAAAAAGCAAAATAAAAATGCCTAGCGATGTCCTACTCTCACAGGGACAAAGTCCCAACTACCATCGGCGCTAAAGAGCTTAACTTCCGTGTTCGGTATGGGAACGGGTGTGACCTCTTTGCCATTATCACTAGACATTTATATGAGATTGTTCTCTCAAAACTAGGTAACAGTTTGCTGAGTAAAGCTTATACTTTTAAAGTTTGGTTAAGTCCTCGATCGATTAGTATCAGTCAGCTACACATGTCGCCACGCTTCCACCTCTGACCTATCAACCTGATCATCTTTCAGGGATCTTACTAGCTTGCGCTATGGGAAATCTCATCTTGAGGGGGGCTTCAT
>NZ_JBFTKA010000063.1:0-392 GCF_056395685.1 Priestia sp. 10L35 | reverse complement strand
CTGATCGGCCACTTCTGCCGCCTCGGTGCCCGCAGCGCGGCGCAGCACGCGGGCGGTGTTGCCTACCAGCGCCTTCAGCCGTTCGGCGGCGCGGTTGGAGCGCCCTTCCTGCACGAAGCGGATCAGGGTGGACAGCACCACCATCGCACCGATCACCACCGTCGCCTTGGCGTCTTCGGTCAGCCAGGACACGGCCGCCAGCACCGTCAGCAGCAGGTTGAACGGGTTGCGATAGCACTGCCACAGATGGCGCCACCACGGCAGTGGCTTCTCGTGATCGACCTCGTTGGGGCCGAAGCGCAGCAGGCGCTCTTCGGCCTCGTGCGGGCTGAGACCATCGACATGTGACTGCAGGGTGGCCAGCGCATCGGCTTCGCTGCCCTGTGCAAGCG
>NZ_JBFTKA010000062.1:0-396 GCF_056395685.1 Priestia sp. 10L35 | reverse complement strand
GCAAGAGGACTTGAACCCCCAACCTACTGATTACAAGTCAGTTGCTCTACCAGTTGAGCTACACCGGCACGGTGGTGGAGGATGACGGGATCGAACCGCCGACCCCCTGCTTGTAAGGCAGGTGCTCTCCCAGCTGAGCTAATCCTCCAAAAAAATCTATATAAGCGCTATAAACAGCGTTATTTTCATTACTTATGATAGAATATTTCAAATAAAAAACCCCTATGCTCTTTTACAAGAGACTCATAAGGGGTCTTATTCATTGCCTGGCAACGTCCTACTCTCACAGGGACAAAGTCCCAACTACCATTGGCGCTAAAGAGCTTAACTTCCGTGTTCGGTATGGGAACGGGTGTGACCTCTTCGCTATCGCCACCAGACAAGAGATTGCTCTCT
>NZ_JBFTKA010000061.1:0-407 GCF_056395685.1 Priestia sp. 10L35 | reverse complement strand
TGAGCCATGAAGGACTCGAACCTTCGACCCTCTGATTAAAAGTCAGATGCTCTACCAACTGAGCTAATGGCTCTCTATGGCTGGGCTAGCTGGATTCGAACCAACGCATGACGGAATCAAAATCCGTTGCCTTACCGCTTGGCGATAGCCCAATARARATGGTGGAGGGGGGCAGATTCGAACTGCCGAACCCGAAGGAGCGGATTTACAGTCCGCCGCGTTTAGCCACTTCGCTACCCCTCCGATATAAATGGTGCCGGCAAGAGGACTTGAACCCCCAACCTACTGATTACAAGTCAGTTGCTCTACCAGTTGAGCTACACCGGCACGGTGGTGGAGGATGACGGGATCGAACCGCCGACCCCCTGCTTGTAAGGCAGGTGCTCTCCCAGCTGAGCTAATCCTCC
>NZ_JBFTKA010000060.1:0-410 GCF_056395685.1 Priestia sp. 10L35 | reverse complement strand
GTATGGCTCCACAGGTAGGACTCGAACCTACGACCGATCGGTTAACAGCCGATAGCTCTACCACTGAGCTACTGTGGAATATGGTGGGCCTAAGTGGACTCGAACCACCGACCTCACGCTTATCAGGCGTGCGCTCTAACCAGCTGAGCTATAGGCCCATTTTTGGAGCGGGTGATGAGAATCGAACTCACGACATCAGCTTGGAAGGCTGAGGTTTTACCACTAAACTACACCCGCGTTACTTAAGATGGGGCGACTGATGGGAATCGAACCCACGAATGCCGGAACCACAATCCGGTGCGTTAACCACTTCGCCACAATCGCCGTCTTAAAATGGTGGCTCGGGACGGAATCGAACCGCCGACACAAGGATTTTCAGTCCTTTGCTCTACCAACTGAGCTACCGAGCC
>NZ_JBFTKA010000059.1:0-411 GCF_056395685.1 Priestia sp. 10L35 | reverse complement strand
GGCCCGAGAATCTTCAGCAACTTGTCCGGCGACGGCGCGCCTTGCTGTTGTTGCAACTGGCCCTTTTCATCCATGTAGAAAATCGCCGGGGTGGCGGCCAGTTCCAGGTCTTCCATCAACTTCATGTTCGCCGCCAGTTTCGCCTGAACCGCCGGTGGTACGTCCTTCAAGGCCTTGAGCGAGCTGCCCTTGCCGGATTTCTCGTGTTCTTCCAGGGCTTTCTGCGGGTCCTTGGCGGCCAGCAGCGCGGCGGATTTGCCGGGGCTGTCTTCGCGRATRATRCCGACCATGATGTGCCGCAGCTGCACCTTGCCGGCCTGGACCCACGGCCGTGCCTGTTCCCAGAACATGTTGCAGTACGGGCAGTTCGGGTCGCTGAACAGGTAGACGACCCGTGGTGCGTCCTTATTG
>NZ_JBFTKA010000058.1:0-421 GCF_056395685.1 Priestia sp. 10L35 | reverse complement strand
GTTTGATCCTGGCTCAGGATGAACGCTAGCGGCAGGCCTAATACATGCAAGTCGAACGATATTAAGGGGCTTGCTCCTTAAGAAAGTGGCGCACGGGTGCGTAACGCGTATGCAACCTACCTTAATCTGGGGGATAGCCCGGAGAAATCCGGATTAATACCGCATAAAATCACAGGATGGCATTATCCAATGATCAAACATTTATGGGATTGAGATGGGCATGCGTGTCATTAGCTAGTWGGYGGGGTAACGGCYCACCWAGGCGACGATSMCTAGSKGRTCTGAGAGGATGRCCMSCCACACTGGWACTGAGACACGGWCCAGACTCCTACGGGAGGCAGCAGTAAGGAATATTGGTCAATGGAGGCAACTCTGAACCAGCCATGCCGCGTGCAGGAAGACTGCCCTATGGGTTGTAAAC
>NZ_JBFTKA010000057.1:0-428 GCF_056395685.1 Priestia sp. 10L35 | reverse complement strand
TTTTTCGAGCCATTAGCTCAGTTGGTAGAGCATCTGACTTTTAATCAGAGGGTCGAAGGTTCGAGTCCTTCATGGCTCACCATTTATATTCACACGCGGGTGTGGCGGAATTGGCAGACGCGCTAGACTTAGGATCTAGTGTCTTACGACGTGGGGGTTCAAGTCCCTTCACCCGCATCTTTCATTAATTTCATATATGTGCGGAAGTAGTTCAGTGGTAGAACACCACCTTGCCAAGGTGGGGGTCGCGAGTTCGAACCTCGTCTTCCGCTCCACATATATAAGTCCTGCCGGGGTGGTGGAATTGGCAGACACACAGGACTTAAAATCCTGCGGTAGGTGACTACCGTGCCGGTTCAAGTCCGGCCCTCGGCACCATTTTAATAAGCGCCCGTAGCTCAATTGGATAGAGCGTTTGACTACGGATC
>NZ_JBFTKA010000056.1:0-441 GCF_056395685.1 Priestia sp. 10L35 | reverse complement strand
CCCCCGCCCTTGTCCGCCTCCCCCCTCTCCGAAACGCCGTTCCCGGCGCCCGTTCTCGCCAAGGTCATCGTGACCAAGGTCTTCGTGCGCGGCCTCAAGGTCGAGGCCCAGATCGGCGTCTACGACCACGAGCACGGCCGCGTGCAGCCGCTGGTCATCGACGTCGAGCTCGACGTGGCCGCCAGCCACTGCGAGGAACTGGGCGACACGGTCAACTACGAGACCATCCGCACCGCCGCCCAGGACATCGCGGCCGCCGGCCATATCGACCTGGTCGAGACCTTCGCCGAGCGCCTGGCCCAGGCCTGTTTCGACGACCATCGCGTCACCCGCGCCCGGGTGCGGGTCGAAAAGCCCCTGGCCCTGGCCCCCCACGCCGCCGCCGCCGGCGTCGAGATCACCGCCGTCCGCGGGTGAGCGAACTTTCCCACAGCGCCCGCC
>NZ_JBFTKA010000055.1:0-451 GCF_056395685.1 Priestia sp. 10L35 | reverse complement strand
GACCAGGTTCGAGGCGCCCGGCCCGGAGGTCGCCACGCAGACGCCGACCTGGCCACTGGCGCGCGCAAAGCCGTTGGCGGCCAGTGCCGCGCCCTGCTCATGGCGCACCAGGATGTGCTTCAGCGACGAATCCACCAGCGCGTCGTAGAACGGCATGATGGTGCCGCCCGGATAGCCGAACAGCGTACGGACACCCTCGGCCTCCAGCGCCTGGGTCAGCCAGCGCGCGCCGTTGGGCGGCGCGCTGCGGTGTGTGGGAGAGTTCATGGGGGAACCTTGCAGAGCGGGTGGGGGTGCCGCGTTGTTACGCGGCTTGACCTTGCAACCAGACCATCTTGGCGCGCAGTTCCTTGCCTACCTTCTCGATCGGGTGCTCCAGGTCGGCCTGCTTGAACTTGTTGTAGTTCGGCAGGCCCGCTTCGTACTCGGCCACCCAGTTCTTGGTGTAGGT
>NZ_JBFTKA010000054.1:0-455 GCF_056395685.1 Priestia sp. 10L35 | reverse complement strand
CAGAAAGCAACAACCATTACACTAAGCACAAGCTTGAAGTCCCTTCGTTTTCGACTTTTAGATCAACAAAATAAAAGTTTTGTAAGCTTCAAAGAAATTAAGCATCTACTAGACAATAAAAAATCTCGTATGAATTTGAATAACAAAAGACCCAACCTCAATAAAAATTGAATATCTTCTTTTTTATTTAAACTTATAAAATGAATAATAAATAGTGAATTGAACAAACTGCTCAAGATGCTGTGAAGCATTCTCTCATAGACCCTTTTAAATAAAATTCAAGTAACAGAAAAAACTACTGTACAGTGAACTGAACCCAAAAAGTTAGACACATTATTTAGGCAGCTAATGAGGATTGAATTCTGTATTCTACAGGGGTCAATCCTTTTAATTTTTCTTTTATTCGTAGATGGTTGTAATAGAGGATATAGGCCTCTAATTCCTGTTTGAACTGT
>NZ_JBFTKA010000053.1:0-467 GCF_056395685.1 Priestia sp. 10L35 | reverse complement strand
TCCCCATTCGGAAATCTCCGGATCAAAGCTCACTTACAGCTCCCCGAAGCATATCGGTGTTAGTCCCGTCCTTCATCGGCTCCTAGTGCCAAGGCATTCACCGTGCGCCCTTTCTAACTTAACCATTAGCGAATAAATGGTACAACATAMTGTTGTGTTATTTATTGRTTTGATTAAAGAAAAGTTTCACTTTTCCTCAGCAATTACTGTTATCTAGTTTTCAAAGAACAAAACAACTGACTTCCATCACATCATGATAAACATCACTGTGATATCTACGTGCAGTTTTGCGCCAAGTAATCGCAGGCGCAATTATTATGAGAGATTGAACTCTCAAAACTGAACAAAGTGTCAAAACGTACGTCATGTAAAAATCCTTAGAAAGGAGGTGATCCAGCCGCACCTTCCGATACGGCTACCTTGTTACGACTTCACCCCAATCATCTGTCCCACCTTAGGCGGCTAGC
>NZ_JBFTKA010000052.1:0-476 GCF_056395685.1 Priestia sp. 10L35 | reverse complement strand
TTAGGCACGCCGCCAGCGTTCATCCTGAGCCAGGATCAAACTCTCCGAAGAAATGTTTGACTTGCTCAATTTAAAAAATAAAAATTAACGTTGACGTTTGTCGCTTTGTTCAGTTTTCAAAGTTCAACCGCCGCTCTTAAGCGACTTTACTATCTTATCAAGTTATCAACGTAATGTCAACAACTTTTTTAAAAGAAAAGAGAGATCTTTTCCAGCCTGGCAACGTCCTACTCTCACAGGGACAAAGTCCCAACTACCATTGGCGCTAAAGAGCTTAACTTCCGTGTTCGGTATGGGAACGGGTGTGACCTCTTCGCTATCGCCACCAGACAAGAGATTGCTCTCTCAAAACTAGGTAACAGTTTGCTGAGTAAAGCTTACGCTTTTAAAAGTTTGGTTAAGTCCTCGATCGATTAGTATCAGTCAGCTACACATGTCGCCACGCTTCCACCTCTGACCTATCAACCTGATCATCT
>NZ_JBFTKA010000051.1:0-510 GCF_056395685.1 Priestia sp. 10L35 | reverse complement strand
TTGTAACACCCGAAGTCGGTGGAGTAACCGTAAGGAGCTAGCCGCCTAAGGTGGGACAGATGATTGGGGTGAAGTCGTAACAAGGTAGCCGTATCGGAAGGTGCGGCTGGATCACCTCCTTTCTAAGGATTTTTACATGACGTACGTTTCATTTCGTTCAGTTTTGAGAGAATTCTCTCTATCATATATATGGGCCTATAGCTCAGCTGGTTAGAGCGCACGCCTGATAAGCGTGAGGTCGGTGGTTCGAGTCCACTTAGGCCCACCATATATATTTAAACGAATGGGGCCTTAGCTCAGCTGGGAGAGCGCCTGCCTTGCACGCAGGAGGTCAGCGGTTCGATCCCGCTAGGCTCCACCAATTGTTCTTTGAAAACTAGATAACAGTAATTGCTGAGGAAAAGTGAAACTTTTCTTTAATCAAACCAATAAATAACACAACATTATGTTGTACCATTTATTCGCTAATGGTTAAGTTAGAAAGGGCGCACGGTGAATGCCTTGGCACTA
>NZ_JBFTKA010000050.1:0-540 GCF_056395685.1 Priestia sp. 10L35 | reverse complement strand
TCTCTTTTAGCTACTTTTTCAATCTTATCAAATAATTCATCACCTTTGATTAATCCTTTTTCTTCTAGTATTTCTTCTAAAGCTTTAAATCTTACTCTAGATAAAACAACCTCATTTACGGCATTAACCATCAACTTCTGATCTTTTGTAAGTTCTTTTTCTTTGGCTGGTTCTTGTTGTAACTTAATTCTAAATACGATTTTTGTGTCATCTGTTATCTCTGCTGCTTGATAAAAAGTACTGTGTGAAATATTTTTCATTTTAAGTTTCTCATTTGTATCAACAATAGTAAGTTCAAAATCGGGGCTCTCGAAAAATAAGTCATATAAGTTATAATCTTTTTTTCCTATAATCGAAAATGCAAAACCAATCTTTTTTAGCTGCTCACCTGTAGTGGAATGTGTAATTGTTTTTTCTTCGAAATTTTCAACGTTAAATTCAACATTATTGATAATTAATTGTTTCAATTCAACCACCTCTTTATCTATATGAATACGACGAGTCTTAAAAGATTCCCTGTTTTCTCAAAATAAAAAAGGA
>NZ_JBFTKA010000049.1:0-556 GCF_056395685.1 Priestia sp. 10L35 | reverse complement strand
GGATTTATTCCAGGCAATGACCGTTTACGTAAGAGTGGTGGAAGCCGGCAGCATGACCGCCGCCGCTTTGCAGTGCGAAATGTCCACGACCATGGTCGGTAATCATCTGCGGGCTCTGGAGCAACGCCTGGGTGTGCGCTTGCTCAACCGTACGACACGGCGTCAGCGTTTGACGGAATTCGGCACGGCGTACTATCAGCGGTGTCTCGAAGTGCTGGGGCTGGTGGCTGACTCCGAACGCCTGGCCGAACAAACCCTCGACGAGCCGAGCGGCACTCTGCGCATCACCGCACCGCTGACCTTCGGCACCGAACGGCTCGCACCGGCCCTGAGCGAATTCACCCTGCGCTGCCCGCAAGTCAAACTCGATGTCGTTTTGACCAACCAGCGCCTGGACTTGCTCGACAACGGTTTCGACGTGGCGATTCGTCTGGGCACGACCGAGCTGTCCAACATGATTTCTCGCCCGCTCATCGACTACACGATGACCCTGTGCGCATCGAAGGATTATCTGGAGCGTCGAGGCACACCGCAGAAACCCGCCGACCTGCAACAC
>NZ_JBFTKA010000048.1:0-562 GCF_056395685.1 Priestia sp. 10L35 | reverse complement strand
GCTCAGCTTGGTAGAGCACTTGGTTTGGGACCAAGGGGTCGCAGGTTCGAATCCTGTCTTCCCGACCATTTATGGGGCCTTAGCTCAGCTGGGAGAGCGCCTGCCTTGCACGCAGGAGGTCAGCGGTTCGATCCCGCTAGGCTCCACCAATTAAAYTRAATARTTGTAACRAATAATATGGCGGTGTAGCTCAGCTGGCTAGAGCGTACGGTTCATACCCGTGAGGTCGTGGGTTCGACTCCCTCCGCCGCTACCATATAAGTTACATTTGTTATAAATATACGGAGGAATACCCAAGTCCGGCTGAAGGGATCGGTCTTGAAAACCGACAGGGGTGTTAAAGCCCGCGGGGGTTCGAATCCCTCTTCCTCCGCCATTTATTTATATCATATTCATATCATCGCGGGGTGGAGCAGTTCGGTAGCTCGTCGGGCTCATAACCCGAAGGTCGCAGGTTCAAATCCTGTCCCCGCAACCAAAGTGGTCCCGTGGTGTAGCGGTTAACATGCCTGCCTGTCACGCAGGAGATCGCGGGTTCGATTCCCGTCGGGACCGCCATTTT
>NZ_JBFTKA010000047.1:0-574 GCF_056395685.1 Priestia sp. 10L35 | reverse complement strand
GCTATCGCCAAGCGGTAAGGCAACGGATTTTGATTCCGTCATGCGTTGGTTCGAATCCAGCTAGCCCAGCCATAGAGAGCCATTAGCTCAGTTGGTAGAGCATCTGACTTTTAATCAGAGGGTCGAAGGTTCGAGTCCTTCATGGCTCACCATGTATATTCACACGCGGGTGTGGCGGAATTGGCAGACGCGCTAGACTTAGGATCTAGTGTCTTATGACGTGGGGGTTCAAGTCCCTTCACCCGCATCTTAAATTAGACAATAACGCGGAAGTAGTTCAGTGGTAGAACACCACCTTGCCAAGGTGGGGGTCGCGAGTTCGAACCTCGTCTTCCGCTCCATATATATTGGCGGCATAGCCAAGTGGTAAGGCCAAGGTCTGCAAAACCTTTATCACCGGTTCAAATCCGGTTGCCGCCTCCACGTATAAGTCCTGCCGGGGTGGTGGAATTGGCAGACACACAGGACTTAAAATCCTGCGGTAGGTGACTACCGTGCCGGTTCAAGTCCGGCCCTCGGCACCATTTTAATAAGCGCCCGTAGCTCAATTGGATAGAGCGTTTGACTACGGATC
>NZ_JBFTKA010000046.1:0-675 GCF_056395685.1 Priestia sp. 10L35 | reverse complement strand
AAGCCCCCCTCAAGATGAGATTTCCCATAGCGCAAGCTAGTAAGATCCCTGAAAGATGATCAGGTTGATAGGTCAGAGGTGGAAGCGTGGCGACATGTGTAGCTGACTGATACTAATCGATCGAGGACTTAACCAAATTTTAAAAGCGTAAGCTTTACTCAGCGAACTGTTATCTAGTTTTGAGAGAACAAAACTTTTCAAAAAAAGTCTTGCTTTCTTTTGGAAATCATGTATAATATAATATGTCTGGTGGCGATAGCGAAGAGGTCACACCCGTTCCCATACCGAACACGGAAGTTAAGCTCTTTAGCGCCAATGGTAGTTGGGACTTTGTCCCTGTGAGAGTAGGACGTTGCCAGGCTTATATATCGGAGGATTAGCTCAGCTGGGAGAGCACCTGCCTTACAAGCAGGGGGTCGGCGGTTCGATCCCGTCATCCTCCACCATTTGCCGGTGTAGCTCAACTGGTAGAGCAACTGACTTGTAATCAGTAGGTTGGGGGTTCAAGTCCTCTTGCCGGCACCAGTTTTTCGAGCCATTAGCTCAGTTGGTAGAGCATCTGACTTTTAATCAGAGGGTCGAAGGTTCGAGTCCTTCATGGCTCACCATTTATATTCACACGCGGGTGTGGCGGAATTGGCAGACGCGCTAGACTTAGGATCTAGTGTCTTACGA
>NZ_JBFTKA010000045.1:0-685 GCF_056395685.1 Priestia sp. 10L35 | reverse complement strand
TCGTAAGACACTAGATCCTAAGTCTAGCGCGTCTGCCAATTCCGCCACACCCGCGTGTGAATATAAATGGTGAGCCATGAAGGACTCGAACCTTCGACCCTCTGATTAAAAGTCAGATGCTCTACCAACTGAGCTAATGGCTCGAAAAAAATGGTGCCGGCAAGAGGACTTGAACCCCCAACCTACTGATTACAAGTCAGTTGCTCTACCAATTGAGCTACACCGGCGTGCAATCTCTGACTTAAATAGTCGATGGTGGAGGATGACGGGATCGAACCGCCGACCCCCTGCTTGTAAGGCAGGTGCTCTCCCAGCTGAGCTAATCCTCCGAAATATAAGCCTGGCAACGTCCTACTCTCACAGGGACAAAGTCCCAACTACCATTGGCGCTAAAGAGCTTAACTTCCGTGTTCGGTATGGGAACGGGTGTGACCTCTTCGCTATCGCCACCAGACATATTATATTATACACTATTTTATAAAGAAAGCAATACTTTTTTTCGAAAGATTTATTCTTTCAAAACTAGATAACAGTTCGCTGAGTAAAGCTTACGCTTTTAAAAGTTTGGTTAAGTCCTCGATCGATTAGTATCAGTCAGCTACACATGTCGCCACGCTTCCACCTCTGACCTATCAACCTGATCATCTTTCAGGGATCTTACTAGCTTGCGCTATGGGAAATCTCA
>NZ_JBFTKA010000044.1:0-717 GCF_056395685.1 Priestia sp. 10L35 | reverse complement strand
ATGGTAGTTGGGACTTTGTCCCTGTGAGAGTAGGACATCGCTAGGCATTTTTATTTTGCTTTTTTATCATCGCGGGGTGGAGCAGTTCGGTAGCTCGTCGGGCTCATAACCCGAAGGTCGCAGGTTCAAATCCTGTCCCCGCAACCAACTAATTATTGAGATACAGGTCTGGTGGCGATAGCGAAGAGGTCACACCCGTTCCCATACCGAACACGGAAGTTAAGCTCTTTAGCGCCAATGGTAGTTGGGACTTTGTCCCTGTGAGAGTAGGACGTTGCCAGGCAATTCAATGATAAGGACCCTTATTAACCTCTTGTAAAAGAGTATAGGGGTTTTTTATTTGGAACATTCTATTATAAGTAATGAAAACAACGCTGTTTATAGCGCTTATATAGATTTTTTTTTGGAGGATTAGCTCAGCTGGGAGAGCACCTGCCTTACAAGCAGGGGGTCGGCGGTTCGATCCCGTCATCCTCCACCATTTTTTCGAGCCATTAGCTCAGTTGGTAGAGCATCTGACTTTTAATCAGAGGGTCGAAGGTTCGAGTCCTTCATGGCTCATTTTAAKAAGCGCCCGTAGCTCAATTGGATAGAGCGTTTGACTACGGATCAAAAGGTTAGGGGTTCGACTCCTCTCGGGCGCGCCATRAACGGGAAGTAGCTCAGCTTGGTAGAGCACTTGGTTTGGGACCAAGGGGTCGCAGGTTCGAATCCTGT
>NZ_JBFTKA010000043.1:0-1005 GCF_056395685.1 Priestia sp. 10L35 | reverse complement strand
GCTCGAAAAGAAGTATTTAAATATATAGAGCTCTATTACAATACCAAAAGAATGCATTCTTCTCTGCATTATCTTTCCCCTATTGAATACGAAAAAGCCTATTCATCATAGTATCTTAACTTAGTGTCCAATAAATATTGACAAGTCCATTAAGTTAAAAAACGGGTATATACGACCTAACAATCACTTGGAGGTGTTTTTTCTATGGGGACAAGATATACTTAATACATATTTTGATTCTTGAATTTATAAAAATAAAGCTGTAAAAACTACCAATGCATATAAATGATTCATTACTCCTTTATAAGGTATACTATAGTAAGAGGAGTAGTGATGTTAGTATGTATTATTACGGCAAAAGAAATCAAGAACCTTTAGCCCAAGAACAAACAGAGGTTTGGGAATGTACAGTAGAAGATTGTAAGGGCTGGATGAAAAAGGATTTCTCTTACGACAATCACCAAAAATGCCCTTTGTGTGGAAATTATATGAAAGCTGGAGAACGGCTTATTAATAAAATCCCCCTTAATCCCCATCGAAGATAATTTGTACCAATGCTATCGCATAGATTAAAAATTACTACTATATTATTTAATTGAAAATATAGTTAATTTATTTGCATTTGCTTTCTATTTCTAATGTATGTTATAACTAGTTATACCTTGTATCGATCGTCTTGTCTAAAACCCAGGCTTTTTTTAAAGCCTGGGTTTTCTATTGAACTAATAGTAGATAAATCATGGTTTTCTAATTATAAGACCATAAAAAAAGGACTCCTTCATAAGGAGTCCTTTTTGTTATCACTTTTAATTATGCTTTGTGAACGTTAGCAGCTTGTGCTCCACGTTGACCTTGCTCGATATCAAAAGTAACTTTTTGACCTTCTTCTAATGATTTGAAACCTTCACCTTGAATAGCACTGAAATGAACGAATACATCGTCTCCGCCTTCGATTTCAATGAAACCGAAACCTTTGTCTGCATTAAACCATTTTACTGTACCTTG
>NZ_JBFTKA010000042.1:0-1124 GCF_056395685.1 Priestia sp. 10L35 | reverse complement strand
CAAGGTACAGTAAAATGGTTTAATGCAGACAAAGGTTTCGGTTTCATTGAAATCGAAGGCGGAGACGATGTATTCGTTCATTTCAGTGCTATTCAAGGTGAAGGTTTCAAATCATTAGAAGAAGGTCAAAAAGTTACTTTTGATATCGAAGAAGGTCAACGTGGAGCACAAGCTGCTAACGTTCACAAAGCATAATTAAAAGTGATAACAAAAAAGACTCCTTATAAAGGAGTCTTTTTTTATGGCCTTATAATTAGCAAACTATGATTTATCTACTATTAGTTCAATAGAAAACCCAGGCTTTAAAAAAAGCCTGGGTTTTAGACAAGACGATCGATACAAGGTTAATTAGTTATAACATATAATAGAAATAGAAAGCAAATATGAACAAAGACTTTTATATATATAGGTAGTGTTTAATCTTTTAAAAAGCATAGGTGTACATTATCTTCTATGGGGATTACGGGGGATTTTATCAATAAGGCGTTTTTTAGCTTCCATCTGACTTTTACATAAAGGACATTTCTGATGACTATCGTAAGAGAAGTCTTTCCTCATCCAGCCTTTACACTTTTCTACTGTACATTCCCAAATTTCTGTTTCTTCTTGAACCGGAGGTTCTTGATTTCTTTTACTATAATACATACTAATCACTACTCCTCTCTTTATAAGTATGCCTTATAAAGAGAGCATAGATACTTTATATCTTTTCTTTCATTCATATTTTATTAGCATCAATTTCACATTTGAAAAAAGTGGAGTGGGGATATTAAGATATAATAATTAATGTTTAATGAATAGTTGTTACCGTGACGTGTAAAATACAATGGAAATAAAAAAGAATGTTTTTTTTAGAAAAACTATTGACGTTTCATTTGATATATTTTATTATTATTAAGCGTCGTTGAAACGACAACTTATGATTTGAACATTGAACTTTGAAAACTGAACAAAGCGACAAACGTCAACGTTAAYTTTTATTTTTTAAATTGAGCAAGTCAAACATTTCTTCGGAGAGTTTGATCCTGGCTCAGGATGAACGCTGGCGGCGTGCCTAATACATGCAAGTCGAGCGAACTGATTAGAAGCTTGCTTCTATGACGTTAGCGGCGGACGGGTGAGTA
>NZ_JBFTKA010000041.1:0-1193 GCF_056395685.1 Priestia sp. 10L35 | reverse complement strand
GCTTTTTCGTATTCAATAGGGGAAAGATAATGCAGAGAAGAATGCATTCTTTTGGTATTGTAATAGAGCTCTATATATTTAAATACTTCTTTTCGAGCTTGTTCTGGTGTTGTAAATTTGGCACCATGAATGAGCTCTCTTTTTATGGTCTTATAAAAAGATTCCATTAATGCATTATCGTAGGGGTTTCCTTTTCTGCTGACACTTGAAACAGCACCATACTTTTTCAGTATGGCTTGAAAATTACTACCCGTATATTGGGATCCCTGGTCTGTATGGATAATTAATCCTGTTGGAGGATGTTCTTTGTTATATCCTTGTAAAAAAGCGTCTATCACAAGAGAATCTTTCATCCGTGTACTCATAGACCAGCCACTCACTTTTCTCGAGTACATATCCACAAATACCGCAAGGTATAAAGTACCCTTTTGAGTAGGGATATAGGTAATGTCACCGACCCATATTTTATTTCGTCCGTCTGTGTGAAAAACTTGATTTAGGAGGTTGGGTCTTTCTATAGAAGGTGATTTTTTATTATAACGTTTATAGCGATACCTGCTTCCTTTCGCATATAGGTTCATTTGACGCATCAGTTTTCCTACTCTTTTTCTGTTTACCTTGATTCCCTTCTTCTCAAGAACCTTTGTAACTCTTAAAGATCCATATCGACCCTTATGTTCCTTAAATATCTCCTGTATTTCTGCAYGTAACACTTCATTCTCTAAAGCTCTTTTAGAAGGTTTTCTCTGTAAATATTCATAGTAACCTGATCGTGAGATGTTTAACGTTTTACAAGCCTTCTTGATGTTATAGTTGTGTTTATTTTCTTTTAAGAATTGAAACCTTACACATTCTTTTTCTTCAAGAAGACCCGGAACTTTTTTAGTAGATCAAGCTCTTTTCTAAGTTCTTCATTCTCACGTTTAAGCTTTTTTATTTCATACTGGGAATTATAAAGTGCGCTCCCACGGCCTGGAAACGCACTTTCCCCATATTCTTCGTATTCACTTGCCCAACGATATAGCGTATTAGGATGAATAGATAATTCTTTCGCAACCTCTTTTACAAATAGGTTCTCTTCCAGTACCAACTGAACGGCAGCCATTTTAAATTGACGATCATAAACTTTTCTACCCATAAACCGAATCACCTTTTTCTCTTAATTTAGTGTTCAGTTTATCGTACCATCTCCA
>NZ_JBFTKA010000040.1:0-1434 GCF_056395685.1 Priestia sp. 10L35 | reverse complement strand
TGAACTGAACCCAAAAAGTTAGACACATTATTTAGGCAGCTAATGAGGATTGAATTCTGTATTCTACAGGGGTCAATCCTTTTAATTTTTCTTTTATTCGTAGATGGTTGTAATAGAGGATATAGGCCTCTAATTCCTGTTTGAACTGTTCTATACTTTCAAATTCTTGTAGATAGAGTAACTCTGATTTTAATAGACCAAAGAAGTTTTCAATAACCGCATTATCTAAACAGTTACCCTTGCGGGACATGCTTTGAGTAATGTTATTTCCCTTCAATAAATGCTGATATTTGGTCATTTGGTAGTGCCATCCTTGATCAGAATGAAGAATAGGGCAGTCTCCCTCATTTAAACAGTCAAATGCTTTATGTAACATCGTAGTGACCAGTGAAAATGTAGGTCTCTTGTCGATATGGTAGGAGATAATTTCCCCACTAAAAAGGTCCAAAATAGGCGATAAGTAAAGCTTCTCTCCGAATAGGTGAAACTCTGTGATATCGGTTACCCATTTTTCATTTGGTTTAGATGCTTTAAAATCACGTTTAAGGATATTTGGAGCGATTCTTCCTGTTCTCCCACGATAAGAACGATACTTTTTGAGCCGAACGAGGCACTTTAAGCCTAGCTCTTTCATCAATCGACAGACCGTCTTATGATTAATAAGATAGCCTAGACGGTGTAATTCTAGCGTAATACGACGATAACCATACCTCCCTTTGTGTTTATGAAAGATATGATGAATGGTTTCTTTAACTTCTTTATATTTGTCAGGGCGCTTAAAGGCTTTTATCCAATAATAATACGTACTACGAGCGATTCTAGCTACTTTGATAAGGTCGACGACCTTATACTCATGCCTTAATTCAAACACTACTTGGGCTTTTTCTCGCTCTTTAATTCCCTTGATGTTTGTACTAAGGCGTTCAACTTTTTTAAGTACGCATTTTCCATTCGTAAATATTCAAGTTCCTTTACTAGCTCTTCATTTGTTTTCTGTGAATCATTATTTTTAATCGGATTCTTCTTCACTTTTGGCGGCCTCCTGGTCTTAGCATACAGGCCGTCCATGCCCTGTTCTTCAAAGATCCTTCTCCATTTTATAACCGTTGAATATGAAGGGATATTAAATACAGAAGATGCTTCACGAATAGACGCTCCCGTTTTTTCAATATACGTTAATACGTCCATTTTAAACTCGGCAGAGTACTTTGTATACGTTGATTCTAAACCTTCTTTCCCATGTTTTTTAAATAATGCCACCCATTGAATAACATCTGATGTATTCGCACCATATAACTCAGCTGTTTCTTTATATGAATATTGCTTATTGATGTAGAAATCTACAGCTTTTAACTTTGTTTCAAGTGTGTGTTTTGACATAAAAAACTGCACCTCCAATTATTAGTTTTTGTCTAACAATTGGGGTGCAGTTCA
>NZ_JBFTKA010000039.1:0-1579 GCF_056395685.1 Priestia sp. 10L35 | reverse complement strand
ATCCCACTCTTCTTCTCTTTCAAAGTAGGAATCCTCAAATTGATGCTGTACGTAAAATAGCCAAATTCCAAGTGATCCTGCTACAAAAAGGATAGGAGCTTGAACGAGCAGAAAAGCTTGCCAACCAATACCCCAACATAAAAGTGCATACACCGCAACAATTGTGAAATTGGTTAAATATGTGTTCAAACGTTCCTTTCGTTTCGCGTCTTTTCGATTCAATCGGTTAGAAACGAAGAAAAGATAAATCGGACCTAATCCAAACATAACAATTGGATTACGGTAAACTCGGTAAGCTAACCGACCCCAGTGGGAAGCTGCAACATACTCATCAACTGTCATGACCCACACATCACCAGTTCCTCGTTTATCTAAGTTACTACTCGTGGCATGATGAATCGAGTGGCTTCGTTTCCACTGTTCATACGGAAACATGGTGATAACCCCACTGATTGTCCCAAGGATATTATTCGCTTTTCGGCTTTTGAAAAATGATTGATGACAACAATCATGAAAAATAATGAAGATTCGGACGACGAACCCAGCTGTAACAATAGCTAAGGGCAATGTTAGCCAATAAGAAACGGACAAACTTTGATAAGCTAGAAACCAAAGTAATAAAAACGGAAGGAATGTGTTTATTAATTGCTTTATACTCGATTTCGTATTAGATTTTTCAAAAGGTGCTACATTTTTTCTTAATTCAGTCGTTTTTTGTTTGCTCATGTGTTCCTCCTTACATCTTTACCGTGTTTAATATACAGCGCTTCTTTATATTTATAGTAGAACATAGTAGCTGGTAATAAAAGATATGAACGTCAAGTAACTAGTATGACAATTGTCATACATGTCTGTATGTATTTTCTTCATAAAAGGAAACGGGTGTGGAAAAAATTCAGTTTCATTAAAGCATTATTTCAGTCCTAGCTATGTAAAAGTGCTCATAAACCTGTACCTTTCCAAGAGGTATTGAGCTACTATTTTTAAAATATAATGAGAACAAAAAACTACCTCTACTATGATGACTAGGATTTTGAGGTAGTTTTTTCAGAGCTATGAATGTTCAACTGTCGTTCATTTTGGTATAAAATCGGTTTAACAATTTCATCATCTCACGCCCCGATGTCCTTGACGGTTTATCATCATCACGCATACTCACATACCAGCTGCCCTTGTCATCTTCATTTAATCTATATACCTTACCGTTTCTACTATCTGTATAAAAGTCTCCATCCTTCAGTCTCAAACGATCCCCCCTCTACCACGTATATACCCGGTATTGTACCCAACATATCCATTTTATAAAAAATTTCATCTACACAAAAACAGTAGGTTTTAAATTAGGCCTTTTAAAATACAGGTTTTTACATTTTAAAGATTCATCTACTTTCCTGTATTTGCTATATTCAGTTTTATATGGTACGATTAACTTAATTATTTTTGTTCGGTGTAGGATTAAGAGAAGAGAAATCTCTTCCATAGAAATTTTCATCTTAAGATAGTATGGTTGGACAAGGGTAGTAATATAAGTGTGGAGTATTCCACACTAGGAGGCAATATTATGGAACAAGGTACAGTG
>NZ_JBFTKA010000038.1:0-1658 GCF_056395685.1 Priestia sp. 10L35 | reverse complement strand
CACTGTACCTTGTTCCATAATATTGCCTCCTAGTGTGGAATACTCCACACTTATATTACTACCCTTGTCCAACCATACTATCTTAAGATGAAAATTTCTATGGAAGAGATTTCTCTTCTCTTAATCCTACACCGAACAAAAATAATTAACTTAATCGTAACATATAAAACCGAATATAGCAAATACAGGAAAAACGACCCTTTCAAGCGTGAAATCCTATTGTAAAAAGATTAATTTAAGATCTACTAGGAGTAAATAAATTCAATTGACTTTCCACATATGTAGCTTACATACAAAATAGTAAGCGTGTTAAGAGACCTGCTGTTTTTGTGTAGATGAAATTTTTTATAAAATGGATATCTTGGGTACAATACAGGGTATATACGTGGTAGAGGGGGGATCGTTTGAGACTGAAGGATGGAGACTTTTATACAGATGGTAGAAACGGTAAGGTATATAGATTAAATGAAGATGACAAGGGCAGCTGGTATGTGAGTACGCATGAAGATAATGATAAACTGTCTAGAACATCGGGGCGTGATATGATGAAATTGTTAAAGAGTTTTTATACCAAAATGAACGACAGTTGAACATTCATAGCTCTGAAAAACTACCGGCCCTAGTCATCATTTAGAGGAGGTAGTTTTTTGTTCGCAATATATTTAAAAAATAGTGGCTCAAAACCTGTTGGTAAGGTACAGGTTTATGAGCACCTTTACATAGCTAGGACCGAAATAATCCTAATGCTTTAATCAAACTGATTTTTTCCCACACACTTTTTTCCTTTTATTAAGAAAATACATTCACACATGTATGACAGTTGTCATACTAGTTACTTGACGTTTATATCTTTTATCACCAGATACTATGTTCTACTATAAATATAAAGAAGGGCTGAATATTAAACACGGTAAAGATGTAAGGAGGAACACATGAGCAAACAAAAAACGACTGAACTAAGAAAAAATGTAGCACCTTTTGAAAAACCTAATACGAAATCGAGTATAAAGCAATTAATAAACACATTTCTTCCGTTTTTACTACTTTGGTTTCTAGCTTATCAAAGTTTGTCCGTTTCTTATTGGCTAACGTTGCCCTTAGCTATTGTTACAGCCGGGTTCGTCGTCCGAATCTTTATTATTTTTCATGATTGTTGTCATCAATCATTTTTCAAAAGTCGAAAAGCGAATAATATACTTGGGACAATTAGTGGGGTTATCACCATGTTTCCTTATGAACAGTGGAAACGAAGCCATTCCATTCATCATGCCACGAGCAGCAACTTAGATAAACGAGGAACTGGTGATGTGTGGGTCATGACAGTTGATGAGTATGTTGCAGCTTCCTACTGGGGCCGGTTAGCTTACCGCGTTTACCGCAATCCAATTGTTATGTTTGGATTAGGTCCCATCTATCTTTTCTTCGTTTCTAACCGATTGAATCGAAAAGACGCGAAACGAAAGGAACGTTTGAACACATATTTAACCAATTTCTCAATTGTTGCAGTGTATGCACTTTTATGCTGGGGTATTGGTTGGCAAGCTTTTCTGCTCGTTCAAGCTCCTATCCTTTTTGTAGCAGGATCACTTGGAATTTGGCTATTTTACGTACAGCATCAATTTGAGGATTCCTACTTTGAAAGAGAAGAAGAGTGGGAT
>NZ_JBFTKA010000037.1:0-2695 GCF_056395685.1 Priestia sp. 10L35 | reverse complement strand
CAGTTCAAACAGGAATTAGAGGCCTATATCCTCTATTACAACCATCTACGAATAAAAGAAAAATTAAAAGGATTGACCCCTGTAGAATACAGAATTCAATCCTCATTAGCTGCCTAAATAATGTGTCTAACTTTTTGGGTTCAGTTCAATCTGAGTAGTTTTTTCTGTTACGTAATTAGGTTTTGTGATGACAGCTCACCCTGTCTTGAATAGTTTACTCAAGGTATGAGTTATTATTAGTTATTATTCATTTTTGTAATTATTAAATAAAAAGCAAGAAACAGATCTTTAAAAAAAGATCTGTTTCTTGTTACATTCCAATCTATCATAGTACTTTACCCTTTTGTTTAAGACATGAAACATAAATATTTTATGTAGAAGAAATTTATTATATGTAAAAAGCAGACTTGTTAGAAAGTCTGCAACAAGAAATAAAGCTATTCACAACAGGTATTGTGTATATTAAGCGAACTTTAGCAGTCTGCCCTAGTCAAAAAATTCTATACTTTATAGTGTTTATTTTACTTCAATTGTTCGAAAGAGTATCGCTTTAAAAATAGATTAACTACTTATAATTTGTCTTATGTTAAGTGGTTTTTTGAAGGTAAATAGAATTCAATTCATAAACTATTGGTTAAGAATATTTATTCTAACGTATCTATGGTTAAATTTAAACTAAGAAGCGCTTGTTCGAGGTTTGATTTTACAGTTATTTTACTAAAATTAATTCCAAGTTGAACCATGGTCTGAGCAACTTCAGGGCGAATACCAATTAACATTGTTTTTACCCCAAGTAAATCTAATGCCTCAATGATTTTAAAAATTTGATGGGCAACCATAGTGTCCACAATCATAACCCCAGAGAGATCAAATAGAAGATGAGATAATTTCAATTCATTTGCCTTCTTCAACGTTTCGTCTAGTAAGAGAGTAGCTCTTTCCGTATCTACCTCTCCAATTAGAGGGAGTATGGCAATTCCTTTTGTGATAGGGACCATAGGTACGGATAATTCAAGGAAGGCACTCTTTGCTTTTTTTAATGTTTCATGATGGAATTTAACATAAGTCAAACTAAAAGCATAAACAGCTTTATCTAATAAAGGGTCAATAATTGAGCTTAATTCAAATACCGTGTCTATTGACATGTTGTGCTTTTTTATTTCTTCTTTAAGTACTTCCCATATGAATTTTCGGTAATAGGTCGTTTCTTCTAAAGCCTCGCTCAGAGAAATACCTAGATTTGATGCCAATTCTCCTGACTCTTTTCCCCATTTTACTATTTGATCAAAAATTATTTTTTGATCGTGTTTTAACATAATAGCTTCTCCAAAATAGTTGATGAAGTTTGCTCTCATTTCAATAATTTTTTCATTTGTAAGATTGAAATTTCTTGTTTGTTTAAGGTCTACTATTCTATTTGTATGTACTTTATGCGCAATTTCATACTTTTTTTCTGCGATTTTTTCTCCTAGAAAGTGCAAATTATTCATTGAATTTTGTCCTCCGATCTTCCCTTATCTAAAAAGGTAATTTTCATTATTTTAACATTTAAAATAAGGGCTACATAATTAGTTTTTTAAGATAATTAGATTGTTCCCAAGGTAGTAAAAGTCATTTTAATTAATTCTTTAATTTTGAGAATTCGCTTTATGTTAACTAGCTCTATAAACTACAAATAAAGCTAGCTGTGTTAAGCTAGCTTTATATTTTCATGGCGTTTTTCTATAAGTTTTTCAAGTTTTTCAATTGCTTGTTTATCTTTAAGCAATTCTTCTTTATTCTCTTTAACTAGATCTTCAAATGATTTTGTATGCTTACGCATGTTAGCACTTCTTTCTTTTGTATTGGATCGCTTTAACTATACCTTATCTAGGCAATTTTAGGTAATAAAACAACTTCACTATTTACAATGGTTCCCGTACAAAATAAGTATATTCTGTTTTATTTTCTCCAATTTTGAATTTTGATAAGATTCCCTTCAGGGTCTTTTGCAAAAACAATAGTTATAATACCAATATCTCGGTATTTTTTCAACTATCTCCTCCACTCTTGGTACAAAAACCAGAACTTCATGAGTGATGATACTAAAAGACGAAAAGAAATGATGTAATAGTAAGAAAATCTGACAAAGTGCTCAAGTGAAAAAGCCCGAATAAGGGACACTTTTTATATAGTGACCCTTATTCGGGTTATAGTTCAGCTAATCCAGGTATTTTTTTATTAAAATTGAATGATTTTATCGTATGGATATTCAATTTTTATCGAGGTTTGGTCTTTTGTTATTCAAATTCACACGCGATTTTTTATTGTCTAGTAGATGCTTAATTTCTTTAAAGCTTACAAAACGTTTATTTTTTTGATCTAAAAGTCGAAAACGAAGGGACTTCAAGCTTGTGCTTAGTGTAATGGTTGTTGCTTTCTGTAATGGTGGCGTAGATTCATGCGCCTTTTCTAAATTATAGTTTGGAACTCTTGGAGCCAAATGATGTACATGATGGAAACCAATATTACCTGTTACCCATTGTAAAACTTTAGGGAGCTTGTAATAGGAGCTACCATCCACCGCAGCCTTCACGTAATCCCACTCTTCTTCTCTTTCAAAGTAGGAATCCTCAAATTGATGCTGTACGTAAAATAGCCAAATTCCAAGTGATCCTGCTACAAAAAGGATAGGAGCTTGAACGAGCAGAAAAGC
>NZ_JBFTKA010000036.1:0-4356 GCF_056395685.1 Priestia sp. 10L35 | reverse complement strand
ACGATGCATAGCCGACCTGAGAGGGTGATCGGCCACACTGGGACTGAGACACGGCCCAGACTCCTACGGGAGGCAGCAGTAGGGAATCTTCCGCAATGGACGAAAGTCTGACGGAGCAACGCCGCGTGAGTGATGAAGGCTTTCGGGTCGTAAAACTCTGTTGTTAGGGAAGAACAAGTACAAGAGTAACTGCTTGTACCTTGACGGTACCTAACCAGAAAGCCACGGCTAACTACGTGCCAGCAGCCGCGGTAATACGTAGGTGGCAAGCGTTATCCGGAATTATTGGGCGTAAAGCGCGCGCAGGCGGTTTCTTAAGTCTGATGTGAAAGCCCACGGCTCAACCGTGGAGGGTCATTGGAAACTGGGGAACTTGAGTGCAGAAGAGAAAAGCGGAATTCCACGTGTAGCGGTGAAATGCGTAGAGATGTGGAGGAACACCAGTGGCGAAGGCGGCTTTTTGGTCTGTAACTGACGCTGAGGCGCGAAAGCGTGGGGAGCAAACAGGATTAGATACCCTGGTAGTCCACGCCGTAAACGATGAGTGCTAAGTGTTAGAGGGTTTCCGCCCTTTAGTGCTGCAGCTAACGCATTAAGCACTCCGCCTGGGGAGTACGGTCGCAAGACTGAAACTCAAAGGAATTGACGGGGGCCCGCACAAGCGGTGGAGCATGTGGTTTAATTCGAAGCAACGCGAAGAACCTTACCAGGTCTTGACATCCTCTGACAACTCTAGAGATAGAGCGTTCCCCTTCGGGGGACAGAGTGACAGGTGGTGCATGGTTGTCGTCAGCTCGTGTCGTGAGATGTTGGGTTAAGTCCCGCAACGAGCGCAACCCTTGATCTTAGTTGCCAGCATTTAGTTGGGCACTCTAAGGTGACTGCCGGTGACAAACCGGAGGAAGGTGGGGATGACGTCAAATCATCATGCCCCTTATGACCTGGGCTACACACGTGCTACAATGGATGGTACAAAGGGCTGCAAGACCGCGAGGTCAAGCCAATCCCATAAAACCATTCTTATGTTGTACCATTTATTCGCTAATGGTTAAGTTAGAAAGGGCGCACGGTGAATGCCTTGGCACTAGGAGCCGATGAAGGACGGGACTAACACCGATATGCTTCGGGGAGCTGTAAGTGAGCTTTGATCCGGAGATTTCCGAATGGGGAAACCCACTGTTCGTAATGGAACAGTATCTTTATCTGAATACATAGGATATTGAAGGCAGACCCGGGGAACTGAAACATCTAAGTACCCGGAGGAAGAGAAAGCAAATGCGATTTCCTGAGTAGCGGCGAGCGAAACGGAATTAGCCCAAACCAAGAGGCTTGCCTCTTGGGGTTGTAGGACACTCTATACGGAGTTACAAAGGAACGAAGTAAATGAAGCGACCTGGAAAGGTCCGTCGAAGAAGGTAACAACCCTGTAGTTGAAACTTCGTTCCCTCTTGAGTGGATCCTGAGTACGGCGGAACACGTGAAATTCCGTCGGAAGCTGGGAGGACCATCTCCCAAGGCTAAATACTACCTAGTGACCGATAGTGAACCAGTACCGTGAGGGAAAGGTGAAAAGCACCCCGGAAGGGGAGTGAAAGAGATCCTGAAACCGTGTGCCTACAAGTAGTCAGAGCCCGTTAAYGGGTGATGGCGTGCCTTTTGTAGAATGAACCGGCGAGTTACGATCCCATGCAAGGTTAAGCTGATAAGGCGGAGCCGTAGCGAAAGCGAGTCTGAATAGGGCGTTTAGTATGTGGTTGTAGACCCGAAACCAGGTGATCTACCCATGTCCAGGGTGAAGTTCAGGTAACACTGAATGGAGGCCCGAACCCACGCACGTTGAAAAGTGCGGGGATGAGGTGTGGGTAGCGGAGAAATTCCAATCGAACCTGGAGATAGCTGGTTCTCTCCGAAATAGCTTTAGGGCTAGCCTCATGTTGTAAGAGTCTTGGAGGTAGAGCACTGATTGGACTAGGGGCCCCCAACGGGTTACCGAATTCAGTCAAACTCCGAATGCCAAAGACTTATCCATGGGAGTCAGACTGCGAGTGATAAGATCCGTAGTCAAAAGGGAAACAGCCCAGACCACCAGCTAAGGTCCCCAAGTATACGTTAAGTGGAAAAGGATGTGGAGTTGCTTAGACAACCAGGATGTTGGCTTAGAAGCAGCCACCATTTAAAGAGTGCGTAATAGCTCACTGGTCGAGTGACTCTGCGCCGAAAATGTACCGGGGCTAAACGTATCACCGAAGCTGTGGATTGACATCTTTGATGTCAGTGGTAGGAGAGCGTTCTAAGTGCWGYGAAGTCAGACCGTAAGGACTGGTGGAGCGCTTAGAAGTGAGAATGCCGGTATGAGTAGCGAAAGACAAGTGAGAATCTTGTCCACCGAATGCCTAAGGTTTCCTGAGGAAGGCTCGTCCGCTCAGGGTTAGTCGGGACCTAAGCCGAGGCTGAAAAGCGTAGGCGATGGCCAACAGGTTGATATTCCTGTACCACCTCCCCGCCGTTTGAGTAATGGGGGGACGCAGTAGGATAGGGTAAGCGCGCTGCTGGATATGCGCGTTCAAGCAGTTAGGCTGATGAGTAGGCAAATCCGCTCATCATRAAGGCTGAGCTGTGATGACGAGGGAATTATAGTACCGAAGTTCCTGATTCCACACTGCCAAGAAAAGCCTCTAGCGAGGCGGGAGGTGCCCGTACCGCAAACCGACACAGGTAGGCGAGGAGAGAATCCTAAGGTGATCGAGAGAACTCTCGTTAAGGAACTCGGCAAAATGACCCCGTAACTTCGGGAGAAGGGGTGCTCTGGTAGGGTGTATAGCCCGAGAGAGCCGCAGTGAATAGGCCCAGGCGACTGTTTAGCAAAAACACAGGTCTCTGCGAAGCCGCAAGGCGAAGTATAGGGGCTGACGCCTGCCCGGTGCTGGAAGGTTAAGAGGAGGGGTTATCCTTTGGGAGAAGCTCTGAATCGAAGCCCCAGTAAACGGCGGCCGTAACTATAACGGTCCTAAGGTAGCGAAATTCCTTGTCGGGTAAGTTCCGACCCGCACGAAAGGCGTAACGATCTGGGCACTGTCTCAACGAGAGACTCGGTGAAATTATAGTACCTGTGAAGATGCAGGTTACCCGCGACAGGACGGAAAGACCCCGTGGAGCTTTACTGTAGCCTGATATTGAATTTTGGTACAGCTTGTACAGGATAGGTAGGAGCCTGAGAAGCCGGAGCGCTAGCTTCGGTGGAGGCGTCGGTGGGATACTACCCTGGCTGTATTGAAATTCTAACCCGCGGCCCTRATCGGGCCGGGAGACAGTGTCAGGTGGGCAGTTTGACTGGGGCGGTCGCCTCCTAAAATGTAACGGAGGCGCCCAAAGGTTCCCTCAGAATGGTTGGAAATCATTCGTAGAGTGTAAAGGCACAAGGGAGCTTGACTGCGAGACCTACAAGTCGAGCAGGGACGAAAGTCGGGCTTAGTGATCCGGTGGTTCCGCATGGAAGGGCCATCGCTCAACGGATAAAAGCTACCCCGGGGATAACAGGCTTATCTCCCCCAAGAGTCCACATCGACGGGGAGGTTTGGCACCTCGATGTCGGCTCATCGCATCCTGGGGCTGTAGTCGGTCCCAAGGGTTGGGCTGTTCGCCCATTAAAGCGGTACGCGAGCTGGGTTCAGAACGTGAGATTTCCCATAGCGCAAGCTAGTAAGATCCCTGAAAGATGATCAGGTTGATAGGTCAGAGGTGGAAGCGTGGCGACATGTGTAGCTGACTGATACTAATCGATCGAGGACTTAACCAAACTTTTAAAAGCGTAAGCTTTACTCAGCAAACTGTTACCTAGTTTTGAGAGAACAAAACTTTTTCAAAAAAAGTCTTGCTTTCTTTATCAAAACATGTATAATATAATATGTCTGGTGGCGATAGCGAAGAGGTCACACCCGTTCCCATACCGAACACGGAAGTTAAGCTCTTTAGCGCCAATGGTAGTTGGGACTTTGTCCCTGTGAGAGTAGGACGTTGCCAGGCTATTATTATTCCACAGTAGCTCAGTGGTAGAGCTATCGGCTGTTAACCGATCGGTCGTAGGTTCGAGTCCTACCTGTGGAGCCAACTGGCCCGTTGGTCAAGCGGTTAAGACACCGCCCTTTCACGGCGGTAACACGGGTTCGAATCCCGTACGGGTCACCATTTGTTTTTATCTACATAATAGTGGAGGATTAGCTCAGCTGGGAGAGCACCTGCCTTACAAGCAGGGGGTCGGCGGTTCGATCCCGTCATCCTCCACCACCGTGCCGGTGTAGCTCAACTGGTAGAGCAACTGACTTGTAATCAGTAGGTTGGGGGTTCAAGTCCTCTTGC
>NZ_JBFTKA010000035.1:0-3295 GCF_056395685.1 Priestia sp. 10L35 | reverse complement strand
TAGTGGAATGTGTAATTGTTTTTTCTTCGAAATTTTCAACGTTAAATTCAACATTATTGATAATTAATTGTTTCAATTCAACCACCTCTTTATCTATATGAATACGACGAGTCTTAAAAGATTCCCTGTTTTCTCAAAATAAAAAAGGACACTGAGGACACGTCATGGAATCAAAAAGCTCTAAACCTTATAGCGTTGCTTATTTCTTAAATCAGTATTTCTATCAAAATAAAAAGCACCCCAATTAATAGATAGATGCCTATTTTTATTATTCTTATTTTTCTTCTGTAACCATAAACTGTACCACATTATTTAAATTGATGTGCACTAGCTCTTTTTCATTCGAAATGAATCTTTCATATTTTGTTATATGACTAATGACTTCTTTCTTTGATGTGGCTTCAAATTTTAATTCCTTTGTCCTGCCATTTATAAATTCAAAAATAACTTTAAATTTAAGCATAGGTGTAGCACCTCTTTATCTACTTATTATTCTTGTTTCATTAATTCTTCTTCAAAGAAAAAAGTACTTGGATATTTATTGACAGTATAAGAGTATCTTTTCATGTTTTTTACATAATGACTTCTTAAGATTGTCACTAATTCATTCGATACTCTTATGTTTACTATTTCTCCATTACTAAATAGTTTTACGCTCATAGCCATCATCCTCTCTCATATCAGAAATAATAAAATTTATCTTAAGGCATAATTTAAATCTCCTAAGATTCTTTATTTTTACCCAGTTCTTTTGCCTGATATTTCTTTAGTTCTCCACAATCATAAGGATTAACAATTAAAGTTTCCGTGTGATTCTTATAATGGAGCTGAGAAAGGCTTACATCAATTCGTATAGGTTTTCTGGTATATGTGTTAAAAAAATAAGCAACCTTTCTTCGATAGTTGGTTCACAAAGGGATAGTTGTATTTTGACACCTTACAGTGTGATAAATCTCAATATCTACTAATGAAGTACATAGTCATAAAACAGTAAGGGATTATTTTCTATACTTTTTTTCACGCCATACTGTTTCTTTTCTGCCTTTACTTCTCTTACGCTCCGTTTTTGCCTTTTCATTACGAAGTGGTGCCACTTCAGTTAATTGGACAGGAGCCATATTCGATTCTTTTGTTAAGAGCTTTAAAGTAGCTGACAATAAGGTAACAGAATCCACTTCTTCTAATAACTTTTCCGCCACAGGTTTATATTCCCCGAACTCTCTCTTGTCGATGGTGTTCAAAACGCGGTGTATGATTGCTTCCTGATGTCCTGCCATTACTTCACTAGAAGTAGGAGGTGATTGTCTAGACATTCTTGTTTTTGTGACATTTTCAATCACTTTTAAGTGATGACGTTCTCTCGAGGTTATAAATGTAACCGCCAATCCCTTAGTACCTGCCCGTCCTGTTCGACCAATACGATGAACATAGCTTTCAGGATCCTGAGGAATATCAAAATTATAGACATGACTAACACCTGTAATATCAAGTCCCCTTGCTGCAACGTCGGTTGCGACCATAATCTCAATCGTATGATCCTTGAATTGACGAATCACATCGGCACGTTTTGATTGTGTAAGATCTCCGTGAATGCCTTCTGCTGCATACCCACGTTTTTTTAGCCCTTCAGCAAGTTCATCCACACGTTTTTTTGTGCGTCCAAACACAATAGCAAGGTCTGGTGATTGAAGATCTACAAGATTGCAAAGAACATCAAATTTTCGATTCTCAGGAATTTCTACATAACGTTGCTCAATATTCTTTACTGTTAACTCCTTCGTTTTTACTTTTACGAGTTCAGGAGTGTTCATAAATTTCTGCGCCAAACTTTGTACTTGCTTCGACATGGTTGCTGAAAATAGTAAGGTTTGATGGGGAGAAGTGATGCCACCAAGAATCGTTTGGATATCTTCAATAAAACCCATGTTTAACATCTCATCTGCTTCATCCAGAACAGCCGTACGAATATGACTTAAACGGATGGTTCTTCTTTTCATATGGTCCATAAGACGTCCAGGAGTTGCCGAGATAATATGTGGTCTATTCTTAAGGGCTTTGATTTGACGATTAATATCCTGCCCTCCATAAATGGGTAGCGTTTTAACTCCTTTTACCTGACCAATTCGATTTAACTCTTCAGCTACTTGAATCGCCAGTTCACGTGTCGGTGCTAAAACTATTCCCTGGATTGCTTCTTCAGCAAGCTCAACTCCCTCTATAAGGGGTATGCCAAAAGCTGTTGTCTTTCCAGTACCGGTTTGAGCTTGTCCAATTAGATCTTTACCCGTCATAGCTATCGGAATAGCTTCAGCCTGAATCGGCGTAGCCTCTTCAAAACCCAAGTTATGAATGGCCTTTTCAATGTCCTTACTTAAGTGAAAATCAGAAAACTTTTTCAACTGTTTCGTGCTCCTTCTCTTACTTAATTCAGAAATGAGAAAAGTACTCTTCAAACAGAGATAGTGCTTATTCATTTCTGTGTATGGTAAATCAATGTTACTATCAACGAACATCTTGTTCTAACGGATTTGTACAAGTTGAATTCATGCCTTATTTTATCCACGCTTACGTGTATTTATAAATTCTTATCATACCTATATAGAGTGATTTAATTTAGAAAGATATGGTTCCTACTATTTCTTTCTAAAAAGGTATACTATTTAGGAGGAGGGATGATGTAGTTATGTATTTTAACCATAGGAAGAAAAATAAAGAGCCCTTACCTAAAGAACGAACAGAGATTTGGGAATGTGAATCAGAAGAGTGTAATGGCTGGATGAGAAAAAACTTTTCTTATGAAAATCATCAAAATTGTCCTTTGTGTGGCCATAAAATGAGAGCTGAAAAAAGGCTTTTAGATGCGTCACCTAATCCCCATCAAAAATAATTCATGGCTGCCTTTTGGATAAATCCCTAAAAAACTTCTGGCACTTCTTTAACTGAAAGTAAACTTCTTACCAAAGACATATGCCATATTTGCTTTATATTTCTGATATATGGTATAGCTAGTCCATACCTTGTACCGTTCGTTTTATCTAGAAACCAGACATAAAACCTTTATTTTTCCATTATATCTAGATTTTAAAAGTAGATATAATATGTTTTTTGCTAGCTAATGGAATCAAAAGTAAAAAAAGACTCCAAGATGGAGTCTTTTTTACTCATTTTGATTATGCTACTTTATGAACGTTAGCAGCTTGTGCTCCACGTTGACCTTGTTCGATATCAAACGTTACTTTTTGACCTTCGTCTAACGATTTAAAGCCTTCACTTTGAATAGAGCTGAAATGTACGA
>NZ_JBFTKA010000034.1:0-3438 GCF_056395685.1 Priestia sp. 10L35 | reverse complement strand
TTCTAATGATTTGAAACCTTCACCTTGAATAGCACTGAAATGAACGAATACATCGTCTCCGCCTTCGATTTCAATGAAACCGAAACCTTTGTCTGCATTAAACCATTTTACTGTACCTTGTGTCATAATGTTGCCTCCTGCTGTGGAATGCTCCACAAATGTATTACCTCTCTTGCTCAATCATACTATTTCAAGATAAAAACTTCTGTTTAAGATTTTTTCTTCTCTCAATCTTATACCGAACAAAAACAAGTTAAATATAGTTTAACACATAGGGATATTGATAGCAAATAATTGCTTTTTTCCATTTAACCGTTATAATCATACTTGTATAGGGACTAAATTAAACAGTAAGAAAGAAGTGCCACTATGAGAAAGTTAAAACCCTCTTTTCAAAACCTAGTCAATGAAAACAGACATAAAATACTAGAAGATAAAAAGGTCATGGAAAAGATTGAAGAAAAAATTGAAGCTCGCCAGGAGCAGGCTATAAAGATGAAAATGAAATAAGAGTAGAATAAAAACATCCTATCTAAACGGATGTTTTTTTGTATTGTGCTGCTGTTGCATTTCTAGGTAAATGGCTTTTTACAGGATATTTCATCTGCTATGTCGAATCTAGCAAGTCATAAGAAAGGGGCTGTTAATATGAATTCAAAAGAACAAAAGAGGTTGGCAACTACTAGAGAACAAATGGAGAATGCTAAAGAACAAACTGATTTATCTTCTGAATTAGAACAGGACTTAGAGAACTTAGGATTGCAACGACGAATGAAACAATTAGAGTTAGAAAGCAAGTACCTAAAAAACCAGAACGATGAACTACTTTAATTCACAGCACCCGTTCAGGGGTGCTTTTTCAACATTTTAGTACTTTTGCCTCAGAACCACCTATCTATGATTAAGACTTTCTCCCAGAGCAAACAAATAAAAAAGATGGTTTACTCTCTTTTTATCTAATTCAGTTCTATCTATGTATGTATGTTTTATGATGAGATTCCATTAATCGCTATTTACTTTAAATCAACATGTTTCATTTCCAAAATAAATCTTTGATGGTCCAGATTACTTGATCTACAAAAGTTAATTCACGCTTATATCTCTTCCATTCCTTCTCATAGTTAACCTCAATATAACATCCAAAGAAAAGAGCTAATCGTCTAGTTGAAATATCTTTATAATGGCTTCTTTATGCATCTTCATAAATTATAGTATTAAGACACAACAAAATTTGACAAAATAAAAAACTTAACCTTATTCTATACTTAAAGATAAACTCAAGGAGTTGAGTTATAGCATAAATGGATAACATGCAGCGCTTTATAGAGTTAGTTTTACAGTTTGAACAATCCTTAAATAGAAAGCTAACTAATCAAGAAAAGGAATTCCTGATGTGGGTTGTAAAAAAGGAAAAACAGATAGAAGCGTAATTCTAAATTAATTACTCCTATCTGTTTTAGTAATGAAGGGTAGAGCCCTTCTTTTCAATTCTTCTTCGAGAATAAGAATGTTTGATCATTTAATTTCTCCTGTACCTGTACAAACCCTCCCGTAACAAGTAGCTTTAAATGTGTTGTATTATTTTCTATCCCAAAAGCTTTACATAATTCATATTGAATTTTCACACATCCCAATTTGTCTAATTCCCTTACAATACCTGTTCTTTTTATTTTATCTGAATTAAAACCTTTGTTCCACTCGGCAATTGATCGACTTGATAAGATATCAAAGAACCTGCGCTCCGATTATCAGCAGGCTTACCATACTCAATTTCTGCATCTGTTCCTCCTTCATCACAAAATGTCATTGAAAATTCATCTCTATCATAACCTTACTTAGTAGGAAGCCTCTTTAAAGATTGGCTTCTGTTCTCTTCTGCCCCATAAGGATTAATTGTACAAATAGCTGACTTACCTTTATTAATGGTATGTTCAATATGTGCTGCAGTTTTAGAGTATTTATCAGTCGGAAAATAAATCACTTTATCTATCATAGGATGTGTTACTCTCTTGTGATGAAGAGAATAAATCCTTTAAGTCAATGTTTTCTACGTCAGTCACATAAGCTAAAATCAACAAAATAAAAATAATCCAGTATATGATTTTTTTCAATCTTCTCAACTCCTTCACTAAAAACAGTATTATGAGAAACGCTCAGAATTGCAATGAATGGACAATGACCCGCGAAATAAAGGATATTTTCTTCTGGTAGCTTCTCAGTAACAACACTTCAACACTTATGCACCAGAATCCCCTTAACTATGTATAGTTAATTTATGATTAAGGTTGTCCAATATAGATAGTCCCAAAAAGTACACCTTTTAGACTGTGAAAAAATGACTTAAAAAACAGCTATCCCATTCGAAAAAGTATACTTTTTCGAATGGGATAGCTCATTAATGTCTATAATTTTTGTATTTTATTGTAATTTTTTGATATCTTTTGTAGAAACCGTTTTCATTCTATCTTATATTGCTCATAATATTTTTTATTGGCTCTATCTTTTTATTATAGACCTACTAAATTTCCTAGAAACTGAAAAATTGCGATGAGGTGAGAAAAAGCTATGTCAATGGTAATCAATTCAGTAGGTCAAATAAAGGACTTACGAAAGTGTATTGCAAAAAAAAGGAAAGAATTAATTGATCTAGGTAATAATTATGGACTTTTAGATAAAAAAACAATTAAGTGTAGTCAAGATTTGGACAAGCTTATAAATTTGCATATGAAATCTTATTCTAGTTCCACTAACATGTTTTTAGATTACGGAGGAGATCTACCTAGAACGAGACACTCGTATGGTAATCGTAAAGTTAGTGATTTTAAATATGAGGTAAAAGCCGTTGAACTTGCAAGAAGTAATATTCGTTTTTGTTCTGCCCAGTTGATTGCTCATTCAAATCTAGCAACATTTGGAGTATGTACTGCTTTAGTTCTAGTTGGTAATGGAACTAAAGCAGGTTTTGTTACCCTTCAAAATTTACGAAAGTTAACAACTCATTCGTGAAAATCTATCTTTTCTAACGCTTTAAACTAAATGTATAAATACTTAAAAAACATCGGATTAGAAAAAACTGATGTTTTTTTAAGTACTTTAAAATTAGAAACTGATACTAATTTAACTTTTCCTAATGAATCTTATTCCTTGATTTCATATGTACCATTGTTATATAACCACAAAACAGTATAATTTTTTTCTTTGAATATGACGTTACAACCAACCTTCATTAATTATCCTACCAAGCGCAAGGTTTTCTAAATAATTCTTTAAGGATACTGATTCATCAGTTTCCTTTTTTATTTTGAGAAAACAGGGAATCTTTTAAGACTCGTCGTATTCATATAGATAAAGAGGTGGTTGAATTGAAACAATTAATTATCAATAATGTTGAATTTAACGTTGAAAATTTCGAAGAAAAAACAATTACACATTCCACTA
>NZ_JBFTKA010000033.1:0-4307 GCF_056395685.1 Priestia sp. 10L35 | reverse complement strand
ACCATATAACTCAGCTGTTTCTTTATATGAATATTGCTTATTGATGTAGAAATCTACAGCTTTTAACTTTGTTTCAAGTGTGTGTTTTGACATAAAAAACTGCACCTCCAATTATTAGTTTTTGTCTAACAATTGGGGTGCAGTTCAGACTAGCCAGTAGTTGAAGAAGACATCTTATAAAACCTATCTAATACAAGGTAATAACGTGAACCTCACCCTCTCTTTTTAACATAAAGAAAAGGAGAAAATAGCTATACTTGTCGATAACTTTGTTATATCATCTTATCAAATTCAATTTTTCACACCCACATGTTCAATTATTCGCTTCATTGCCTGAATCTGTCCCATATGAGTTGCTTCATGCATCAGTGTAACACCCGCCAGCTCTCCAAAGGTTTTACATCCTAGAAATGGCTTTTCCAAGGTATTGTTTAACTGTTCAGCAGGAATTTGCTGAATACGAGCCAATTGATCTTTTAGCTGTATCATAAGCTCATCCATAGTAGGTACATCCCCCGTCCAATCGGCTGGTTTCGTACCATTTCCGAACAATTCCATATAGTTTGCTGGAAGATGGGTTGTTGCATGAGGAAAACCAAACATAGTTTGTTCAGTAATTGTCAAAACGTGACCTGTATGCCAATGAATTGTGTTGTTAAAACCATCTGGCTGCACATCAGTTTGATCCTCCGAAACAGCCCCTATGATTTTGAGGAAGTACTCTCTTCCGATTTCAAATTGCTTGAATACAAGTTTGTTCATCTTTTTCTCCCCTTTCACTGATACAATCATCCATATTATAACACCTGCAGGGAGAGAAGAATATAATTTAGGTACCTCTAGTGCTTCAAAATATCCGTACCCAGTTAACATAATTTATCTATACTTGTCGTTTATACTTTATTAATAGATTGCCTTATTCACTTCGTCTAATTAAGTTGAAATAAAGATCTTCATATTGCTTTACGATGAGATTTGCTCTAAATTTTTCATTTGCAACTTGAATAGATCGGTCTGAAAAACACTTATGTATAGTCTCATTCGTTAAAATATAAATGGCTTTATCGGCAATAGTATTTATATCGCCTAGATCACAAATAAACCCAGTTTCTCCTTCAATAATAACCTCTGGTATTCCTCCAATATTGGTTCCTATGCAAGGAACTCCACAAGCCATCGCTTCTAAAGCAACGAGTCCGAAACTTTCTTTTTGAGAAAGAAGTAGCATTAAATCACTCATAGAATATAGCTCTTCCACGTTACTTTGCTTACCAAGGAAGAGAACCTTACCTCTTAAGTTTAGTTCACTAACGAGGTCACAAATTATCGTCACTTCTGGTCCGTCTCCCACAAGTAAAAGCTTAGCTGGTATGCTCTCTGCAATTTTTGCAAAGGTTTTTATAACATCAGTAACACGCTTTACTGCTCTAAAATTTGACACATGAATAATGACTTTCTCTTCTGGTGGGATACCATATTCTGCTTTCAAATAAGTTGAATCGATTTTTTGATAAACTCGTTCATCAATGAAATTATATATTGCTTCGATGGGCTTATCAGGCTTAATTAGATCATAAGTTTGGGAGACTAATGATTTAGAAACAGCTGTTACAGTATCCGATTTTTCAATTCCAAATCTAATAGCGTCAGTTAGAGATGGATCATCTCCTAAAACAGTAATATCTGTGCCATGTAAAGTTGTCACGATTTTCACATTTCTCCCACTTATTTGCTTAGCTAATATAGCACAAACTGCATGAGGAACAGCATAATGTACATGTAAAATGTCTAATTCTTCTCTATTAATAACCTCAGCCATTTTATTGGCTAACGCAATATCATAAGGTGGGTATTGAAATACAGAATATTGACTGATCTCAACCTGATGATAATAAATATTACAATTTCTTTCCTTTAATCGAAAAGGGAGACTAGAAGAGATAAAATGAATTTTATGTCCTTTTTCAGCTAACATTTTTCCCAACTCGGTTGCGACTACCCCTGAGCCACCTACTGTTGGATAGCATGTAATTCCAATCTTTAGTTTCATATTCATTTCTCTCCTTTTATTTACTATTTTGTGAATTCACTCTACAAAATAGCTCTTTTTCGCTTTAAAAAACCGATTTATATTTTATAACATAATGAATTTTAGATAAACCATTAAATATATATGAATGGTATTTATTTATATAACTCAGTTAGAGATTCATGAACATTAACTTTTTTCTTACACTTCTATCTCATGCAGAACTAACTTGATCTTTCAATATGGAAGATTTATATATATCCCCTACGAATCTAGTTAAGTGGAAGCGAATAATGTATACAAACTATCTTTCTATTAATTTTATGATAAAATGGTTTTTGTGGAAATAATTAGGAGGGTTCTTGTTTTGGAAATAAGTTTTTTTGGATTGCTGTGGGATTAGCTGCCTTTGGTTATTTTATAGGTGATGGTTTAAAGAATTTTGGTAAATCTCAAAAAAACCAAGTTATCCTTATCTGATTAAAGAAAAAGATCTACATTATCATTTTAATTTAAGTAAGGGTGAAATTGAAGAATTGTTAAATAAATATCCTGGTGCTCCTAAAATAGAGCTTAAAGGGACTACATATTATCCTTATCAACAATTCATCGATTGGTTATCTTCTAACGAAATTTATAAGACTTAAAACAGAGGAAGCATTTAGTCTTTAAACAACTAGATGCTTTCTCTGTTTTAAGTATGAATGCCGGTAAAAGGTTTTATGTTAACTACAAATATATAGGATATAAACCAGAAAAACCAACCTGTGAGCTCTAAAGGTTGGTTTTTCTGGTTTTGTAAACGGAGTATAGGAGAGTTACTTATATGATACCTCACGGTGTCTTGGATAGTTTGCTCAGCATAGAATAAATTCATGTATTGAAATGCAAAGAATTAGTGTTTTCTTATACTTAACATTTTAGTAGCATGGTCTAAATGTTTTTCTGATTCCTCCAACCGTTTTTGGGTTTTCACTAAAGATTTTTGAACAGATGAAGATGTAACAGCTAGAACTTCAATACTCTTGGTTTCTGTACATACGAGGTGACCTATACCATCTTTCCATTGGATCGTACATTTAAAATTCCCAAATAACTTATTACTTGTTTGTAAAATCAAATTTTTTGTTATAGGATCAGAATTAGCACCCTGCGAGAGCATTGGTATCGCTTTACTTCGATCTTCTTTATGAATAATATTCCATATATTAGACGTAGGAGGAAAATAGGTATGGGTTATATTTGAAGAATTTAAAATTGTACCTTCTTGATTGATTTGAAAATAAGGAACAGGAATCCATTTAGTTTGACTAGTATTCATGTTCTATCTCCTTTAAGTTAATAATTTTCGTTTTTAAGATACATATTATATACATCTTAAAAACGAACCACGGATGTTGTCAACTTTAAACATTGAGGAAGTGTCTATTTTTAAGATATAGAAGACAAAAAAATCCTTTGTCCATACAGGCAAAGGATTTTCAAATTTATTGGAATAGGGGGAATACGTTATTAGTTTGGCCAGATTTGTAGATTCATATACATATGCCTTTAAAAATAAATATTGTAATTGTTTTTTGACGGAAATAACCTTATCTATGTTTTATAATTCGTTAAGTAAATAATAAAGTATTGTATTTATTATTAATGTTTTACTATTTACAGTTAGTGACAACAAATACAACGTCAGTCCCCGTTCTACTTTAAGGGTGCTTTTTCGTATAGGAATAATTCGATGAACAAAAAAATTAAATAGCAAGACGACTAAGAGAAAGGTTAGTTAATAATGAATGAACTAAACCAATAAGAAAAACAATTATGAATATAACCTTGAAAATACTGGATTTTCCGAAATGTAATCATAAAATGTAGCTGCTAAATAATTAAATAGAATAAGTTGTACAATCGATTTATAAATTATAAACATAGAAAGACTTCTTAATTGAAATAAAAAAGGAGGTTATAGTAGATGTCTCAAACTACTATCCCCAGATCTGCCGTGCGCGGTACAGCAGCTGGAGTTATCTTCATGGCATTTTTCGGAACCCTTTGGGCAGGAATTGGAATTAGAGGAATGCAGGGGTGGGCATTTTTTGTACTTATCATCCTGTCTTTATTGATTGGAGTCATATTATTTATCGGTGCAATTGCATTAATAAAGAAGTCTAGTACATTATCTAATGAAGTAATCAAAAAGGATACGGAGCAGTGGAGAAAAAAGAATATATGGTTCGGTATTATTTTTAGTTTAGAAGGCCTTTTGATTGCTATGGCTTCT
>NZ_JBFTKA010000032.1:0-4639 GCF_056395685.1 Priestia sp. 10L35 | reverse complement strand
GCTTTTCTGCTCGTTCAAGCTCCTATCCTTTTTGTAGCAGGATCACTTGGAATTTGGCTATTTTACGTACAGCATCAATTTGAGGATTCCTACTTTGAAAGAGAAGAAGAGTGGGATTACGTGAAGGCTGCGGTTGATGGTAGCTCCTATTACAAGCTCCCTAAAGTTTTACAATGGGTAACAGGTAATATTGGTTTCCATCATGTACATCATTTGGCTCCAAGAGTTCCCAACTATAATTTAGAAAAGGCGCATGAGTCTACGCCACCATTACAGAAAGCAACAACCATTACACTAAGCACAAGCTTGAAGTCCCTTCGTTTTCGACTTTTAGATCAAAAAAATAAACGTTTTGTAAGCTTTAAAGAAATTAAGCACCTAGTAGATAGTAACAAATCACGTATGAATTTGAATAACAAAAGACCAAACTTCGATAAAAATTGAATATCCATACGATCAAATCATTCAATTCTAATAAAAAACTACCTAGCCAATAGGTTTTTTACCTGCTATACACAAGTTTTTGATGCATTGAGCAAACTACGCAGATGTCTTAAGGCATCATTCCGTAAATGATGTATGTGTAACAGAAAAAACTCCCTTCACACCAGGGAGTTTTTTCTATTTTTGGTTTGTATATCATATACAAAATTAGTTTCTTTTTCCGGAACTCTAATAAAAAAAGAACCCCTTGGTGAGAAGTTATCAAAGTGATAACTTCTTACCACCTCAATGTGCAGCTTTTTATACATCCTTGATGTGCCAACGCTCTCCCTACAGGTAAATGGGAAAAAGATGCATAAGAAGTACATCTTCTATACACATGCTAGTCCAGCAAAAATATGTTATTATTTAACTCCAGTTATAGTTTCCCTTAAAAAGCTCCCTTACTCCGAGATGCCATTCGAATGAGGGAGGCTTTTTCTTATTTAACTACTAAAGAAACTTCCACTCTTTCTTTTTCTCTTATAGTGGTGATGTCCATAACTTCCGTGAGGGTCACGACTTTTTCTATAATCATCACTACTGCTATAACTCTTAAAAGGTTTTGATCTTCCTCTCTTATAATCACTACTACTGTAATGCTTATGTTTATTATTCACTAGTGAATCAAACAGTTTCTTGAACATGATTTAATCACTCCTCATAATTTTTTAAATCGATAAAAAACAAAAAGCGCTTTTATCTTTTTAGTAGATAAAAGCGCTTTTTGTATAAACACAGACTTTACCTAACTAAAAACGTAGGTAAAGGTCTTGATAACATTTAAAATTGCCAACAAAGCCGGAAACAAAATGTTTCGTAATGACGACTATTGTTGTACAGCTACTCCCCTTTGGAGTATTAAGTTTGCTCAATGATATCGTAGGCCAATTCTATAAGTCAATTGATAACCAATCAATGACTACCTTTCAAAATCTCGTTCCTGCTGTTTATTTCGGTTATGAATCCCACTTACATTGATAGCAAATAACGGAAAATAGGAGTCTAATACAAAAATTGTATTCTTTAAGAAAAGACACATAGATACCTAATAGGATCTGGCGTTATATCTAAGTGTTGTTTTTTTGTGAATAACACCATTGAATCCCCCTTTGCTCTTAAATTTGATTTGTTAGAATTCGGTCAATTAAACCATACTCTTTTGCAGAATTGGCATTTAGAAAATAATCACGATCTGTATCTCTTTCAATTTCTTTTATTGTTCTTCCTGTATGATAAGCGAGTAAGTTATTTAGTCGATTCCTCATACTTAGGATTCTTTTGGCACTGATATTAATATCAGATGCTTGCCCCTTAGCCCCGCCTAATGGCTGATGAATCATAATTTCACTATTGGGAAGGCAAAATCGTTTTCCTTTTTTACCACCGGCAAGTAAAAAAGCCCCCATTGATGCAGCTATTCCAATGCATAATGTACTTACATCTGGACGGACTTGTTGCATGGTATCGTAAATTCCTAAGCCATCTGTGATAGACCCTCCTGGCGAGTTAATGTAAATAATGATGTCCTTTTTGTCATCCTCTGCTTGCAGGAACAATAATTGTGCAATGGTACTACATGCAGTTTCGCGATTAATTTCTCCACTTATCCAAATAATACGATCTTGTAATAATCGTGAATAAATATCATAAGCTCGTTCACCTGTTCTTGTTTGCTCAATTACATATGGGACAAAGTTCATTTGGTTTCCTCCATCTTCTAGAATTCGGTTGTTTTTATGTGGAATTTGGTTTACGATGATAGCCATTTCATAACCAACCATAATTAATATATGCCTATCTTTTAATTTTAAGGATTTTTAAACTTAGTTCTTCCTAATAAAATAATCCAAAAAATCACACCTTTTTAGACGATCTACAATCAAATGACAAAACGTCTATTTAGTAAATAAAATTAATCTTTATGAACGTACAAAAAGTAATTTACTTTTATAGACGACATGTTATTTCCAATTTCAGTTAACAGAGTGCGGTTTATAAGAATCCAAAAGAGCCTGAATCATTTAGAAACAGGATCTTTTTGATATAAGTATATAAATTCCTTTACTTCTACAATTGAAAGACCTAAGTGATAAGCTTCTTTCATAAGACTTATCCATTCCTGATCCAATTTATTATCTTCTTTTTTTAGCACTCACCATTCCTCCAACTTTCCTAGTTGAGGTTACTTAGATGCTATCATTTAATGATAATTTATTGGAAATTAATACTATTTATTCAACGGAATTACCATAATTCCCTTCAATAAAAGTCTTTTTATATCATTAATTAAGAGTTAATGTAGAAAAAAGTAAATTTTTTCTGTTTAAAGGTGTATAAGATGTACATCTTTACTTTAAAGTGTTAAATTGTTAGTCTTTTAGTAGACAATTTTTTATTGGTATTCCCTAATCAAAAAGCTCAACCGTATGAGGTTGAGCTTTTTGAATCTTATATATCTATTACTTACAAATTAATTAGGAGATGACATCAATCTAATGTTAAAAAATAAAGAGGAAAAGCTAAAAACATTTAAGGTAGAATATTCTGTATCAAAAAATAATACCACAGTTAATAAATCCGTCATTATAAAATCTATTAACGATTCAAATAAAATTATAAGATTAGCTAAATTAGATATATCTACAAAGGAAAGAATCTTCATTCAAGATGTAAAAGTTTTGAACTTCAAAACTATATAACCAGTTCATTCCATAATAATTAAATTTTCATACCTTGAGTGTTGTTAGAATATAGAAAATGGTAATATAAGAAAAAAGGCAACTAAACTTTTTTCTCTAATTTTATAATAGGTGATGAATTTGAAAATAGTGAATTTATTAATAACATTGATTGCTGTTTTACTTTTTATATCTGGTTGCAGTACGCAAGTAGCAAAAGAGGAAAATAAGGTAGAAGATATTTCAAGGCATAGCGTATTTAATTTAGATGCTGAAACTATTAAAGACTTAGAAAAAGGAATCATAAAAGGAACACCTTTAAGGCTTGATAATGATACTAAAATGAGTGATGTAGAAAGAATYTGGGGCAAACCAAACGAACATTTTGAYAATGAAGACATTCAAACATATAGATATACAATTRAAAATCAAAATTTCATTATCGACGAAGATGAAATGAACGAAATTTATAYAATTCAAGTTGAACTTGAKTATTCAAAAGATGAAATTTTAGAGATAATGGGTAAACCAACAGAACCTGGGAATATTTTTATTTATGAAAAAGAAAATTATAGTATTCAATTTGAGAAATTCCATAATAAATGGCGACTAATTTTAAGAAAAAGATAGGCTGTTTTTASATTTGTTTTCCTATTTGCACTCATATACGGCTTCGTTGCAGTGCATTAACAACTAATASCCTTAAAGAGACRAACCYTTTMATGACGGTTTGTTTTTTTATGCTATCGCTCTGAACAAAGAGAGCCTTCTTCTGAACTGATAGGCGTAAGTGCTTTTACCTATTTATAAATTGTTACTTCTGATACGCTATATTCGCTGCTTAAATCTTTAACCGAGTTTCCCGCATGATATAAATCCACAATGGTTTTCTTAAACTCATCATTGTATTTTTTGCCTGCACGTTTACGCTCCATTTCGGACACATCCTCTCAAAGGTCATTGTAATAAGGACTTAATTAAATGGTGTCCATGACTATATTAACTCGACTTACCATTGTCAGCCGCATTCTGGACCATACTGAGCAGTCTAAATCCTCTAAAGCAAACTATTACTCCAGTTCCCCATAATATTAAAGCCGAGCCAAAACCTACAGATACCCACCATATCATAATGTGATGATCGTTTATTATTGTTTTTACAGGAAAAGTTAACATGACAAGCGTTGCTAGTAAACACAGAAATGTCCCTGTAATATAATAAGTTGGAACTTGAAATAGGGAGGCTAAAGGGAAAAAATGAGCACCGACAATAAGGGCCATAACAGGAACAAACAAATTTAAATGATTAGTAGATGCACAAATAAAAGAAGCCATAGCAATCAAAAGGCCTTCTAAACTAAAAATAATACCGAACCATATATTCTTTTTTCTCCACTGCTCCGTATCCTTTTTGATTACTTCATTAGATAATGTACTAGACTTCTTTATTAATGCAATTGCACCGATAAATAATA
>NZ_JBFTKA010000031.1:0-6251 GCF_056395685.1 Priestia sp. 10L35 | reverse complement strand
ACCATAAAAAGAGAGCTCATTCATGGTGCCAAATTTACAACACCAGAACAAGCTCGAAAAGAAGTATTTAAATATATAGAGCTCTATTACAATACCAAAAGAATGCATTCTTCTCTGCATTATCTTTCCCCTATTGAATACGAAAAAGCAGCATTCCATGATAAATAAACATGGAATGCTGCTCAGATATTAATTGTTTTTCATCTTGTAGCCTTTGAATTTGTACCCGTATACGCTCGTAAGATCCACAAAGCTTTTATAAGAATACGTAATGGCAACAGGTGTGCCTACTTGGACTTTATCATAAAGCTTTTCGATGTCTGCATTATGCATTCTCACGCAGCCTTGACTCACGTATTTTCCAATGCTGCTTTCATTGTTATTGCCGTGAATGCCGTATGTATCACCATACGTACCGTTAGCATTTAACCCTAACCAACGTTTTCCTAATGGATTGCGAGGATCGCCCCCAGGAATATGTCCTGTATAATAAGGACGATTTTTAATCTTGTTTACGACTTTAAAAAAACCAACTGGTGTTTTGTCCCATGTTTTTCCTGTTGCTACTGGATCAACGATTTCAATATAACCATTATGAAAATACGCAAGCTTGTTGTAGTACTTGTTAATAATAATCAAATCTTGATTCGCTGGCTTACTTACTGCTTCTGTTTTCCCCTGATTTACTCCACATAATGCGACCATTAATAAGGTAAGAACGGTCATCGATTTCATAAAGATGTTTTTCATGAAAATATCTCTCCTCTTTTTTATATGTTTATATGAAATGAAAAAAGCACCTTCCAAATGGAAAGATGCTTATCGTAACGATTATTTAATAAATAAAGAGGCCAACTTTGCATTACAACAAATTGACCTCTTTTTATCTTTATCTTTATTTTCTTTCCCTTAATAGACGGTTATTCTGAGAAATAATAACACTGCTAAAAACAATGGTAGCAACCATACCCAAAATAGAGAAGAACAGTAGTGCCACAAAATTATTATTTGAACGCATAGACGACCTCCATTATTTGTGAATTATTAATATTATTTGAAACCTCCCTGTTTTTATTCTCTATTAGGCACTATTTCAGTTCTACTCCTTGCAGAGAAACACTCTCTGACGAAATTAACTTTTGTTTTGCGTATAACTTCATTCGATGCAAATTTTAGCGCTATACAGTAGGTAAATATTTTATAGTTGTTTATCTAGTAAGACTTGGAACTATAAAATTTTTTATTGCTTCTACTATATTTTTAGAAACCTGTTCATTTGCCTGACTATCTAAATATCGTGGTATGACCTCCCCTATATCCCACACTCCTAAATCAAATGCTTCATTCGTTTTTTTATTCCAAAAACAATGAGTATAAAAGGTAGGGATCTCGTTCAACATCCATCCATTAATATTAAAGTCCACTTTGTTTATATAAGAAACACAATTGTGAAAACGTATTAATATTTCATCTTCACATTGCCCTTGTTCAAGTTCTTCAAAGTTTAAGAGGTACTTCTTTATTAATGCTCTTATATAGTCATTTTCACTATTTTTTAATAGCTCATTTGCTATTTCTACCTTCTCCATTAGCATCAGCTCCTTTTTAGAGCAAGAAAAAACAGACCTTACTATACTGAAGGTCTGCTCTTACTTACTTCCTTATTAATTTTCTCTGTATGACGACAAGAAGGGAAAGAGGAACAGCCAAAAAAGCGAGTACCATTCCCATCTCGTACGACTAGATCTTGCCCACATTTCGGACACTTACGAGGTTCTGGTGTGATATTTTCAAAGATTTCTCGTGCCTTGAAAACAGGATTGACATCATTAATAAACTTTTGAAGATCCGCCCGATCCACTAACGTTACATCACATGCAGCTGCAAGCTCTTTTGCTTGTTTTGTGAAATAACTATTGGTCACGACCCACGCTTGATTCGCTTTATAATACGCTTTTGCCCCATACACTTCTTGTACGGCTGAAATACTAACCCGATTTTTAACTCCATATCGTTTAGCTTGAATGACAATTTTTTCTTTGCCTTTCATCACTAAATCAGCCCCAAAGTCACCAGACTTTTTCGTCACTTGTGGTTTATATCCTAGCTCTTGGAAAAGGGCCTGCAAGTAAATTTCAAATTGGTAACCATCCATTTTATCGATATAGGGCATACCCGATTGGGCTAACTCTTTCATATACCTCCGTTCACGAAGGACACGGTAAGCAAATTGAAAAAGTTTCACTAAAATCATGATAAGAAAGAGGTAAAATACACCTTGAAACACTTTATCCATTCATTGAAAGCTCCTGTTCAGTTTGTTTATTCCGGAGACGTGATGCCACAGGTTGAATGCTTTTTCCATTCTCCTTTAATGTCGGGTAGGTCAGGAATGTTACCATTCCTTCCCCCCCTCAGAACCGTACGTGTGGCTTTCACCACATACGGCTCAAGCATACCTTTATCAGATTGTCTTGGTTTTAATTTGAATGTACCTTGCAAATACATTCTTAGCTTATTACTAGTGTTCTTCTTTTTCTTAGCATTTTAGTAAACGCTATTATTTGTTTCTTGGTTGGTTCTTTTTCCCTTACGGGAAATGTTTTATGCCATAAAATGTGGCAGGAACTATGCACTAACCATAGATTTTTATATTCATCTGTTCCACCTTGAATTTTTGGTTTGCGGTGGTGTTTTTCTAAACCTTCCCCTGTCATCAGAGAAGATTGACATAATGGACATTTGAATTTCTGTCTTTTGGCCATTTTCCTTCTGTAGGCAATATTATCTTTACTAAAATATTTAATGTCTCGTTTTTGATAGTAGTCTGCTAAGTTGCTATCAAAAGGGGAATTTTTATGTTTAATCATTGAGTGCCTAATAATAGGTGTCCATGCCATACGAATTAATTGATAGTTTCGTATTGGATCTGTCAAAAGCCATTTATTCTTACTTTGTCCATACATGTCCGGTTGAAAATATCTTTCGGTTAACCATTTCCAAGATTTTGTTGAATGTAGTCTTTTGAGAAAACGTACAGTTTTCTTGAAAATATAAGCATCCATTTTTGAGAAGATTGTTTTGGATGGTACGGCGCTCCAATAATTTGCATACCCTCGGATAATAGGATTTAAATCCCGAATAAGCCCGGCAACATTTCCTCCTTGGTTCTTACTGAAACATGCTCGAATTTTATCCGTCATTTTAGATTGGGACTTTTTACTTGGTTTAATAATTAGTTTCCATAGGCGGCCTTTTTCCTTGTTAGTAGGATACTGCCGAAAGTTAAAGCCAAGAAAATCGAATCCCTCACTAATGTGAGTGACTTTCGTCTTATCGGGGGCTAGTTCCAATCCCCGTTTGTTTAGATAAGGTTGCAACTTTCCATACATGCTTTCTGCTTCTTCTTTGCTTTCACAAAGAATGACGAAGTCATCCGCATATCGTACCACTGTTTTTGTATCCTTAGTTCCGTGGTATTCAACGCCCTTTCTCATTTTACGACGGTAATTAACACCTATTTCTCTTTCCATTCCATGTAGAGCAATGTTTGCAAGTAAAGGTGATAAAATCCCGCCTTGTGGCGTGCCAAATTCAGTTCTGTTAAATACGTTATTGTCGATGTATCCAGCCGTTAACCATTTCTGGATAGTTCTTTTCGCAGGAAAATCTTTGATTTGCTCCATTATATAGTCATGGTTTAAGTTATCAAAGCATCCTTTGAAATCTCCTTCAAACACCCACTTCTTTTTTGTTCTAGCGTTTATTTTTCTGAAGATAGCTGATGTAGCATCATGAGCACTCCGTTTTGGACGAAATCCATAGGAAATCGGCTCAAAGTGAAATTCCCATTGCGGTTCTAGAGCTAATTTCGCGACATTTTGGTAGACCCTGTCTTTCATAGTAGGAATTCCTAGAGGTCGCAACTTATCACTTTTCCCTTTGGGAATATACTTCCTTAAGGTAGGTGATGGTTTGTGCATAAAGACATTATAATTTCGCATCCTATTATACAATGTGGTTCGTTCTTCGTTGGAAGCAACCTTAAAACCATCTACTCCTGCGCTACGTTTGCCTTTATTAAGTTGGGTGACTTGCCGAATTGAAAGCAGTAATGCTGCTTGGCTTCTCATCAACAGTCGCTGCAAGGATTTTACTTTTCGTTTGTTCCCAAGACTTTCTGCACGATAAATCCGTTGTTGTAACTTCCTGACATACCGTTCCAATCGTATCCAAGGGACATTATTGAAATCAGTAAGTGGAGTAGTCGCGGACACTATCGATGGTTCTGATGTGTTGTTCATCGCATATCTCCTCCTATTAATTGTATAGTTACGTTCCGTTTTTTAGTCGTATTGTACACCAGTTAAAAGTCAGCACTCTTTCGAGTTATGTCATGGATATGGTGCTAATACACCGACATTATACGCCCTTAACTAACCCCGTTAAGTGAGCTTTCGCCCAAGCGCCATTCGCTTCCTTTAACATCCTCTACCCACTTGAGAATTCAGTTTTCCTTACGGTCGACTTACCTAGTAAACTAGGACTCAAGTGGGCTTACCAAGTTCAGCTTGTTTCAGATACGAATGGGACAGACTCCTTCTATTCACCGCCTGATATATTGGTATAAAAATTGATAGCGACGAAATATCAATTCAATCAGGTATGCAATGGTATCAGCTTATGGTTTCCATTGGTACTGGTGACGATGTTTATCAAAGGTTCACATTACGTTAGTCCTTATGTAGGTAAACAACTTCTGATAAGTTGTTTCAACCTACTCTATACCATTCTTTCTCTAGCACTGTGTTCGTTATAAGCTAACGAGTTTCGCACATTTAACTCTCATGCAACCGAACAATGCCGTTACCAGCAAAGCCGTTTCGAGCGAGAACATCCGTTATACTCGGAAGGTTGCCAATCTAAAATACCAAAGTTGGCAACACTGAAAATAAGGGTTAAAGCTGCTTACTTGTCGCACTCGTCGTTCCAATCTTTAGCTCCCTTTGGAATATCTGCTCTTATTAAATCAGCATTAACGATTTGGTTCATTTTGTCAATAAATTCTTTTCCTCCTTGGTCATTATCGACAGCTAACACCATTTCTTTAATGCCTAAGCCTTCTCTTCGAGCTTCGATATAAGACTGTGCAACAGTTTTAGGTTTTAAGCCATTCATACTAATAAGACGTGTATTCTGCAAACTATTCTCTTGTATACTCCAATAAGAAAGCAGATCAATTGGGCTTTCAAAGAAATGAATCTTATTTGGGCGACCAACATCAACTGAAAAGCCTGTATGTGGGTTATCGTTCGGTAAGACTTGTTTAAAAGAACCTCGTTTATTTTTTATCAAAGCTGTTCCTTGTCGATCTGCCCCGATCACTTTTCCTTTGCCCCCATGCTCACGCCATTTAAACACCACATTATTCCGTTTGTCCTGGGCGATTAAGTCTTTTTGAAGAAGCCAGTTAACTAATCGAGGATCTATTTTACGTTCTTTTATGAGATAATCTTTTACTTTGCTTTGATCCTTTACCTCTAACTCTTTTGGATAGCGAAAAGGCTCTTTTGATGGTGAAACCGACGGTTGCTCATGTAACTGAGAAAGCTCTTTATAATCGCCTTTATTGATATCTAATACAGCTTGTGGAAAAGACATCCCATAATACATTTGAGCGAAACTGATTGCTCCGTATCCTGTTTCATTCCGGCTATTCCAAGCGTACATATTTCCTTTGATGAGTAAGCTATCATGTTCCGTATGACGATAATACTTTCCTTCTTTTACAAAGGTTTCGCCTTTGGCTTCCAGATACGACAACAAATCAATATCTCGCGCTTTCATAACCTCCTCCTCCTTGACGTGTTTTCGTTCTCCCACCTAAATCCCTCCTTCAATCCACGATATGAAAAAGGAGAGCTTTTCAGCCCTCCCATTCCGTCTAAACTTTTGCTTTTTTTAACGTTCCATTTCTTGTGGCTCTTTCTGTTTTCTTGAAGAATTTGCTCCACTATTCCGTGCAAAAAACTTCGTAAATCCATTCTGTGATTTCTCTTCTTTTTTCTGCTTGTCATGATCCTTTTTCTCCGTGTCTAAAGCCTTTTCAAGCTTGGTTAATTTCTCACGTTGAGAATCAGTCAAATTGAGCTCTTTTAATTCCTGCAGCACTTCTTTTTTTAATTTGTACACCTTATCAAAGGAATGCTTTTGTTCAAACTCCTTCATTTTGGCCAAACGCTGTTCTTTCT
>NZ_JBFTKA010000030.1:0-8560 GCF_056395685.1 Priestia sp. 10L35 | reverse complement strand
TTTTTAAGCGTTAGCATTAAATCGTAAGCCTTTGTCCTTTCTTTACGTACTAAACGCAATAAAACTAACAAATCATACGTATGAAAGCATGAAAGTTCATTAAAAGGCTTCTCAACATCCTCTAAGACCACAAATTCTTTTAGTTTGGGTCTTTTTATATTTAAATTAGCCCCACAAAAAGAGCAGCTATCTTCCAATCCTTCTGTCCCACAATAACTACATATCAAGCTATATACACCTCGTTTACTAAAAGGAAAAGTAGGCTTAAGCCTACCTAGCTAGCCTTAAAGGCTATTTTAGCTTTTAGGATATTCCTTATCTAGCCGTTTTTGTCGTTGATTCACAATACGTTCACTTACAACTTTTTTAGCAAGTTTAGTTTCTTCTAACTCTTGAAGATCCGTTGTCATAATTCCCCGATAGCCATGGTGAAAATACAATCCATTCATGAATTCGATAAGAATTTGTGTGTTTTTATCGGCACTATTTGTTCCTAATCGAATTTTTTTAAGTTCATTTTTTAATACACCATGAAGATTTTCACTAACGGTTTCCGTAATGTAGTCTAACGACCATTCTTTCTTTTTTTCTTCTCGATACTTTTTACAGATATCCATAATCGCTTCTCCTGGGAAACGAAGTTTATGTTCAGCCATATAATCTTGGATATATTGATCCGTTTCTTTATCTAGTGTAATCATACGTCGTTGTGTTTCCATTACTCCTCTACATCTCCCATCAGTTCATAGATAATATCATTCATCTTTTCAATTGATATCGCACATTGTTTCATCATTTCGATGTTCTGTTCAATGATAGCTTCTAATCTTTTTTCTCTTTCTACTTGCTCATCAAAAAAAGCTAATACTTCAAATTGTTCTTTCAGAAATTGTTGGCGAGACATCCCATTTTCTTTCGCAAGTGCATCAACTTTTTGCATAGCAACCGGATCAATATTTCGTAAAAAGATATCCATGAAATCATTCCTTTTCTATCAGATTGCAAAATTCCCAGTACGAGTAGAGAAGAGCATAAGGGGTTTTTGATATCACATGGCTGTGATATGCTGGGCAAAGCCCAGCACAACAACGTTTTCACCTCAAAAAAAGTGGTACCACGAAAACTTCCAGTCTGTCGACCTGCTGTTGACCTAAAGAGTAAAAAAAGTACCTAATGTTGAGCTAGTGTCGACATCAAATCTTACACCTTTTTGCAAATGTTGACCTACTGTCCACTCAACGTACCCTCAACTTTTATGAAGTTTTAACGAGTTTTTGAAAGATTTCTTGATGATAATTCGTGAAGTTTTGAGAAGAAGTCTGGGTAGTTTTTTTATAAAGATCGATTGCTTCTTTCATCGAAGAAGCGTTTAATTTTTGTAAAATACTGCGTCGCTGAGTCTTGATTGTGTTCTCTTCTTTGAACAAAATATCTTGCATTTCTTTGACAGAATGGCCATCAAGTGCAAGAGCAAAAACGTTTTGTTCAGATAAGGTAAGTTGTTTCATAAAAAGTTTTTCTTTAAGTATTTGGCATTCTTCTTCCACACGTTTAAGACGATCTACTTCTTGTACTAAATCAGAAGCTACACTCAAGATATTCTCGATACCTATTAACAATTTTTCGGTTTGATCCATGATAAGACCCTCCTATTTTTTGAGGGCAACCCATGTTATAATGAAAGTCCATATTAAGTTCTACATGGGGTGCTTCCTTTGCAGAGGAAGTGCCCTTTCTTTGTTTTACTTTTCTTTTTTTACTTTCTTCACATGCTCTTCCAAAAGCTCTTTTACATACTTAGTAATACTCTTATCGTGTTCTACAGCTAAAAATCGTAATTCCTTATGCAATTCTTCTGGAATATCACAAGTAAGACGACGTTTTCCTTCACTAACTCTACTCATTTTTCTCTCCTTTAGTTACGTTGTTACGTAACGATAATAAAATTATAAAGTTAATTAATTCCAATGTCAATGAAATGATTAAAAATATAACATTTCCAAAAAAGGGCATTAAATCTATAATTAAGTTTATAAAACATGATTATAAAAGGTGGAGAATATACAAATTGGAAAAAACAAAGAGAAAATTTAAAAACCAAACACAAACTATAAAAAATAAATATATAAATGTAATGCCCAAATATAATAAATTAGGTTCAAATATTACCCAAGCTATTGAAATGCTTCTTGAAGAACACTCAATTCAATACTTAAAAATTTATTACAGAATTAAAGAAGAAAAGTCATTCATAGAAAAAATTGACAGAAAAAAATATATAAACCCTTTTGATCAAATCGAAGATATATGTGGAGTTAGAATTATTTGCTATTACAGAAGTGATATTGATAAGGTTTGTAAAATAATAAATGAAGAATTCGAAGTTTTAGATTCTCAAGATAAGGAGGAAAAATTAAATCCAGATCAATTTGGATACAGGTCACATCATTTTATAATTAAAATAAAAGATGAATGGTTATGTACACCAAATTATAAAGATTTAGCTAACTTGAAAGCAGAAATTCAAATAAGAACAAATCTAATGCATACATGGGCTGAAATTGAACACGAATTAGGATACAAAAAAGAAGAAGATATTCCGTTTGAATTTAGAAGGAAATTTTCAAGAATAAGTGCAAAATTAGAGGAAGCTGATGAACAATTCGAAGAGTTAAAACAAGGTATCAATATCTATAAGAATAATATTATTGCGCAAACAAACGAACATGGATGGGATGTTTCCCCTAATAAAGATGAACTCAACGTAGATAAATTACAAGTGTTTTTAGACCTTTTCTTTGAAGACAGACCAAAAGCCGGACAAACAGGCTTAAGTGAACTATTGAAAGAACTTAAAACACTTAAAATTGATATTCCACAATTAATTGATCTATTAGAGAGATGTAATCATGTTTTAATAGATTTAGAACAAGAAGAGTCCTCTTATTATGGTGAACCTGTTACTTGGACCCAAGCAGGAGTAGTGAGAACAATTCTGTTATTAACGGTTGACGAGTACATGGAGTTTAATAGCCCCCCACATGAGGTTAGATCTATAATTGAACATTATAAAAACAAAGTCAAAAATATTTGAATAATATTTAAAAGCAAAAAAGTAAATTGGATGTGTCCAATTCCTTTACCTATAGTCTGAAGACATTGATGCAACTGCATTTTTTATATGAAAAATGGCAACACAAAATGAACTCCTTAACCTTTTGTTAATCTAATAGGTCAAGGAGTTCATTTTCGTTCAATGTAAATGGTTGAGTGTTCTGATAAATCCACTGTTCTACATCCTCCAGTTCAGGACGAGTTTTGTGGTTAGCGATAGTTAAACAAAAGTCATATAATTCTTTTTGATTTACAACAAATTTATATCCGTTGTATTTCAAAAATAAATCAGTAGATAAGAACGCAGCTCGCTTATTTCCGTCAGAAAAACAGTGGGAGGTTGTTATGCGGAGCATATATACTGCCGCTTTTCTAAATATACCGGGATATAGTTCTTCGCCAAAGAAAATGCCTGCGGGTTCCAAGGCACGTTTTTCTACGCAACCTTCAGCTACACCGTAATCGAGTCCACCAAATTCTGTGAATCCTTCTCTGTGCGCAGTTAAAATATCCTGTTCATCTAGATACATTATTTCTTCCATCTAGTTTTTCATGTACGAGAAAGTCGCTCTAATGCTTCATAGTTGTCTCTAACTGATTGTTTAAGCAACGCTTTCCGCATTTCGTCTTTCGTTAATTTTTGTTTTTTTTGTTGAAGTTTCATTTGCTCCAACTCCTTCTCTAATACAGCCATATCGTCTGCATCCCCCATCTTCTCTTTCTGTCTGTCTAGATACTCTTTGGAATTTTGCTTGTCCATATTCTCTTTGCCATCCTTGGTCACCTTCCACACCTCCCTAAGATAGTGATAACTATTCATAAGGATTGGTGGGTATGCCGGGATTTATACTCATATTAGCATAAAAGTTGCCATAAATGACAACTTTTTTGTATTGTGGACTTGAAAAGTTCTACCAAAAGTATATATAATAATAAGTTCGTTTTTCAAAATAAAAAGAAAGGGAACGGTATTCTGTACCCTTTTACTCGCTTTTTGACACATTTTATGTTCATTTTTAGGTATCCTTGAATGAACATAAAAAATCAAAAAAAACTTATACAAAGCTAGTTAACATAAAACAAATTATCGGAAATAAAGCCGTTGGAATGAGTAATTCCAACGGCTTTCCTCGTACCAAGACGGACATGTTCAAACTCTTTCTACTCCATAACATAAACTAATTTTTTTCGGAAAGTATGGTGAATGTATATTAAAAATTATTGGTGCACCTGAAAAGCAGTCCAAGTATTTGCTATCTGTCCAAAATCAATTGAAGTTCATTCATCAGCTGTTTGGAATAGTTATATAAGACTTAATTTCATTTAGGAATCTATATGCTTCTTTTAAACATACATAATTTTTGCACAAAAACCACTTTATCTATATAAAAAGTTTTAATATCGTAGGACAAGCATACAAGCAAAAAAAGACTTTTAACATCTAATACAATATATTCTATTATTTTGATTTTCATTTTTGAAATAATAGAGTATAAAAAAAAAAGGGAGATGATGTTGTAAAATGCCTACCTTTACAGTTAATGTTTATGGCATTTTCACTCCAGGTTCTGCATCTGGCTCAAATGTAACTCAGCGTCGCGCTAGATTAAAAGCAGATGTTGATGCAGCTAATCGGACTTGGAGACTTGGAGGAACAAGTTGTATAAACTTTATTCAAGCTGGTACATTTACTACTACACGAGTAATAAATGCTAGTTCGTTAACAACCCAACAAGCAATGCAAAAGGGAGGACCTGTAGAATCTTTAATACAAATAATTAGAACTAATTTTACAAACAATAGTATTGGAATATATATTGTATATACAAGTGGAGATTATTTTCTTGGAGGAAGTGGACGAACCATAGGTAGTGGTGGAGCAGGTATAACAGACTATAGAAATAGTACGGATTTTAAAATGTTTGGAAGAGTTGCACTAAGTAATCAGGCTTTAGGAACTTATGCACTTGCACATGAAGCTGGACATGTTTTGCTGACTAGTTATGTCGCTAATCAAAATACTTTTCTTTCTATTGACCCTTCTGGACCATATATTAACCCTCAAACACAAAGTAGAGATATTGCCCACAACAATAACCCCAATAATATTATGTATCCTATTGTACCTCCGAATAATCCTATTATTACATCTCTCCAATGTCAAAAAGCTAGACAAAGTAAAGTTGTAATAATACAAAATTAATTTTGTCATTGATTCCATATAAAATAAGTAATTATTATACTTTATATCTATCTCTTTACAAAAAACATTGGAAAGAAAGGATGAATAAAATGAAAGCGTATAAAATGTATTATAATCAAAAAGATGGAAATTATCATGTGGAAAAAGAATATAAACAACAATCTCATTTCTGTTCTAATTGTAAAAAAAAGAATGATATTCAATCAGATGAACAACTTTATGATATTCAATCAGATGAGCAACATGATGACTCCAAACCATACGAATCAGACTTTTTTGATAATCAATAATTTTATAATTATAAAAGAGACAAACTAAATAAAGAATCAAATTTTTGTTTTTGCTATATAATTAAAATTCTCAAGCCAAGTATTCTTGGCTTTTTCTTAATTTATGAAAATATATTCAAATTCTTTTTATCTCTTAACATAAACTAATTATATTATTATTTACTCTTATAAAAGAAACATGTATACACCATACATTTGTAGTTAACATAATCACTCTTTCCGGAAGACATCAAAAAAACGAGCCCTTGATACACCAGGGCTCGTTCGCTTTTCAAATTTATCGTTTATACATGATTTTATACATCGTTGATTCGCCAACGTTTTCATCAGTTTTCAAATAACAGTTCTTGCATGAAAAGAAGCCTTTTTATGCATATGCTTCTTATGAGACCTCGACTCGCTCATTAAATAGGAGAAGGAGAAGAAAATAAAAAAGTTATTGATAGCTACATAATTACTAACGTAATTATGTAGCTATCAATAACAATCTTGAAAATTATATCCTACTTAAGCTTATCTTTAAGAAACCTTTGTAGTTGCCTATATAACAGGCATAAAGAGGAAATATTATATGCTACATATATGACTACAAAGCATAATACCCATTAAAGGTGTCATTTTTTAATAAAGCTTGTCTTAAATATTAGAAATATCACATCATATATCGTCCATAATACTTTATATAAATCGTTAAGGATTTATTGACTAATATTGATTTCAAGACTTCCAAAACTCCCACCATTTTTTAGTATTAGATAATCCTGCAGCTAATTGTTGGTGAGATTCTTGGCTTTGTCTTAAAGCTTCAACAAGCATTTTATCTCTATTACTCTGGACTTCTTCAATTCGACCCAACTGCTCTTTTAATTCTGAGATTTCATTGTCTTTTTCTCCAAGAGCTGCTTTTAAAGCTATAGGAAGTTCTTTTACAATTAAGTTTTCAAAATCTTCCTTTTTCATTTGTTTCTCTTGAAGAACTCTAATTTGTTCTTTTAAAAAGTCCATTTCATTAATTAATGATTTATTGTACTGCTCTTGTAGCGATAAACCCTCTTTTAGGGTTTCGATTTCCTTTAAATCAACGTTTTTAACGGGATTGATGCTACTTTTAGTTTTAGGATTATTCCAATCTTCCAGGGCTCTTTCTTTTCCTACTTTATCTATACGTTCTTGAATTTCCCTAACTTTATGGAGATCATCTGTGGTAAAAAAACGATAGCCATTTTTAGGGTTTTTTCTTACTTCTAAATTGAACTCTTTTACAAGATTAATAATAGTTGTTTTACTAACTCCCAAATCTTTAGCCACATCTCCAGTTGAATAAGTTACTTCATAATCATTCATAATAAAACTTCACCCCGAATTTTTTTATACTCTAAAATAAGAATAATTTACACTTACTTTAGAGTATAAACTAAGTATAAAATAACCACCAATTAAGAATAAAGTATAGATTAATATAGACATTGATATATAAGCTTTTTTTAGGCTTTTAGTGTTTGTGTTCCATACTTTACAGTTTATAGTTAGAAGTATAAAAATCCTTCTTTATTATAAAAAATAAATGACAATAACTTCTTATAAAGGATAGTCCGCCTTTAGGCGGCTATATAGCCTTAAGGCTAATTTTTTAATACGAAAAAAATACAAAAAGATACTTGCAATTCTATAAGCGAATTGCTAATTAATATAAGAGTGAGATAGTAAGGACTATATAAACTATAAAAAACACTGTTATATCAACCTTTATGAAGGTTTTCATAGTTGTATGAGTTACAACTTTAGTTGTATGAGTTACAACTATGAAATTGAGTATAAATACAAAAAGAGATCGTTTATTAACGATCTCTAAAATAATCTTACAGGTAAGTTTTTTAAAGCTTTTGGAGTCTTATAAAACATAGTTTTTAAAGGCTCTGGTATGTTATCTCTATCACCACTGTAAATAATATGTGGATTTAAATACAAAGAATAAGCTCTTGCATTTATACCTTCTTTAAAACCCACTGCTCGAACAATTACTCCCTTATCAATCAAAGATTTAATAATACGACTAAGATTTCCTTTATTAATTCCTAAGTAACTAGCAATATCTGATTGCGTCATGGGAATCTGAGATTTAGCATGAATATCATGAACAATGCAGTTAGACAAAAAGCCAACTTTTCCAGATATTTTCATAAGTAATAAAAGCTCATCGTTTCCAAAATAATCATTTGTAATTAAGTAATCCCAATTGTCTTGGATAAACTGCACAAACCTCACCTTACTTTTTACTTTTCTATCTGGAACTAATTTCATTCCTCTTGTATTAGCCTTATTCTGCAATTCATTTGCTATAGCCATTTCTTCTGAAGTCAATATTTGTTCAGTTTCAATATCTCTTAACCGTGCTTTTTTTTCAGAAGCACCAAGAGCTTGGCCTAAATCACTTTTACTTTTAGTCAAACTAATTCCTCTCCTTATGTGGCAGGAATCAGCCCCTTATGATAGAATATGTACATAATAATGTTTATAAGGGACCTATTCCCTTTCTATTTGGAGAAACCGCCTGCCGTCCAAAGCTAGGGCGGTTTTTCTCATTTATACTACATTCAACACTATCAATAATTTCCCTCTTTTTCTACTCTTTTCGTAGTCTTTCAGCTAATTTCGCTAACAATTTATCATCCACTCGCTGAGGCTTGTATCCCATTCTGTCTATTAAAATACCTTCTATAACCTTCATACGCTTCGTATAAAGCCCGTATTGCTCTTCTGAATAGCTTACCATTGCTTCGTCAATTTCAGGACTCTTACCAGCCTTTTTAAGCGTTAGCATTAAATCGTAAGCCTTTGTCCTTTCTTTACGTACTAAACGCAATAAAACTAACAAATCATACGTATGAAAGCATGAAAGTTCATTAAAAGGCTTCTCAACATCCTCTAAGACCACAAATTCTTTTAGTTTGGG
>NZ_JBFTKA010000029.1:0-10071 GCF_056395685.1 Priestia sp. 10L35 | reverse complement strand
ACAGAGACTGCCATTCTTTCTGAATTAGAAGCCAACAATGCCGGACTGATTTCAGTATTTAGATTGCTTTTAAAAGGAGGCGTTAGATATGAAGAGAAAGAACCCAGTAGTAGTTAAGTTAACAACAAACAGACAAGACGTTGTAGGCGTAATTGAACCTACTTTTGTAAAAAGCACTTTAGATGATAAAGGAACTTACGGTTTGTTTGACGGCCCTACAATATTGGATTCAAAAGGAAATGTCCGCATCATTGCTACGAAGGAACCAGATGAGGATCTTTATATTATTTAGTTCAATAATAAATGTCATTCACACATTTGTCAGCTTAAGTATATTAAGAAGATGATGAATGTCGCTAAAAGCTAAATCTACGTAGATTTAGCTTTTTTCGTATCTTTAGGATTATGTAAAGTGATGAATGTAAAACGATTTCTCAGTTAAGTTTAAGCACCTTTTCATTAGTAATTCTACTCTATTAATTTAAGTCGAACTACTCCTAATAGATCACGAAACAGGATTCTAAAGAAAAGTCACCCATTTCCAAATTTTATAATTAGTGAATGAAGCAAAGAAATATTAGTTGGATTTCAACACTATTCAAACAAAGTTATTTTCAATAATAAGGTATAAAATAAACATATCCATACATGATAAATTCGTTGTTCTTTTACGCTTCAAAAGGCCAAAAAGGTAAACTTTCTTTTCGCACGTCAAAGACTGTCAAGGTCCTCCTATATGGCATTATGATTACACGGCAAATTTACCGATTTATTGTAAAGTAGTTAAATTATATATTCGAAGATATTGATTAACTTTTCTATTACGAAACTGTGTCCTGTAATTGCTTATCTTGTTGTAATAAAGCTTGCTCCTGTAGTGTTAAGACTTGTCCTAGATCCTGCTTCAGCAGCGCTACTTCGAACGAACTGTACGTAGAACTGTGCTCTTGGAGCAAAGTTTCTTCGTCTGGTGTTAGTTCTTGCCCTAAATCTTGTTTTAATTGAATCATTTCAAGCTGCTTATCTAGAGAGAGAGTTGTATCTTGTGTACACTCTTTTTGCTCCTGTTCAGCTTGTAACCAAGCAGGAACCATTTCCTTACGGATGATCTGTTTAGGCGTAAATAGGGTTGTTTCAGCTTCAGTATGTATGTCTGACCCAGATGCTTGTTCTTCTGTATTCCCTTTAAGTAAATTCATAAATTGATTGTAAGCAATTTGATAAATAAGACGGCACATGTCATCCAGTGATAGGGTAGTACCCTTATGATTCGCCTCATGGACATATTTATCTAAACCAACAATGGCTGTATAAGCGACTTCATGTACCTGCTCTTTGATAATCTCAATCTCTGTATCTCGTTTTACTGCTTTTGCAGCATTTTGAATACGAGCATAAAAGTCTTTTAGTTGATGACCATATTTTCCTGCGTACACATGATTTACTTTCTTAGGAACACCTTTGATATAAGCAAATGACTGTGAAGCAGATATTAAATGATTATTTAAATGATTTTTAGGTAAATCAAGGTTAATAAAGGGGGACGACGTTTTTTCGTCCTCAAAGCTTTTTGTATCAACGTTTTCAGTACTTTCTGGACTTGTCACAGGAGTTGTCACAGGAGTTGTCATTTCTTCTTGTTGAAGCGTTTGAATACCTGTTGTATCGTGTGCAAAAAAGATTTCCTCACAAATTTGATCAAAGTTCTTATGAGTTTTAAGGATAAACACATAGCTATCAGGATGAGCACCTGTTGTATCTTCTTTGATATAACGTGCCACGATTATAAACGGTGTTTCCTTTAATGATTTTACAAAGCGAGAAACGGTACTTTGAGATACATCAAACTTTTCCATAAGTGTCTTTGAGTGAATTGCTTGAATACCTGTGGCAACAAGGTTATAAATTACGTAGTCTAACATTTCCATACGTTTTTTAGGGAATACTTTATGTAAAGCTTCTCGTTGTTGTTTAAAGTAAGTACGAAGTCTTTCTATAAACGCTTCTTTCTTTTTACGAAGGGTCGGTGTTTCTTTCCATAACCATTTAAATCGTCCATTGAAGGTGTTTACATCGGGTAAATAGCAAGTCAAAACCTTGTTCATCTGTTCATCTTCTCCTTTAAGGAATACAAAAAAGACACTGTCTCCCTAATGAAAGGAAAACAATGTCTGGATTTAGATGAACGAAGCCCTTGAAATAGATGTCAATTTCATATAAAATAAAACCATAAGTTTTATCTTATCGATAATGAAACTATTAACAAGAGACTTCGACAAGTGTTTTCCCTACCGTAACTAGGGGGAACGGTTTAAGGGTGCTGTAACACTACTTAAACAGTTGAAGTCTTTTTTCTATCCGCACGTTTTTGTTAGTTTCATTATAGCGTTAATTAGTCTCATAATTCAATAAAAATTAGCAAAATATATCAAAACAAGTATTTTCAGCTGTACTCTATTCTCTATTTTTTCAGGAGTCGACTTCATCATACCTAAATTTATAGGATCAGAGATGATGTATTTTTTAGTATTGTAGAAAGAAGATTTACTCACTGAAGATAAGGTGCCAAATCTCATGTATCGTTAATTCAATTTTTAACAAAGGTAATTTTTCTCATTCAATTAATATAGCTTTATAAGCCTCATACGTTGTTTCTAAAGGTTATATAGGCCTTTAGAATAGTTTTACATTGTTAAATCAATTTTAGGGCTCCTAGCAATCTTTTAGAGCATTAGCATTAATCATAAGCCTTTGCCCTTTCCTTACGTACTAAACGCAGCAAAACTAACAAATCATACGTATGAAAGCACGAAAGTTCATTAAAAGGCTTCTCAACGTCCTCTAAAACCACAAATTCTTTTAGTGTTGGTCTTTTTATATTTAAATTAGCCCCACAAAAAGAGCAGATATTTTCTAATCCTTCTGTCCCACAATAACTACATATTAAGCTATATTCACCTCATGTGCTAAAAGGAAAAGTAGGCTTAAGCCTACCTAGCTAGCCTTAAAGGATATTTTAGCCTTTAAGATTTTCCTTATCTAGCCGTTTTTGTCTTTGATTTACAATACGTTCACTTACAACTTTTTTGGCAAGCTTAGTTTCTTCTAACTCTTGAAGGTCCGTTGTCATAATTCCCTGATAGCCATGGTGAAAATATAATCCATTCATAAATTCAATAAGAATTTGTGTGTTTTTATCGGCACTATTTGTTCCTAATCGAATTTTTTTAAGTTCGCTTTTTAATGCATCATTGAGATTTTCACTAACGGTTTCCGTAATGTAGTCTAACGACCATTCTTTCTTTTTTTCTTCTCGATACTTTTTACAGATATCCATAATTGCTTCTCCTGGGAAACGAAGTTTATGTTCAGCCATATAATCTTGGATGTATTGATCCGTTTCTTTATCAAGTGTAATCATACGTCGTTGTGTTTCCATTACTCCTCCACATCTCCCATCAGTTCATAGATAATATCATTCATCTTTTCAATTGATATCGCACATTGTTTTATCATTTCGATGTTCTGATCAATGATAGCTTCTAATCTTTTTTCTCTTTCTACTTGTTCATCAAAAAAAGCTAATACTTCAAATTGTTCTTTAAGAAATTGTTGGCGAGACATCCCATTTCCTTTCGCAAGTGCATCAACTTTTTGCATAGCAACCGGATCAATATTTCGTAAAAAGATATCCATGAAATCATTCCTTTTCTATCAGATTGCAAAATTTCCAGTACGAGTAGAGAAGAGCATAAGGGGTTTTTGATATCACATGGCTGTGATATGCTGGGCAAAGCCCAGCACCACAACGTTTTCACCTCGAAAAAAGTGGTACCACGAAAACTTCCAGTCTGTCGACCTGCTGTTGACCTGAAGAGTGAAAAAAACATCTAATGTTGACCTAGTGTCGACATCAAATCTTACACCTTTTTGCAATTGTTGACCTACTGTCCACTTAACGTCCCCTCAACTTTTATGAAGTTTTAACGAGTTTTTGAAAGATTTCTTGATGATAATTCGTGAAATTTTGAGAAGAAGTCTGGGTAATTTTTTTATAAAAATCGATTGCTTCTTTCATCGAAGAAACGTTTAATTTTTGTAGAATGCTGCGTCTCTGAGTTTTAATTGTGTTCTCTTCTTTGAACAAAATATCTTGCATTTCTTTAACAGAATGGCCATCAAGTGCGAGAGCAAAAACGTCTTGTTCAGATGACGTAAGTTGTTTCAAAAAAAGTTTTTCTTTAAGCATCTGACATTCTTCTTCAACACGTTTAAGACGATCTACTTCTTGTACTAAATCAGAAGCAACACTTAAAATATTTTCGATACCTATCAATAATTTTTCGGTTTGATCCATGATAAGACCCTCCTATTTTTTGAGGGCAACCCATGTTATAATTAGAGTCTATATTGAGTGTTACATGGGGTGCTTCCTTTGCAGAGGAAGTGCCCTTTTATTTTGCTTTCTTTTACTTCGTTGAATCTTTAAAGAGTTCTTTCTCCAAAAGTTGAACAAGAAAATCTTTTTTGCTCACACCTTCTTCAATGCATCTCTTTGCAAATTCTTTAAATAATTCTTCTGGAATATCAGCATTTAAACGCTTAAATCCAGGTTGTGTTTTAGGCATAATATTCATCGCCCTTCATTTAAGTGCGCACTCATTTGAGTGCTAATTAGAATTTTAAAGGATATAAATTCCATAGTCAATAGAATTCACCCATGAAAATTTAATACTATTTCTATATGGATTTTTTTAAAGCTTTTTAGAATTATTCATCTTAATATTCATACTCTGATAAAAATATAATTTTATCAGAGGTGGTAAATATGCCCACAATTGGAGAACGTAGAACTATAAAAAATGCTTTTACTGTAGAAGCTCATGCAAGTGGGGGGATGGATCCAACTACAGATAATCCTCCTCCTGAAGAATACTTTCCTGACGATGGGTGGGTGATTATAGATTATAAAACACATGAAGAAACACGAAGAGGAGATGCAACATTTAATGTTGGATACAAACCAGCAGGATATAGAATTATAAATACAGATGATATTGAAGGTCGCTTTAAAGGCCGAGTTGAATGGCAATATGCACAAGTATGGGGGAAAGCAAATTGGGATACAAAATGGAAGAATACAAGAACCCAAATTGAAGAATACCAAAAACTCACAAGACGAATAGTTGGAAGTGCTCGTGCAAGAGGAGAAAGGTTTGGTGCAGGAGCTAGTATACGTGTAAGAGTAGAAGCTATTATTGAATATGTAGGAACAGCTGCAGATGCTGATCAATATGTAAATCAGATTTTAAATTCCATCTCTTTACCTAAATTTTATTATTTTTCTCCACGTTGGAATGGAGCCCATACAGGTATAAAAATAGAGCATAAAAAAACTGGTAACTCAGAATGGAATTACGAAGCTTATTTTTCAAATAATGATATTAATTCAACAGTTAATATGGTTTATCAGGGTCATGCAAAACTACCTCCTGGCACATATACATTTAAGCCAACACTCCGAACAGAAGGTGCAGCTAGAAATGTTGAAATTTCTATTGTAGAAGGGAGTGGATTAAATACTTTAACTTATACGTTATCATCTAACAGCCAAGCACTTCAAGTTTCCTATACTAAACAGAAAGGAATTGAAAGTGATATTTATACAACAATAACTTGGAGAGATAACAGATCTGAACCAATTATATTAGATGGTAGTTTTACTTTCCTAGATCATCCCTAAATAAGTCTTAAAAAATTATCTTATTCATATATAAGTTTTTGTTACATTCTGCAGTATTTCAGATTTCCCCATGTGTTTAATGCATAAATTTTCAGACTGAAAGAGATGTAAATCACATACAAATCTAGTTAACATAATGAGTGTTGCCAGAACAAAAAGCCGTTAGAGTTATAGATCTAACGGCTTTTTCAATACCAAAACATGTCCAATCCTTCTCAAAGCTATAGCATAAACTGATAATGATATGAACTTACTCTTATGAAAGGATGATTATCATAAACAAGGACAAGTACTATATACTAACATCCAAAAATGGAAAGTGTTATTTGATCCCTCTTACCTGTAAAAAAAGTAAAGGTAAGAAACATAAAAAGACGTGTCTCAAGAAAAGCAAATGCACAAAGTGTCAGCAAACATGTCTGAAGAAGTGTTTGAAAAAGTGTAAAAAGAAGTCTCTGAGGAGTTATCATATAATCCAAATCCCTGTACCTAAACCTGCAGGAATTTCAGATCTACCAAAATATATCTATTTTCAAATTTCTAATAGCTTTACCGATAAACAAGAGCAACGAATTAAGGACGCCATAGGTGATGTATTAGCTCAATGGGCTCGTCATTTTATTGAGAAATGGGCTGGAGGTACAAATGCAGGTACTTCACAATTAGCAGCCTGTACTAACCGTTATGCGACCAAAAATTTCAAACCTGTATGGTCCAAATCCTCCGTTCCGAATGCCATCGCGGCTACCAACTTAGCGATGAACCAATTGACACAATTAATTAGAGACAATGGCTTTAGAAAATCACCTCCAGCTACCATAGATCCTCGAAGTTCCACTACCATATACGCTCCTACAGCTTCAAGTAAACGTAGAATTCCATTATCTCTTCAAATCAACCCTAAACAACTCGATAATTCTGAATTCACAGACTTGAAAGTTGCTGGATCTATGCTTCACTCGTGGCTTCATCGTGCAGGTTGGACAGATCCTAAAACTACAAGCTATTTCATTTCCGAATGTCCTATGTGCGTTATGAGATTTTACAACCCTAAAAACCCAAATGTACGAGACTCTAGTTATTATAAATTTTTTGATTAAGTTTAAAGGTCATAGACTAGGAATAAATGTATATCATATTCATTCCTAGTTAACATAATCACTCTTTCCGGAACACATCAAAAAAACGAGCCCTTGGTACACAAGGGCTCGTTTGCTTTTTAATTTTATCGCTTATGCAGCTTTTTATACATCGTTGATTTGACAAGCATCTGTGAATAGAGTCACCTTAATTAGATGTATAAAAACAACATTTTTTATACATCTAATTATCTAATTTAATTACCAGGTTTACCATGGAGGGAAATTTTAGAGCTTGCAAATTTTATATATTGAGTAAACGGTTAAAACATTCTATTACTAATTGATTAATTTTAAGGAAGGTCAATCTTAGATCAATTGATAAACTAGTATTACAAAAACATTTGGAAATAGTGTAATACTAATAAGTTTCCTAGCTAGTATATTATGGACGGGCTATGAAACGCTGAATTATTCTCTAATAGTTGTTTCTTTTATATGATAGGATTATAGGGTTAATATAGCGAAATGATTATATAACGTTTTTATAACTCTATTTATAATCCGTTATATAACTCGTTTTGTAATTCCGTTATAAGGGAAGGTGAAGTTATGGATGGGTTACAAGGAAGTCTTGAAGCCCTTTATTCTCCTGGTGAAGTAGCGTCACAATTAAATATCCAAAGACAGACAGTAACTAAGTACGCTAGGATTTTCGAATCAGAGGGTTTTGTATTTCATAAAGATGAAAAAGGTAACAGAGCTTATACCGATACAAACATTTCAATGTTTAGAAGAGTTACAGATATTAAAAACAGACCTGGTATAACCCTTGAAACGGCGATAAAAGGTGTTATACCAATGTATATGAAAGATTCTATAACTCCAGACGTTACAGAAGTATCTACTGAAAATGAATATTATAATGACGTTACAAATGAAAAATTAGACATGCTTATGCAAGCTCTTGCCGAACAGCAAAAATTAATATTGGAGCAAAACAAAAAAATTGATTCTCTTCAGAAACAGTTAAATGAACATAGGCTTGATGTGAAAGATAGAGACATTAAACTGTTAGAACATATTAGAGAACACCAGAAAGAGAGAAAGGAAGAAATGTTACTAATTGCTCAAAATGAAGTAGCAGCTGCTAAACAAGAGAATCAAAAAAAAGGCTTATTTGCTCGTTTATTTGGAAAATAGGACAAAAAGGAATAAAAAAATGTAAAATGCACAAGGCCTGGTGATCATCCAGACTTTGTGCATTTTACATAGGTAGTTTAATTAGAGGTGAACTAATAAAACATAAATTTAACTTAAAGTTAAAGCTGATAACTAATTAAACTTAAGTTTAACTACCGTTATATAGTAGTTATAAATATAGATTTAATGTTCAGTGAAGTTGTCATATCTACACTTTCTTTATAGAGTACTGGAATTATTCACTGGTCATGGAAAAAGGACGTTACATAATGGTTATGATCTTAATAATTTCCTCTTCGACATTAAATTCCCTTAAATTGAGGATTTAAAATAAATTTTGTAGAACTAATTCAAGTTTATTATTAGTGTACTAAGGTTTTATGTAACTAAATATAATCTTCACTATATTTAGTTACATATTCGTATTTCATCGTCTTTGGGAGAAAAATGAATTTGTAAATGAATTACGAATTTCCGAAAAATATACGGGAAACTCCTAGTAATCGCTTACTAGAATGGGAAAATATGATAGAATTGAAACTAGGAAAATAGGAGGAGATGCATTTGGAAAAATATAGGGTTTTTATAGGTTCCTCGGTTGAAGGATTAGAAGTTGCTCACGCAATTCAATTGAATTTTGAGCATACCTGTTATGTAGATATTTGGACTCAAGGTGTTTTTGAACCTTCTAGCTCGACTTTAGATGATCTTATTAAAGCACTGAGTAAATATGATTTTGCTATATTTGTTTTTAAGCCTGAAGACGTTTCGAAAATAAGAAAGGAAGAGTATGCAACGGTAAGAGATAATGTCATTTTCGAAATGGGCTTATTTATAGGAAAGCTAGGCAAGGATCGAACATTTTATATTACCCCGAGAGGTGAAAAATTTCATCTACCTACGGATTTAATTGGATTTAATCCTGCCAGTTATGATCCGAATCACCCGAACCTTGAAGGTGCTTTAGGGGCACCGTGCAACCTGATTCTCAGAAAGATGCAGGGGTTAGGAAAGCTAACCTAGTTGTAGGTAGAAAATAATGAAGAAACCACTAATTTTTGTTGCATGTTCAGATAACGGTATTCAAATTGCTAATGAACTTCAGGTTAATTTAAATCAATTTTCTTATCCAATCCTAGAAAGTCAATGCATAGGGCATGGGATGAAAGATAAAAGGGATACTATAATGGATGCATTAAAGAAAGTGGATTTTGGAGTTGTAATTCTCACTGCTCAAGATATTAGCAGTGGAGTGGAAAATGTAGCCTTTTTAATTGGTTTGATATGTGGTACACTAGGGAAAAACAGGTACGTAGTACTGACTGAAACCGGTATACAGCTGAATCAGGTTACAAAATACCTGAACGGCATAGAACCTCTCAGGTATGATACTGGACACCCAAACCTTGTTGCAGCTCTTGGTCCTGTAGCGACCAGGATAAAACAATGCTTGAATGATGTTGGAGGTAAAAGAAAAATACTTGATGACATCGACCGACGAAAAGAACTGTTGAGGGTAGCATTGGATAGTTTTAGTTGTAGTACGCAGGTTTATGACCCAGTTTTAGCTGAGCTTATTAAGCAATTTAATTGTAGCGTAAACAACCTAGTTAATGCAGATATCCGTGGGGCTACATTATTTGCCTTTAACGGAAAGGAAGAATTACATCAGATAGGTTGTTCTGGTACATTAAAATCTAATCATTGTTTTAACATTTCTGAAAAAGATAAATATGTAGTAAAGTGCTATGAACAACAACAACTTGTTCTGGGAGAGAAGAAGGACTTATACGATGATGAAGACTCTTCTTTATATGAGTACATTTTTTGTTGCCCTATAAATAATGTCGCTATATTGACGGTTCACATTATGACTAATCAACATATAGATACTCATACAGAGACTGCCATTCTTTCTGAATTAGAAGCCAACAATGCCGGACTGATTTCAGTATTTAGATTGCTTTTAAAAGGAGGCGTTAGATATGAAGAGAAAGAACCCAGTAGTAGTTAAGTTAACAACAAACAGACAAGACGTTGTAGGCG
>NZ_JBFTKA010000028.1:0-10404 GCF_056395685.1 Priestia sp. 10L35 | reverse complement strand
AAGCTTACAAAACTTTTATTTTGTTGATCTAAAAGTCGAAAACGAAGGGACTTCAAGCTTGTGCTTAGTGTAATGGTTGTTGCTTTCTGTAATGGTGGCGTAGACTCATGCGCCTTTTCTAAATTATAGTTTGGAACTCTTGGAGCCAAGTGATGTACATGATGGAAACCAATATTACCTGTTACCCATTGTAAAACTTTAGGAAGCTTGTAATAGGAGCTACCATCAACCGCGGCCTTCACATAATCCCACTCCTTTTCGTTTTCAAAGTAGGAATCCTCAAATTGATGCTGTACGTAAAATAGCCAAACTCCAAGTGATCCTGCTACAAAAAGGATGGGAGCTTGAACGAGCAGAAAACCTTGCCAACCAATACCCCAACATAAAAGTGCATACACTGCAACAATTGAGAAATTTGTTAAATATGTGTTCAAACGTTCCTTTCGTTTCGCATCTTTTCGATTCAATCGGTTAGAAACTAAGAAAAGATAGATGGGGCCTAATCCAAACATAACAATTGGATTGCGGTAAACTCGGTAAGCTAACCGGCCCCAGTAGGAAGCTGCAATATACTCATCAACTGTCATGACCCACACATCACCAGTTCCCCGTTTATCTAAGTTGCTACTCGTGGCATGATGAATCGAGTGGCTTCGTTTCCACTGTTCATATGGAAACATGGTGATAACCCCACTAATTGTACCAAGGATATTATTTACTTTTCGACTTTTGAAAAATGATTGATGACAACAATCATGGAAAATAATAAAGATTCGGACGACGAACCCGGCTGTAACAATAGCTAATGGCAATGTTAGCCAATAAGAAACGGACAAACTTTGATAAGCTAGAAACCAAAGTAGGAAAAACGGAAGGAATGTGTTTATCAATTGCTTTATACTCGATTTCTTATTGGGTTTTTCAAAAGGTGCTACATTTTTTCTTAGTTCAGTCGTTTTCTGTTTGCTCATGTTGACCTCCTTAAATCTTTACCGTGTTTAATATTCAGCTTTTCTTTATTAATTTATAGTAGCGCATAGTAGCTGGTAATAAAACATACAAACGTCAAGTAACTAGTATGACAACTGTCATACATGTATGGATGTATTTTCTTAATGCAAGGAATAAGATGAATTAACTGCTATTCAGAATCAGAAGTAACTATCTCATGAAGAGGTAGCTGCTTCTGATTTTTTAATGTATATCATATATATTTTTAGTTACTATAGGGAACCCAACAAAAAGAACCTAATAAAATAACTTAACAGGTAATTTTTTTGAATTTTTGTCGAGTTTTCAGAAGAATAATTATCGTTTACTAGAAATTACTTTTCTCACCAATTTCAAGTTACTTACAAGAATAAGAAAAATAATTGGGTATACTAGAGCCGAATATAGTAATTTCCAGCCATTATAATAAAAAAAGTCCGTGTTAACTACGAACCATTCGAATACAACAGAAAAAGTGTCCAACTTAAAATATAAAGTACTTTTCTTCCTAAAGCTTTGTTAAATGGGTAAAAATTCAAAAACTAAAAACTGATAGAGAGAAAGTTACCCCATAAGCGTAGGCAAAAATACATGTAGCATATATTTCAATAGGGACTAATCTTTTAGTTGTGAAAAATGCTAGTAAATTAAAAACTAAAAAGCACACAAAGACATACATTTTTATTAGACTTCCACCTTCGATTACTAAATAAATTGGATACAATTAGTATGTCTATTTATAAAATTAAAATGTAAATTAGCCAACAACGAATAAATTTTCACATCCGGAACAAACTAACTACTCAAGACGCCGTGAGGCATCTACGAAAATCCTTTAGCAATAGAGCAGAAAAAACCTATCTTTTCTAACTGGGAAGAGGTAGGTTTTTTGCTTTTTAAGATGAATCTTACATCCAGTCTTATTACCATAATATTTTTTCTGGTATACATCAAAAAAGAACCCCTTATGGCTAAACTGCGGCACAAGGGGTTTAAGAACGGATGATTACTTACTTTGTGCAACTTTTTATACATCCTTGATTTGATAGGATTTATCAAACAAATGAATGACCTTAAGATGAATAAAGATTGCACCTTCTATTCATATGCTAGAGCATATCAAAAGTAGTATTCATATTTAAAAATATGCTATTATTTATCTACAGTTATAGAGTTACCTTAAAAAGCAGCCTCACTCGAATGCTATTAAAGAATGAGGTTGCTTTCACTCTTTTATTAAAAACCAAAACTAATTAAGTGAAGTTATCTCTTCTAATTGGTTTAGCATTTGATCAATAAATTGACTGATTACAATGGTATTATTACTAGTAAACCCTTCTTCTAGTCCTACTTCAATCATAAGTTCTCTTGCTGCTTCTATGTCTACAAGGAAAGTATTTCTTAAAGTGCTATTATATCTATAACTTTGCAATGATATACCCACCTACCTTTCTAAGTTGTTAATTCTCCATTTAACAATAACTGGATTTTAACCGTATGACAATGATTGGCCTTGTAAAATCCAATTCAAAGCGTAGGATGCCGATTTTAGAGTTTGAATGGTTAAGTTTTTATATTTAATAAATATTTTGATTCGTAGATCTATGAAAAATATTAACACCTGTAACAGTATAGTTTTATGCATTGTTAATTTATAAGCATTTTGATTTTTTTACAAATACTCGGTACTTCATTTCTAGGTGAATTTTTTTATAGGTGTTTTCATCTGCTATGCCGAACCTAACAAGTCACGAGGAAGGAGCTGTTAAGATGAATTCGAAAGAACAAAAAAGGTTAGTAATTACTAGGAAACTGATGGATAATGCTAAAAAACGAATTGATTTATCTTCTGAGTTAGAACAAGATTTAGAGAATTTAGGATTACAACGACGAATGAAGCAATTAGAGTTAGAAAGCAAGTTCCTAAAAAATCAGAACAATGAACTAATTTAATTCACAGCACCCATTCAGGGGTGCTTTTTCAACATTTTAACCCTTTTACCTCAACCCCCCCTATCTATTCAATACTTTCTCCCAGGGCAAACAAATAAAAAAGATGGTTTACTCTCTTTTTATCTAATTCAGCTCTGTCTATCTATGTATGTTTTATAATGAGATTTCAATAATCGCTATTTATTTTAAATTAACATGTTTCATTTCCAAAATAAATCTTTGATGGTCCAGATTACTTGATCTACAAAGGTTAATTCACGATTATATTTCTTCCACTCCTTCTCATAGTTAACCTCAATACTACATTCATAGAAAAGAACCCATGGTCTAATTGGACTATCTTTATAATGGCTTCCTTATGCTTATTATTAAATTATAGTACTAAAACCCAACAAAATTTGACAAAATAAAAACCTTAACCTTATTCTATACTTAAAGATAAACTCAAGGAGTTGAGTTATAACATAAATGGATAACATGCAGCGCTTTATGGAGTTAGTTTTAAAGTTTGAACAATCCTTAAATAGAAAGCTAACAAATCAAGAAAAGGAATTTCTAATGTGGGTTCTAGAAAAAGAAAAACAGATAGAAGCGTAATTCTAAATTACTTACTCCTATCTGTTTTAGCAATGAAGGGTAGAGCCCTTCTTTTCAATTCTTCCTCAAGAATAAGAATGAAATCTTTATCTAGCTTTAATTCAATTGCTTTAAAGTACGATGCTAACAATGTTTGATCATTTAATTTCTCCATACTTCCCCTCGCTTTTTTTGAGCAACACCTCTAAATATATAACAAGTTGAATTTGATGTTAAGCATTAAATGAAAATTACGAAAATTTACAATAAATACGCAAACTATTTGAGATGTTCCAAGAATCACCTGAACATAGTAGCACCATTCATGTAGAAAAACTCCTGCTGCTTGTTTAGAAGTTTTCTGTTTTTAAACTATAGATTCCCGATGTTCCTAGTTAATATAATAACTCCTTGCAGTACACATACCCAAAAGACTCTATCAGTGAACACAGGATATTAGATAGCATGTCCATTTGTATTCTGCATCTTTCTATACATATGCGACAGCACATTAAAAACAGTCTCTACTTACAGAACGTAGTAATCTATATATGTTTCATACTTCGGATACGTATGAACAAACCCTTACAAGAAAGCAACCTCGCTTGCCAATATCGAGGTTTCTTTTTACTCTCCTCAAAAAAAGAAAAGCTAATCAGTCGCAGAAACCTCTTCTAAATGGTTTAGCAATTGATCAATAAATTGACTGATTGCAATGGTATTCTTACTGGTGAATCCTTCTTCTAAACCAACTTGAATCATAAGTTCTCTTCCTGCCTCTATATCTACAAGTAAGGCTTTTATTAAACCATTGCTATTCCTATATATTTGCAATTATCTAACCACCTATTTCTCTAAATTGTTACATTTTTCTTTAACACTAACTATATTTTTGCTTTCTAACAATATTTTTTCCTGTAAAATCCAATTAAAAGCTCAGAATCCCTTTTTTAGGGTTTGAATAGCTTATTTTTTATACCTAATGCGTGTTACAATACGTCTTGTAGATGCACATAAAAATTCCATTTCTAATTTCATAGTCAAGAAAAGTCCTCGTAACTCGAGGACTTTTCTTGTATTTGACATAGAGTTATTCAATTTTTAAATTAAAAATTGAGTAACTACCTATAAAATGAAAAAAAGGACAAACATGATGACTTGTTTGTCCTTTTTACATAGAATAACCCTCTCAATTAATAATCAAGAATTTGCTTAGTATACGTAATAAAATCACTTAAATGCTTATCTAAGATTTGCTGCAAAATACCCTGATTAATCGCTTGATAATCGTGAACAGCAATAGTAATGTTTCGAAACCCTAACATGTCTTTCATTCTATACGCAATCTCACTTGTAATGATTGTGAATCTAGCATACCAAAAGCTTCTCTGCTGGTTCGAGGAAGTCCTAATCGTTCTTCAGCTATAAGGATAGGTTCTGTTCGTTCTTTTATTTTCTTTTTAAACTTATGGCAACTATATATTTATTTTATATTGAGAAGAGTGTTATGTTTCTCACACATCCTTTCTTATTGTAATCTACTTGTGACCTTCACATTCTCTAACTGGAACTTTCATAATACTATTTTTTTACCCCTTAGTAAGTTCAACTAGATAAAAATATTTGTTGATATATGTAACTTTTTGAAGATGAATAAGTTGAACTAAAGGATTGAAATTCCGCGCTTCTTCTTGTATAATGAGTTCAACAGAAGTTCAACTTAAAAATGAGGTGTATAAACATGAAAATTTCACGTTTTAATAAAGACTGTGGAAACTCCGTTGATATGAATATCATTGATGGATACCTATTTGATTTCCCAACCAACGTTGTAGAACTACAAAAAGATGTTGCTGATTCATTTTTTACAGATGCAGTAACAGCACCAGAAGAATTTAAAAAGCGTATCTTACTATCTACAACAATCGGTGACGAAGAGAAAGAACGTTATTTCTTAGTCGGTGACATCGCAGCAAGCCAACAACTTGCGAATAACCACATCAATCGTTTACATAACAAAATTACAAGTCATATTCCTTATGTGACATTTCTAGCTGCCATTGCATACTATCATGCATTACATGCAAAAGATCAAAAAGATAATAGCATCGAGATTGACTATTTCTCTACGATGTTACCAATCTGGTTACTAAAAAAAGAAAGCACATTTGGTGAAGCGCAAAAAGCAATGGCAACTCGCTTCTTAGGTGACCATGCTTTCCATATTCATACACCAGGGTTCGAAAAAGAAATAAAAGTTTCTGTAGAAGAAAGTGCATGCTTAAAAGAAGGCGAAATTGCACGCTTTGCATTAAAGAAAGACCTAACGCTTCAAGACCGTGAAGATGCCAATGAATATGTAGAATGTGAAACCGTGATGGTCGATATTGGTGGAGGATCCATTGATGTTGTTATTTTACCTGAAGGATTAAAAGCTGCAAACAGTCGCGAATCGTTCCAAAGTATTGAAGGTATTCCATACTTAGCGCACATTGATAAGTTACGAAAAGAGAAATTCCCAGAGCTGTTTACCGATTTACGTGCATTTGATCAGTTTATTTTAGATAACTACAGCAAACAAAAATTTGAGTTAAAGAATGAAAATACGGGTGAATCTATTGATTTAACAGCTCAAATTACATCTTCCCTAAAAGAATATGTAGAGATTTTACTAGCGAAGTTAAATGACGTGGCCCCACCGCCAGCAAATAAAATTCGTAAATACGTATATAGTGGCGGTGTTGCTCCGACACTAGAAGTAGCCATCATGACAAGTATGAGTGAAAAGATCGGCGAAGAACGTACAGAGAAATATCATAAAGTACCAGAGGATAGCCGTCACTTGAACTTATTCGGCTTAGAAATTCGAAGCATCGGTTACCTTCAAAAGAAACAAGCTGAGAAGAAAGCCGTTAAATCCTAACAGCGTAGGTGATAACCATGACAGAGCGTCAGAACGCCTTTACGATTAAAACCAATCAGTTAAGTGATGAAGTCTATGACATACTCGCAAAATATGCAAAGTCTCGAAAATTAGGGGACTACATTTCATCTTTAATTGTTCGTGACCTTCATCGTGCATCTACCAACCAAGTAGAATCAGCACATAGAACAGAAGAGCTTCTCGAACATATCAATTCAGAACTGCAGGAATTAAAGCAATTAGCTAAAGCTAATGGTTTTGTAGGTAAGCAAGAAGAGTTAGAAGACAAGCCTTCAGAAAGTCAAACCTTAAAAGAAGGTAAGATTGCAGATTTAGAGCAAGTATCTGGTTCTTTAGACGACGATGATCTCGAAGAATATAGTGATTTTTAAAACACTAAGCCACTAGGTATCCTAGTGGTTTTTTTGCTTTCGGTGGTTTATTGATTTTTAAGGTATTTCCATTTTCATATTTACAGAGAACGTGTTCAGACTAAAAGAATGATGTGAATAAGGGGGTTATTTATTGGTAATAGCAATCAGACCCAGTACTTCTATTTGTTTTAAGCCCCCCTTCATACTTCTTTGTATCAAGAACATTAAGTAAGCGATGTGACAAATACCGTATTGATACTCAATTTGCTCCTAAAGTGTTAGATAGAAGGAATCGGTATAGTCATGGTATACTAATTACAAACATGGAAATGATGGAGGATATTATGACAAAACGATTAGATTTGCGTGTCGACTTTGCATTTAAATCACTATTTGGCACACATGGAAATGAATCTATTTTAGCTGCTTTTTTGAACGCAGCACTCCGTTTTCCAGATGATAAAAAAATTCAGACGGTGCAGTTATTAGATCCGCATTTCAATAAAGAAAACCAAGAAGATAAACGCTCTATTTTAGACGTACACGCACAGTTAGAGGATGGAAGCCGCGTTAATATTGAAATTCAGCTTAATAACAAACATGACATGGAAAAACGAACACTCTATTACTGGTCTAAAATGTACAGTAGTCAAATGAAAGAAGGCATGGACTACGGAGAGCTTTGTAAAACGATTACCATTAACATTGTGAACTTCCGTTATTTATCTCATATTCATGATTATCACTCTACCTTTCAGTTATATGAGCGAGAGCAGAAATTACTCTTAACGGATATGCTGGAAATTCATTTTATGGAGCTACCTAAGTTATTAATAAAATGGCGTAACAGAGAGGTAGATCCACGGGAAGATCAACTTGTGCGATGGTTATTATTACTTGAAGCATCCGAAGATGAAGAAATCACTCAGGTATTGGAGGAGATTGCGATGCAAGAAGATCAAGTATTGAAGAAAGCGATGGACGAGTGGGAACGTGTTAGCCAAGATCCGGAAGTCCTATTAGCATATGAAGCACGAAGAAAAGCATTATTAGATGAAAAGTCAGCTTTAAGAAGAGCTGAAAAGCTTGGAGAAGAAAAAGGAAAACAAATAGGTGAAGAAATAGGCGAAAAGAAAGGTATCATAAAGGTGGCTTTAAGTATGATCCAAAAGGGTTTAGATAACCAAACAATCGCTGAATTTACAAACCTTACACCAGAAGAAATTGATAAACTACGTCACCAATAATCATATTTAAAAAAGAGACTGCCTAATAAAGTAATTTTATTAGGCAGTCTCTTTTTTAACTTCTTCATTATCAATTCATCCAATTTGAAGTTTATTGTAATTGAGTTAGCTTATATTTATTTTCTCTTTATTACGCAGCGTACTATAGTAGGAAAATATAAGTCTTATATTTTTCATTAAATTTAAGGCTTGTTTTTATATACCCTCTTTTAAGTTGCGCTAGCATTTTTCTTTTTTTTCACAGGTAACCCGTACTTATTGGAGTTTTCTTTTATTTTTTTTGCTATTTCTTGTGCTTCTTCTTTCGTCATTTTCATACAAAAGACTCCTCTCAAGTTCTAGTATTATAAGTTTTTTCCAATATCTCAAAAAAATATACATGCTCCTCCCTCCCCTGCCATATACATGTTTTAGGTATGTACAAAAAGTCATTGTCCTAGAGATAATTTTAGATTTCAGGAGTGATTAGGTGAGAATAGAAGAGCAGAAAAGAAAAATTCGAAGTGACAAAAAACGAGATGTAAAACCATCACTTCCAATTGATCTTAAAGAATGTGTTTATCGATTGTCTTACATTACAAATACGCCTGTAAAAAATGTAGTTGAATCAATTTGTATATCAGGCCTTTCTTCTTCAAAAGTAATGGACTACCTATCAAATTATTTTAGAAGAGGATTTAGCTTTGGCAGCACTGTATATATGGGAGACATGTCCAATGAGCCAATTAGACACCTATACAAAAATATTGAGAAAGAGCGTGTCTCTACACGCTTAAAAGATGGGCATGGAGAAACGTATGATATCCTGAAACGCTTAGCTTATGCTTTAGATTGCTCTCCTGCATTAGCTGCGTCCTTTTTAATTGAAGCGAGCATAAGGAATTCTGATTTTGTTGATGAATATATGACTCGACATTTAGAAGAAGAATTGGACCAAGGAAGAATAAAGGAGTTAAAAGAGGTTTTAAAGTTCATTAATAAAAATAACCCTTATAAGGAGGAGTACAGTTTACACAATTTAATTTCTTATATTATGGATGAATTAAAAGTAGGCGCAACTAGCTTGGGATCTTCTATCCAACACTGGTTAGAAAGTGTACAGCATAAAAAATAGTTCAGTCTAAAAAACCTTTGAAGTTAAGATTCAAAGGTTTTTTGTTTGTCCTTTATTTCGTTATATAAAATTTTTGCGCCTAATGGACTTAGAACTAAATTATTTGCATATCTATGGTTTTGAGGTGTTATCTCACCTGTAATCAGACATTCATTAGATTCTTTGTATTTTTTTATCTCTATATGATCATCTTCCAATAAAATCTCTACTTCATCATCTTTACCTATATCTAGTAGCTTTCTTAGCTCAATGGGAATTACTATACGCCCCACTGTATCTATCTTTCTTAACGTACTTAGTCCCTTCATGCTGACTCTCCTTTTATATGTTCATAAGCAAAACTTTCATATTATACTATAAATGTACAAATTAACCAATTTTAATTTTACAAACTAGGTTTTAAGATACAGGTTTAGAACTTTTTCTTAGATTGCTCTTGTACGTAAATACAAGTACGCGCATGTTCACGTGAAAAGAAATGATCTTGTTTATGATAAACTTTCACTCCACAAGAGGGGCAAGCAAAGAAACCCACTTTAGGACCTTGAGTCACTTCGTGTGCATAAAACTCACCAGCTGTTTCAAACATCACTACATGGTTCGCTTTCTCAATCTTAGCTCTCATACAAGCATCTCCCACCTTATTTTGAGTTTACTTCCATAATAAGGTTTAATATGGTGAATTGTAAAAGAAAATGTATACGTATATACCTATATCTGTTCATCATTCGTTTTTAAACTAAAACGAACGATAAAAGTGATAGAATTCCTTATATAAAATAAAAGTCCATAAAGGTATACTTTTACGGACTTTGTGATTTTCTATTTAATGGAATATGTATGTGAAGGTAAGTTAAAATAAACAATATATTAATAAATTTAAAAGGAAGAGAGTTTAATTATGAATCAATTATTTTGGTTTTTAAATAAAGCAGGTTTAATATTTAAGGCACATTCGGAATATGGAGAAGCTTATTAAAGTTAAAGGAGATTTTGTTACATGTTTAGTAAGAAAAGAACCTATCAAATATTAATGGGACTGACCCCTAATAGTGAGACAAATAAGAAACACCTTTAATGGAGATGGTACGATAAACTGAACACTAAATTAAGAGAAAAAGGTGATTCGGTTTATGGGTAGAAAAGTTTATGATCGTCAATTTAAAATGGCTGCCGTTCAGTTGGTACTGGAAGAGAACCTATTTGTAAAAGAGGTTGCGAAAGAAT
>NZ_JBFTKA010000027.1:0-12509 GCF_056395685.1 Priestia sp. 10L35 | reverse complement strand
CGTTGGTTGTGTTTCTGGATCCCCAATATTGCGTCTTTGTGGAACTTTTGCATGCGGATAATCCCATATTTGGCCATCCCTCAATCCCCCATTTCGACCACTTTACTTGGGTCTAGCATACCACAACTTTAGATTTGGTGTAACGCACTACACCAATTTTTTATCTTCGATCAAATTGGGAGCGCGCTCTACGAGGTGGCGGTCGGATTCCTCCCTGTGTTTGGCTCCGCCAAAATAAAAAAAGACATCCTTAACGGATGCCCTTTTTTATTAAGACCGTGGACTCTGTCCACCACCTGCCAAAGGGAAGCCCCTTTGGAATGGCTTCTACAAACACCCCCAACCCCCTCAATCTTTGAGGGGGCTCCCTGGCCGGTTGGCGTCAAACAAACGTGGTTGTTTGAGTGCCAAGAGGGTTTGGGTCTGGTGAATCTATCAACTCCTTAAATTCTCGACCTGACGGTCTTGCGATTTACCGTTGACAGATGCGGTATGTGGCTTTTTTCTTTCTATGTACTCCTTGATAAACTGAAATAAATACAAAAGAATTTCTCTACACAACAAAACTAACAAATACTGCCCTTTGCTCAACTTCACTAATGAAACAATCTTTAGCTTCTTTAAAAATGATAGCAATAGATAAACAAAAGACATGTGTAGTACAAGGTTATACGTAATGTACGATCGTAAATTTCCGTAAGAAAGCTTCAATATCCAAAGGGTAGAAGGAAAGAACAATCCCCATGCCCATGTATCTTCCCCACTAATTTTAGGATGAATACTCTGAGCAAAGCGCCACCACTTTCTTTTTTTAGCAACTTTATTTACTAACTTTGTAACGATGCCAATGAATATGGCAGCAGGAAGATATCTCTTAAAATCTCGACGTCCTATAAAAAGAAGACTAGACCAGGAAAGGAGAACCATCACGATTAAAACTAATTTAGATTTTTTCATAAACGCATCTCCTTAATTATTAGATAGTTCCTTTCGATCATTTGCTTCTGGTGGCTTTTCTATCCATCCTCTTTCAATCATAATATTTCCCCAGCTGGTAGTAAGTTTTAGATCTCTTAGAATCGACGCCTCACAATGTCCTACTACATCAATTCTCATACTGACAGACATAGTAACCGAATAATATATCATAGCTAAATTAAACATAAATCCAGCATGAAATAGCATTAGTTTATCTGAAAAAGGTGCAATTTTAGAATTTGTAACTTCTCTGTCTAATAACGGTGGGGTATGGAGACCTCCTTCATGTAACAGTGAAGAAAAAAGACTTATATGCTTATTAACTAAATTTAAACCATCATCCATAAACTTACGTATTTTTTTATCTTTAGTTACTTGCTGAAATCCAAGGAGAATGCCTTTTGCTGAAATACTCTTCTTTAAATCAGTATATATATTTCCTGCCTCCATCGAATTTAAAGGTCTTTTCTTCCCCAATATATCCATTGCATATCCTAATTCTGTTATGTACTCAACACCTTGAGGTATTGAAAAATAAGGATCTCTTTCATAAAGACCCTTAGATAAGAGGATATCAATTGATCTGTTATAAACATCCATCGCGTCCATATTACATTGATAATAAAGATCCCTAATATCTTTCCGAATAGAACTACTGAATGACATACTATGTCCTGATAATCCATGGATCGTCATAGTATGTATGTAATGTAACCAAAGTACATCCGTGAATAAAGGTGGGGCTTCCAAATTTACATCTTTATCTGTAAAGCCCTTGGGTAAAGGGAATTTCTCAGCATTTAAAATCTTTTTTAATACTTTGAGATGTTTTTGAGATAGTTCTAAGCAAAATTCAAAAAGAGAACGAACTTCAGGATCTTTAGCAGTTGCTAATACATATTTACTGATGCAAATTGCCATCGTTTCCCTCATATATTGAACCCACAGACTTGTAATTTCTGAAGAGGTTAATCTATTATCATTTTTCTTATTCAAATTACTTACCTCCATAGCATATAAACTATATCGTTTAGTTTGCCCTGGAAGTATTTATTTATGAAAATGAGCGTATCGGCTGCCGCTTCGCACCCAATACGCTCATTTGAAGATACCCCATAGTAGCTCGGCCGCTTTAAAAAATAAAAAGCAAGAGGATACCCTTTTGCTTTTTAAATATACATTATTCATTTACACATCGTAGGTTCGTCAATCAATAGAATAGGCTGTTCAACTTTGGCATTTGTCATTTGTTCCTGAACAAAGATCCATATAGCAAGGTTGATCACGACAGCCATCAGTAGAAAACTTCTATTTTTACTAATAAAGGTTTCCTCCTTTAAGTCATGGTCACAATGAAGACCGCCCATTATGTATAAGTCTATAAGGCGGCTTTCATTGTATGTATGCTATATGTTTACTCTAAGAATCAGGACATTATCTCTCTCATAATCCTTTGTTTTTCACCACAGTTACCTCTGTTACAGTGGAAACTAGTCCCACAAAAGGGCGGCCATATAAAAATTCAGTGCCTGGGCAAATCGGAATGATCTGAAATCATCTCGGTTTACCCAGACACTTTTTTAAATTCTGCTTATAATGATAAATTAGTTAAGTCTTTAATTTGGCATTTAACTAGAGTTTTAATAATGTGAGAATCAATCGTATATTACATTTTTTCCTTCTTCAGTTAACTTTTTTAAAGATGTAAGCATATGATTTATTTCTTCATCGGAATGCCTTTCCCATGAACCTAATTCAGCTACTATTTTCAAAGGAGATTTAGATCTATAAGAACGTGTTGGGTTTCCCGGAAATTTTTTATCAGTTAAATTCGGGTCGTTTTCAAAATCACCTAATGGTTCTACAATATAAATTCTCTCTTTTGAATTAGATCTTGCTAATTCGGCGCCCCATTTAGCAGCGTTTAATGTTCCAGTAAAATAGATATGGTTAGATTTTTTATCCTGATAATTAGATAAATACAACGGTTCAAGCAGGTCTCCAATCTTTAGCTCTGCTTTAGTACCATGAAAAAACGGACCAGGATCTAAGACATTTTTCTTCTCATTCATATAGCCACATCCTTTATACTTTTTGACTTGCGTATAACAGTATAAGGCCGGACATGAGTGGAAAAACAGTCTATAAATAATTTTCAATTAGGGTTATAATTAAAGTAGAGATTAAGATGTTATCGGAAACAACTCATTTAAATAAAAAAAGACTGCCAGCTAGCTGGCAGTCTTTTTTTATTTCCAAAATTCCCACCACTTCTTTTTCTTTTCTTCACTGGCAGCAATAAGTTTTTGAGTTTCTTGAATTCCTTTAACAGCATCTAAAAGTTCATGATCTCTATTCTCTAATTTCTTCGAAATATACTCATCTCTTTGCTGGATCTGTTTCAGTAGTTCTTGGTTAAATTTCATTTGTTCTTCTTTAAAATCTTCAAATTGTTTTAGTAACTGCTCATACTGTTGTGTCCCCTGATATGTCACTAATTCCTCTGTGTCACGGTCTGACACATCGTCTTCGCCAACCGTTGATATCACTGCATTTATAGCCTGATCCAGTGACATATCAGGGGACTTTATCAACTCTCTAATCTTACGTAAAACAATTACATCCTTATCAAAGAAACCTCTGTGGCCCAACTCATTTTTATGGATATGGTACCCTGCTTTTTCAAGCAGCTGAGAATACTTACGAACAGTAGTGTTCTGTATCGCTAAAAGGGTAGCGACTTCCCTTGCTGTATAAACCTTTTGCTGCTTCTTTGTGTCACCTGACATATCGCACAACCTCCTGCTATGTCCTATGATATGTCATTCGATATATAAAAGAAAAGTCCCTTTTAAAAGATGATTAAGAGTTATATTTTAGAATCACGTGGCCGCCTTTGTTTTGGGGTGTGAGGCTGGCTGTGAAAATAGTGTAAATACATTATGAAAAAGAGCAGAATTTTAGACAGTTGCTCTGGCGGTTCGGCAGGTATAATGGCCGTCGTAAGCCGAGCATCTTAAACTTCGTTTTGGGTATGTTCGGCTTGGCGATATAACCACGCCTGCCGAAATTTAAAATACAAGGAGAAAAGAGTGGAGATTTTTTAAGTGGTTTTCTAAAAAAATACTACTCGAACCTTGTATTTTAAATAGCCATTTAAGTTTTATATTTTTAACGAAAAAAGTATAAAAAGACCCTTGCAATTCTATCAGCGAATTGCTATTTAATATAGAGTGAGAAGAGATAACTTTTTAAAAGTATCTCGAACACTTGATACTAAAGGATTTATGTCTAATTTCGTAGTAATGATTTTTCATTACTTTGGTAATGAAAAATCATTACTACGAAAACAATAAAAAAAGAACCTATAATAAGGTTCTTAAAATAATTTAACAGGTAGACTTTTTAATTCTTTAGGTGTTTTTCTAAACATAGCCTTTAATGTTCCATTTACGTTGTCTTTGTCTCCAGAAAACATGATATGAGGATTAATAAACAAAGCATATGCTCTGACATTATTATCTTCTACTCCGCTTTCTGATCTTGCTAAAATACCTTTATCTATTAACCCTTTTATAATGGGATTTATATTTTGTTTCTTTTTTCCTAATATCTCTGCAAGGTCACTTTGAGTAACAGGAAGTGAATTAACCTGTCTAGAATCATTAACTATACAGTTAGAAGAAAATTCAACATTAGGAACTAGATCCATTAAAAAGTTTTTCTCAGCAGTGGTTAAGTATTTTATATCTCTTAAATATAAAATATTTTCTTGAATCAACTGTACAAACCTCACTTTATTCTTAATTTTTCTTTCTGGAACCAATTTCATTCCCTTTGAATTAGCTTTGGCTTGAAGTTCGTTCGCATAATTTAATTCTTCTTCAGTTAGAACTTTACCGTTTTCAATTTCTCGTAATCTAGCTTTTTTTTCGGCTTCTTGTAATGCTTTCTGCATTTTTAAATTCCTCCATTTAGTAGTGGAAGGAACTAACCTTATTGTGTTAGAATACATTTATAAAGTTATGTAGTTGAAGGTTAATTCCTTCTTAATATTTTTAGAAAAAGTCCTCCGAGTCGGCGAAAACTTGAGGGCTTTTTCTTATGTCTAATTTTCTACCAAATCCTACATTTTTGCAAACCTTATTTGTCAAATAACAAAGAAAACTCACCTTAAATGTAGGTGAGTTTCTTAGTCTAACAAGCCTTTCTCTTTAAAGACTTTTCTCAGAGCTTCATTCACCAATTCAGATTTATAGCTCTTCGGAACTTGATCAATAATACTTAAAACATCATCATCAAAATAGAATCCTCTATATACTCTTTTAGAGCGATCCTTCGAATTCTGCAGCAAGATATCAATTGCATCTACTTTGCTAGTAGTTGTACTAGCTTTTGAAGAACTAGCACTAGTGCTTTCACTTTCATTTAAATAGCTAATACTAGCTGCTACTTGGCTATTAGCTAGCTTTTGTTCTGCTGGCATTTTACTGTTTTTAGAAATAAGGGTACTGAAATCAACATCTACAGGTTCTGATTCTTCTCCAACATAGCGATAAATACTTTCCTTACTGTCCCATTCATAACCTAATTTCTTAATCTTTGATTGAATGGTACGAGTACTTACATCATATCGATCAGCTAATTCTTTAATAGTGATTTCTTTCATCATAATTCCATTTAACATCTTTTTTACCAGCATCATACTAGCCCCCATTTTCGTTTTAAGAGTATAGTACTAGTATTCAAATGCAACATGATATTTCCTGCTATTACTTCTCTAAGAAACGAAAACATAAAAAAGATAGAAGGTATACTTTCATTAATGTATACGTTCTATCTTTTATATATATCTATTTTCTTACAAAATAAGGTAGATATTTCTATAAAAATCTGATAATATAATCTAGGTTAAGACAAATATCTACATATTTACCATTATAATACTAAATTTCGATTTTAAAAGATTGTTTTGATTTCTTTAATTTAATTTATGGTTTATATCTTGATACTGTCTGTTACTAATTAAAAGATGAAAGGTTGAGTTTTTATGGTTAATAGTAAAATTAAAAAAGCATTAGTTGGGTCTTTAATGTCAGCTGTTACTTTTACAGTTTTAATTACACCGAATCAAGCTAGTGCAGCTGAAAAACCTATTCTTCATCAAGACAAAACTTCTGTGAACACGCAAACAAATGACATACATGCATCATTTGTCAACGACTACCGTAACGTAAAAAAGAATGTAAAAAAATCTACAAGTTGGTCTAGTTACAAAAGAGTTTCAGATAATATAGCTACTGGATCTAAAGGCGGTAGTATTTCTGCAACTAAAAGTGTAACTTTCAATCCTAGTGTAAAAGGTAACATATCCGGTTTGGACATTAATGTAGGCGGTTCTATAAGTAGCACGGTAGGTTATACATTAAATGCCGGTGCTAATAAAAGAGTTTATATGGCTTACAGAGTAAAGTATAATGTTGAAACTGGAGTAAATCATAGAGTGGACATTGTAACAGGTAAAACGGTTTCTAAATCAAACTATACTGTGAAAAAACCTATGTACGGAGAATATAAACTTATAAACTATTAATTTAATAGTACATATAAAATAAAAAGATTAGGTTGATTATAATCAACCTAATCTTTTTTATTTAAAAGAAAATATCCAAATTTAGATAATAAGTACAAAATAAAGATAAAGATTAAAGTTCTAGATATTAAATAGCCGTCAATAGCTAATTCATACCCTTTAGGTATTAAAACTTTTGAGTTAATGAATAAATAAACTGGTACTATAAATGTTAAAAGTATTAGGACATAAGCTAAAATAGATTTGTTTTGCATGAACATTCCGCCTTATAGTTTATAAATAATTTAATGAATAACAACCCAATAATGGAAATATAAAGATAATATAATTATAAATGGAAAATATTTAATACTTAATATCAAAACAAAAAAAAAGATATCTGTCAACTTCAATTCCTAATTCATAAAAACTAAAGAGGAATTATATGTACTAGATTCAAGATCTCTATAATACTTGATTAGATCCAGTTAACATAAAACACGTTATAAGAATCCATAAAAAAAAGAAGATCCTATTCTTAATCTTCTCTTTTTCTATATTTCAGTTGTTCCTCTTTATAAATAAAATTCATTATTAAACAAAATACTGCTACAAGCCAACCAATAAGAGGGGAATAAATAAAAACATTTGTTAATAACAATCCTCCACAAATAGAGATCACCGACAACATTAATAAAAAAACGTTAATATCTTCATTTTTATTCATATAAAACACCTCTCTAATTAATCAACTAAGTGAAAAAATAAAAGCTTTCCATCTCTTAATAAATGTTTCCAAAGCAAAAAAGGACATTTCTTTTATGCCCTGATCCCTTGTATCAGCCCCACCTACGCTAAATACTATGACAGCCACTCATGCCATCCAACCTATCTTCATTATAAATGAAAGCGATTACAAAGTAAAGGTGTTGTTTAAATATTCTGTTTATTTAATTGTTATATATTGAGTTAATCTCTATAGTTTCTAAACATATAATCTAACAATGGAATCTTTAAAGATTCCTAAACTTAGAGGAGGTGTAATTATGAAATTAAGGGGTAATTTAAATGCATTAATTGGTGTCTGGTTTATTATCGCACCTTGGGCTATCGGTTATTCAGATCAATCAGGAGCTTTATGGTCAAGTATAATTTTTGGAATTATTCAAGTTATTGTATCTTTATGGGGCTATGACAAACCCGGCTGGAATTCATGGCAAAACTGGATCTCCGCGATTACTGGTGTCTGGTTTATAATTTTCCCATTTATCTACTCATTAACAAATGGAGAGGTTTGGTCAAGCGTAATTCTTGGTTTAATCACGGTTATATTTAGTTTATGGAACTTAGGGTCTAATTCGGACTCAAAGGCTGTAGGTTAAAAATAAAACGTATAGGAATCCACTATTTGAACAAACTACTCAGGACGCTCTGCAACGTCAACTAACTATTGATTACCATTCAGGAAAGAGAAAAAATTACTGATCACACACCAGTAGTTTTTTCTTTTTTTAGACTGTATATTCTATACACCTATAGTTAGCATAATGTGTTTTTTCGACAATTTCTATGTATATACAATAAGAATAAATAAAAAGCTAGCATGAAGCTAACTTTTTAAAATAGTAAATAATAATTAAAATAAAAATGATTTTTAATTATTAGCAACCGCCACCAAAGCCTCCGCCAAAACAAGAAGCGCCAATAATGATTAATAAAATGAATAGTACAATGATTAAGGCAAAGCCTCCACCACAGCCGCCTCCGCCATAGCCGTAACCGCCGCCATAACCACAGCCACCGTAACCTCCAAAGCCCATATTTCCACCCCCTACATGCTTAATACTTTTAAGATATGTATAAAAAGTGAAAATGCTCGCCCATACTCTGCACTGATAGAAATAACAAGATTTTTGTAGATATATATAAACCCTTTAGATTACTTTACATAGAATGAATGAACCATCCAATTGAATCCCAGTAAATAAGTTACCCTCCCTAACGGATTTGTAGTTGTTAAAAAACAGAAAAATCCCCTGCCGCCTGGGGGTTTTTCTGTTTTTTTAGATTTATATCATATATATATTTAGTTAACATGATGGATTTTATTGGAATTCATTATCTGAAAAGGTTTTGAATATTATTAGAGAAGGCTCTAGGAATGCCACTTCGATAAAGCCATCTCTCTTTTAAAAGAAAAAACAATCTGTCTTCCAATACAGATTGTTTTTTCTTTTTTTACTTTGTAAATTATGAAGGTGAAAAATAAAGTTAAAAGGATTCGAAGTGTGAGACCAAAATTATTCGAAATACATCATATGCCTTTATTTTCGTTTATGTAACTTGCCTATTAGGAATAAAATTTTATACCTTGAGCAAATTACTCAAGACGCCGTGAAACATCTACGGCTTTTCTTATTCAAAATTTGCATCAAGATCCCCTCACAAAACTAATACGCACTACTTAACTATAAACTAGCCTTTAAGGCTATAAGAGCAGGCTTAAGTCTGCTTTTGATACATTTATGTGAATGATTTATATCCTAATTGAACACACTATTGAAAAGATGGAGAGATGTTCATTCTCAATTCTTCATTGTGTACTATGAATAGTCCAAAAGAAAACCCTACTGTCATTTATGTTTAGTAGGGTTTTCTATTTTCTATATATAAGTTCTAACTATCTTGAACAAACTATAATTCAGAGGTCAATATATGGTTTCAAAAACAACTGAAGCATGGTCAGTTGTTTTTCTGTTTTTACGCTGTATATGGTAGACATGTTTAGTTAACATAAGGTCAATCAAGTATAGAATCTCTTCAATAGGGAAGACTGCTAAAGTTCTTTAAATCATATACAATACCTGTTGTATATAAATAAGCTTTATTTCTTGTTGCAGTTGCAGACTTCCTAACAAGTCTGTTTCTTTTTATTTAATAATTATAAAAATGAATAATAAATAACATCTTGAGCAAACTACTCATGATGTTACAAAACATCGTCCTAACAACAAATGTGTGTAGAGAAAACTACCTTGGTTAAAGGTAGCTTTTTCTCTTTTTAGGCTGTATATCCTATTCATCTCTAGTTAACATAATCACTCTTTCCGGAACACAACCCAAAAAAGAACCCTTCTCGCATAAGGGTTCTAGTCAGGCTACGATTTCTGCTTTATGCAGCTTTTTATACATCGTTGATATAACGGAGTTCTCTTTACAGGTAGTTGAAGAGATGATGCATAAAAAGCGCACCTTTTATACATATGCAAAGCCGTTCAAATAGTTGATTTTGTATACAAATATGATATATTAAAAGTCAGACTATTTTTTACAAATTTCAACGTAACCCTATTTTTGAGGAACCTCACGTCCACTGGCGAGGTTCCTCTTTTATTTTGTATATGTAGCAACACATTCAAATTAGTGTTTAATTACAGAACATGGTAATCTACTTATGTTTCATACTTCGGATACGTATGAACAAACCCTTACAAAAAAAGCAACCTCGTTCATTGGCCAATGCCGAGGTTGCTTTTTTGTTATTTTCAATAGCTCTATTTAATCTTTTCTAATTCATTTAACATCTCATCAATAAATTGACTAATCTCTACCGTGTTACTACTTGTAAAACCCTCTTTGAATGCCGTTTCTACCAACGATTTTCTCTCTTTTTCAATCTCCACTGTTAAAGCTTCTTTTAAAATCACTTTATGAGACTCCAATATTCCCCTCACCCATTTGCTTTTAATAGCAAAACGAATACAAGGTTGATCATTCTAAAAGCGATCAACCTTGTATTCATTTTATCTTTTTATTTTCATACAAGTATTTTACAGTATACAAATGTCCTTATACAACGGAATTTTATCTTTCAATCTCTTATTACTTATCTTGAAATTAAAACTTGTCATACAAATTTTAATTTTTTATCTTCACAATCAAAAAAGTTTGTGATATACTTCACATATAAAGATATCCATGACGAACCAGAACACTCTTAAATGTAATATAGAAAAAGCTATTTCACTCCGATGCCAATACGATTGAAATAGCTTTTTTTATGTCCTTATTTCCCCTTTTAAACCCTCATTATGAGCCTTCTATTACTTATCTAGTACTTTTTCAATCCCATTTAGGAAAAATATAGTTTTTATGGAAAAAAGGTGATATTATTAATTTGCAGTTACTATCCGTTATTTGTTATACGTGTGAACCCTGTGAAAAAGCTACCTTATTTCTATGTAAAGCAAACGCTCATAGAGACAAGGTAGCTTTTTTTATGCTCATAAACACTCTCAAAAAAGGAGGAGTAATCTTATGTTGACTAGAGACGAACTTTTCTTATTCAACAGAGAGTTATTATTTTTACTAAAACAACATTCGACCTGTACTGATTCTAATTTAAAAGAGACACTGATGACTCAAATTGTTCTTATACTTACTGTTCTTAGCTAGATTATTTGTATTATTATCTTTCAATTTCTTGATCTTGCCTTTTGTTACGTTTTTGAATCCCACCGACATGTTGAAAGAACGAAACCTGTTTTATCCTTTCAACATGCTTATCAATCCAATTCAACGCTCTTTCCTTCCAGGCTTTTAATGTCTTATTCTCTTTTCGTAATTCATTAACCTCGTGATTCACTTTATCAAGCTCTTCTTTTGGTACATAATTCTCTATATAATCTATGTTCATTTTTGTTAAGCTATCATTCACTTTATTTGCCTGTACAAGCTCTTTTTTCGTTTTCTCATGTTTCTGCTTCTCAATCGTTAAATCGTCGCTCAGAGAGCTTATATGAGCTTCATATTGCTTATCTAGTTCTCTCTTAACCTCGTTTTTCACATTTTCTTTTTGTTCAGCTGAAAAATCACGGACAAGCTTCTGACGCATTTGTTTTTTAGCTTTCTCCACTTGGCCGTCTTGATCTCCCACATATAGCTCTAATTCTTGCCTTGTTTCACTTAAATCGTGCTTCAATGTCTTATTTTCTTTCTCATAGCGATCTACCTCGTGACTCAATGCATGGGTACGCTCATGCTCGGCCGCCAATGTTTGCTGCAGCTCTTTTGTGAGACTCATAAGCTCATGGAAATCTGCTTCTTCCACTTTCACTTTGGAACCCATGACACTCTTGGCCGCCTCTACTTCAACAGGTTGGCTACATAACTCTTCAATACGTCTCACGCTACGTATCTCAACGGGTGGTGCTGTTTTTAGCTCCAACAAATTGTCCATACCTTGAAGCTCTTTTTCCTTGTGAGCCACTAGTTGTTGCAAATGCTTTAGCTCTTTTTCACGTTCTTGTTTCTTAAACTCATGCACACTCTTATGCTGCAGCTCGCTCGGCTCGCCACGCTCAATGTCATACCCACGCTTGTTCATGTAGTTGTGAAAGTCATCCTGAATTCTACGAATCTTCGTTTTCCCATGGAAGTACTCTTTCGCCGCCAAGCGCCGATCATCGGTGATGGGCACAAACCCCACGTGCATATGTGGGGTTGCTTCATCGTTATGTACCACGGCATATAAAATGTTCTGCTGGCCATACTTGCCGGCAATATGATCCAGTGATGCTTCAAAGTATTTACGCTGCTCGTCTGGCGACATCGCATGCATATACTCAGGGCTGGCCGACACAAAGAATTCTGCCACGAGAACCGCATCATTCCGAATTTTTCGTTTCACACGGGTGGCCGTCATCTTCTTAATTTCTTCATGGTACTTAATTTTGTCTTCGTTCACAAAGTCATAGTTAAGCATCGTTCTGGTTGAATCGATGTCTTTGTTTTTACTGTTCTCGCCTTCTCGTTGGTTGTGTTTCTGGATCCCCAATATTGCGTCTTTGTGGAACTTTTGCATGCGGATAATCCCATATTTGGCCATCCCTCAATCCCCCATTTCGACCACTTTACTTGGGTCTAGCATACCACAACTTTAGATTTGGTGTAACGCACT
>NZ_JBFTKA010000026.1:0-12524 GCF_056395685.1 Priestia sp. 10L35 | reverse complement strand
TTTCATCTTCGTCGATAATGAAATTTTGATTTTCAATTGTATATCTATATGTTTGAATGTCTTCATTATCAAAATGTTCGTTTGGTTTGCCCCAGATTCTTTCTACATCACTCATTTTAGTATCATTATCAAGCCTTAAAGGTGTTCCTTTTATGATTCCTTTTTCTAAGTCTTTAATAGTTTCAGCATCTAAATTAAATACGCTATGCCTTGAAATATCTCCTACCTTATTTTTCTCTTTTGATACTTGCGTACTGCAACCAGATATAAAAAGTAAAACAGCAGTCAATATTATTAATAATTTCACTATTTTCAAATTCATCACCTATTATAAAATTAGAGAAAAAAGTTTAGTTGCCTTTTTTCTTATATTAACATTTTCTCTATTCTAACAACACTCAAGGTATGAAAATTTACTCATGGTGGAATGAATTTGTTATATAGTTTTGAAGCTCAAAACTTTTACATCTTGAATGAAGATTCTTTCCTTTGTAGATATATCTAATCTAGCCAATCTTATAACTTCATTTGGATCGTTAATAGATTTTATAATGACGGATTTATTAACTGTGGTATTATTTTTCGTTACAGAATATTCCACCTTAAATGTTTCTAGATTTTCCACTTTATTTTTTAACATTAGATTGATGTCATCTCCTAATTAATTTGTAAGTACTGAATATATAAGAATCAAAAAGTTCAACCTCATAAGGTTGAGCTTTTTGATTAGGGAATACCAGTAAAAAATTGTCTACTAAAAGACTAACAATTTAACACTTTAAAGTAAAGATGTACATCTTATACATCTTTAAACAGACAAAATTTATTTTTTTCTATATTACCTTTGTCGAATTAATCATTCAGCAAGTGCAATCCTTTTTTAGTATAAACAATAAAAACATATAGGAAAAAGTGGATTATTTCACCTTTTTCACATGAGAATCCTCACTATTTTATAATTCTAATGACAGAAATATATATATGCATAGGCTTTAACGAGAATTTTTCTTTCTATATAAAGAAATAATTAGCGAATAATAGGGGGCCGATAAATCCATTATGTTAACTAGAACTATTCTAGTAGGAATAATAAACGATATAAAAATTAACTAAATACTATTTGTTTCGCTATTAATTTACATTTAATGTTAAAAATACTCACTTTTAACTAAAATTAAATTTAGTGATTTTAGCATTTTATTACATTTCAAATTTTTATTATATTTAGGGTATAGGGGATTTAGGATAACTAGCTATAACATTCAACCGAAAAATTAGTTATTTCATCTAGGTTTTACACATGGATATTAACACCGGTTCGCTTTTTCAACCATATTATCAAAATGTAACTAATAAGGGAGTGAAGGACTTGCAAGTAAAACGTTTCCTTTTCGCACTATGTTTTCTTTTTGTTGTGATGGGATTTACAACAGGACCTGCAAACGGCGCGTATGCAGAAAAAGACTATACAATTAAAACATTCGATTATGTAACTGTCGATGGAAAAGATGTAGATTCTCAAACTAAAATGAATAGCATTTCTAACAAAGATATAAAAGTAACCATGGTTCTACCTAAGCAGAATAAAGAGGGCGCTTGGTTGGCATACGGGTTTACGAGCAGGGAAGCTTTGAACGCGTTTATTGAAAAGGATAAACAGAGACTTCAAAACAAAGTCACTACGATGGGTAGTGGTGCTTGTTGTACGGATTTCTACGAGTCTAAAAATAAAGGAGGTCAGTACATTTATTGGAGAGATGGTTTTAAAAACTTGCCTTCTAGCTGGAATGACAGGATTTCGTCCTTAAGCACGGCATCACCTTCTTCAAGCTATTCAACAACTCTCTGGGAGCATACTTCATCTCAAGGATACGGAAAAGGTGTTTCATTTAGACACTCGGATTGGTATGGTAAAACTGCTAATATGGCTTCGGATTGGGATAACAAAGCCTCGGCAATTGAAATAAAATAACAAGAGGTTGTCAACGAACAAGTAAGAGAGTTCTAAAATCACCATTCTCTCATCCATTTAATGAATGAGAGAATGATGATTTTTTGCATATTAGCCGTTTCTTGAAAACATGTTCTTCTTTCCTCTGTTAACTTTTAAAAGTAGAGGGTTGTCTATAGAATATAAGACGAATTGTACTATTCCCATTTATTGAATGTACTTTGTACCAGAACCCTCTTTTGTTCGAAAAAAATGATTATGGTAACTAGACTTAAATATAAATAATCATTATTTACTGTTATTTGTGTTATATTCCATTGGGTTTTGTAGAATGAATCAAAGCCCTACAAAACATTTCAGGAGGTTCATTTATGAAAGGTTTTAAGAAAGTTATAGCAACTATTTTAGTTTTTGCTGTATTATTCTCACCTCTTGTTCCATATTCAAAGGCAGAAGCCAAAGTAATGTGGGGAAATCAGGAGCTCGTCAAAGGACAAATAGGGCGCGTTACAATGTTAAAGGATACTAGTTTGTACAATATTAAAAATAATAAATTAGTAACAGCTAAAAAAGTAGCAAAAGGTCAAATATATCGTGTTTATTCTTATTCTGGAAAATACGATGGGATTTACGGTGTATCCAAAGATTTATATGCCCAAAAATCGTCTAGCATCAAGTATGAGAGAGCACCTAGTGACAAGATGCAGGCCTTGGGAATAACCGTTACAAAAAAAACATTAGCAAGCAATATTAGCTATCCAGAAGCATCAGGCCTTTTTAATAAACCATTTGAGGCTAGTTTCAATAGAAAATTCTTAAACATTGCTAAAGAAACTCAGCAAGCAAATAAAGAATTAAAAGAACAGGAAAAGAAGGACCGCGAAAACGGTTGGTCACCAGGTCCTTATTATCAAAATATGAAATACACTGTGCCTTACAATCAAGATAATATTTTAAGTATTTCTGTTACGAATGATCAGTACTCTGGCGGTGCACATGGTATGACTTGGATTGATACTTACAATTATAATTTATTAACGGCTAAACAACTTAGTTTGAAAGATGTCATTACAAACCAAAAGCAATTAGATAAAGTAAATAAATATATCCGTGAACAAATGATTGCTCGTAATAAAAAAGGCGCTCAATTCTGGGTTGAAGATTTCAAATCAGTGAACTTAACTCAAGACCAGTTTTATTACACGAACGGTGGCATTGTAATTATATTTGGTGAATATGAATACGGACCTTATGCTAACGGTATTAGTTTCTTCAAAGTTCCATATTCTATTTTTAAGTAATACAGAATTACCATCTGTTTTAATCATTCCAGAACATTAGAGAAGGTTAAGAACTAGGTTGATAGTTCTTAACCTTCTCTTTGATTCCTAGAAAATCCATTATGGTAACTAGATCTGTATGGAGTATAAAGCTTAAAAACAGAAAAAATACTGCTCTCATACAGTATTTTTTCTGTTACACATCTCTTATGTTTGAATACTGATGTCTCACGACGTCTTAATTAGTTTTACATATATTTAAAGCTTTATTCGTTTTATCCTAGCGTTCTAAGATCTTTTACCAGATAAAGTGTTATCTTTTACATACATTTCATAATGTCCATTTATGTAACTAGATACCTTTAAATTAAGTAAAAGAGCCTTAAGGTTAACTATTTTCTCAGCATCTAATCCGCAATCTTTTGCTATATCTTCGATTTCTCTTTTACTAATTTGTATGTTATTTTCCAAATCGGTTACTGTTTCTTTACTATACTGAAAAGGAACTTCATCTATAACTTCTGTAATTAATTGATCCTGCCCTTCATATTCTAATCCTCCCTTGGCTGCAGCGTGTTTTCCAATTAATACAGCCTGGTTCTGGTGCAAAAACTTCAAGGCCATTTTCATTAATCTCCTAAACTCGGACATACTGATACTATTACTCTAAAAAAGGTGTGTGATCAGTATGGAAAAGCAAAATCTATTCAAATGGAAACATTATCAACCCGATATTATTTTATTAACCGTGAGATGGTACCTACGGTACAACCTCAGTTTTCGTGATGTAGTCGAAATGATGGAAGAACGCGGACTAGCTATGGCTCATACAACGATCATGCGTTGGGTTCATCAATATGGTCCGGAATTAGATAAGCGAGTTAGACGTCACCTTAAGCCAACCAATGATTCTTGGCGAGTAGATGAGACGTATGTGAAAGTCAAAAGTCAATGGATGTATCTGTATCGTGCAGTTGATTCTAAAGGAAATACAATTGATTTTTATCTAAGTAAAACAAGAGATCACAAGGCTGCAAAGTGTTTCTTCAAGAAAGCTTTGCGGTCTCTTCATGTTTCAAAGCCTCGTGTCATAACCGTCGATAAAAATCCAGCGTATCCTATAGCCATTGAAGAGTTGAAAAACGAAAAAAAGATGCCTGTAGGCATCCAAATAAGGCAAGTGAAATATCTCAATAACATAGTAGAACAAGATCATCGTTTTATTAAAAAACGAATTAGACCTATGTTAGGATTAAAATCCTTTCACACAGCTACATCTATTATTTCTGGAATAGAAGCTATGCATATCATTAAAAAAGGGCAACTTACTTCATGGAACCAGTCTGTCCAAAATTAAGTGAAGTTCATCCATCAACTATTTGGAATTGCTGCTTAAGACCAGATTCCACTAAGACACTTTTTGCCTCTTTATATCTCCTTAAGTATTCGCACCAGAACCACTTAAAATGTGTAGGCACTATAAATATCATTTCAGCAAAGGAACTGTATTTAGAAGAAATCAGTACTGACGCCATAGTTGATATGTTATCACTAGATGAAAACAGCATTAAATTTTCCCTTGATGAAAAACTTCCCTATTTTGAGGCAAGTACCAAACCATTAGCTGGATATATCAATTCAGAAAGCGAGCTGCCCATAATGGAGGATGTAATTATTTACTACAAAGTATATGTTAAAGAAGCCATTCTTTAGTCTAATTAGTCAGCGAAAGAGCAGTTTATATTTGGAAACTTCCTTTTTATTTACGGGAGGTAATTGACTACTTTTAGTTGAATACGATAGGGAGTTCTAATTGTACTAATGTTAGCAATCTAAAAATGAAACTAACATCCGATACTATATATAATAGAAAAAAACTAATACTAGGGGAAATGAGTGATGGAAGAAATAAAACAAGAAGATCAAAGTGCAGATAAACTATATGCGAAAGGGTTTAAGTGGATGCGTTTTGTAAGATTTTTTATGGCTGTGAACCTGATTTTCACCGTAGCTTTAGTAGTTGTTGTCTTAATATCCCCTCAAATTCAAGAAACTTTTCAATGGGTAGCATTTGGCATATATGTGTTTACAGTACTTTATCTCATCTTTATGCGTGAAGTAGCCTTCAGAAAGACATATGGCTCTTTGGCAGTTTGGATGCGAACTGTATGGAATTTCAGCTTTATTGCTAGTATGTTTGGAGCAGTCAATATGTTCGTGGGTAACACTCACTGGACTCTATTTTAAAGGAGTTGCCTGTTTATGTTGAAAGTAAAAATAAAGGAGAATACATATGAATCCATACGAACAATTCCAATTAAATAAAGAAGTAGAAGAGATGGCTAAACAACGAATTAAAATCCATAAAGAGCGAATAGAATTATCTGAAGAGCTGGAAAACAACTGGGATAATAAAGACCTCCAAGATAGAATCATTGAATTAGAGGAAGAAAGTCAAAAACTCAAGAAAAAAATTGAAGCTTTACAGGCTAACTTTTAGCATCCTTTCAGGATGGTTTGGTGGTATTAAAGTTAGTCTAATACACCAATACCTTAAAATCATTTTGTCTTCTGCAGCAGGCTGTCTAACAGGCCTGCTGTTTCTTCTCGTTTCAGCATTGTATATTGTATCTCTTATGATTGTCTTGTTACATTCAATTAATATAACCCTGCTATTCAGTTACGAGCACTAATTATCGGTAAATGATTAGGAGTAATACTATCACTATACCCTTTTCCTCATCATGATATTAATCCAATAATATTGCATTTAGCAATGATCATTATAACGAGCTAAGTTATCTTCCACTGATTCTTCTAAGATTTTCTGAATGACAGTTATCGAGAGCTGATCAATATTTCTGAATCGAATACATCCTTTTCCTACATTTAGGTCTCTTAAAGAATCTATATTCTTTTGCAGAATAGGAGTATTTAGAAAGTACAGACTCATATAATTTTTTTGAGAAGCAAATGCACATAGTGAGCCGTTTAGTTCATAATAAGGCATTCCATATTTAATGGATTCTATAGCATTAGGTACTATTTTAATAATTAAGTTGCGAAGTTGGGTCAAATCATGCTTACGATTGTCTGGCACTACTTGATCCATATACTGTTCTACTGTTTCAATGGTGTTTGTCATACTATTTCCTTCCTTCTATAAGCTATTTTAGCACTATCAAATGATTAGGATTCTTAACTAATTCCATGTAGACTTAGCTGATGTGCTGGTCAGATATAAAATGTTACTCCACCACTTTTTCCTTTTTAATTCAAATCAATAGGTTAGGTTTAAAACCTAAGATTTTCACACGCTGAATAAATACTCTTTCCTTTGTAGATACGTCTAATTTAGCTGATTTTACAATTTCCTTTTTATCTTCAACAGATTGTATCATCACAGAACCATGAACTAGTTTATTTTTTTTCAGTACAGAATAGTTTACTTCGAACGTTTTTGACATTCTAACCTCATTCTTAACACTATGTATTTTAAACCTTTAATGATATTTTTATTATATCTTATTTAGGATTGTAAAAGATACCTTTATTAAAATAGGGAAGTATCCAATGGTTAGTGCCTGGATATTTTCAATGATTTATACTTATAATTCTTTACCTGGTTTAAAAGCAGGAACTTTTGAAGTGAGGTATCCAAATTATAAGACTAGGTTCTATTAAGAATCTATATGTCTTTTTAGAAATGCAATTTTTGTATTAGACTCCTATTTTCCGTTATTTGCTATCAATGTAAGTGGGATTCATAACCGAAATAAACAGCAGGAACGAGATTTTGAAAGGTAGTCATTGATTGGTTATCAATTGACTTATAGAATTGGCCTACGATATCATTGAACAAACTTAATATTCCAAAGGGGAGTAGCTGTACAACAATAGTCGTCATTACGAAATATTTTGTTTCCGGCTTTGTTGGCAATTTTAATTGTTAGCAAGAGCTGTACCTACGTTTTTAGTTAGGTGAAGTCTCCGTCTATACATCGAACGCTTTTATCTACTAGAAAGATAAAAGCGTTTTTTGTTTTTCATAGATTTAAAATGATTATGAGGAGTGAGTAAATCATGTTCAAGAAACTGTTTGATTCACTAATGAATAATAAGCAGAAGCGTTATAGTAGCAGTGATTACAAAAGAGGAAGATCAAAACCTTTTAAAAGTTACAGTAGCAGCGATGATTATAGAAAAAGTCATCGTGATCATGGGAGTTATGGACATCATCACTATAAAAGAAAAAGAAAGAGTGGAAGTTTCTTCAGTAGTTAAATAAGAAAAAAGCTCCCTCATTCGAATGGCATCTCGGAGTGAGGGAGCTTTTTAAGGGAAACTATAACTGGAGTTAAATAATAACATATTTTTGCTATAAAGACGATTTTTGTCATGTAGAAGAATACTTTCTTATTTTTAAGATTATTTTAATATTGAATGAATATATAATTTAAAATACGTAAAGGATAAGCCCTTTAAGTGGTCAATTTCTTTTTCCGCAATCGATTTAGCCTTCGTTGAATCCCATGCCTTGATCGTCCTATAAGTTGACCAATTTCTTGTTGAGTACGACCTTCCTCGTAGAACATATACCATAGACGAGCATCTTCTTCTTCTGTCCACTTTTTATTTTCATGTTTAGGACGATTAAAATAATCATATTTTCTTTGTTTATTTACCCAATCGGGCTCAGGAATAAGAGTATTTCTAGGTATCTTAGAAAAGTTAAGAAATTCTTTATTCTGTTCAGCCCATTTCCAAAAGGCTAATACATCGATTCCTATGAAATTCCGTGTTCTTGCCCTCGTCATTTTATAGGGCAACCTATTATTCTGAATCCAGTTATAAATGGTATGAACATCAACTTGGAGGCATTTGGCTAGTTCATATACCGTAATATTTCCTGTATAAGCTCTTACTCCATATACGCCTAAGCGATTTAATCTAGACTCTAACGCTGGTATACTTCGCTGCAGTCGTCTAGATATGTTTTCAAGAGATTTGGATCCATAATCCTTTAGTAGGTATTCATCCTCTTGCTTTGTCCATCTACGCAGTGTTTCTCTTCGGGCTAGTTTTAATATTTTAATACGAGTAGCAACAGAAGCAGGGCTCTTACCTAACTGATTTCCTATTTCACGGTTATTCATGATGCTAATGTTTTCTCTTAGGAAAGTATCTTGCTCTGTTGTCCATTTTTTACGTAAGCAATTTTCTTCACTACGAAGATTTAATCGTATAATTCGTTTATTAACTGATTCTTTACTACGCTTTAAATGTTCACCAATTCTTTGGAACGTCATCTGCCCATATTGTTCTTCAAGGAATAAATCTTCCTCCATTGTCCATAGCTTTTGATTTTTACTCAATGTTATCTCCCTCCAGTTCGTGCAGAAATCTAAAATGAAGAAGACAGTCAAAAGGACGTTAGTAACCTCTACTAACGCCTTTAATGGTATTCATATTTTATGGATTAGTAGTGCATTTATTTGTGATTATCTAAATTAGTTATAATATGTCGTGTTATAGGTATGTATATAATATATCATATTGCTTTTCAATATAATGCTCCACAAATTCGTGATTTTATGACTATTCAGGAAGCCACAATTTATAGGCTGCAAAAAACCCTTAATAAAAGGGTTCCTTAGCATGATATTTCCGATATTTTATATCACACAAACCGGTCTCTACTTAAAATCAATGAAAGATTTTGTGGAGATTTATCTTTAATTTTATTTGAAACAAGTAAAATTACTTAGTAACACTTTAGAATTTTTTGTAAGTTAAAGGGAAGTTTTGTAGAAAGTATTTCATATGAGGGAAAAAAACAACATAATATATTTAATGTTAGTTTTTATAAGAAGCTAATTTGATGTCAAAAGAAAACGGAATGTTAAATTCGAGGATTAATTTATGTAAATAGATTAAAGATTTACTAGAAGAAATAGAGCAGGGGAATTTAGTTTGAAAAAGAATATATATAAATAAAACCTCCTAATTCTCTTTGAAGCTGGTAAGGAGAAAGTCTAATTATTAGTTTATCAATGATTTCTTTTTAGTGATCTTAATATGGTATTAGTGCAAAAATCATCAAATCAAGCTAATTAAATTGCCCATAGGATTAACATTCTTTTGCTACAGAGATAATTTTTCTCTTCCCCACTCCTTCTACGCGTATCCATACAAGTTCCCGTTTTCTAATATAATACACTTATGTAACAGCTTCCACCTGCAATATTACATAGTATTTTCATTATAGATAGTAGAGTGTTTTTCTACACGCAGTTAAAAAGTTTTTTCGTTCAGTTTATAGTAACTATGTGGTATCCGGTTTTTAACCGTCTGAACTTTAGAAGGAGGAATACCTTGTGAATATAACTGTTAATGAATTGTATGATTTTGGAACAGTCGTAAAGAGGAAGCTATTAAATAATAATCTATATGCTCATTATTTGAGTGATGCCATGAGAAGAGGAAATCATTTTGATTTTTTATATTATTTTTTGACAGCAACTGTAGATAGTCGAACACCTATACCTGAACATGTCTCTACTGTTTTTTTGAAGGTTCTTAGCGATAAAACAAAGTTGAGTGATCTTACTCCATTTATCATGGGAATGGTGGGGAAATAAACAAAAGTTAAGAGCTGTATGTCTTAAATCCTTTAATTGAAGCACCCATTTAGGAATCGGTTTAATAGTTCAGTTTAATCAGGATATAAATATGATTTAAAGATACGTCAATTATATTCGTTCCAATGATTAAATAAATCGTTTAAATAACAGGAGGAGCACTTTATATGGATACTATATTAAGAGTATCATCACTATCAAATCCAAATTCAGTTGCAGGTGCAATTACAGCCGTATTTAGAGAAAGAGGTAATGTGGAAATTCAAGTAATGGGAGCCAGCGCTTTAAATCAAGCGATTAAAGCTGTTGCGATTGCAAGGGGATTCGTAGCTCCCAGTGGTGTTGATTTGGTTTGTGTTCCTGGGTTTACAAATATTTTAATCGATAATGAAGAAAGAACAGGAATCAAATTAATTTTAGGCCCTAGAAAAAAACGATAGATTTGCGTTAAGTAAAAAGGGCTGTTTAGCTTGTTATTGCCGATAATTGCTGTTATATAAACTAAAAAAGCATATAGTATGCATTTTTAAATGCAAAAAAACTACCTCAGGAGGTAGTTTTTTGAGAACATACACCATAATAAAATTAGAGTTGATGTTTCCATCTTTATAACCAATTTCAAATTTATAGTGGTTTTATTCATCAAAAACTATAGTTATTTAACAGCTTGTTTTAATTCCTTTCCTGCTTTAAAAGCAGCCACTTTCGAAGCAGGAATATCTACTTCTTCACCTGTTTGAGGATTACGACCTGTTCGTGCTGCACGGTCCCGCACTTCAAATGTCCCAAATCCAATCAGTTGGATTTTTTCTTTCTTGGCAAGTGTGTCATAAATTGTTTCCAGTAGCGCATTTACAGCGTTTTCAGCATCTTTCTGTGTTAATTCTGCTTTTGTTGCAACAGCACTAACTAGTTCCATTTTATTCATATTCAAACACCTCATCCTATTATTTTAACTTAGTATGTAGAGGTGTTAACCTAGCTTCTACACACTTGTTACCTTATAACATTAGATAGAAAGTGAAAAAAACCTCTTTTTGTATGATTTACATACGAAAATTCATATATTGTTTGCTATGATAAATTCCGCATAAGTATACTTAGATGAAAAGTATACTTATGCGGAATTTTTTAGATTTATTTATCTATATACTTCAATTACACGTTGCTGTTTTAGTGGGTGCTTTTGATATGCCATTATTTCTGATCGTCATAATTTGAAAGAAAGTATCTAAGCTTGTGAATTTCTCCTGAATCTAGAAGATCTTGTTTCATTTTCACAACTCGAAGTTTTATTGTGTCACCCATTGTCGGGAAATTCATCATATCAAACTTATCTCCTAAACCTAATGGAATATTTTCTCCGTGCATGCTTCCTTCTTTAAAAAATTCAGAGGCTGGACCTTCCATCAATAAATTTCCATCTAAGTAAAACTCTACTTTTTCTTTTCCTGTGATTTTAGCCATAGCTTCCACTACCTTTTCCATAAGTTACTTTCATTTAATGTTTTATATTATTGTGAATATTTTTGATGCCTATTTCCTATATTGGTTTAAAGATAAGTTAAATAAGATTGCAGGAAGTACAAATTGTATACCGAATTCTCTTTAACAAATAGAGTTCTTTTTAAACCCAAGAGTTTCTGGTATGTTGACTAGATATATATAAAACCTATACTGAGGAGATGAGTGCTAGTTGTATTCTTGGAGAGTAACGAAACATAACCCCTTAAAAAGAGATAATAATGGTTACTTTCTCAATGATGAATGGACATGTTTTTCTGATGTAGGAATAAATGTAGATATGGATGAATATTTGAAAGTGGAAAAAAAGTATATTAATGCTGTTATAACATTCATGAATGAAATGAATATCAACAAACTTTATATAAAAGGGTTAGAACAATGGTCTGAAGATATGGAAGCTCAAAATGCAACTGAATTCATATCAAAATTATGGATAGGACAATGGATAAGTATTCAAGAAGTAAAAACGCTAGTAAAGTTAACATTACGAAATGCAGTGTGGTGTAAATTAGAGTTAGGAAACCAGTTCTTTGTCCATTTTGGCTATGATTATTATATGTACATAGGAACCTCTCAAAAATGTTTTAATGCTTTAGAAAAAGTAGTTTTAACAGGTCTACATGTTGAGAGGGTTGATTCCCCTTATCTATAACTTTGAAAAATAACTTTCTCAAATGTATGTTATATAAAGAATATTAGTTAATTAGCAGTCTTTGTTACTATTCGTCTAGAATAGTAAGGGTAGAAAAGGTTCTGTATTAATATTACATATTTGTATATATTTTTAGTGGATAGTGTAACTAATGATTTTCACAAAATACTTTATCATTTACTTAAGCATAACGACTGTTCTCGGAAATAATATACGAAAAGGCTCTTTATAGAAAAATAAATAAGCACCTTGATAAAATAGGGGTGCTTTTACGTATTTATTTCTTCTTTACCCTAAAGTAATTCTTTCTTTAACGTATCAAAGTCTCTTTTAGCTACTTTTTCAATCTTATCAAATAATTCATCACCTTTGATTAATCCTTTTTCTTCTAGTATTTCTTCTAAAGCTTTAAATCTTACTCTAGATAAAACAACCTCATTTACGGCATTAACCATCAACTTCTGATCTTTTGT
>NZ_JBFTKA010000025.1:0-15931 GCF_056395685.1 Priestia sp. 10L35 | reverse complement strand
GTTGCCCACGTGTTACTCACCCGTCCGCCGCTAACGTCATAGAAGCAAGCTTCTAATCAGTTCGCTCGACTTGCATGTATTAGGCACGCCGCCAGCGTTCATCCTGAGCCAGGATCAAACTCTCCGAAGAAATGTTTGACTTGCTCAATAAAAAAATAAAAATTAACGTTGACGTTTACTATTTCGTTCAGTTTTCAAAGAACTCTTGTCTCAAGGCGACTTTCTTATCTTACCACCTCAAGAATAACTTGTCAACAACTTTTTTCATTAAGTTATTTTCGAGTTATTTTTTGTTGTTGTCTTAGCGACGTATATAAATATAACATCTGTTAACTTGTTGGTCAATAACTTTTTCAAAAAAAATAAAAGTTTTCTCAAAAAGATTCCAGAAAACTTTTATTTTGGATATTCCTCCAAATTATAATATGAAATTATTAATAACAAGTAAGGCAGCTATGCCTGGAATACCTAAAATAGCTGAAACAATGGCTGTGGGGAAATTAATAGGGATATGAATACCAAACTGTACGCCAAAGATGTTAATAAAGAAAAGCAGCAGAACGCCAATAATAAGCTTGATCGATAAATTTCCAATGACTCGAAGCATTTTTTCAACACCACCTGTTACTAAGAGTAGAATGATTAGCCCTATTAAAAAAGACACAACTACAATGGGATGATTTAGCATGTTGCCTCCTTCTTAAAGCAGATAAGTTATCTTATATGTATGTCCAAGCATTCAAAAAAAGCACTACTTCACGGAGGGAAATCCTTATTTTATAAAGACAACAAAACAGGATGCCTCTATGACATCCTGTTAATTGAAATATTTCGATGCTTGGCTTCTTTTAATAGAAAAAGATACTTCATTTTGGCTAATCGAATATCTACCATTACCTCTTCTGAAGGATCTACACTTCTTTCTACCATTGAAGTTTTGTGACTCCATTCCTGCTTTACTTGCATAAAAGTCTTCACAAATTCATCATCGTACTCTTTGCGTAACCAACCTTTTCTTTTAAAAAACATATGCAAGTACCTCGTTATACTTCTCTTCTACCTTCTAGGGCTTTAGATAATGTTACTTCATCTGCGTACTCAAGATCTCCTCCAACGGGTAACCCATGAGCAATTCTAGTAATTTTAATTCCTGTCGGCTTTAAGAGCCTAGAGATATACATAGCCGTAGCTTCGCCCTCTATATTCGGGTTAGTGGCTAAAATCACTTCTTGAATCTCATCATCTTGAAGTCTTTTTAATAACTCTGGTACTTTGATATCTTCAGGCCCTATTCCTTCCATAGGTGAAATTGCGCCATGCAGGACATGATACAAGCCGTTATATTCTTTCATTTTCTCCATTGCAATGACATCCTTAGGGTCTTGCACGACGCATACCACATTTCGCTCTCTGCGCTGATCTTGACAAATGTAACAAGGATCTTGATCTGTGATATGTCCGCAAACTGAACAATAGGTTAAATTTCGCTTCGCATTGACTAATGCTTTTGCAAAATCTAATACTGTATCTTCTTTCATAGATAAAACAAAGAACGCTAAGCGAACAGCTGTTTTTGGACCAATGCCGGGTAACTTCATAAAACTATCTATAAGCTTTGATATTGGTTCTGGATAATGCACGTGGCAACCACCTTATTAAAGTCCTGGAATATTTAAACCTTTTGTAAATTGACCCATTGTGTTATTTGTTAAATCGTCCATTTGTTTTAATGCGTCATTTGTTGCTGCTAGTACTAAATCTTGTAGCATTTCAATATCTTCAGGATCTACTACATCCTCTTTAATATTTACATCAATTACTTGTTTCTGACCGTTAACTACAACTGTTACCATTCCGCCGCCAGCTGTACCTTCAACAGTTTTTTCAGCTAACTCTTCCTGCGCTTTTTGCATATCTTTTTGCATTTTTTGCATTTGTTTCATCATTTTTTGCATATTGCCCATGCCTTTCATCATATGAACATTCCTCCTAAATTTACTCTTGAATTTCGATTAAGTCTTCTCCAAATAGCTTTTTCGCTTCTGCAACCACAGGGTCTTCCTCCTGTGGTTGACCTGATGACCCATCACTTTGCTGTCCTTGAAGAAACTCTTCTCTTACTTTATCCCATTCGCTTTCTGGAATTGCAACCATTTCACGCTTGCTGCCAATTAAAGTATATAAGATATTCTCTAAATTATCACGTACATTGTTGTTATTTTCAGAAGCCATTTTGCAATGAATTTCATATTTGAATTTAAGTATAAATGATTGATCTGAAGACGCAACCGGTTCACTGTTAGATAACAACGCTGCATGTGAAGCTTTATTTTGTTGTTTCAATGTGTCCAACACCTGCGCCCAAGATCGCTTAATCGTTTCTAAATTCTGCCGAGTGGCATTTTTTAAAACTTCATTTACCTTCCCAACAGGCGTTTTGTACTGACTTCTGGACTGTCTTGTCTGTTTTTTCTCTGTTTGCACTGCCTGAGCTGTATGATCAACTTGAATGCCTTTTTCTTTTAACTGCTGCAGTTCTGCTTCCATTTGATTCATTTTTTGCAAAATGTCTTGATATGGAAGAGCACTCTCTTGACTTGTAGAACTTTGAGCTAATTTTACTAAAGCTACTTCAAGTAGCACTCGAGGATGATTGCTCCATTTCATCTCTTGCTGAGTTTGGTTCAATTCAGCAATGACTTTATAAATAAAAGCACTATCCATTTTTGAACTGAGTTCTTTAAACTCTTCGTTAACCGCTGCTTTTTCAAGTAAATATGCATTTTCTTCAGAAGCTTGATAAAGCAGAACATCACGATAATAAAAGATGAGGTCCTCTACAAACCTCGCTGGGTCTTTTCCGTTTTTAATCAAACTTTCAACAGAGTCTAGCGCTTCTACGATGTTTTCGTTAAAGATAGCTTGGACGATCTTCACAATAAAAGACTGTGATACTGCTCCTGTTATGGATAGAACATCCTCTAAGCTCACCTTCTCCGTACTATACGAGATAGCTTGGTCTAAAAGACTAAGTGCATCACGCATGCCGCCTTCTGAAGCTTTCGCAATTTCGTAAAGAGCATCCTCGCTTACTTCTAGCTCTTCAGAACCTAATACTTCCTTCATTCGATATACGATATCTTCTGGCGAAATGCGTTTGAAATCAAAGCGCTGACATCTAGAGATAATCGTTAATGGAATTTTATGCGGTTCTGTTGTAGCTAAAATAAAGATAACATGTGCAGGAGGTTCTTCTAACGTTTTTAACAAAGCGTTAAAAGCTCCAATTGAAAGCATATGAACTTCATCAATAATGTACACTTTGTATCGAACAGCACTAGGTGCATATTTTACTTTATCACGGATATCTCGAATTTCATCGACTCCATTATTAGAAGCTGCATCAATTTCAATTACATCAGAAATGGAACCATCAGTAATTCCCCGACAAGTTGCACATTCATTACAGGGTTCAGCAATGGGTGCTTTTTCACAGTTAACGGCTTTCGCTAAAATTTTAGCAGCTGTTGTCTTTCCTGTCCCCCGAGGCCCAGAAAATAAATACGCATGCGAAAATTTCTCTTGGACAAGGGCATTTTGAAGTGTTTTGATAATATGTTGTTGACCGACTACGTCGTTAAAGCTTTGAGGACGGTATACACGGTACAGAGCCTGATATGCCACTACATCCTCTCCTTTTAATATAATTCATTAGTTATCATTATAGCGTATTATGAGGTTTTTTTTCAAAATAGTGAGAGATAAAATAAAAAGCCTACTCCAACAGAGTAGACTAAACTTATGTATATAACTGCCGTGCACCTTCCGTCGATTAGCCACCCCAGGCGTTACTTAAGCAGTTAGCTCGGTTCAGGCGACCCCATGGCACATGAGAGGTTCTGCTTACTGCTGCTTCCTTCCGGACCTGACAGGGTTCACAGATTCCCATTGCATAGGACCCAAACGTCAACACCACTTACTTAAGGCAGGCCCTAAGATGAGCTAACCTCAAGAAGGAATTCGGCCTCGCTAGAGCGGATTGCGAGTACAGGGCACCGCTACCTCCCCGCTTAGCACGGCAAAGTTGAAACCAATAGTTTGGGCATCAAGTTGATGCATTTACAAGTATACGTCTTTTCATTCAAAAATGCAACCGCTATAGAAAACTTACTTTTTTAGCGCTATTTTCCAGCCTTTTTTCGTTGACGCAACTCACGAAAAAAGGTCGTTAAGAGGCTCCCGCATTCTTCTTCTAGCACACCTCCTACTACTTCTGCTTGATGATTAAACTTTTCAAACTCTAATAAGTTTAACAATGTTCCCGCACAGCCACCTTTAGGATCATAAGCGCCAAACACAACTCTTTTCACTCTTGATAATACAATAGCACCTGCACACATCGGACATGGCTCTAAGGTGACATATAACGTAGCGTCTTCCAATCTCCATGTTCCTAGTTTCTTACACGCTTCATCAATCGCTAAAAGTTCTGCGTGGGCAACTGATCGCTGTTCTGTTTCTCGTAAGTTATAAGCTGAAGCAACCACCTCATCATTTTGAACAATAACTGCTCCAATGGGAACCTCTAATTTATCTTTGGCTTTTAATGCTTCATCAATTGCCAACCTCATATACTTTTCATCATTTAACACTTTTTATCCAACCTTACATATTATATTTTTTCTGAGTCAAACTATTTACTACGTACATCAGGAAAAGGAGAGACCTTGTGTGAAGAACGCTAAAACTGCTTTAATTATTATTGATATGCTAAACGATTTTCAATTTAAAAACGGCAAAATACTTGCTGAAAAATCTTTAACCATTGCTCAAAACATTGCCCAGTTAAAACAGTACGCATCGTCTCAACATATCCCTATTATCTATGTAAATGACCACTATAAGCTATGGCAAGCAAACTTAGAAACCATTTTAACACACTGCACAAATGAGATAAGCTCACCCATTCTACATCACATTTCACCACAAAACGCTGATTACTTTTTAATTAAACCAAAGCATTCTATCTTCTATGGGACAGCTTTGAATATTTTGCTATCACAGCTCGATGTGCATACACTTATTTTAACAGGAATTGCGGGAAATATATGCGTGCTTTTTTCAGCCAACGATGCTTATATGCGTGAGTATAACTTAATTGTGCCTGAAGATTGTATTGCTTCAAACGCAGATGAAGACAATACCTTTGCTTTGAGGATGATGCATAACGTATTAAATGCTCGTATTTGCAAACATACCGAGTTGATGAATTAAGTAAAAAGCCTTCTCATATGATGGAAGTAAGTCATATGAAATGGAGGCTTTTTATTATGCAAATTTACACTGTTAAAGCAGGTGACAGTATATATAGTATTGCAAAACAGTTCCGCATTGACGCAGGGAAAATTATAAGAGCAAATGAATTACCTAATCCAAATCAACTCGTCATCGGGCAATCTATGGTTATTCCAATCAATGGTACTTACTACACAGTAAAAGCTGGGGACACTATATGGAAGGTAGGAAGAAAATTAGGCGTTAGCTATCAGGCTATTGCAAATGCGAACAATGTTTCAGTTACAGCACCCTTAACCCCTGGCCGCCGCATCTTAATTCCCCCTTCCCCCAACAAAAGAAACGGTGAGTTTTTAGGGTATGTTGAAACAAGCAATCGAAAAATCACTCCTCAAACAGAGAAAATGATTAATCAAAATGCAAAATACCTTACTTATCTCGGGCCAGCGAACTTCGAAGTGCAAAAAGACGGTTCTCTAAAGGCACCTCCACTTAACAATTTAGGTTCTATTGCTAAAGAAAATGACGTCATTTTCTTAATGGTATTGGCTAATATTGAAAACGGCGCATTCAGTGACGAAGTCGGCCGAGCAATTTTAAATAATAAAGACGTTCAAGATACGCTTTTAAATAATATTGTAAAAACAGCGAAAGAACAAAATTTCAGAGACATTCACTTTGACTTCGAATTTTTGCGTCCAGCAGATAAAGAAGCCTATATTGCATTTTTACAGAAAGCAAAAAAGCGTCTTCAAGATGAGCAACTTCTTATGTCTGTCGCTTTAGCTCCGAAGACAAGTCGAGATCAAAAAGGCAAATGGTATGAAGCACATGATTATAAAGCCATTGGAGAGATTGCTAACTTCGTTGTTCCGATGACATACGAATGGGGATATAGCGGTGGGCCTCCTATGGCCGTCTCTCCTATTGGTCCCGTACGTGATGTTTTAGAATATGCAATATCTGAAATACCTAGTTCAAAAATTATCATGGGCCAAAACCTATACGGTTACGATTGGACACTTCCTTACAAACCAGGAGGAGAATATGCCAAAGCCATTAGTCCTCAACGAGCTATTGAGTTGGCAGCTCGCTATAAAGTAGCTATTCAATACGACAATAAAGCACAAGCTCCTTTCTTCCGGTATAAAGATGAGCAGCAGCGCACCCACGAAGTATGGTTTGAAGACGCTAGGTCTATTCAGGCCAAGTTTGATTTAATCAAAGAATTAAAACTTAGAGGAATGGCCTACTGGAAACTAGGCTTAGATTTCCCGCAAAACTGGCTCTTGATTGAAGACAACTTCAAGATTACAAAAAGAGTGACACAGCCATAAATAGGGAAAGCTTACTGTTAACAGTAGGCTTTTTGTTATTCTTCTTACTGAAAGAAATTTCTTTTCCCCTTATTCTCCTTCTCTATGTTAAAATATTTTTTGTCTGTTTTTTTTGAACGAGTGGTCATGAAGGAGGCAAATGAATGCAAGGCACACCTTTTATTTCAGTAGAAGGACCCATCGGTGTCGGAAAAACCTCTCTAGCTAAAGAGATTGCACAAGCATTTCAATTCGAAATTTTAAAAGAAATCGTAGATGAAAATCCATTTCTCGGGAAATTTTATGAAAATATCAACGAGTGGAGTTTTCAAACCGAAATGTTTTTTCTATGTAATCGATATAAGCAGTTGGAGGATATTCAAAAAGGGTTCTTATCTTATAAAAAACCTGTTGTAGCAGATTATCATATTATGAAAAACATGATTTTTGCTGAGCAAACGTTAAAAGATGAACAGTATAAAAAATATGTACAAATCTTCCACATCTTAACGGCTGATATGCCAGCTCCGAACATTATTATTTATTTAAATGCCAGCTTAGATACCTTGTTAAAGCGTATTAAAATGCGCGGAAGAGAAATTGAACGAAACATCGATCCTCACTACCTTGCGAGGCTAAGTGATGATTATGAAAAAGCTATGACGGCGTTTGAACAAAATAACCCTGATGTAACCATTTTACGTTATGACGGTGATGAAATAGATTTTGTACAAAATAAACAACACTTAAATAGAATCCTATCAGAGGTTCAAGAGAGTATGTTAAAAAGGAGTATGTAATGGTAAACTTACGATCGAAATACAACATTCCTAATGATGCTGTGTTGACGATAGCGGGTACAGTTGGAGTTGGGAAATCTACAATGACTCAATCATTGGCTGATGCTCTCCAATTTCGCACATCGTTTGAAAAAGTAGATTCCAACCCTTACCTGGACAAATTTTATGGAGATTTTGAACGTTGGAGCTTCCACCTACAGGTATATTTTCTAGCAGAACGCTTTAAAGAACAAAAGAAAATTTTCGAGTATGGCGGCGGCTTCATCCAAGACAGATCCATTTACGAAGATACCGGTATCTTTGCTAAGATGCATTTTGAAAAAGGAACGATGTCTAAAGTAGACTATGAAACATATACAAGCTTGTTCGATGCGATGGTTATGACTCCATATTTTCCTCATCCGGATCTGCTCATTTATTTGGAAGGCAGCTTCGAAGATATTGTAGATCGCATTCAAGAAAGAGGGCGACCAATGGAACAGCAAACGCCTCTTGATTATTGGAAAGAGATGCACGCCCGATACGAAGACTGGATTAATAACTTTACGGCTTGCCCTATTCTTCGTTTAGATATTAGAGAATACGACCTTATCAAGGATCCTGATTCAATTGAATCAATTGTTGAAAAAGTGGCTCGCTTTTTACAACATAATGAAAAGCTAAAACGTCGTCATCTATAAAAAAATGCCGCTTTAATAAATAAAGCGGCATTTTTAACAAATAAAAAACCGTTACTTATAAGTAACGGTTTTCCAATCTCCAATTTATCGCGCTATGTTAATTGCATTATAAGTCAAATATGGCGGAGGAAGAGGGATTCGAACCCCCGCGGGCTTTAACACCCCTGTCGGTTTTCAAGACCGATCCCTTCAGCCGGACTTGGGTATTCCTCCGTATCGACAAGTATTAATTTATCATATACAAATAATAAAGTCAACTCTTTTATTGATGTTTTTAAAAAAGATGTTCATTAAGAATTAATTCTTAATGAACACCTTCTACTTTTATTTAGAGATAAATTCTTTATTTCCCATATATGGACGCAGCACTTCTGGAATTTGAATTGATCCATCTTCCTGCTGGTAGTTTTCTAAAATTGCAGCTACCGTACGACCAATTGCTAAGCCAGAACCGTTTAGTGTATGAACATGTTCTGGTTTTGCTTTTGTATCACGGCGGAAGCGAATATTAGCACGGCGAGCTTGGAAGCTTTCAAAGTTTGAACAAGAAGAAATTTCACGATACGTTTCATAACTTGGAATCCAAACTTCAATATCATACTTTTTGGCTGCTGTGAAACCTAAGTCAGCTGTACACATGCTTAGAACTCGGTAAGGTAAACCTAATAGTTGAAGAACCTTTTCAGCATGGCCCGTTAATTTTTCTAATTCATCATAAGAATCTTCTGGCTTAACAAAGCGAACGAGTTCTACTTTATTAAACTGATGCTGACGAATAAGACCACGTGTATCTCTTCCTGCAGAGCCTGCTTCTGAGCGGAAGCAAGCACTATACGCTGTATAAGCAATTGGAAGCTGATCTCCGCTTAAAATTTCATCACGATGTAAATTTGTAACTGGTACTTCAGCTGTAGGAATTAAGAAATAATCTTCTTCTTTAATCTTGAATGCATCTTCTTCAAATTTAGGAAGCTGCCCTGTTCCTGTCATGCTTGTGCGATTCACCATATATGGAGGAAGGATTTCTTCATAACCATGTTCATCCATATGTAAATCCATCATAAAGTTAATAAGAGCGCGTTCTAATCTTGCACCTAACCCTTTATAAAATACAAAGCGGCTTCCTGTTACTTTCGAAGCTCTTTCAAAATCTAAAATATTTAAATCTGTTCCTAAATCCCAATGCGGTTTTGGTTCAAAATCAAATTGTTTAATTTCTCCCCATTTGCGAACTTCTACGTTATCATCTTCAGTTTCACCTACAGGCGTACTTTCATGTGGAACGTTAGGAATTGAAAGCAGCAATAGTTCTAATTCTTCTTCAACGCTGCGAAGCTCTTCATCCAATTGCTTTACGCGGTCTCCTACTTCACGCATTTCAACGATTAAATGATCAGCATCTTGTTTTTCACGCTTCAATTGTGCAATTTGCTGTGATACTTCATTTCGCTTGCTTTTTAACTCTTCTGTTTGAGCAATTAGCTCACGGCGTTTTGCATCTAACTCTTCAAAGCGACCTAAGTCCGTTAAGTCCTCACCACGAAACTTGAGCTTTTCTTTTACTTCATTAAAATTAGCACGTAAAAATTTTAAATCTAACATATTTAGTACCTCCTTTAGTATAAAAGGGCAAAATAAAAACTCTCATCCCCATGAAAGGGACGAGAGTTTACCCGCGTTGCCACCCTAATTGAAAGCTAAAATAAGCCTTCCTCTTAAACCAGATAACGGATGAACCGAAACTGCCTACTACTTTTTCGACAGCTTGCTCCAGGACGGATTCATAAGAATTGATTATCGATTCACACCAGCCATCGACTCTCTTGAAATCAAAAATCTTATTACTATTTCCTATCAACGCTTTATACCAATATCATTTTTATTAATCATAATGTACTACAAGTCTTTACAAGATGCAATTCATTTATACAGGTTTTTTTGAAGCTTCTTCAACCATTGCTACAAAATACTGCGCCATGCGAGCATCATCTGTCAATTCTGGATGAAACGAACATCCCAAGAATTGACCTTGTCTTGCCGCAACAATTCGGTCGTTATGCATTGCTAAGACTTCAACGTTTTCTCCTACTTCTACAATATGCGGAGCACGTATAAATACGCCTATAAAATCTTCACCGATATCTTTAATATTTAGGGCAGCTTCAAAGCTATCCCGTTGACGCCCAAACGAGTTTCGAGCTACCGTAATATCCATAAAACCTAAATGGGGCTCTTCACGGTCAACGACTTGTCCTGCAAGTAAAATTAAACCGGCACACGTACCAAATACCGGTTTACCTGCTTGTGCAAACTGGCGAAGAGGTTCCATAAAGTCATATTTGTCGATCAGACGACGCATCGCTGTGCTTTCGCCGCCCGGTAGAATTAAACCATCTATTTCGTTTAGCTGTTCAACTTTTTTTATGATAATGGCTTCAGCGCCTGCTGCTTCTAATGCTTGTGCATGCTCGCGAAAGGCACCTTGTAATCCTAAAACGCCTACTTTTACCATTTTGTCAAAACTCCCTTTAAATTACCATCCACGCTCTTGCATGCGGTTTTCTGGTAATAATGATGAAATTTCAATCCCTTTCATTGCACTTCCTAACCCTTTTGATAAGTTTGCAATAAGCTCATAGTCTTGATAATGTGTTGTTGCTTCCACGATTGCTCGCGCAAACTTTTCAGGGTTGTCTGATTTGAAGATTCCTGATCCAACGAACACGCCGTCTGCTCCAAGCTGCATCATTAACGCTGCATCTGCTGGTGTTGCTACACCGCCTGCTGCAAAGTTTACAACCGGTAAACGACCTTCACGTTTAATTTGCAGTAATAACTCATAAGGTGCGCCTAATAATTTAGCTTCTGTCATTAACTCATCTTCGTCCATACCCACAACTTTACGTACTTGAGCGTTTACTTGACGCATATGGCGTACTGCTTCCACGATGTTTCCTGTCCCTGGTTCGCCCTTTGTACGAAGCATTGCAGCTCCTTCAGCAATACGACGAGATGCTTCGCCAAGATCACGGCAACCGCACACAAATGGAACCGTAAATGTATTTTTATTTAAATGAAACTCCTCATCAGCTGGAGTCAACACTTCACTTTCATCGATGTAGTCTACACCCATCGCTTCTAGCACGCGTGCTTCAACAATATGGCCAATACGAGCTTTTGCCATAACTGGAATGGACACAGCATTCATCACTTCTTCAACAATTGTTGGGTCTGCCATACGAGACACGCCGCCTGCTGCACGGATATCAGCTGGAACACGCTCTAATGCCATAACGGCAACAGCACCTGCTGCTTCTGCAATTTTTGCTTGCTCTGCATTGATCACGTCCATGATAACGCCGCCTTTTTGCATTTCCGCCATTCCTCGTTTTACACGATCAGTACCTGTAATGTTATTCATGTTTGTCTTCCTCCTGTATCAAGTGTTTCACAATAATTTTTAGTGTATATACAAAATTCAAAACTTAGTGTCTATTTTACCGCATTTTTCGGAAAATTCCTATCTAATTTATAGATTATATACAAACAAATCTAAAAATAAAAAGAAGAGATACTCTCTTGTAGTATCTCTTCTTTCTCTTGAGTTATCATTAAAACCAGTTATTCACTGTATTTGCAGCATTCATCCAAATATCGCTGAAGAAGTTGCCAATACTGCGGATAGCGAGAGAGAACCATCCAGCTTTTTCAACAGATTCGTTTGTCACAACCGGCGTCATGCTATCTGTAGTTTGACCTCCTACATAGCCTAAATCTTTAAGATTGCTGTTTGTTGCACTGACATAAGCAACTGTTTCTCCTTTTTTAATAGGAGCAACAACTTTTTGATCGTTCATAACTTTATCGTTTAACTTAAAGTTGATTTTAGTATGATCTTTTTGACCTTTTTCGGTAATAATCTTTACCGAATTCTTTGGAGAAACGGAAGCTTCTTTTGACTTTCCTTTAGCAACATTAATTGTTTCATGCCCTTTAATCTCGCCGTTAGCAGGCACTACTTCTTTTAACTGAAAATGACTAAAAGCATAATCCAATATCTTTTTTGTTTGGGAAAAACGAGCAGCTTCCGTAGACTTGCCGTTTTCCTTAGCATTCATTACAACTGTTATGTATCTTACCCCGTTACGCTCTGCAGTCCCAGTGAAACATTGACCTGCAAAATCTGTATGGCCAGTTTTTAAACCGTCTACGCCGCTGTAGGCAGCTGAAAAACCTGGGAGCATCTTGTTCCAATTGTTCATTTTTGTTTCCCCTTGTTGCCCTTGTCTAAACATCTTAGAAGGAGTTTTAGCTACTTCCAAAGATTCTGGATAATCATGAATTAAGTGATAAGCAAGGGTAGCAACTGCCCGAGCCGATAGAAGGTTCTCATCTTCTTCCTTCGTTCCTTTTGGATACATTCCTTTTAACAGAGAATTAGAAAGACCTGTGGAATTGACAAATTTTGATTCACCCATATTTAATCTTTTTGCCGTTTCGTTCATTAACTTAATAAAGTTTTCTTCAGAACCACTGACAGCTTCAGCTAAAGCAATTGCAGCTCCATTAGCTGAGTAAATAGCCATGGCATCATATAATTCTTTCACCGTGTATTTTTGGTTTTCAATTAACGGTACATTCGATAATCCATAATCTTGAGAAATTTTAGCTGCATATTTACTAACTGGCACACGTTGATCCCAAGATAATTTCTTATCTTTTATGGATTCTAATACTAGGTATTCTGTCATCATTTTTGTCATGCTTGCAATACCTAATAAAGCATCCGTATTTTTCCCGTATAATACTTTCCCCGTACTTGCCTCTACTAAGATCGCTGCATCTGCTTCAACGCCAATATCATCTGTTTTAGGAGCAGCTGATGCTTGTGTAGAGACAAAAAATACGCTGGCCATTAACATAACAGCAATGACACAAATTAATTGTTTCTGTACTGCGTTTCTCACTCTATACCCTCCAAACGTAAACTCACATAAATGTAATTTTATCATACTAAAATTTAAAAAAATAGATAAAGAAGTACTGTTACATTCATGATCCATGACATAAAAAACACGTTTCCTAATAGGGAAACGTGTTTTTTTAACATTCATGATTATCTCATAGAATAGTTAGGAGATTCTTTTGTGATTTGTACATCATGTGGGTGGCTTTCTCTTAAACCTGCTCCAGTCATACGAATGAATTGTGCCTGTTCACGTAACGCTTCTAAGTTAGCTGAACCACAGTAACCCATTCCTGCGCGTAAACCGCCAATCATTTGATATAAAGTATCTGCTACAGGTCCTTTGTAAGGCAAACGTCCTTCGATACCTTCTGGAACTAATTTTTTATTATCTTCTTGGAAGTATCGATCTTTACTTCCTTTTTCCATAGCTCCTACAGAGCCCATTCCACGGTACACTTTAAAGCGTCTACCTTGGTAGATTTCTGTTTCTCCAGGACTTTCTGTCGTTCCTGCTAGAAGGCTTCCTAGCATTACTGTATGTCCACCAGCTGCAAGTGCTTTTACAATATCTCCAGAGTATTTAATACCGCCATCTGCGATAATAGCTACACCGTGCTTACGAGCTTCAGTTGCACAATCATATACTGCTGTAATTTGTGGAACGCCTACACCAGCTACAACACGAGTTGTACAAATTGAACCAGGTCCAATTCCTACTTTTACTACGTTTGCTCCTGCTTCAATTAATGCTTTTGTACCTTCAGCAGTTGCTACGTTACCAGCAATAATATTTAACTCTGGATATGCCTCGCGAATGCTGCTTACCGTATCTAAAACGCCTTGTGAATGTCCATGCGCTGTATCAATAACGATAACATCAACGCCAGCTTGTACTAATTTTTCGATACGAACGTTTGAATCAGCTGTTACGCCAACAGCTGCTCCAACTAATAATCGACCTTGTTGATCTTTAGCTGCATTTGGAAACTCAATTACTTTTTCAATGTCTTTAATTGTGATAAGGCCTTTTAATACGCCATTGTCATCTACAAGAGGTAACTTTTCAATTTTGTATTGCTGTAGAATTTTCTCTGCTTCTTCTAAAGTCGTTCCTACTGGAGCAGTAACCAATTCTTCTTTTGTCATTACATCAGCAATTTGCATTGAATAATCTTGGATAAAACGCAAGTCGCGGTTTGTAAGGATTCCAACTAGTTTTTGTTCTTCTTCGTTGTTGACAATCGGCACACCTGAGATACGATATTTGCCCATTAAATGTTCAGCGGCAAATACTTGGTTTTCAGGAGTTAAAAAGAAAGGATCCGTGATAACACCACTTTCAGAACGTTTTACTTTATCAACTTGTTCTGCTTGCTGTTCAATCGACATGTTTTTGTGAATGATACCTAAACCACCTTGTCTAGCCATCGCAATAGCCATTTCAGCTTCTGTAACTGTATCCATTCCTGCACTGATGAACGGCACCTTTAATTTTAATGTTTTTGTTAGTTCAACACTCATATCAACGTCTTTAGGCAGTACCTCAGATTTTGCTGGCACCAGTAAAACGTCATCAAATGTTAAGCCTTCTTTAGAAAATTTGCTTTCCCACATTATAGAATCCTCCTTTAAACGACAGAATATTATTAGTAGATTAACAAGCAGATATGTACCTGTCAATAACTTCACTAGATATCAGATAATTCTAATAAAAAGAAAAGGTGATTTAGTTGCATAAATTTAATGATGTTTGGACGTCCTACAATTTATTTTTCTCCGTTCCTTTTGTACAAGACTTTTTAAAAAAGCGCTATCAAAAATTGAATTATAGCGATGCAGAGCAACATAGCTTTAAAAACAGTTACCCATTTATTTATTATTTGGAACACAGTAAAAATTATTATCAAGTTGCGGCACAATCTCCTGTATCAGTTCAACCAGTTTTATTATTTTATGGAATGTCACAGCTGTTAAAAGCCTGTTTGTTAACGCAAAACCCAGTATATCCAGAAAATACAGCGGTGTTAGCACATGGAGTATCAACACGAAAAAGAAAAAAACAAAGTTATGATTTTCTAGATGATGAAGTTAAGATCCAAAAAAGCGGTTTGTTTTCACAAGTAGGAGAAGAATTGTTTCATGTGAAACAACTAGAAGGTAGTAAATACACAATGAATTATCTGTTGTCGTGCGTACCGGAATTAGATACATTATTTTTAAATTTGGGTACTAGGTCATTTTCCCATTTAACAACTATTGGATCGCTTCCAGCTACCTCTTTGTCTATTCCTGAACAAGTCACACGGTGTTATCATATGAATCACGAAAGGCTCTACTCTTTTTTAAAAGAGCGTTCCCGCCTATCATTGTCTCTGTCAGAAGATCAGGTATGTATTCTTGATCCTTCAAGCTGTTTATATAATTGTTCACCTTTTATGTACAATTTCCAAAATAACACGCTGCATGCACCTTTGGAAAAAGATAGCTGCTTATATTTCCCTGAGATGTTGGCACATTATTTATTACTTTATAATTTAAGTATGATTTCACGTTATGAAACAGAGTGGTGGTATGAATTATTGCATACATACTCTTCGAAAGATTACCCATTTATCTTGAGGTTCCTTGAAGTTACGGCTCAAAAGATTCCTTACTTAATTTCTTGTTACTTAAATGAACATACAAAAAAAGACTAGCTAAAATAGCTAGTCCTTTTTCAAGTGCCTGGCAACGTCCTACTCTCACAGGGACAAAGTCCCAACTACCATTGGCGCTAAAGAGCTTAACTTCCGTGTTCGGTATGGGAACGGGTGTGACCTCTTCGCTATCGCCACCAGACATATTATATTATACATGATTTGATAAAGAAAG
>NZ_JBFTKA010000024.1:0-17682 GCF_056395685.1 Priestia sp. 10L35 | reverse complement strand
ACCATATAACTCAGCTGTTTCTTTATATGAATATTGCTTATTGATGTAGAAATCTACAGCTTTTAACTTTGTTTCAAGTGTGTGTTTTGACATAAAAAACTGCACCTCCAATTATTAGTTTTTGTCTAACAATTGGGGTGCAGTTCAGATCCGGTAGTTTTTCTGTTTTTACGCTGGATAGGCTAGGGAATCCTAGTTATCATAATGAACTTTATCGGAAATGACGTGTTAGAATGTGTTGAAAGGGTAATGTAAAGGGTAGAGGGCCATCAGGAGGAAAGAATATGCTCTATAACTATGAAGTTTTCCTATTCCATAGGGAGGTTAAATGCCTAATTGCAGATTATGACAAGTGCAGACATTTACCTACTAAGAACGAGTTGCACAATCAGATAGTACTTCTAACAAAAGTTCTTGAAAATCAATAAGTTACTAGTATTCGAGCAAACTAAGCCAGATGCTCATCAGCATTCTACCCAAGAGTTTCATGACAGAAAAAACCTACCTGTCATCATGAAGGTAGGCTTTTGGTTAATATTTAGGGTTACACATACATTTTATATAAGGAAATTGCTTCCTTGTTTATCAAAGAAAATGATTAATATGCTGATTTAACCACAAAAATTAAAATGAGTCAGTTTTGTTAATAAAATACGAATGTGTATCAATTATTATCCTGTTAGTAGGATATCATTTACTAAAGCTAGTTCTAGCTTAAAAGGACCATTAACTTTTCTAAGCTCACAATAGCCAGAACTATAAATATGAATAATCTTAAATCTTTTACCTTGACATAAAGCTTCTTTATTAATTGACATACCTTCCCTCCAGATTCATTATCATAATTTAATCAACGTATTTAAATTTCATCTGGAATAGAATTAAATTATTTTCCCTCTTTTACTCTTCTTAAAACCCAAATTAAATAAAAATTTTTATATTAAATGACTATTTACTACCTTCTATATTTTCATTTTTCAATTGGTTAAACAATTGTTCGGCACCTTCTGGGCTTAATATAAGATTACCAGAATATACTTTATTTTCTTTTGTTATTTCTCCAGTGATCACACACGCTGGATAGGCTTGATATTTTCGAAAAATAATTTGGTTCCCCTCAACATAAATCTCTATTGGTGTTTTCTCTTTTATATCTAAAACTTTGCGCAATTCACTTGGGAGGACAACGCGCCCTAATTGGTCAACTTTTCTTACAATACCTGTACTTTTCATAGTCATTCTCTTCTTACGGTGTCAAATTCTTGATGCGTAATCATTGTAACACTTATTCTACTTACTAACTTTATTTAGCAATTAAGCTCCCATATAGTTTGATTTATGGAGGATGCAATACATAATCTATAGTTAAGGCTGTTCAATGTAGATAGTACAAAAAGGTACACCTTTTTAGACGTATTAAAAATACTAGGCCTTATTGTACGCTTGGTTTACGTCTCTTCCCAGCTGATAACTCTCAGCATTATTTTTGGAGTTGGAAATAGTTGTTTAATTCAGAAAATAATTATAAGAATACTTATTTCGACACACTTTGACACCCCTTATGTAGTAAGATTTTATATAAATTTACATATTCAGATAAAGGCAAACTAGTTGAAAAGCTAGGACGCAAAGCTACAGATCTAAAGTCAATTGACTATGACAGCTGGGCTACCTAAAATTCTGGAGGAATTTATTTTTATGAGCAGTGAAAATGAAATAACAATGTCAAATGTAGATCAAGAATGGATCAATCTTATCCACGAGGCTAAGGAAATAGGGCTATCTCTTAAAGAAGTAAAAGCATTCTTAGATAATAAACAAACCTAGTGATAATAAAAAACATTAGATAAGCAAGCTATCTAATGTTTTTTTATTATCGTATTATCTTGAGATTTTGCTTCTAGAAACTGTTTAAATTCTTCTTTACTCACATTTGAATTCATTGCGTCTTTTACTAGTTTCATCCACTCTTCTGGCAGAACTGTTATAGAATTCTTCATAGTAGTACCTCCTTACATAAATACTTTTTATCACTTACCATTTGTTTTCAGTTTAAAACCCTATTTTATAGTGACCATCCACTATATTACAACTAAATAGTTAATTTCTTTACTTTAATCGACTATAGATAGCTGTTTATGTAGTAAAAAATAAAATTCTTTCTATTATTCTCCCGTAGTCACCGTATTTTTTAGTTTCTGATATTCTCTCCACCGACGATAAAAAGTAGCTTCACTTATATTCGTGATTTTACAGATTTCCTTTACAGGCTTATTAGTGGTTTCATGTAGTTCGATAGCATGCCTTACTCCATCATGCTTTAACGTAAATTTCTGTTTCTTTCCTTTTAGATAAGATACCTAATAGAGAATGAAAACATATAATGTAGTTTGAATGATTTTAGCGCTCAATCAGCATCTTTTTCTTCTTCTTTTTAGACCTTCCTAATTTACAAAGTCAAAAGCTCCATAGAATAATTTATTCTATGGAGCTTTTTCGATAAAGTTCATTATGAGTGAGTGGTCTTTATTGTACGGATAGTTGAGCGTCGGAATCCAATGCTTGAGCAAGATTGGATTTAATTCTTATACTTTTAAACGAAAGACCAAGTTGAATGGCTGTTTGGGCAATTTCCGGTCTAATCCCAGATAAGGTACACTTCACTCCAAGTAGACCAAGGGTATCAATTAATTGAAAGATTTGATGGGCAACCATTGTATCCACCATTATAACCCCAGATAAATCAATGTAAAGGGAGGAAATTTGTTTGTCAGCACATTGTTGTAACGTGCTTTCCAAAATCATCTTTGCTCTTGCCGTATCAATATCTCCAACCAGTGGTAAAAGTGCGACATCTTTTTTTATTGTGATGACAGGTGAACTTAATTCATGAATCATTTCTTGTTGAGCTTTTAATCGTATTTGAGAATAAGCATGGTATTCTTTAGTAAATACCGTCATTACATAATTGAAATTCTTAATAACAACACGATTCCATCTGTTAATGGTCTCTTGTGAATAAGTTTCATCACTTGTCTGAACAAATTCTTGAATTAAATCTAAGTATTGGTCTTGGGTAGAAAAAAACTCTTTTAAAATAAAATGAATGGGTGTACGTAAATGTTCTTCATCCTTTGAAACCGAACAAATCCATTCATCAAAATGGGCAGAAAAATATTCATGTGATTCTGTTTCGTCAAAGACTTTACAAAATCGCACGTGAAATTCATGATTTTGCTGTTTTACTTTGTGGATGACTTGTGGATCATTAGAAGCATATACACCAAGCGAGCCGTCCTTATCTACTGATTCATACCATTTCTCAGTCAATGACCATGTTCGTTCCACTAAAAAATGATATAACTTGTTATTTCTATGCATCGTTTAATATCCCCTTATATATGTTCTCTTGTTAGTGAGTAGATGGTTAAGTATAAACCCTCTTTATTTTACCATGTGTACGCAGAAAATCTGCCTGATGCGAAATTAAATTTTGTACAGATTAATTACTTTCTTCCCCTTTCTTTATCAAGTTATGGCTTCTTTTTCTACTTACCATAATGTAGTTTTCCGGAACACATATCAAAAAGAACCCTCTTGGGAGAAGGGTTCTAGATGAGGCCTTGTTTCTTCTTTATGCAGGTTTTTATACAGTTTTGATTTATCAACATTTCAGTTCGAGGTGAATGAAGAAATCATGTATAATAAGCCTGCCTTCTATACACATGTGCCAGCACATTATAACTTTACTTTATTATCCAAATTATTTATAACTTACAAGTCGATTAGTAAGTTAATCACCACTTACTAAAAAGCTATCGCTTTCTCATGCTAGGCCAATGCTATTAGAATGCGATAGCTTCTTATGTATAAGGAAAGACAAGACTTACTTTGTTAAGCTAATCTTATGTAATTCATTTAACAATTGATCAATGAACTTGCTGACTTGAAGTGTGTTGTCACTTGTCATTCCTTCTTCTAATGCTACTTGAATCATATTCTCCCGGGCCTTTTCTATCTCTATAATCAAAGTTTGTTTTAAAACACCCTTATACCCCTGCAATGATAATCTCACCCATTTACCAAAATGTTAATATTTATAACCTATTTAACAATAAATTTATTACACTCATATATCAACAGCTAATCTCTAAAGGGGACAGTTATATAACTTGTAAAACGGACCTAATAGCTCGAAATCCGGAAATAAGGGGATGAATAGCCGTCTTTAATCTATACACCTTAATGGAAAAATGTATAGATTAAAAAATAAATCTAAAAGCTTTTGCTCATTAGAGAAAAAGCTTTTTTAAATGTAGGGGAATGGGGGAAACTTTATTAACATGAACGGAATTAAAAATTCATAATTATGTTTTTGCACCTGGACAAACAAAACTAGCCTTTTAAACGAGAGTTCTTGCCCTCATGATCTTTTGCTTGTAAGATTAAATATTTCCCCCTTTTATCCATATTACTTTTGTCTGTTTCTTTAAAAGGGGGATTTTATTTCTGAATTTCCTTTTCAGTACTTCTACACTTGAACTATACAATATTTTATCTTCTAAATGATTGCTTTTTCCATGTTTGTTTAGCGTATATACAGGATTAAAAGATAATGTCATTTTATAAAGCATATTATCTTGTTCTTCTATAATTGCTTGGTAGGTCCCTAAGTAATGACCTAAATGATTATAATCTCTAATTTTGCCCATCCATATATCCAATTTAATCACCAATTAACTAATAAGTTGGAAGTTTAAATTTCATTTAGAATACTTCTACTAAAACTGAGTGAAGCATTCTTAAGTGACATTTATTTAACTATTCAATAAATAATACAGAAAAATTGGTTATTCTAATACGATTTAGATTCATTTTGCTCATTTATAGTTGTACGTTGAGTAGAAATAAAATTTAGTATATGCTGTTTTCCGGGTGCTGCCTGAATAGCTCCTTTTACTGAAGCTGTAAGTGCTCCACTCGCATTAGCAAAAGTAAGCAATTGTTCATGGTGTTCACTAATTTTTTGACATAGATTATCACTCGATACGTCAAATGAAAGCAGTTCAGATAAAAAACCACCTATAAATGCATCACCTGCTCCGGTTGTATCTGAAACCGTTACTTTAAATCCTTTATCTTCAAATTGCTCTCCATTTATCAAATAAATAATAGCTCCATTTTTCCCTTTGGTATAAACTACTACTTTTACATTGCCAACAAAAAGAGAGTTAATAGCTTCCCTTTCTCCCTGAATATTGGTTATAAAAAATAATTCTTCATCCGATACTTTCACGATATCTGCTAAAGGTAAAAAGTCTAGAATTGTTCGACGACAGCTTTCTTTGTCAGGCCATAAGGGAAGACGAACATTGGGATCAAAACTGACAATCCCCCCTATTTTTTGAAAACTATCTATTACTTTTACATGGGTTTGTTTCATTGAACTTTCCACTAAATCTACAGAACAAAAATGAAGAAGGTCTCCCTTATCAAACCACTCTACTTTCACCTCGTTTGGTAAAAGTAATAAGTCAGCTGAATTCTTTCTATAAAAACTGAAGTCTCTATCTCCCAATTTATCTACAGATACGAATGCCAAACCAGTCTCTCCTTCATTGCATCGAATAATATATGAAGTATCTACCCCATTTCCTTCAAGCACATCTACTAAATAATCACCAAAGCTATCATTAGCTATTTTCGTTAGCATAACAGAATTTCCCCCGTATTTTGCAATCGCAATTGCAACGTTCATAGGAGCTCCTCCAGCCACACGTTCAAAACTATTAACTTCTTTTAAAGACTTTTCTTTTTGAACAGGAATAAAATCAATTAATGTTTCGCCAATACAAAAAACTCTTTTCAACATCTTCACCCCAAAACAATGAACAAGTGCTTGTACACTTGTTCATTCATAGTTTATTTCCAGATATCTTTTAACTTCCAGTATGTTAATTCCTTAATCTTTACATCTTCAACATCTGTAAATACTTCAATGCCTAATCTATCTTCAGTTGGATAAATACGACTTGTCATAGTTGCTTGTCCTTCATTTGCAAATACTTCAATAGAGGATCGATCAAGGAATATGCGTAAGGAAAGCTCTTGATTTGCCCTAAGAATGGTATTTCTTACACCATCTTCAACTTTACCAGACTTAGAACAATCGAGTTTTAGTGTTTGTTTGTCCAAGTGATACGTTAATACAGTCTCTTCCTGGTTAATTCCACGAATTCTTATTCCAACCGACTGAGCGTTACAATTGGTTAGGTCAAACACAGCTTTTATTTCAAGTAAATCTTCGTTTGTTTCTATTAAATAGCTATTAGAAGTTACATTGGTAAGTGTATTATGTTCAATCTCACGCAATAAGTTTAATTCTTCCACAGGATTCATTAAAACTTTATCATTCTCTCCTAAAGTAACTTCACGTGGTAATGTAAGTGCTCCACACCATCCATCTTCTTTTGTTGGCATATCTGACTCCCACATATCCATCCAACCAATAGCAATTCGACGTCCTTTTTCATCTAATAACGTTTGAACTGCATAAAAGTCATGTCCATTATCTAACTCATTAAATGACCCGTGTATAAACTCGTTTAATTCGTAATTATAATCTCCAATTAAATATCCCGTCTGGAATAGATTGTTGTATAAATCCCCATCTCTCTTAATACCTTGTGGAGAAATCATGAGAACGTATTTTCCATCTAATTCAAAGAAATCTGGACATTCCCACATGAATCCGAGTTTTTCGTTTCCTTGTGCCAATACACCGATATATGACCACTGACGTAAATCCGGAGAACGGTATAAAATTACTCTGCCTACATTGTTCTTGGTCGAATTCCCTACTACCATATACCAGCTATCTTTGTGTTTCCATACTTTAGGGTCACGGAAATGATGACTACTATCCGTAGGTGGTTCAGGAATTACTGGATTTTCTGCAATCTTATGAAATGTGACACCATCCGTACTAACAGCAATATTTTGATTTTGATAAAAAATATCTTTTTCCTTATCAGTATAATTGTGTCCGGTATAGATTAATGTTAATTCCCCATTATTATCTACAGCGCTTCCTGAGAAACACCCGTCACTATCACAATCATCACCAGGAGCTAAAGCAATAGGCAAGTGTTCCCAATGAACAAGATCTTTACTTTTTACATGCCCCCAGTGCATCGGACCCCAGTTTTCATCGTAAGGGTGATGCTGATAAAATACGTGGTATTCTCCTTTATACTGTACTAAACCATTTGGATCATTGATCCAGTTCGCTGGTGCCATAATATGATAACCTAACCGATAACGGTTATTTACTCCTTCTTTTGCAGTATCCAATGCATCTTGCGCTTGTTGAAGTTTGTTTATTGTGAACATTCTAACATCTCCTTATATAACTTGTTTTATGTCCGTTATATTTCCTTCTAACCCTTTGCTTTTATTAGAACCTAATAAAGTGAACATTGAAATAATCGTAAAACAAAGGACCATTATTCCTAGAATAAGATAAGTATGACGGAAGCCTATCATGTCGTATAATTTACCTGCAAGAGGCGATAACAAAGATGCACCTATTTGAGAGGCAGCTTGAAATCCAACTAAATACAAAACGGAAGATAGTCGTGTATCAAAGTTAGCTGCAAAATATTTAAAAATAGCAATCAACATAATGGGTAATTCTAATGCATGTATTAATTTCATTGAAGAAATACCGACGGGCCCTACTACAAGCCCGGAACCAATAATACGAAGTGCCATTAGAAGACCGGCTAATAATAGTCCATTTTTGGCTCCAATTTTATTTACAATAAAAGGTGCAATAAACATCATTCCAGCCTCTAAAAATACTTGAAAAGAACTTAAATATCCAAACACCTGATTTCCTGTGGCTTCAGTGGCGAATAAAGATGTGTAGTAAATTGGAAACTGCTGATCGTACACACTATATACACACGTTACTCCAATCACATACATCATCAAAAACCAAAACTTCTTTAAAAGAAAAAGTTGTCCAACATCCTTTAATTTAACGGATTCAGCTTTTTCCAATTCAAAATTTGTAACTTCTATTTTTACTGATAAAATAATTGCAACTAAGATAATTGCTGAAACAGATGCCACCCAAAAGTTGATATCGGGATTAATATTAAATAACTGACCTGCAAAAAAAGTTGCTGACGCCCAACCTAACGAACCCCACATTCTAGACTTTCCGTATTCGAAATCGTATTTTCGGCTAACTTTTTCAACATAGGTTTCAATAGCGCCGATACCCGCAGAAATACCAATGCCTAAATAAATAGCTCCCACAGCTGCACCCAAAATCACATTATATTTTAATAGTGGTCCATATATATAAATATAAAATGGTCCTACAAATACAAGTAGTAAACTAATAAAAGATAATATATTTTTCTTTAGACCTATCTTGTCAGAGATATAACCATATACAGGCTGTATACACAATGCGAAGATAGCGTTTACAGAGAAAATTAAACCTGTGGCTGATCCACTTAAATTTAACTCTTGCTTTAACCAAATAGGAAATAAAGAGGCGCTAGAAGACCAAGTAAAAAAGAAAAAGAAAAAATAAGCACTTAACTTCCAATAGAGAATTTTTGAACTTTTCATGTTTGTTGCTCCTTTAACTAGATAGATAGAATCCTTGAAACAAAAACTGAAAGCACTTTCAAATTCATTTTATGTCAACCGGTTGACATTTATTTTTAAAAATTACCCATACATAAGTATTGTTTTCGCAGAAATAACCTGATTTTTCCCTATTTAATACCTGTTCCTGAACCACCAATTCCTTCTAAAATATAACGTTGAGCCACTATATAGATAAGAATTAAGGGGATGGTGGATATTGTTAAAACAGCCATAACTTGATTTGTGTAAACCGGCTCCGTACTATTGATAGCTGTAATTGCTACTTGAATCGGAAATTTTGACTTGTCCGTTAAAACCATTAAAGGCCAAATATAATCATTCCAACTTCCGATAAAGGCTAAAGTTCCAACTGTAGCAACAGCCGGTTTAGACATTGGTAGCATAATTCTCAAGAATATTTGCCAGGTATTCGCTCCATCCAATTTGGCTGATTCAATAATCTCTGATGGAATAGCCATAAAAAAGTTTCGGAATAAATAGATATTGAATGCCCCTGCTAAGGCTGGCAGAATTACAGCAAGACGAGTGTCTACTAATCCTAGTTTGTGAACTATAGTAAATTGTGAGATTAGGATCGTTTCCAGTGGTACGATTAGAAGAGCCAATAAAAGACCAAACAGCACTCTTTTTCCATTAAAATTCAATTTAGCGAACGCATAACCTGCCATCCCATTGATAATGACAGAGCCTGCTGCTACACATAAACCATAAAACAAGCTGTTTATTATATAACCAAGTAAATGAAAACGTGACAGAACTTGCTTATAGGATGTAAACCAATCTGACGCATGAAAGGAAGGTAGGAAAGCCTTGATACTGTTCATATTATTATAAACTTCTGCTTCAGGTTTCATTGAGGACGCGATCATCCAAAACAATGGGAATATAAATAATACCGCCAGCAAAACTAAACAAATGTATTCTAGAATTGTTAAAGGTCCGAATTTTCGTCTCATTAGTCATCTTCCTCCTTCACTAATTTCCGTTGCGCTAGCGTAACTAACCCAATAATTGTTCCAAATAGAAGAGCAATTGAACTAGCATATCCGACCATTCGATCCGTAAAGCCAGTTTGATAAATGTAATATACAACTGTCATCGTGGAGTTTACTGGCCCACCTTGTGTCATAACCATTGGTTGGACTAATAGTTTAAACGCACCAATTAATGTCGTAATAAATATAAAAATAGAAGTTGGCTTTAATAATGGTAACGTAATATAAATAAAGCGTTGCCATTTATTCATTCCATCTAGCTGTGCAGCTTCGTAGACGTCTCCAGGTATATTTTGCAAACCTGCTAGGAAAATTAACATTTGAAAGCCAGCCCCCTGCCATGCTGAAACAAAAACGATTGTAAACATAGCCTGTTTAGGGCTCGTTAAGAACGGTTGAGCTGATACACCAAAATAAGTAAGTACATTGTTTATAATTCCTTCATTTGGATTTAACAGATAGAGCCAAAGAACTGAGATAACAACGAGCGACATTACCACAGGACTAAAGTAAGCTACTTTAAAAAATGTGTTAGCTTTCCGTTGTTTGTTTAATAGGAGGGCCAGCCCAAGAGCTGCCCCTATTTGTAAAGGAATTACCCAAACGACAAATTTCAGTGTATTCGCCAAGCTTTTCAAGAAAATAGGATCCTTAAATAAATTGATAAAGTTGTCTAATCCAACAAACTTACGCATATCGGGTGTTAAAAGATAATAATCTGTAAATGCATAGTAGACGGACATAATAGCTGGAATAATAAGAAACAGCAATAAAAGTAATAATGCTGGTCCTAGAAATGTATAAGCTACTACATTGTCTTTCCATTTAATTTTATTTTTGATGTTTTTTTCTGCTCTTGAAAATGTGTAAACAGTCTTATTTCCTTTTAATCCAGTTTTAATCATAATGCCTCCTTCTAGCTGCTTTTATCGATTAGCCTTATCGATAGCTGCTTGCATTTCTGTAGCACGTGTATCTAAGACTTTTTTGATGTTTTTGTTTTGGTCATAGAAACTGATATCATCAATTGTTTGTTGGAAAGCACGTGTTACTTGTGGATACGCTGGTGTTACTGGTCGTGCATGTCCTGATTCCTTTAATTGCTTCATAAATACATTCATTTGATCAGAAAATTCTTTTGTAAGTACTTTTTCAGAAGAGTAACGAACCGGTAGTGCTGCAATTGTACGACTTAATTCTAAATTTGAATCTTTATTTGTCATCCAATCTACTAGTTTAGCAGACCATTCTTTATTTTCAGATTTCTGTGTCATTGCAAACTGCCAACTTCCTGAAGGTGAAACTAGTTTCTTTGTCTTTGGTGATACTGGATAAGGCATAACACCATAATCAACTTTTTGAAAGTTTGTTTTCATATCTGTTACTGTCCATACACCACTAAACTTCATTGGGTACTTTTCCGTTTCGAAAGCCTGCTTAACTGGAGTACGCGTTGTATAGCCTTCTTTTAACATCGTTTGAATAAAAGTCATGGCCTCAACACTAGGCTTTTTATTAAACACACCTTCTGCTTTAGTACCGTCTTTTGAGATAATTTCTCCACCTGCAGACCATACAAATGGCGTTAGTGCATACGTCAACATTTCATCTTTTGCTTGTAATTGCATATCAATAGCCGGTTTATTATATTTTTCTTTCAACGTTTTACAAAGGGCCATGAATTGATCCCATGTCCAAGGATTGTCAACTGTCGGTAACGTATTTAAATCAACGCCTGCCTCTTGTAGCATTTTTTTATTGTAGTAAATTCCCACAGATGATTCACTCGCACCAATCGCATACAATTTGTCTTTGTATGTTCCTTGTTGTTTGATACTCGGTAGTAAATCATCTTGATCTTTCACATAATCATCTAGTGGAGCAATGATGCCAGATTTTGCATAAGCAGCTGTATTTGGCCCATCCAACGTAATAACATCGGGTAATGTATCAGTTGTCAACGCTGCGTTTACTTTATCCTCATATCCTCCGCCGTTCCCACTACGTGGAATAAATTCAATTTTAGCTTTAACATTTTTAGATGCATATTTCTTGTTAAAAGCATCTACTCGTTTTTTATAAACCTTACCTTCTTCACTATCGTCTGATACGTGTACCCACATTGTAACCATTTGTTTGCCGTCACTACTTACGCTTTTATCCTTACTACAACCTACTACAGCAAGAATTAGCAATAAAGATATACCTACTAAAAACCATTTCTTCATACGTTCCAGTCCCCCTTATTTCTTCTTATTCACACAAATATATAAAAGCGCTTTCAAGGAGTATTTTATGTCAACCGTTTACATATGTCAATCGGTTGACATGTTTTTTTTTGAAATATCAAACTTTTCGCTCCTACCCTTAAAACGAAGGTATAATATATTAGAATATATGTATTATCAATATCTCGTTCATAATAAAAGTTAATGTATGTTCGATATATGCTAATGGTAATTAACCTCTAATTCTTGCACATGTTAGAGATATTTTCTACAATAAGTCCGTAACAAATAAACTTTAATTAATTAAAGTGTTCTTCGAAATGAACTATTTCACAATATGAAATTTTTATTAATAAGGAAATTGTAAAGCTATCAAAAGAGGAATTAATTTTAATTGACATGAAGTGTCTGTATAATGCTCAATAAGCTATTTCCCTAACCTAATCAAAAAATTCTTATGTGACTAAAAAATATAAAAGCTTATTTAAATAATAGAGATAAAAAATCCTAATATAATATTAACAAGTGATATTTAGTGGGATAGGAGGAAAGATAATGAAACCTAATATCCATGATGTAGCAAAGGTTGCAGGAGTTTCATCAACAACAGTTTCACGTGTCTTAAATAATCGAGGTTACATAAGTGAGAAAACAAAGGATAAAGTTTATAAAGCAATGGAAGAAATTAATTACTTCCCAAACGATTTAGCACGTTCTTTATTTCATAAAAAAACAAATTTAATAGGATTAATTATACCCAATTCAAGTAACCCGTTTTTTGGTGAGCTTGCCTTTCATATTGAAAGTATTTGTACTTCACTAGGTTATAAATTGTTGCTTTGTAATAGTTTAAACCGTATGGATAAAGAGGAAAAATACTTAGAAATGCTTATACGAAACCAGGTAGATGGGGTCATTGTTGTAACATACAACCGAGGAGTCCTAGATTATCACAAGCAAAATTTACCTATCGTAGCAATTGATCATTATTTATCTGAAAAGATTCCTGTTGTAGGATCTGATAATTATGATGGGGGGAAAAAGGCCACAGAATTGTTAATAAAAAAACAGTGTGAAAATATTATTCATATTAACGGCCCACTCGATTTGGAAACACCAGCAAACTTAAGAAGAAAAGCGTATGAAGATGTTATGGAGGGGTACGGAAAATTACCAATTACATATGAAGTCTCTCCTCAAAAGAGTCGTGAAGAGGTAATCGCTAATCTTTTTGATGAACATCCGGAAGTAGACGGTATTTTTGCAAGTGATGATCTGATTGCGGCTTCTGTCATCACAGAAGCTAGAAAAAGGGGAAAAGATATACCCACTCATTTAAAAGTGATTGGTTACGATGGAACGGAAACAGTAAAGGCTATACTACCAGAATTAACGACCATACAACAACCTATTGATTCTATTGCAAAGGTAGCAATAGACATTTTATCTAAAGAGATTGAGGGCGAATTCAACAACATAGAATTTGAAACATATCTGCCTGTTAAACTTTTAGAAGGTGGAACTACTTAAATAAATTCATAATATTTACAAAGGAAAAAGTTTTCTCTTTAAAGACCTGGAAGAAATTTATTCTTAATTTAGAGTGATTAAAATAATTACTTTCCCCAAAAGATTTCGAGCCTGGTTGTCTCAGAAAGATTGAGAAATCAAGGATGTATAAAAAATTTCATACACCAGCAAAAGAACCTTTGTTAGAGGTCTTCATTATAGATTCTTTTGTCTGGTTTCTTTAAGAGACATTATGGTAACTAAAGACGTATGCTTTTTTGAACTCTCTTCATTTATAGAAGGAATTCCTCAATCTTCTTTTTTATAAATTAAAGTTTTACCTTTTACGTTTAGTGGCGGCAAATACGCAGTTTTTCTAAAAGATAGGTAAATGATAAAACTATTTTTAATAAAGCATGTTCGATTTTACTTAATGATATAGTGGAAAGTAAAGCTAAACATAATCATCTTTATGTAAACAAAGTTTGTATAAATATTTATTTTAATATGAACCATGTACAGTACGTTACTTCTCATTTACTTGTTTTTGTTTACTGTTGGATAAATAGGGTAAATTTTCTAAGAATCACCTAAAAATGAGGGGGAGATAGAATGAGAAAAGCGAAACAAGCTGCTGTGGCTTCTGCATTAGGGTTAGCTGTGTTAGCGACACCCCTAACTCTACCGTCTTTAGGAGATGATACTGGTTCGGCACAAGCAGCAGAGGTTGGAGGAGAAGTCACCGTTGATCCTGTAGCGATTGGACAGGCCATTGACGATGCAAAAAAATCAGCTGATAACCGAAGTGGGTTCGTCAAGGGAGCGATGGAAAAAGCATTCTTTGAATCGGGTCAACAATATAATGTAATGGTGATGAATTTGAGTCAAGGTTATAATTCAGATCAATTACAAGGTGTACAATACTTTGATACGGTAGATTATGATGGCATTACGTACGGAGTCTGGATATTTGAAGAAGGAACATTTATTAATGAAGGTGATGGAGGCTATGATAATTGGGCGATGAGAGGCTGGTTTGAACGCACAGGAGATGACGAAAAAACGGTCAATTTTCATAGACCTTAATTTAACATAAAGATGAAGATAGCAAAAAGGACCCTATAAGAGAAAATAATAGGAAGAGCCTTGACCTTGAAGGTAAGGCTCTTCTCGTTATATAAGTTTTTACCATGTAATATCGCAAACATGATTGTTTTTGGACGGGTGCCTGGGTCTGTAGAAGTGACCACTACACGAGTATTTTACATAGGTTGTACTATACTATTTTTACAAATACTAAAAAGATGATAGTATAAAGAATCATAAGCTAAATCTAATATAGAAGAGGTGATGAAAATCATAACAAAAGGTGTAACTCAATCTACGCTCGCAAAAGAATTAGTTGCTTTACCTACGCCCTGTAATGATGTTGTCTACTATCCTGCTAAGTTGGCTTACTTAGCAACTGAAGAGAGCTACACAGTTTTCCAAACTCTGAGTCAAAAAAGTGGCCTAGCTTATCTCGTTGTTACCCAGCCTCGTACAGCTAAGATTGTATTAGCAGGATCTACAGATTTAATAAATGAAGTATATCAAGCCATTCCTTGGTCTAATTATGAAATAGCAGATGGAGATAACAAGTTCGATTACAAAGAATCCCCTTCATTGCAAGCTTTAGAAGATTATTTTAATCATCTTAAAGAACAGTAATACATCTTATGGGTACAACTCTTGATTATTCTAAAAGACCTTCTAATGAATTAGAGGGTCTTTTAGAATAATCAAGTAAAGAGTGATAGTTGGCAGATGCCTATTATTAAATAGAAAATCACTGTAAAGGTGATTAGAATTCACTATGATAGTGTAAGCGAAGAACCTCACGTAACAGTTCCTTTTGCTGATACACTCTTTCTTTCGTTAACGGATCTGTACAAGTATGATAGTCTTTAGTTAAACTTGAAAGTTCCCTCGTAAATAAGCACACTTCATATTTATCTAGCATAAACGGTCCTCTTTTCTCATAAGCAGTTTATAACAATACAATATATTTTATATATACCCCTAAGAAAAAATCACTAACTATTATTTGTTATCCAAATTACTACAATTATTTCACTGGAAAAGTAGTAGGATAGATATAATTAAGTTCACTGAAAATGTAGAGGTGAAGTTTGTATGTATTGGGGGGACTATATCTATCATGTTTTAGCTATTAGTGGAGGGGTGATAGTAGGTGGAGTTATAAGTTGGGCCACTACGAAAATTTTGAAGACTAAAAAATATAGAGATAATTGAAATGGATAACACAATAAAAACTACCTCGATATAGAATGCTCCAGCAAGAGAGGTAGTTTTTATCAGAATTGACAATTATAAAGTACCAAAATATAACCACAAGTAGATCGTAACATGTTTTACTCGTAAAGACTATTTTTTGCCATACAAACATATTATAAAAGGTGCACTTCTTATGCATGGATCTTTCATACACCTATGAAGAGGACGTTAGCATACTAAAGATGTATAACAAGTTGCATACTCGGGAAAAAGAATCCTTAGTAGAACCGGTCAGTCCCCGTTCTACTTTAAGGGTTCTTTTTTGTATAGGAATAAATTAGATCAACAACGAAATTAAATATAAAGACGACTAAGAGAAAGGTTAGTTAATAATGAATCAACTGAACCAATAAGAAAAATAATTATGAATACAGCCTTAAAATATTGAATTTTCTGAAATATAGGCATAAAATGTAGCTGTTAAATAATTAAATGGAGTGTTTGAAATGAAAAAAGTGATTTACCTATCTATCTTTTTGCTGTTTGTAGGAGTAGTAGGTTATACAGCTCAAGCTCAAACATCAAGTAAAGAAGCTGGTTCTAGAGAAAAGCTTAACGTTAAAAAGCTAGATGTTACTGAATTTTTCTCTAATGAAAATGGAACGTTTTTATTACGTAATGTTAAAACAGGAAAAACATTTGTCTACAATCAGGAAAGAGCGACTACACGACTTACCCCAGAATCTACGTTCAAGATTCCTAATGCATTAATTGGATTACAAGTCAAAGCCGTACGAGATGAATATGATGTGAAGCGTTGGGATGGTGTTAAGAGAGAATTTGACACGTGGAACCGTGATCATACTCTTGGATCGGCTATGCGTGAGTCAGCCATTTGGTATTATCAAGAAATGGCCAGGGACATTGGGGAGAAACGTATGAAAGAGTGGGTACAGAAGACTTCATATGGAAACGAAGATATTAGTGGAGGAATTGACCATTTTTGGTTAGACAATTCTTTAAAGATTAGTGCACTTGAGCAAGGTAATTTTTTAGAAAAATTATATAAAGAAGAGCTTCCCTTTGATAAACCAGTCATGAAAACTGTTAAACGAATGATGATTCAGGAGGAGGGAGATCACTATACACTTTATGGGAAAACAGGAACAAGGTTATCTGACATGGGACTGGGCTGGTACGTTGGATTTGTAAAAGTGGACAATCAATCTTATGTTTTCGTAACAAATATTGATGGCTCGGGAACAAAAGCCAAAAATATTACATTGGATATCTTAAGAAAGTACAACCTCATTACGAAATAAAAAACAGACATTTAGATTTGTTTAAAATACATCTAAACTTTATAAAATGATTTATAAACTCAAAAAAGCACAAGCCACTATATATGGTTTGTGTTTTTTGGCTAAGGAATGGATGGAGGTGGTACGATATACAGCTTAAAAACAGAAAAACCTATCCCTTTCCAGTCAAAAGAGGTAGGTATTTTCTGTAACGCACTCTTATTTTTGATGAGTCTATTCATCTTGCGTAGTTTGCTCAGTAAGAAAATTTTTATTCATCATAGATAGTTTCAATAGAATAAGTTGTACAATTGATTTATAAATTATAATTATAGGAAGACTTTTCGATTGAAATAAAAAAGGAGGTTATAATAGATGTCTAAAACTACTATTCCCAGAGCTGCTGTTCATGGTACAGCAGCTGGAGTTATCTTCATGGCATTTTTCGGAACGCTTTGGGCAGGAATTGGAATTAGAGGAATGCAGGGATGGGGATTTCTTGTATTTATTATCCTATCTCTATTGATTGGAGTCCTATTATTTATCGGTGCAATTGCATTAATAAAGAAGTCTAGTACATTATCTAATGAAGTAATCAAAAAGGATACGGAGCAGTGGAGAAAAAAGAATATATGGTTCGGTATTATTTTTAGTTTAGAAGGCCTTTTGATTGCTATGGCTTCT
>NZ_JBFTKA010000023.1:0-18208 GCF_056395685.1 Priestia sp. 10L35 | reverse complement strand
TCGTACATTTCAGCTCTATTCAAAGTGAAGGCTTTAAATCGTTAGACGAAGGTCAAAAAGTAACGTTTGATATCGAACAAGGTCAACGTGGAGCACAAGCTGCTAACGTTCATAAAGTAGCATAATCAAAATGAGTAAAAAAGACTCCACCTGGGAGTCTTTTTTTACTTTTTATTCCACTAGCTAGAAAAAACAGGTTTTTGTTCAATAATTTAAGAAGACGTGATTTTTAAAAGGATTACTTGGAAAATAAGTTTAAAAATTGAAGAACGAACTCTGATAAAGGATCCCTATCTACTTTTAAAATCTCGGCATAATAGAAAAACGAACGGTACAAGGTTTAGACTAGTTAAAACATACACTGGAAACACAAAGAAAATAAGGTATACCTTTTTGTTAAGAAGTTTAATTGTAGTTAAAAAAATCAGAAGTTTTTGGTAATTCACACAAAAATGTGGGGTATAAATTATTTTTGATGGGGATTAGGGGACTCATCTAAAAACCGTTTTCGAGCTCTCATTTTATGGACACACAAAGGACACTTTTGATGATTTTGATAAGAGAAATTTTTTCTCATCTAACCATTACAGTCTTCTGATTGACATTCCCAAATTTCTGTTCGTTCTTTAGGTAAGGGCTCTTGATTTTTCTTCCTATGGTTATAATACTTAACTACATCATCCCTCCTCCTAAATAGTATACCTTTTAAAAAAGAAATATCAGGACCCCTATCTTTCTAAATTAAACCACTCTTTATAGGTACTATAAGAAATTATAAATACACTTAGGCGTGGATAAAATAAGGCATGAATTCTCCTTGTACGGATACGTTAGAACAAGATGTTCGTTGATAGTAACATTGATTTATTAATACGCAGGAATGAATAAGCACTATCTCTTTTTGAAGAGTGCTTTGCTCGTTCTTGAATTTGAGTAAAAGAAGGAGCACGAAACAGTTGAAAAATTTTTCTGATTTTCACTTAAGTAAGGACATTGAAAAGGCCATTCATAACTTGGGTTTTGAAGAGGCTACGCCAATTCAGGCTGAAGCTATTCCAATAGCTATGACGGGTAAAGATCTAATTGGACAAGCTCAAACAGGGACTGGAAAGACAACAGCTTTTGGTATACCCCTTATTGAGCGAGTTGAGCTTGATGAAGAAGCGATTCAGGGAATCGTTCTAGCGCCGACGCGTGAACTGGCGATTCAAGTAGCTGAGGAATTAAATCGAATTGGACAGGTAAAAGGAGTTAAAACGTTACCCATTTATGGGGGGCAGGACATTAATCGTCAAATCAAGGCCCTTAAGAACAGACCACATATTATCTCGGCAACCCCTGGACGTCTCATGGACCATATGAAAAGAAGGACGATTCGTTTAAATCATATTCGTACGGCTGTTCTGGATGAAGCAGATGAGATGTTAAACATGGGCTTTATTGAAGATATCCAAACAATTCTTGGGGGGATTTCTTCTCCCCATCAAACTTTACTATTTTCAGCAACCATGTCGAAGCAAGTACAAAGTTTAGCCCAGAAATTCATGAACACTCCTGAACTCGTGAAAGTAAAAGCGAAGGAGTTAACAGTAAAGAATATTGAACAACAGTATATGGAAATTCCAGAGAATCGAAAATTTGATGTTCTTTGTAATCTTGTAGACCTTCAATCACCAGACCTGACGATTGTGTTTGGTCGCACAAAAAAACGTGTGGATGAACTTGCCGAAGGGTTGAAAAAACGTGGGTATGCAGCCGAAGGTATTCATGGAGATCTTACGCAATCAAAACGTGCCGATGTGATTCGTCAATTTAAGGAGCATACGATTGAGATTATGGTCGCAACCGATGTTGCAGCAAGAGGCCTTGATATTACAGGTGTTAGTCATGTCTATAATTTTGATATTCCTCAAGATCCTGAAAGCTATGTTCATCGCATTGGTCGAACAGGACGGGCAGGTAATAAGGGATTGGCGGTTACATTTATAACTTCGAGAGAACGTCATCACTTAAAAGTGATTGAAGATGTTACGAAAACAAAGATGTCTAGACAATCGCCTCCCACTTCTAGTGAAGTAATGGCAGGAAATCAGGAAGAAATCATACACCGCGTTTTGAACACCATCGACAAGAGAGAGCTAGGGGAATATAAACCTGTGGCAGAAAAGTTATTAGAAGAAGTGGATTCTGTTACTTTATTGTCAGCCACTTTAAAGCTCTTAACAAAAGAATCAAATATGGCTCCTGTCCAATTAACTGAAGTGGCACCACTTCGTAATGAAAAGGCAAAAACGGAGCGTAAGAGAAGTAGAGGCAGAAAAGAAACAGTATGGCGTGAAAAAAAGTATAGAAAATAATCCCTTAGTATTTTATGACTATGTACTTCATTAGTAGGTATTGAGGTTTATCACACCGTAAGGTGTCAAACTACAACTATCCCTTCTTGAACCAACTATCGAAGAAAGGTTGCTTACTTTTTTAACACATATACCAGAAAACTTATACGAATTGATGTAAGCCTTTCTCAGCTCCATTATAAGAATCACACGGCAACTTTAATTGTTAATCCTTATGATTGTGGAGAACTAAAAAATATCAGACAAAAGAGCTGTATAAAATAAAGAATCTTGTGAGATTTACATTATGTCTCACGATAAATAAAAATGAAAATTTTATTATTTTTGATACGATAGAGGATGAGGGCTATGAGCGTAAAAATATTTAGTAATGGAGAAATAGTAAATATAAGAGTATCGAATGAATTAGTGACAATCTTAAAAAGTCATTATGTAAAAAACATGAAAAGATACTCTTATACGGTCAATAAATACCCAAGTACTTTTTTCTTTGAAGAAGAATTAATGAAACATGAATAATAATTATTCGTGAATAAGTTTTGATATAAAAATCTTTTTAAGTAAAAACAGACTCTGAAGATAGAGTCTGTTTTTTATTATGGTTTCTTATGCTTTACGTACGTTTGTCGCTTGTGGGCCACGTTGCCCTTGTTCGATATCAAACGTCACTTCTTGACCTTCATCCAAGGATTTAAACCCGTCACCTTGAATAGCCGAGAAGTGAACAAACACATCTTCTCCATCCTCACGCTCGATAAATCCAAAACCTTTGTCGGCATTAAACCATTTCACTTTACCGTGTTCCATTTTTGTTGCCTCCTAGAATATAGAAAATAAACCAGATTATAATTAAAACTAGCTTATTTATTATATTATCCCAATAGAGACATCTTAAACTTAAATTAATTTGATCTTTCAACGTTCTTTATCATTACTAACTTCACTAAAAGATTATTAGGATATGACTATATACATAAAGAGGTTCTCGTGCAAAAACTTCAAAATATCTGTAAGTGACCTTCTAAACATGGAAATGATGGAAGACCGAAAATTACCCGTTGCCCACACAATCATTATGCATTGTATTCATCAATATGAACCTAAATTAGATGAGAGAGTACAATGGGACCGGTCTGTCCAAAAGAAAGGGAAGTTCACTCAAAAATATTTTGAATAGTTGCGTAAAAATAGATTCTATTAGAGAGGAATCTATATACCTTTTTCATATAAATGCAACCTTCGCACAAGAATCCATAAACTTGTTTGCAAATAAAAAAATGACGCCGTTTTAGGCGCCATTTTTCACAGAATGGAGAAGGACACACCCTATGCAAAGGCGGTACTATTAACACATCGTCTTGATTTGATAATACCCAGTGTTCAACTTTAATAAACCTTTGGTTATGACGATTTATGCAGAATACCTGCATGGAGGTAAGTCTACACATAATCTAAATTTTTTCGTGTAAATAAATAACAGAAAAACAAAGTAAAACTGTCTTTCAGTACTTCTATGATTTATGTCATTTAAAAGAGATTATTTTTTCTCATATTCTAAAGGCAAGGGAGAGAAAACATTTTTGGTAACTAATTGTTTAAAAACTAAATTCCTATGCTCTCTTTCTTCTAATAAACCTTTAATCTCTTTACATAAATGAATTCACATATTCAATAATTCGATTTCTTGTGACATCCGATTTACCCCCTCTTGAATAAATTTATAAAAGATTTTACGTAAAATGAAAAAAGTCTTTGAAATGGTACAATAGTTACGGTTGTGAAAGAATTTGATTGAAGGAGCAGAGCATATATGCAGAAATAAAGGCAAATGAATGTTCAATTTATAAACCTATATCACTTTATAAAAATCAAAAGAAGGCGCCTTTTCTATGTATATGATAGAAAAGCTCTTTGGAATAATCCTAGAACTTTTCTATCCATTGTAGATACACGAGATTATTTAACAGCTTGTTTTAATTCCTTTCCTGCTTTAAAGGAAGCTATTTTTGAAGCAGGAATCTGCATTGTTTCACCTGTTTGAGGATTTCGACCTGTTCGCTCTGCACGTTCTCGTACTTCAAATGTACCAAAGCCAATTAGTTGGATTTTTTCTTCCTTGGCAAGTTCGGCAGCTATTGTTTCAAATACTACATTCACAGCTTTTGTAGCATCTTTCTGTGTTAGATCTGCTTTTGTTGCAACGGCACTGATTAGTTCCATTTTATTCATAGTCAAACACCTCATTTCATTTGTTTAAGCAAGTATATTAGAGGAATAACCTATCTTTTATGCACTTACTCTTTTATAAGATTAGATAAAAGTAGGTAAATACCCTTTTTAGTTAATTAATATACAATATATAACAAGTTCTTTGATACAGTTAATTTTTCTATAGCTATAATAAACGCATGTCCCACAGGAACTTAAAATAAAAAGAACCCAATCAGTTGGGGAGTTTATTCGAGCTTCTTCCCTTAGAGCCACAGTTGACCAATATTAAAACAACAAGGCTCTTTACTTAGGGGACTTTTTTTACCGATAATTTACATTACCTAAAATCATTTATAATAAATTGTACTTAATAAAAAAAGAATCCTTTGCTGATATGTGAACTTCCCCCCTGTCAAATAGACAGTGGAAATAAATAAAACTTGCGATTTGCAGCCCAATGATGGAGAGGATCCACTGAGCGTTGACCGGCATGCAGCTATGACAAAAACGGAAATCCGTTCGTCAAAAGAGCAAATAACAAGAAAGCAATCTCTTCAACCCTCCCCCTTCCCAAAAGGAAGTCGGGAGGGCATTATTTGTATTCCGGGACATTTCCACGGTTCGCGGGGAAACTGTCCATCATACCGAATGCCGTTCAGGCGCACCTCGTGTGCTAACGAACTTCTTTTTCTTGTTACGCTCAAGGTCTATAAAGACCAGATCGTCTTTTAAACCATTGGAATAAATGAGTAACAATCACTTTCAGGATCGCATAGCCTGGAACCGCTAGGATAATTCCTCCCAATCCAAACAGATTACCCGCCGTCAAAATAATGAAAATGATCGTGATTGGGTGAATATGAAGCGATTTCCCCATAATTTGCGGAGAAATAAACTTGCCTTCGATCAATTGGACGATCGTCCATACGATAATCATCTTAAACAGCATAGCTGGCGAGGTAACGGTTGCGACAATCAATGCCGGAGTAATGGCTATCGCCGGCCCCAAATATGGAACAATGCTTGTGAAAGCTGCTGCGATCGCAAGAACCAAAGAATATTTCAGGCCAATGATCAAATAGCCTATATATAACAAGAGTCCGATGCAAAAACTAACGATGACTTGTCCCCGGATATAAGAACTGATTTGATGATTCATTTCCTCCATCATCTCGAAAGATTGAGGACGAAGTTTGGTTGGAATGAGATTCAGAATGTAATGTGGCAGCCTACTGCCATCTAACAACAAGTAAAACAAAATGAATGGGACGACGACAATGGCTAGAACGACTTCCGTTATAGCTCCTACTACGCCCCTCCAGCTACTCGCCAACCGATTGATAAACGAAGTCAGTTGGCCTATAACCGTATTTGTCCAATCCGTGGAGCTATATCCGGTCGTATGCTGAAACCGGTTAAAAAACGCGCCTCCGATTAGTTTTTTAAACCAAAGCTTGGCCTCTGCGCTGTAGGCTGGAAAATTATTGATGAGATCCATGCCTTGAATACGTATAACCGGAATGACAGCAAAAATTAGAAGCGTAATGATTGCGATGATCAACAAATAAAGGATGATAATAGAATAGACGCGCTTAATTCTCCTCTTTTCAAGCAGATTGACAATCGGATTCGTTAAATAATACACAACCCCCGTTAAAATCAACGGTAGCAATATCGTCTGAACCAGAACGATAAAAGGCTCGAATACAAAAGAAATCAAGTTAAAGACCCAAATGTTCAAACCAATAAGCAGTAAGATCAACAGAAACAACACAAATTTATTATTCAGAAAGAATTTCTTAAATCTTTCATCCCCGGTCTTGAGAGTTGACATCTGATCTCCTCCAATCCTTATCCTATATTGTCCGTGGACAAACTTCACACCGCATTTTACAGTGACCTTGCCAAGATTATTGTTATTCCCCAATTACGCTCTCCTTGCGTCGAAAGCAGGGATTTCTGGAAATTAAGCATAAAATAAAAAAACCACCGTTAATTATGGTTTATCGTGCATAAATAATGTTCGGATTAATCAAAACAGATTTTCATGGGTCAATAGGTAAACCCATTAGATATATAAAGTAATATTTATAAATAGGAATATGAATATAAAAAAACTTATAAATATAATGTTCCCTAATATAGACTTAGCAAATAGAATTTTGTAAATTGATGTTCCAAAAACTTTTTCTTTTTTCAAGTTTATTATTAATGAAAACAAAGATAAAATAATAAATGTAACACTTATTTGGGAGACAAAAATTGTCGGTTTAAATCAGCTTCTACACTAGGTAAATGATTTAAAATATTCTCTAGCCATTTCAAATTTACAACCTTTAATTACTGTAATATTGTCAAAGCTATAACCATAATTATTCCTATTTCTATTAATCTAATAAAGTTATTTAAAGAATAGATCAGAGGATACTTTATTTTCCCTTCAATTCTATAATATTTTATTAGATAAGCGTTTTTGATTTTTCTCATTCTATACTTGAATTTTTGAATTTTCCCCAGTCTATTTCCCTCACTCTCTTATATTTTAAAAGCACTTAATTTATAATGTTTTCTTTCGTTATTCTTAAAAACCCCACTTCAATTCAATACTAATTATTACAATTATTTTCTTTTTAGGCAACGACAAACTTCTATTAAATAACACAATTGTTGCATAGCATGATTGTCATTTTTATAACAACTTTATTATTATTTAACATATGTTACGATTTCTTATAGGTAACAGAAGGTAAAATGGTAATAAGAAACCTATCCATTTAAGGAATAAAAAAAGACTGCCTTTTTCCAGTTAAAAGAGGCACTCTTTTTCTAATTTCAGGCTGTAAATCATATGCAAAGTTAGTTACGTCAGCTAAGTGATTAAGACTATCCAATGTAGACAATCCAAAAAGGTACATCTTTTTGGACTATCTATATTGAACAAACCTTAATATTAACAAAATAAAAAGCTACCTCGGTAGCTTTTCTGTAACGCAATCATATTTTTTGAGGATTCAATCCATCCAAATGTAGTAAAGACCTGCATACCCTCTTGTCATCTTTTTTCCTTTATATTTGACTGAAGATTAATAACAACCTCCCAAATAAATAAAACAAATCCTCGAAGATATTTGGATAAAAGTAAATGTCCGAAACCGGGAAAGGCTGCTGACCACCAGGCTATGATGTAGGGATTTCTTAAGTGAATCTGAGTAGTTCCAAGTGTACTAACGTGAGCTATATAGCGTCTTGCTGTGTTATCGTTTGTATAGTTTTTCATGTATGTTCTCCTATGGAATTATTAGGGGATTAAACAAATTGTATTTTACATCTTTAATCCATAATTAACATACTTTGATATATTTATTCTGTTTTACACGTTTAAAATACCTAAAAATCCTTCATGAGATAAAAAGGGTTTTTAGGTATTAGGTTCCTAGAAGCAACATTATGGTAACTAACTTTGTATACGATATACAATTTAAAAATAAAAAGGGGAAAAACCTACTGATCATCTGCAGCAGGCTTCTCTGTTACGTAAAAGCTATAGGAATTATTATGGACGATGTCTATTGGAAACATCTTGGGTAGTTTGCTCAGAACAGAAAAATTCATGTAAAAAAAATAAAAACCTAGTGTTTTCTTATATCCAGTATCTTAATAACATTGTTTAAATGTTTTTCTGATTCCTCTAAACGTTTTTGAGTATTTACTAAAGATTTTTGAACAGATAAAACAGAGGGAACTTTGATATTTTTGGCTTCTGTGCATACGAGATGACCTATATCGTCCTGCCATTGGATCGTACATTTGAAATTCATAAATAACTTGTTACTTGTTTGCAAAATGAGATATTGGGTTACAGGATGAGAATTTTTAATCTGTGACAGCATTACTATTGCTTTATTTCGGTCTTCTTTATAAATAATATTCCATATACTAGAAGTAGGTTGAAAATATGAATGGGTTATATTTGAAGAATTTAGAATTGTACCATCTTGCGCAATTTGAAAATAAGGGACAGGAATCCATTTAGCTATATTACTAATATCCATGTTTTAACCCCTTTAAATTAATGAATTTTTTTACCTGAGACAATATGTTTCTAGAGCAGTGACCATGGTAAATTAAGATGTATATAGCATACATCTTAAAAGTTGAAAAAACTACTCCATCTAAAGGTGTTCCTAAAATATGTTTTATGGTAACTAGGAATATGGGAAATGTACAGTTTAAAAACAGAAAAAACCTACCTTTTGGAGAGGGAGGCAGAATTCTTCTGTTACTTGAATTTTATTTAAATGGGTTCTATGAGATGATGCTTCACAGCATCTTGAATAGTCTGCTCATCTTATTGTGTATTATTCATTTTATCAACATAAATCCGACAGACAGCCAATTTCTTTGTATGGAGTATACATGAGGTAATAAGAAAAAGAGAGGATAGAATGAAAGAAATTAATTCAACAATAAAAAATCTACCTAATGGTTGCAAATTAGGCAGATTTTTATCTAAAGCTTATCTTTTGTCATATAGATTGTAACATAGTTTAAAAAGAGACTTCAATTTTATTCGGTTGTTTTTTTAGTTTGTTCCGTGTGCCACCACAATGAGTCTTTTGGATTTTCAACTGCTTCATTGTACTCATTCTTAGAGGAAACTGTTGGGTATGAACCTTTGAGTGATTTTCCTGCTGTGTTCGCAAACAGGAACAAGATCACGAAGAACCCAATGATGCTCACAATGGTTAAATAGAACGCTGGAGCTAAGTGATTGCCCGTTGCGTGAACTAACCATGTCGCAACTAGTGGCGTTGTTCCACCAAAGATAGAAACTGAAACATTAAACGTAATGGCCAATGTTCGGTAGCGAATATCTGTATAGAACATCGTTGGCAGCGTTCCTGGCATGGTTCCTTCGTACGTAGCAAGGAAAATACCTAAAATCAGAACACCAATTGAAACGAAGACTAAACCGTTTAAGTTGACTAAATAGAACGAAAAAGCTGAGAATAAGCTTAACCCACCTAAACCAATTAAGAAAACATTTTTGTTCCCGATTTTATCACTCAGTTTTCCAAACATAAGCGCAAGTGGCACCATGATAATCATAATGGCCGTAATTAATACCGTACCCACTGTGTTTGATAAACCAATAATTTCATTTAAGTAAGATGGCATATACGATAATAACATATAGTTTGTAATATTAAAGAAAGCCACGGCTACAAAACAAACAAACACATCTTTTTTGTGGTTTTTTAAAATAGAGAGAAAGCTTTCCTCTTCAATTTCCTCTTCAGAATTAGAGATTTCATTTTCAAAAATAGGTGTTTCCCCTAAACTACTTCGTAAATAAAACCCAATTAGTCCTAAAGGTAATCCTAATAAGAACGGAATTCTCCAGCCCCATGAGGCCATTTGTTCATCTGTTAGAAGAAGGAACAGCAAGCTAGCTAGTAGTGAAGCCAGAATATAACCAACAAGGGTACCAATTTCTAGTCCACTTCCAAGCATATTACGCTTATTGTCTGGAGACGATTCTGCAATATAGACCATTGCACCAGCATATTCACCGCCAGTTGAGAAACCTTGAATGATTCGAGCAATTAGTAAGAGGATAGGTGCCCATACACCGATTTGATCATATGTAGGTAATAATCCAATGAGTAATGTGGAAAAGGCCATTAAAATAATCGTAGTAGTTAAAACGACTTTCCGTCCTAACTTGTCTCCAATTTTACCGAATATAACACCGCCGAGTGGACGCATTAAAAAGGCAATGGCAAATGTGGCAAATGTGAACATTAATTTGAGTTGATCATTTTCAACTGCGCTAAAAAAGTTTTGACTAATTATAACAGCTAGATATGAATACAAACCAAAGTCAAACCATTCCATCGCGTTTCCTACGCCTGTAGCAAAGACGCTTCTTTTTGCTTTATCAATATCTACGACGTTAATTTTTTTCTTGTTAAACTTCATTTCATCACGTCACCTCCAATGTATAAGGTTATACAAAAACCCGGTTAAAAGTCAAACTAAAGGCTTAGTTTATTAAACATCCAAACCCTTAGAAACATTCATTATTTTTAGATAACAAAAAAATATTCATATGTAAGGAAAAAAAGAATGCATGTCGCCCATATAGTATGTTCAATGTTTAACTTTGATGAGCAGGCAGATAGGGAGGAAAAGATAAGGGAAATAGGAAAAAACTACTGACTGACTCCCACCAACAGTAGCTTTTCCTGTAAAATAGAATAGGAAAGTGTAATGCCTTTCGGCATTGTACGTAGTTTATCCAAATCATATTGCGCTAATACGCTTAGATGTTGGATAACTATATGTTATGTGATTTCGAAGAAATCATCTCATCAGAAATAAGTTTCTTCTAAATATACAATAACAAATTTTTATAGAAAAATCACTTAACTTGATTGATATACATACATGTTAAAAATAAAATATTTAGTTGAAAGGACTTATAAACTGTGTTAGTTGTGACCTGGACTGTCCTCCAATTTTACTTTTCAGTATTTTCCCGTTTTTAAACAAGATAATGGTCGGTAATATGTCGACTGGGAATTTGTCGACTACTTTTTTTTCTTCATTTACATTAACTTCTAAGAACTTAATATCTTTTTTTATATTCTTCTCTATAGATTCTAAGTTTGCGCGAGTTGTTTGGCACTCTTCTATCTGGGGGTTAGAAAAATAAGCTAAGGTTATACCTTCCTTAATCAGTGAGAAAAAATTATCTTTTGTCCCTTTTAAAATGGTCATTACAATCCTCCAAATCATCATTTTGTAATGAAGACTTTAACGATATTTTATTTGTTGTCTTGCTACTCATTCGCAGTATAAGAACTTAAATAGATATGGTGTTTTCTAAGTGACAGACACCTGGAAAATACGTATAATAAGGGAGAATGTTAACCTTAACCAAGTACATTCATTCAGACTAGGAGAAGACTTTCTTATTTAAGAAAGTCTTTTTCGTTTTAAATTTAAGCAGTAGGCAAACCACCTAGTGTATTGTTGTAAGCGAAAATATTAAAAATTGAGTTTCTAATAAAACCATAACATGTATTAAAAAGAAAATCATGCTATTTCACTTTTGAAAATGAAATATACACAACAGGCTATATGTATTAAAGTTGCATTATTCTGAATGTTGATTTGGGTAACTGTTCAAAGTATACATGGTGGAACATGCTTCTTTATTCATGGACAGTTGTTTTTTATTTACATTCTATCGAATTTTATTTATACTATCCTTACCTTACTGTAACGGAAATTATAGTGGGTGATTCTAACTACAAAAAGAACCTTCTCATTCGTTGAGAAGGTTCTTTTTATTTTTAAACTATCATTACAATTAATTCTTATAAGCCGTTTTATGTTAACTAAAATTGATCCTAGAACGACAACTTTATTAGAAATGAGGATAGTTTGGTTGTTCTTAGATGCTAGAAGCTAAAATGTTCAAGCTATAATATTAACTATATAGATTTTTCTTCATTAACAAATATAGTTACCATGCATTAGTAAAACCACCTATAGCTATGACAATCACTATTAGACCTATGGCCATGTAAAGAAAGGGTCCCCTTCCTTTCCACTCTAAATAGGTAGTGTAACTGTTAAAAACGAGCGATGACCCTAACAAAACAAGGCCAAATGACTTCAAATAAAGTGAATGCTGAAAGTAAGAAACGATAGCTAGAATGGCTCCCACTACAGCCAAAAGCACATAAAATACTTTCAATACTTTAATATATGTCATGTATTTCCCCCTTTTGCATCAACCGTATACTATCCTCTGTTACCAAGCATATGTTTGTCCAATATGAATTTAGGTCTAATTTCTAAAAATAATCAAATAAACATTTGAATATTTTTAGAAATTGGCCCCATCTCTGGTTCTAGGTGTGGCTATCAATATTTAATTTCACTATCTACAAGTTACATTAGGCAAAAATAAATTGTGCTTAATAAAAAAAGAACCCTTTGCTTATATAAAGCAAAGGGTTTTCAAATTTATTGGAATAGGGGGAATACGTTATTAGTGTAGCTAGATTTGTAGATTAATATACATACACATTTCAAAATAAAACTTGTGATTGATTAGATTAACACATGATTTAACTTTCGACTAAGTTTTATCATCCGTTAAGTAAATATTAAAGTACTTCATATATTATAAAGGTTTTAATATTTACTCTAAGTGACGACAAATAAAGTGTTTTTCTACAAGGTATGTAATTATTAAACTATTTTCAACTAAAATGTTATATTATTTACTTTAATGAATAATATAACAATAAATATTATCTATATTCTGAAGTTAAAAGGTATTAAAGATTCATTTAATAAGTTATTTTAAAATTATCTAACGTTTATTACTTTTATTTTGATGTTTGTTTTGATAGGGATGCGTTTCTTAAGGTATACAAGTAGAATTTATCTTTAACTCTTTTACTCAATAATTCCTTTGTGATTTGATTTCTAAATATTTAAGACAAGTTAACTGAAAAAGGTTAAATTATCCATATCCATCTTATATACTAAAAATGAACCAATACACAATAAGAAGGAGGAAGAAATCCTATGATAAGCATAAAAAAATTTGCTTGTACTCATTATGGAATAAGAATGAACGTTTTTAAATCTGAGGAAATAATTAGCTTCAATCATATGCAATCCAGAGGATACCTCACTTGCCCTTATTGTGGCGATATCGAAATCGCTCATGAATGCCAAGAAGGAAAATCAAGGTTTGTAGTTGCTGCTAATAGAGATCATACTCATGGTTGCCTCTCTAAAGAGTCATAAAAAATTAATCGCTCTAAAAGAATGGATTTTTTAGAGCGACTAATTTTACTTACACAAAAGTCTTTTCAAAATGGCCTATTTTATAGAAGAAACTCGTCAAAAAAGTAGCCTTTGCTTAACGGGAGCAAAGGCTTGTTAAAATTCAGGCAATTGGGGAATATGTTATTAGTTTAGACTAAATTAAAAATATATATACATATTTTCCTATATTATATAGGCGGGGATTTTGCAATGAATAACTCATTATTTAGCTTAAACGAACTTCACTTCGCTACAGAGTAAATCTCAGTATGAATATTCCCGGAAAAACAGGAATTCTTCTTCTTTTTATCTAACCTTATTAAGTGACAAGCTTGTAGAAGCTATGATATGTTAGCATTCCTACATATTATCTAAAAATAAGAGGACGAGGTGTTTGAATATGAATAAAACTGAACTAGTAGATGCAGTTGCAACACAAGCAGAACTCTCAAAGCAAGATGCTAAAAAAGCTGTGGAAGCATTGTTTGAAACGATTTCTAACACACTTGCGAAAGAAGAAAAAATTCAGTTGATTGGATTTGGAACATTTGAAGTACGTGAACGTGCAGCCCGTACAGGTCGTAACCCTCAAACAGGTGAGGAAATGACAATTCCGGCTTCAAAGGTTCCTGCTTTTAAACCGGGAAAAGAATTAAAAGCAGCTGTTAAATAAATATACCTTATAAGCAAGTCCCCTCTAGAGCTAGACTTCTAAAGGGGCCTATTTTTCATGGTGAAAAACATCTGAATACCTACACCTACATATTATCTAATCAAGGTTTCTATTTTCTTAAGTCGTCGTCTTAGAGTTAGAGGTAGGTTCTTTGCCAAGTCTAGGCTTCCAATTTCCTAACTTATTTTTTAAGTAATCCTTTAAGGATACCAATTCATCAGTGTCCTTTTTTATTTTGAGAAGACAGGGAATCTTTTAAGTCTCGTCGTATTCATATAGATAAAGAGGTGATTGAGTTGACACAATTAATTATTAATAATGTTGAATTTAATGTTGAAAATTTTGAAGAAAAAACAATTACACATTCCACTACAGGGGAGCAGCTAAAAAAGATTGGTTTTGCATTTTCGGTTATAGGAAAAAAAGATTATAACTTATATGACTTCTTTTTCGAGAGCCCCCATTTTGAACTTACTATTGTTGATACAAATGAGAAACTTAAAATGAAAAATATTTCACACAGTACTTTTTATCAAGCAGCAGAGATATCAGATGACACAAAAGTCGTGTTTAGAATTAAGCTACAACAAGAACCAGCCAAAGAAAAAGAACTTACAAAAGATCAGAAGTTGATGGTTAATGCCGTAAATGAGGTTATTTTATCTAGAGTAAGATTTAAAGCGTTAGAAGAAGTACTAGAAGAGAAAGGATTAATCAAAGGTGATGAATTGTTTGATAAGATTGAAAAAGTAGCTAAAAGTGACTTTGACACGTTAAAGCAAGAATTACTGGATGGTAAAGAAGAAATAAATACGTAAAAGCACCCCTATTTTATCAAGGTTCTTACTTATTTTTCTATAAAGAGCCTTTTCGTATATTATTTCTGATAATACTTATTATGTAAAATAAAAAGGTCAAATAATACGATTATTTGGCCTCAGCAGAAAATGAACAAAACATGCTGCATATAAAATGTTTTGTCTATACCACAAGAACGATGTCCTATAACCTTTGATACACACATGTATAGAAAATGACATATATCGTAGTCCTACTAACACATTGATCATAAAAGAAGCAGCGTTCCGTGTCTTTTTATCTCGGCATGCTGCTTCGTTATTTCTATGAACTTATCTACAACTTTAATCTGCTAGCTATCATTTCTATTTCAATCTGGGCACTTAGAGGTAGGGATACTACGTCTATAGTTGTACGAGCAGGATATGGTGTAGAAAATTGTTGTACATATACCGATACTGGGTCCATTTATAGAAAAACTTCTAGACGTCGCTTAAGAAAGTAGTAATTCACTTAAGTTCACACATATAGCTCTGGTAAAAACACTTTAATCCAAAAAAGCATCCTGAAAGGATGCTTAAAAGTTAGCCTGTAAAGCTTCAATCTTTTTCTTAAGCGTTTGGCTTTCTTGCTCTAATTCAATGATTCTATCTTGAAGTTCTTTATTATCCCAGTTGTTTTCCAGCTCTTCAGATAATTCCATTCGCTTTTTATGGATTTCAATTCGTTGTTTAGCCATCTCTTCTACTTCTTTATTTAATTGGAATTGTTCGTATGGATTCATATGTATTCCTCCTTTATTTTTACTTTCAACATAAACAGGCAATCCCTTTAAAATAAAGTCCAGTGAGTGTTTCCCACAAACATAGTGACGGCCCCGAACGCACTAGCAATAAAGCTAAAATTCCATACAGTTCGCATCCAAACTACCAAAAATCCATATGTCTTTCTAAAGGCTACTTCACGCATAAAGATGAGATAAAGTACTGTAAACCCATATACACCAAATGCTACCCATTGAAAAGTTTCTTGAATTTGAGGGGCTACTAAGGCAACTGCTACTAAAGCTACGGTGAAAATGAGGTTCACAACCATAAAGAAGCTTACAAAACGCATCCACTTAAACCCTTTCACATACAGTTTACCTGCATCTTGGTCTTCTTGTTTTAATTCTTCCATCATTCATTGCCCCCAGTATTTAGTTTTTTCTATTATAGTACGGGATGTTAGTTTCATTTTTAGATTGCTAGTATTAGTATTTTCAAGCTTAGAAGATTAGCCGCGAGTATTTTGAAGTTTTTGCATTAGAATTTCATATCGTATTTAATTAAAAGCTGTTTACAAATGTAAGCTGTTTTTTGCTGACTACTTAGACTGAAGAATTGCTTCTTTAACATACACTTTGTAGTCAATAATTGCATCCTCCATTATGGGCAGTTCGCTTTCTGAATTGATATATCCAGCTAATGGTTTGGTGCTTGCCTCAAAATAAGGGAGTTCTTCGTCAAGAGAAAACTTAATGCTGTTTTCATCTAGTGATAGCATGCTAACTATGGCGTCAGTACTTATTTCTTCTAAAGATAGTTCCTTTGCTGAAATGATATCTATAGTGCCCACACATGTTAAGTCCACTACTTTAAAGCCTTTATCTAACAGTTCTTTCACTAAATCTTTAGGCATCTAAAATCCTCCTTATCCCTTACTAATTTTCGACATAAAAAGAGGGATTCCTTTAGAATAACGCCCAGGGAGTATTGCACATGAATATACCCTATTGATTGGTTAATAACTAATTATCTCTTTATATTGAGGCATATTCTTATTTACACATGATTATCGACGGTCCCATTATAATATGTATTAAGATTGATTTTACTTAATATAAAAATTAATTACCTTTTTTTAAAAAAATTCTATTTATTATAAAGGGGTAGAATAATAGTGGGGGAAATCATAAGATTTTCTCGTTATAGATTTTGTGAAGAAAAGGAAACTCTTGTACTTTGATAAGCTTCCCTTTACTATATACTTTATTTTTTTCTTACCAATACAAAGTATGGTAATCTTATCCTTTGTATTTCTTTTTCAAGGCTACCGATAAAGTCCTTATGTAAGTTAAGCTTAATTGTCTTTTTATAAGAACTGAGTAAATTTTGATCGTTCAGTTTTTCATTGACTCATCCTCTCCTATAATGAAAATGCTTTTTAGCTATTACCTTAACCTCACGATGTCTCACCCTTACCTTACAAGGCTAAACAGTTGTGTTTTTTTCAACTAAATATGACTATATAGCTACTTCACTATGTTACATTAGTGTAAAAAAAGGGTATTAGTGGGAATAAGTATCCTTATCATAAACTCCTTTAGTTGCTTTATTTACTAATGAAAGAAGAGGAGAAGCTAATGATCATTGTAGAAAAGGTCATTTATCTTACAAAGAAGTATACGATTATTCATATATACACGAATAGGTACTGTGAAATTGGAGATGGCCAGAATGACTATAAGATTTTGTTAGTAAAGCTCTCTGAACTAAAGTAAATTGACATGTGAAGTTTATTGTTATGTGATAGGATTCAACACTAATCATAGAGTATAAAGCATGCCGAAATATGTCATAAGTACTCTGCTTTACAAAAGATAGAAGTATTTTATATAAAAGGAGGACAAGCCTTGAACTATATAAAACAAGAAGATTTACATTTTATTGGAACTAAAATTTTACAACGAAAAGAAGAATTAGCTGAAAATAAAAGACAAGACCTTGCAGAGGCTCATAACATCCATGTAGAATTAACTAATTTTCGAATTGACCTCCTTACGACTTATGCCGATTCTATTTTAATGGAAAAAGGTATAGCTATTGATAACATAAAACAATGGGGGAAAATACGGCCAATTTATTAGTAGGTAATCAGCTGCCCTTAAACATAGCCCTAGAGGAGATTAGCTATTATCGGGATGTAATCGGAGAGATTATAAAAGAAGAAGCAAAGAACAAAAAATTCTCTCTTGATGCCTTTTACGAAATTATTTCTCACTTTAATACCATTGTAGATGACGCCATTCAATCTGTAATTAGATCGCACGTAAAAGATTACACGAAAAAAACTACTGATCAAGAAACCGCACCCAAATTGTTAGACAAAGACTAATAATTAGCTGGAGATGGTACGATAAACTGAACACTAAATTAAGAGAAAAAGGTGATTCGGTTTATGGGTAGAAAAGTTTATGATCGTCAATTTAAAATGGCTGCCGTTCAGTTGGTACTGGAAGAGAACCTATTTGTAAAAGAGGTTGCGAAAGAAT
>NZ_JBFTKA010000022.1:0-19042 GCF_056395685.1 Priestia sp. 10L35 | reverse complement strand
TTCGCTCGACTTGCATGTATTAGGCACGCCGCCAGCGTTCATCCTGAGCCAGGATCAAACTCTCCGAAGAAATGTTTGACTTGCTCAATTTAAAAAATAAAAATTAACGTTGACGTTTGTCGCTTTGTTCAGTTTTCAAAGTTCAACCGTTGCTCTGAAGCAACTTTATTAGTATAACATTCTACCATTTTGATGTCAACATCTTTTTTTAAGATGTTTCTCTCAAATGCGCTGTTCATCAGCGACATTTAATAATTTACCATATATAATATATAGAGTCAATCGTTTTTCTAAAAAACTTTATAAATAAAAAAGTTAATGAAGTAAACCTTCAGTAAAATGATTGAATACTCTCTATTACAATAGCAATCTAGCCGCTATGCAGTTTTCTTATCTTACCATAAAAAAAAAGCCCAGTCATTAAACTGAGCTTTTTTATTTAAACTATTCTGCTAAGAATGCAAAATAGAGTATGAAGATGATACAGAGAGCATACATAATTGGATGAACTTCTTTTCCACGCTTGCTGCATAACATTGTAATAGGATAAAAGATAAAACCAACCGCAATACCTGTTGCAATACTGTATGTTAATGGCATCATAATTACCGTGAAAAATGCAGGAACTGCTACTTCGAACTCTTTCCAATTAATTTCCCCTAAATTTGACACCATCAGAGCTCCTACCGTAATTAAAGCCGGCGCAGTAACAGCTGGTGTCACGACCGCTAACAATGGAGAAAAGAACAGTGCAATTAAGAAAAACGCCGCCGTTACGATTGCAGTAAACCCTGAACGTCCGCCCGCTGCTACTCCAGCCGTAGACTCTACATAAGCTGTTGTTGATGAGGTACCAAGAACAGCACCAACTACAATCGCACTAGAATCTGCCAATAACGCTCTGCCCGCTCGCGGAAGCTTATTATCTTTCATAAGCCCAGCTTGACTCGCTACAGCAACCATCGTACCTGCTGTATCGAAGAAATCAACAAATAAGAAAGTTAAAATGACGACTAGCATCTTTACGGTAAAGATATCACCGATATTTTGAAAAGCTGCCCCAAACGTCGGGTCAAGACTAGGAACTGATGAAACAACTGCTTTAGGTGTATCAATTAAACCAAAAGCCATACCCGCTACAGCTGTTACAATCATACCGATAAATACAGCTGCATTTACTCGAAGCACCATTAATACAATAGTAATGACAATGCCAAAAACCGCAAGTAACGTTGTTGGGTTAGTTAAATCACCCAGTCCAACAAATGTGGCATCATCTTTGACGATGATTCCGGCACCTTTCATACCAATAAAACTAATAAATAAACCAATACCTGCTCCAACAGCCATTTTTAATTCAATAGGAATAGAATTAATAATTTTTTCTCGCAGGCTTGTTAATGTTAAAAGAATAAAAATAACACCTGATATCATAACACCCGTTAAAGCCGTCTGCCATGGAATTCCCATTGTCAGAACAACTGTATAAGCAAAAAATGCGTTTAATCCCATACCTGGAGCTAATGAAATTGGATATCTACCAAGCACTCCCATAACAATTGATCCCAAAGCTGCCGCTAAAGCAGTAGCTGTAAATACAGCCCCTTGGTCCATTCTCATACTGTCAGGCAGATCCTTTACATCACTTAGTGATAGCACAGATGGATTAACAAATAAAATGTAAGCCATAGATAGAAAAGTTGTAAGGCCAGCTATAAACTCTTTTCGATAGCTAGTACCCAGCTCTTCAAAACGAAAATACTTCTTCACGTTTTTTCCTCCCTTTATAGAAGCCGCATGCACTTAGGCAAGCCATAAAAAATGCCTCTACACTAGGCGCGTAAAGGCATAAGATCGACTAAAAGAGAAATGTATGAGCCAAAAATACAAAAGATTTTTACACATACATGTATTACTTTCTCGTAGTCAAGCCATTTACGGTAGCTCGGTAGAAACTTTTGGGCCTTATCCCCAAGATTATACGACATTAAAGCTATATCTCGCTATTTTATGTTACTATCCTACCATTAACTTTTAAAAAAAGTCAACAAAAAACGAACATTCTTATAAAAGAATGTTCGTTTGTTCGGTTTTCTTACATATTATTCCCATTCAATTGTTGCAGGTGGCTTACTTGTAATATCATACACTACGCGGTTAATATGCTTAACTTCGTTTACAATACGCGTTGAGATAACTTCAAGCACATCCCAAGGAATACGCGCCCAGTCAGAAGTCATACCATCAATTGATGTAACAGCACGAATACCGATTGTGTAATCATACGTACGAGCATCTCCCATTACACCTACACTGCGGATGTCAGGAAGAACCGTAAAGTATTGCCAGATATCGCGCTCTAAGTCAGCTTTTGCAATCTCTTCACGTAAAATAGCATCTGACTCACGTACAATTTCTAACTTCTCTTCCGTAATTGCACCAAGTACACGAATACCTAGACCTGGTCCTGGGAAAGGTTGACGCCAAACGATGTTATCAGGGATACCTAATTCAGAACCTAATGCACGTACTTCATCTTTGAATAGCGTGTTTAACGGTTCGATTAGTTTGAACTGCATATCTTCCGGTAATCCACCTACATTGTGGTGAGATTTGATCGTTTGAGCTGTAGCTGTCCCACTCTCGATAATATCTGTGTATAGCGTACCTTGAGCTAGGAAATCAAACCCTTTTAATTTAGCAGCTTCGTCATCGAATACATAAATAAATTCATTACCGATGATTTTACGCTTTTGTTCAGGATCTGATACGCCGTTTAATTTTTCTAAGAAGCGATCTTTTGCATCGATTTTAATTACGTTCATATTAAAGCCTTCGCTAAATGTTTCCATTACGCTTTCCGCTTCACCTTTACGTAATAAACCGTGATCTACGAACATACATGTTAACTGATCACCAATTGCTTTGTGAATTAACACAGCTACTACTGAAGAGTCTACTCCACCGCTAAGTGCGCAAAGTACTTTTCTATCTCCAACTGTTTCACGGATTTTATCCATTTCAACTTCAATGAAGTTCTCGATTGACCAGTTTGCTTCAGCATGACATACTTCAAACACGAAGTTCTTTAAGATATGGTTACCATGCACTGAATGGCGAACTTCTGGATGGAACTGCACTCCGTACATATTCTTATCTTTGTTACTCATTGCGGCAATTGGACAAGATGGGCTAGTTGCGTCCACTTCAAAACCAGCTGGTGTTTCTACAACTAAATCACCGTGACTCATCCAAACAACTTGTTCTTTTGGCAACTCATGGTACATTAATGAATCGTTTTGTACGTTAATCGCTGCTTTACCATATTCACGATGGCTAGCACCTTCTACCTTCCCGCCAAAATGATGAGTCATTAATTGCATTCCATAACAAATACCTAAAACAGGAATATCTAATTCAAAAATGTTTTCATCGCAGTGAAATGCGTTTTCACCGTACACACTGTTTGGGCCTCCAGAGAAAATAATTCCCTTTGGATTTAATGCTTTAATCTCTTCTGCTGTAATTGTGTGCGGATGCAATTCACTATATACTCCGAACTCGCGAATGCGACGCGTAATCAGTTGGTTATATTGACTACCAAAATCTAATACAACAATCATGCCTTCCATCTTGTTCACCTCTCCGAATGTGTAAATAATCACTTGTTATTATGCCCTAAAATATAAAAAAACTAGACTTCTCCCTCAAAAAACAAAGGCAGAAGTCTAGTTGAGCACGACGTTTATCGTCAAATAGACTGTTCTGCCTTCATAGTCAGATCGTTTAAGGTGACCCGGTAGAGACTCTCGAACCATATTATCGAGGATATATGAAGGTATACGAAACATTTATAGTAAGTTCGAGAATATTCTATCAATCCGCGAAACAATGGTCAAGAACTCGTTTTTTTGATTAAATTTTCCCACAATTCAATCGACTCTTTCCATTCTTTTATGGAATCTGCATTTCGATACAAAACCCGCTCATATTTTTCCGTTAATTGTAGCATATTTACCGTATTTAATTTTTCGTCTACTTCTCCTGCAAAGTCGCGCAGCGTCTGACTTTCTTGCCGCTTTAGTCCATTTGCAGCGAGTCTTTTAAGTAAAAAAGCATACGCTGATTCAAAGGTTTCCACACTCTCTTTCTTTTTATAAAAAGAGATATAAAAAGGTAAAAACCATTTAAATCGATTGAGATATATTACTATTAACATAACTACAATCAGTCCGCAGAAAAGTACTTTCCACTTCATAGACAACTTAGCATTTTGAAGAGAAGCTGTTTTTTCTTTCGCTTTTTCTTCTTGTGCCGGAAGCTCTTTTTCCTTAGGCTGCTTCTTCACTTGCGTTTCTTGTTTCTCTTCTTCCCTTTGACTATTTTCACTAGAGTTGTTAGGTTGGCTATCTACAAAATCATAAGGATTAGAAAAACTTTTTGTTGGTTCAAAAGGTACCCAACCCGCTCCTGGAAAATAGACTTCGACCCAAGAATGAGCATTATTTTGTGTGATTTCATAGGTTGTCCACTTACTACTTCCTGAAATGACGGTGGCATCACCTTCTGTATAGCCCTTTACCCACCGAGCAGGAATATCTAATGAACGAAGCAGCACAACCATAGAAGTAGAGAAGTTATCACAGTACCCTCTTTTTGTATCAAATAAAAATTGATCCACATAATCTTTATTTTTCGTAGGAATTGGAACATTTTCAGTATCATATACATATGGATTTGATCGGAAGTATTCTTCAACGGCTTTCGCTTTTTCATAACGATTGTTCTTATTTTTTGTTACCTCACGAGCTAAATCCTTTACTCGTTTCGGCAAGTTAGCAGGAAGTTGTGTATACCTTGCTATAAATTCGTTATTATTCTCTAAACTCTCTGCCTTTTTTTCCTCTGCTTGCTGAAGAAGTCCAATATCAAATACGGGATATTTATACGTCATCTCATACGATTGAACAGTAACAAGCTTGTCATTTTGATAAGGATATAATTTTTCATTTGTCGGTGTAACATCCGTTTGAATGCCATTTTTTAAGGTTAGCGACAGCAGTTGAGGAACATGCATAAGATGAACAGAAGGCTGCGAATAGGTAACTTCTGCTTTTCTTACTTGTCCTGCTACACTTGAGTCATATTGAGGGAGTAAGTTTTCATTTCCTTTAAAGGGTACTTTTTCTTCCTCTTTAGACAGCTCCCACCCCTTACCTGTATAAACATCCTTCGTTTCAATACGCCAATAGTGCTCATCCTCTACTTTGGCTGTAAACACAACCGTATCATCATTGACAAACGATCCCCCCAATTTAGAATCGTCCATATCATAGCCAATTCGTTGACCGCTTGCAGATTCTCCCTGTCCTTGATTTGTTGTATGCGCTGTGATAAAAGGTACGGGATCTGGCCACTGTGGCCCTGGTTTAGGAGCGAGATAAGCCAGCACAATGACGATAGCTAAAAAGCTGCCTAGAAAAAGAAACGATCGTTTTCTATTTTCTAAACGCTCAGTGCTCGCAGCTTTTATGCGTTCAGGATTTATGCGAAGCATGGCTACTAATAAAAATCCAATAATGGTCACGCGAATAATAGCAGCTCCCGCATCGTAAGCAGAAAAGGTATCCAACACGGTAATATACAAAATGGTTAAGAAGAAAAAGAAGAAAATTCTTTTTTGGTAAAAGATCCAATATCGAATTAAATAAGCCATAATCCAAAGCAGCACAAAAAATAAAGTGCTCCTCATTTCAAATGATAAATTCGCTATATTCCACTCCATGATACTTTGTGCATCTGACTGAAGAATCTCCAAAAGTCTCGGAAGCCAGTCTGAAGAAAAGAATGCTCCTTGGAAATAGAGATTGTGAAGCAAAAACAAAATAAACAATATACTCCCTAACGTCATCACGATAAACGGCAAGCGAAACGTTAAACACAAAAAACAGTAAGCAACAAACAAGATAAAGTACTGAATTTGATTGGTATCTGTCACTTCATTTAAAGGAAGAAGCCATTCCACTAATAAAAAGAATGCTCCCGCGTACAATAAGATGTTTTTTACATACAAAGCTGATTTATTCACTTATTTCCGCCCTCACTTCCTTTAGATGATAGAGGAAGAGGAATATTAACGACTTCAATCGTTAAAGCAGAAGATTGTATTCCATTTACAATAACCGTCTCTTCGTCACTAAGCCCTGCTCCTTCATCTTTAACGACAATTATTGATGCCTTAGCATGCAGACTCAGCTTAGATTGAACCTGCCCAATGAGAGTCCCTGTAACTTGACTGACAATGACCATAAAAGAATGCTGTTTTTGAATGGCAATACTCTTAAATTCTGTTTCGAATGCTCGATTGTTAACGGGCTGCGCACGCGCTAAGTGATACAACAGGTTATCGGACTCACTTTGTTCAGAGGTTTTCGATGAAAAAAGTGCATCTCCAGCTAAAAGAAAATCGACTTTTTTACGCTTGGTTTCTTCATGAATGATCATGGATGCCAGAAAGCTCATTCGTTCTTCAAAGTATAAACAGCTGATAACATCTGCAATGATAATCATACTCCGTTCATGATAATGACCAAACTCTTTAGAAATCAACGTAGCTTTACGAGCCGTCGCCTTCCAATCGATAGACCCTAATCGGTCACCCGGCTGGTATTCTCTAATGCCTGTCACTAACGTAGTAGATTGATTCCCCGTCGAAACTTCATTTTTTCCTTCTTCTATTCCCGCTAAAAGAAACGGGATATCTATCTCATGGATTTGAGGATACACGACAAAACGCTGCTGCAGTGGATAATATGCCTTCTTTTTTACAATCCCTAATAAATCACTCAGTTCAATCGAAATCGTAAAAAATTCATATTCTCCTCTTTCTACAAACGATCTTTCATACGGAACAACAGCGTTTCGTTGAAAAAGCGGATAAATTGTTCTTTCTTCTTGATCTAAAAGGTTACTCTCCTCTTTCACTGCTGCCATATAAACAGGAAAAGCCGAGGAGCGTTTAATGTGAATGTCATACGAAAGATGATCTCCAGCGAATCGAGGCTGTAGCTTCACATCACGAGTAACATTCCACTTCTTTAAAGGATAAAGCAAAACGGCTGCCGCATATAATCCAAAAGGTAAGAAGCTATAAAATAAAAACCAGCTGACAAAGCCCCCTTGAAACATCGCGTAAGAAAACGTAGCAGCAAAGATGCAAAATAAAACGAACCAGTCTCTACATTTATTCCATATCACTTTTATATACTGTTTCATAAAGTACCCTCTTACCTTTTAACAGGTACTTTCGTATCAGCCATAATTTGCTTCATCACATCACTCGCTGTTAAGCCGCTGTACTGAGTATCAGGTCTTAGCGTTAATCGATGTGCACACACATACGAAGCAAGCTCTTGAACATCATCAGGAAGACAGTAATCTCTTCCCTTCACTAAAGCATATGCTTGAACGGCCTTCATAAATGAAACCGTCCCACGAGGACTGATACCTAACGAAACATGTGGATGAGAGCGCGTTTTGCGAATGATTTCGATGATATAGTGCTTGATCGCATCATCTACATAAATACTGCTTACAGTTTTTTGAGCCTGTACTAATTCTGGAATGCTCATGACGGGTTTGACATCCTCAAGATTGACTTGAGTCGATACGCCGTTTAAAATTTGAAGCTCCTCTTCCTGTGTAGGATACCCCATGCTTAATTTGAATAAAAATCGATCCAGCTGCGCTTCCGGCAAATGATAGGTCCCATCAAAATCAACAGGATTTTGAGTAGCCATCACAAAAAAAGGCGCTGGAATTTCCCGGGTGATACCATCGGTTGTTACATGATGCTCAGCCATTGCTTCTAAAAGCGCCGATTGTGTTTTAGGAGAAGTCCTGTTAATCTCATCAGCGAGCACAATATGGCTCATGATAGGACCTGGACGAAAATGAAATTCCATGTCTTTTGGACTGTAAATAGAAACACCTGTTACATCGGACGGCAGCAAATCGGGCGTGAATTGAATTCGTTTAAATTCTGCATCAATCGATTTGGCCAGTGCCTTCACGAGCATCGTTTTCCCCACACCCGGCACATCTTCAAGCAAAATATGCCCCTCTGCAAGCAAAGCAACCAAACTCAACGTAGATACCTGACGCTTTCCAATCACAATTTGATCGATGTTTTCTAATACTTGATTTAATTTATTATTAATATGATCCAGCTGAATCAATAAAGCTCCCCCTTAAAACTCAGTTAAGCCTTGAGTTTAATAAGTTTTCCAATAAACATAGTACTATCTTAACAAATTTTAAAAAAATCTGAAAATATTAATGCACGCAAAAAAGCGACCAAGTGAGTACTTGGTCGCTTTTTTAGTTAGGGCAGTGATTACATCATGCCGCCCATTCCACCCATGCCGCCCATGTCAGGCATTGCAGGTGCTCCGCCTTCTTCTGGCTTGTCAGCAACAACTGCTTCAGTTGTTAAGAACATAGCCGCTACAGAAGAAGCATTTTGAAGAGCTGAACGCGTTACTTTTGTTGGGTCAACGATACCAGTGTCTAGCATATTTACCCACTCGCCAGTTGCAGCGTTAAATCCAGTTCCAACAGCTTCGCCTTTTAGACGCTCAACGATTACTGATCCTTCTAAACCAGCGTTGTGAGCAATTTGGCGTACAGGCTCTTCAATCGCACGTAATACGATGTTGATACCTGTAGCAGTGTCACCATCAGCTTCGATGCTTGCTACTTTATTATAGATATTTACTAATGCAGTACCACCACCAGCTACGATACCTTCTTCAACCGCAGCACGCGTAGAGTTTAATGCATCTTCAATACGTAATTTACGTTCTTTTAACTCAGTTTCAGTTGCCGCACCAACTTTAATTACAGCTACGCCACCAGCAAGTTTTGCTAAGCGCTCTTGTAATTTTTCACGGTCAAACTCTGAAGTTGTTTCTTCAAGCTGAGCTTTGATTTGGTTTACGCGTGCTAGGATGTCTTCTGCGTTTCCTGCACCGTTTACAACTGTTGTATTTTCTTTTGTTACAACAATTTTAGAAGCGCGACCTAATTGATCGATGCTTGCTGTTTTTAGGTCAAGACCAAGCTCTTCAGTGATTACTTCTCCGCCTGTTAAGATCGCAACGTCTTGTAGCATTGCTTTACGACGATCACCGAAACCAGGAGCTTTAACAGCTACAGCTGTGAATGTACCACGAAGTTTGTTCACAACTAATGTTGCTAAAGCTTCGCCTTCTACGTCTTCAGCGATGATTAATAGAGGCTTGCCTTGTTGAACAACTTGCTCTAATACCGGTAAGATTTCTTGAATGTTACCGATTTTTTTGTCTGTGATTAAGATGTATGGATCATCTAATACAGCTTCCATTTTATCTGAATCAGTTACCATGTAAGGAGATGCATACCCACGGTCAAACTGCATACCTTCTACCACTTCTAATTCAGTTGTGAAACCTTTTGATTCTTCAAGTGTGATAACGCCGTCGTTACCAACGCGCTCCATTGCTTCAGCAATTAATTGACCTACTTCTTCGTCAGCTGCTGAGATAGCCGCTACTTGAGCAATTGAATCTTTACCTTGAATTGGTTTAGAGATTGCTTTTAGTTCTTCAACCGCTACAGCTACTGCTTTTTCCATACCTTTACGGATACCCATTGGGTTAGCACCAGCCGTTACGTTTTTAAGACCTTCTCTGATCATTGCTTGCGCTAAAACTGTTGCAGTAGTTGTACCGTCACCAGCAACGTCGTTTGTTTTGCTAGCAACTTCGGCTACTAATTTAGCACCCATATTTTCAAATGCGTCTTCTAATTCGATTTCTTTTGCAATTGTTACACCGTCATTTGTAATAAGCGGTGAACCGAATTTCTTTTCTAATACAACGTTACGACCTTTTGGTCCAAGCGTTACTTTTACAGCATTTGCTAATGTATCTACACCACGTAGCATTGCGCGACGTGCTTCTTCGCTAAATTTAATGTCTTTTGCCATGTTCTTTGACCTCCTCAAGATGTTCTTAATAATCTATTTTTTACGTATGATAAGTTTGTGGTTAAAATTAGCCGATTACAGCTAAAATATCGCTTTCGCGTAAAATTAAGTATTCAGTACCTTCGTATTTCACTTCAGTACCCGCATATTTTGAGAAGATGATACGATCGCCCGCAGCTACTTCTAAAGCTACACGCTCACCGCTTTCTAATACTCGGCCTGTACCAACAGCAACAATTTTACCCTCTTGTGGCTTTTCTTTTGCACTGTCCGGTAACACGATACCGCTTGCTGTTTTTTCCTCAGATTTTACAAGTTCAATCACTACGCGATCACCTAATGGCTTTAACAAGTGAAACAACCTCCTCAAATAATATGTTTGCATTTTTATTAGCACTCAACCTCAACGAGTGCTAACACAATTATTATATTAAAACAAAGTGGGTTTTTTTTGCAAGTATTAAACAAAAAAAATTTAAAATTTACGAAAACTACATATAATAGTTTTAGATTTCGACGATTTTGAGAAATAAAGCATTCTTTTCTCTGTTCAATAATATGTATGTTACAATACGAGCAAGAAGAAATTACTAACTTTACAGTACTTCTTCGACATATATACATAAAAACCTTTTAAAGGAGTATAGAAGATTGGAAAAACGTTATTGGTATGTTATCCTCACCTACATCCTTATGCAGTTTTCAGGAGTTGTTGGTATACCGCTGTTAAAATTAACAGGAATGTTTGATCAATATCCAGTTCGAACAGCGAATGTCATGCTTTTGACTTATTGGACCATCATTAGCTTTATCCTTGGTTTACTTATTGTCTTACTGCTGCTGCGCCGTGACATGTCCATGCGTATAGAACATGCGGGAACAACGGTAACTGTGGTCTGGTCAGTCCTTGGGGTGTTCCTGGCTATGGCTGGTCAAGCTGTAGCAGGTATGATTGAGCACGCTCTTGGCATTACCCAAGTATCTGAAAACACACAAAATATTGTTAATCTTGTTAAAGCAACGCCGTTCCTCATTGTCGTTACGTCTGTTATTGGACCAATTCTAGAAGAGATTATTTTTCGAAAGATTATTTTCGGCTCTCTTCACAAACGATATAATTTCTTTGTCTCTGCATTTATTAGTTCCCTTATTTTCGCTGCCGTACACTGGGATTTTAAACATTTGCTCGTGTATACAGCCATGGGATTTGTATTTGCATTCCTTTATGCAAGAACAAAACTAATTATTGTACCCATTATTGCTCACGTGTTGATGAATACAATCGTTATTTTATCTCAAACTATTTTTGCAGATAAAATTATAGAAATGCAAAAGCAAGCAGAACAAATGCAGTTTATTTTTGGAGGCATGTTTTTATGAAGAATATCCCTTTAACACGAGGGTTTATTTATATTATTATGGGGGTTTTATTCACCTACCTGGCTATTCAAAATGCTCAGGAAACCGTGTGGAATTTCCCCACGATCTTATTTGCACTCGTAGCCGCGTTCGATTTCAGATTTGCGGTGCGCATTTTTATCTTGCACTATAAAATTAAAAAGTTGCAGCAGCAATATAAAAATCAAGATGATTCATCTAAATAAAAAAACCACTGTTTCAGTGGTTTTTTTACATACTAACATCTTCTCTTTCTTGCTCTGCCCTTGCCTTTAACACTTTGCGATACGAAATGCGGGAAATAATGATGCTGATTTCATACAAAATTAAGAGCGGCACTGTCACCATCATGTGCGAGAGCAATTCTGGTGGTGTAATAAGTGCGGCAATAACTAGCAGTACGAAATAGGCATACTTTCGAATTTGAGATAAAAACATAGGCGTGATAATACCTAATCGCGTCAAAAACATGACGACAACAGGAAGCTGAAACAACAGGCCAAAAGGCAGTGTGAGCTGCATTAAAAAAGAAAAGTATTCATTAATGCCAATCACTTGGTTTACATTCAGCTCATCAGAAACGCGCGTCATAAAATCGACGACAAATGGAAACAACACAAAATAAGAAAAAGAGACACCGCCGATAAAGAGAAAAATGGAAACAGGAATATATCCAAGCGTTACCTTACGCTCTTTTTCATATAAACCAGGACTAATAAATGCCCAAAGTTGATACAGTGCAACAGGAGCTGCAAGTACACAGCCGATAATAACAGCAAACTGCATATAAATCTTAACTGGATCTGTTAGCCTAAATGCATTCATCGTTAAATTTTTTGCCTCATCAGCATGCTGTAAATAGACAATAACCTTATCCGCTATAAAAAAGCCGCCAATTGTGGCAATGACAAAGAAAAATAAAACAATTAAAATGCGCTTTCGCAGCTCTCCTATATGATCATATATTGACATTTCTTGTTCGGTCATACTATGATCACCCTTTTACTCTTTGTCATCTACTTGACGCTGTTTATCTTTTTCACGATCTTCTGAGGCACCGCTAGCGGCATGCTTAAACTCTCTAAGCGTTTGCCCGACTGATCTTCCTAGCTCCGGTAACCGTTTCGGTCCAAAAATAAGCAGTGCTACAATCGCAATAATAATCCAACTGCCTGCTCCAATCCCCATATTCCCACTCTCCTTATTAATTTAGACTTAAGGAAATCGTAACACAGTCCATCTTATTCAACAGGATAATTTTTCAAAAAGTAGACAAGCGACTGTAATTCTACAGCCAGATCAATATGATGCAGTCGAATCTCATCCGGTACGTTTAAGCGTGCAGGAGTGAAGTTTAGAATCCCTTTAATTCCGCAACTCACTAAACGATCGGTAATTTGCTGAGCCACAGTGGCAGGAACGGTTAAAATCGCCACTGAGATATCATCACTCATATAATCTTCCAATTGGTCAAGGTGATAAACCGGCACGTCGCCTACTTTTGTACCGACTTTATCTTCTATCACATCAAAAGCGCACTCAATTTTGGTGTTATTATTTTTAATAAAATTATAATTTAAAAAGGCCGTTCCCAGATTCCCTACGCCAATCAGTGCTACTTTCGTTACTTCATCTTGGTCTAACGTTTTACGGAAAAATGTAAGTAAATAATTCACATTGTAGCCGTATCCCTTTTTCCCTAATGCTCCAAAGTAAGAAAAATCCCGGCGAATAGTAGCAGAATCAACTTTCACTGCCTCACTTAACTCCGCTGACGAAACACGCTGTTTACCAGAAGCATGCAAGTTTTTTAAAAAACGATAATAAAGCGGCAATCGTTTAGCCGTTGCTTGTGGTATTTTTAATTGTTCAGTGTTCACGTTGTACCCCCTCAGTTCATGTATGTCATTACTAACATTTTCAAGTCATATTGCATTACCTTTCACAAAGCCTCAACCGCCTTGAGGTAGCGCTTCCAATTCTCTCTCTTTTCTCTTGTTTTATATATACTCCGCTTCACACCCCGACGCCTTTTGTCTATCCAGGAATACTTAAAGTCGGTAGCTAGAACGAAGCAATTAGCCCTTCAAAGGATCCGTTTGTTAGTCATGACGGATTTTCTACATCCATCATATATAAGTTCAGAGATGCACTTATCTCTTATTTTAACATAGTATCCTGTATAAAATGTGCAGGTAAAATCATTTTATTTCATGAATCAAAACATTCGCTTCATCATTTGTTCTTGTCCCTCTACAAATTACAAACGCTTGTAGGAAGAACTTGTAGTTGAAAATATGTTAAAATACACTATGGATATACTACTAGAGGTGAAAAAATGATTATTCTACAATTGAACGGTATTACAAAATACTATGGGGCAGAACCCATTTTATCGAATATAAAGTTAGAAGTACAATCAAAAGACCGCATTGCCCTAGTGGGACGAAACGGTGCAGGTAAATCAACTTTATTAAAAATTATTGCTGAGCAGCTTTCTTATGACAGCGGAGAAATTATTAAACCTAAAGGTGTTTCCATTGATTATATGGGACAAGATACAGTTCTTGAGTCAACACTCTCCATATGGGAAGAAATGATGACAGTCTTTGCTCCGTTAAAGAAGATGGAAAAAGAATTACGTACGCTTGAAACGAAGATGGGCGATCCAGACATTTTTAATGATTCAGTTCAATACGAAAAACTAACCAAAGAGTACGATCAGCTTCAAGTAACGTTCAAAGATTTAGGCGGCTATCAATATGAAGCGGATACACGATCTATTCTTCACGGTTTCCGTTTCTCAAACTTTGACTATAGCACCCCTATTTCCTCCTTGAGCGGTGGACAAAAAACGCGCTTGGCTCTTGCAAAACTGCTTTTAACAAAGCCAGACTTGCTTATTCTGGATGAGCCTACCAACCACTTAGATATTGAAACTTTAGCATGGCTGGAACAGTTTCTGCAAGGGTATGAAGGAGCTATTTTAATTGTTTCACACGATCGTTACTTCCTTGATAAGGTCGTAAATCAAGTGTATGAAGTCACACAAAAAACAACGGTCAAGTACACGGGCAACTACTCTAAATACCTTGTACAAAAAGCAGAGCGATATGAAAAAGAGTTGCGTCAGTACGAAAAGCAGCAAGATGAAGTCGCAAAACTGAATGATTTTATTCAACGAAACATCGCCCGCGCATCGACTACAAAACGTGCGCAAAGCAGACGTAAGCAGCTCGATCGAATGGAGTTAATAAATCGACCTAACGAAGGCGAAAAATCAGCTAGTTTTTCGTTTGAAATTGAGCGTCAAAGCGGAAATGAAGTCTTAAATCTCGAAAACGTGTCCATCGGATATGATGAAAACAAATATGTCGTCCAAGACGCAAACCTTCGGATTAAAAAAGGTGAAAGCCTTGCGTTGGTTGGTCCTAATGGAGTTGGGAAATCTACGTTATTAAAAGGTATTGTGGATAAACTAAGCTTCAAGACTGGAACCATTTCTTTTGGCTCAAACGTAATGGTTGGTTATTACGACCAAGAGCAAGCTAATTTAACGTCTAATAAAACTGTTTTAAATGAGCTTTGGGATGACTACCCATCCAAACCTGAAAAAGAAATTCGTACAGCGCTTGGAAATTTTCTGTTTTCAGGTGATGATGTACTGAAAATCGTTTCGACGCTTAGCGGTGGTGAAAAAGCACGTTTGGCTCTTGCGAAGCTTATGCTTCAAAAAGCTAATTTCTTAATTTTGGATGAACCTACTAACCATCTTGATTTAGATAGCAAACAAGTACTCGAGAATGCGTTAATTGATTACCCAGGGACTCTATTATTTGTTTCACATGACCGTTATTTTATTAATCGTATTGCAAACAAAATAGCAGAGCTATCTCCTGAAGGAGTAGAAGAATTTCTTGGAGATTATGACTATTATGTAGAAAAGAAAGCAGAAATAGAGGAAATCAAAGAATTAGAAAATATAAAAGCCAACGAAGAACGTACGGTAAAAGTAGATAAACAGTCTTATAAACAAGATAAAGAACAAAAGAAATTGATGAGGCAGCGAACGCGCCGAATTGAAGAAATTGAAACTGAAGTAAACAAATTAGAAGCCGCACAAGCGGAGAATGAAGAACTTCTTTGTAATCCTGAAATTTATCAAAACCACGAAGAAGTATCAAGATTAAACGGTGAAAATGAAAAAATTTCTTCACAGTTATCCACATTAATGGAAGAGTGGGAAGAATTACAGCTGCTTCTAGAAGAATAGCCTATATTTTTTCGTATTTATTCACCCTATTTACTTGTTCGTGCGCTTTAGGACAAGCTTTATCCACTCTGTGAATAAATAGTGGATATCTGTCTGATTTTCATAATTAAAACTTGTTGATAACATGTCCGTGTACTGAGTGCACGGACTTTTCCACATAATTATCCACAGTCAATTCTAAATTTATTGAATATTGTTGATAAATCATTTTTATCCACAAAAAAGACGAATGAGAAATAAATCTCATTCGTCTCTTACTCTTCCAAGTCTAAACCGGGGTTTGCGTTTAATGACATATCTGAGCGTTTTCCTTGAGCAAATCGTACACTTGCCGCTGCTCCAATCATTGCGGCATTATCCGTGCATAGAGATAGCGGCGGGATAATAAGCTCAATGTTTGATAATGGTGCAAATGCTTCTTCTAGCGCTGCTCTAAGTCCTTTATTAGCAGCAACTCCTCCTGCTACTAACACTTGCTTAACCTTATATTCCTTTGCAGCTTTAACCGTTTTAGTTACTAACACATCAATAACACTCGCTTGAAAGCTAGCAGCAAGTGTTTGTGGAAGAATTTCTTCACCTTTTTGCTTCGCGTTGTGGACAGTGTTAATAACTGCTGATTTTAACCCACTGAAACTAAAATCATAGGATCCTTCTTCTAGCCAAGCACGCGGCAAATCAATTAATGGCTCTCCTTCATGTGCAAGGCGGTCAATATGAGGTCCGCCTGGATATGGAAGGTTTAACGTGCGGGCTACTTTATCGTAGGCTTCTCCTGCCGCATCATCTCTCGTTTCACCAATCACTTTAAACTGACCGTGACTTTCCATGTATACAAGCTCTGTATGCCCTCCAGATACAACTAGCGATAAAAGCGGGAATTCTAATTTTTTGATTAGCTGATTTGCATAAATATGTCCTGCAATATGATGAACACCAATTAATGGCTTTTGGTGTGCAAATGCTAGCGCTTTGGCTGCATTTACGCCAATAAGAAGTGCTCCCACAAGCCCAGGTCCTTCCGTTACAGCTATTGCATCAATATCTGCAAACGTCAAGTTCGCTTGATTTAAAGTTTCTTCAACTACTACCGTAATTTGTTCCACATGATGACGAGATGCAATCTCCGGTACGACACCGCCAAATCGTTTATGGCTTTCTATTTGTGATGCCACCACATTGGCTACAATTTCATGACCGTTTCGAATCACGGCCGCTGCTGTCTCATCACAGCTTGTTTCTAATGCTAAAATTAATTGATTTTCACTCATAAATTCACCCACATAACTAATGCATCCTCATTGTTATCAGAATAATAATTCTTACGAATACCTCCAGGTTTAAAACCTAGCTTTTGATACAATGATTGTGCAATATGATTAGATACCCTAACTTCTAATGTCATTGACACAGCACCTAGTTTTCGAAGAACGTCCATCACGTTGCGCAGCAGCAATTCACCGAGTCCCTTACCTCGGTAGTCTGGCAATAGGGCAATGTTGGTTACATGTGCTTCGTCAATAACAATCCACGTTCCGCAATACCCAATAATATTTTCTCCTTCTTCCATCACAATGTAAGTTGAAAATTGATTATTGGTTAACTCATTTTGAAACGCTTCTGAACTCCAAGGTGTCGTAAAAGACTTCTCTTCGATTTTCACTACTTGATCAATATCTTTAACTTCCATTAAACGAAACTTAATTGTTAGTTTCATGTTTATACCTTCTTTTATCCTTTTTGCTGTGAAGCAAGCCAGTTAGCTTCGGCTTCAGCTAAACGAATGTAGTTCGGAACAAAAGTATGCACAGACTGCGGCTCTTTCTTCATTCCTAAAAAAGCCAATTCACTTGGTCTTGGATTAAACTGCTGAACATGGGCAAATACAGCTTGTTTACCCAGCACTTCTTTTAACGCCTCTTCATGCATGGGAAGATCATTGCCTATGAATAAAATGGGTTTGTTGTATGACTTTAAATGTTCCGCCCAGTCCTTATTAATAACAAGTCGATCACTTTCAACTTCTAGAAGACCTCGTTCATTATTCCATTCATATAGTCCTGTATAAAGCTGTTGACGGCGCGCATCAAATAACGGAGCAATATACCCATCAAAATAGCGACCGTTTGCTGCTAGTGCTTCAAGGCTAGATACACCTATTAAAGGAATATTTAAAGTCCAAGCAAGTGTCTTGGCAATGGTAACGCCAATTCGTACACCTGTATAAGATCCGGGACCATGTGCCACTACAATACGGTCTAGCTCGCTTGGCGCAATATCACAATCCTTTAACAAAGATTCCACAGCGTTCATCACACGAACGGAGTGATTCTTTTTTAGATTCGTAATAATTTCTCCAATTACTTTGTTTTCTTCAACGACAGCAACACCCATGACAAAATTGGATGTATCAATGGCTAACATTTTCATCTTTTAAAAAGCTCCTTACATATTTCAACGTACCGACTGCCTATCGCTTTTACAAGGATTTTACGAGTCGTTTCGTTTTCATGGTAAATATTGATTTGAATATATTCATTAGGAAGCTGCTCTTCAATCAGATGAGCCCACTCCACGACCGTCACGCCATCTCCTTCAAAATACTCATCGAACCCTAGGTCTTCAAATTCATCCCCTAGACGGTACACATCCATATGATAAAGAGGAAGGCGACCGCTTTTGTATTCTTTAATGATCGTAAATGTCGGGCTATTCACATTGCGTTCAATTCCTAATCCTTTAGCTAAACTTTTTGTGAATGTTGTCTTTCCAGCTCCCAAATCGCCTTCAAGCAGCAGCACGTCACCAGCTTCTAATAAAGTTGCTAGACGAGCAGCCAGCTGATTAGTTTCATCAGGAGACGTAGACATAAACGTAAATTCGTTAATCTCTGTCATTCATTCAGAACCTCATTTCAATCTGTATATATATATTGTAAACGTTGTGGACTATACATATCCAGTAAGAAATCCAACAATCTTTAACATCGCAATTCTATAAGGAAATTTCTTTGTATATAAAAAATTCCTTAGGATTGCTCCTAAGGACGGTAAAGTTTTATATAAAAATGGTTCAAACAATAAAAAAGACGAAACACATTGTTTCGTTTCTAAAACATGGCGGTCCCGACGGGAATCGAACCCGCGATCTCCTGCGTGACAGGCAGGCATGTTAACCGCTACACCACGGGACCATGTTGGTTGCGGGGACAGGATTTGAACCTGCGACCTTCGGGTTATGAGCCCGACGAGCTACCGAACTGCTCCACCCCGCGATGATAAAAAAGCAAAATAAAAATGCCTAGCGATGTCCTACTCTCACAGGGACAAAGTCCCAACTACCAT
>NZ_JBFTKA010000021.1:0-22599 GCF_056395685.1 Priestia sp. 10L35 | reverse complement strand
ACAAAAGATCAGAAGTTGATGGTTAATGCCGTAAATGAGGTTGTTTTATCTAGAGTAAGATTTAAAGCTTTAGAAGAAATACTAGAAGAAAAAGGATTAATCAAAGGTGATGAATTATTTGATAAGATTGAAAAAGTAGCTAAAAGAGATTTTGACAAGTTAAAGAAAGAATTACTTTAGGGTAAAGAAGAAATAAATACGTAAAAGTACTCCTATTTTATCAAGGTACTTATTTATTTTTCCATAAAGATCCTTTTCGTATATTATTTCCGAGAAATAGATTTTATAGGTAGCTAAAACCTCCAATCTATTAATATAAATTGGAGGTTTTATGAGAGATACATTTACAAAGTTCTTACACCCTCTACAGCTAACATATACATTGTTAAAGATTGAGCCTCTTTAGTCATCCATTCGCGATATTCTTTTTCCGCCGTTATATATTCTATTTCAGTAATATACCCATCCCTTTCCATTTGAATTCCTCTACTTGAAGCAGTATCTGCCCATATCCCAATATTTGTATTAAAATTAGAATCTGTTCGGTTAGATACCTCGTGTTGAGGGGTTATAATGATGTCTTGAATACCAATTTCCCGAAACATATTAGTAAGGTCATCAGCAATTGCATTATTCATACCTGCGTCAGAACGCCATTTCAAATATGTAGAATAGAAAGAAGTCATACTTGAAGGAGGGGCCGGTTCCCATGATATCTTTTCATGATTATAGTCTACGACCAAAATACGACCACCAATTTTGGCAGCAGATTTCATCATTTGCAATGCTTTCAAAGGTTCGGACAGCCATATTAACACCCTAGCACAGGTAACAATATCAAATTCTCCTTCATAGGTAAGATTAAAGATATCACCTGTTTCAAAAGTTAATCCTGGAGTTTTACCATGATTTTGACGAGCTTTTTCGATTAGATTGGGATTGCTATCGATTCCTACGACCCACCCCTTTGGACCTACTGATTCTGCTATTCCACGTGTAATTGCTCCTGTTCCACATCCTAAATCAAGAACCTTCATACCTTCCTTAAGTATACTTGCAAGCCTTTTATGGGAGTATGTTAGTGACCGGGAATCTAATACGTTTGTTAACTTCCCTGCTAATTCAGCCCGATTGCGGGCAATATTCCCTTCCATATGGTAGACCTCCTAATTAATAAATCCCTACTTTTTCTTAAAGGCGACAATTCGAATTCGTTTATATTCAGCTACCCATATACCATCTTTATATAGATTGGTATTTATTTTATTTTTCCACTTAGGAAACTCAGGAAAAATCATCTGCAAAACTATCTAACCAATAATTTAATCCCTTTTCTCCTTCTGTTAACGATGTAAGTCGACCGAAGTAATTACCCAAACAAACTAAGCACATTCCCTTAAATATTACCTTTTATCTATTCAATCGGAAGTAAAGTATCAACCACAATACTGTTTACAGCATTGATATACGCAAATGCACTTGCTTTCATAATATCCGTATCTGTTGCTTTGGCAACATACTTTTCTCCTCTGTATTCCACTTGAATCTTCACTTTCCCTAATGCTTCCTTACCTCTTGATACACTGCTAATATTATATTCAATCAATTTAATATCTAAATCACTAATTTCTGTAATAGCAGAATACAAAGCATCAATCGGGCCAGACCCGACTGCACTGTTTTTCAATATTTGATCGCCCTTTTTAATCTTCACACTTGCAGACGGGAAATTTGTATTACTAATCACTTGCAAGTCCATTAGTTCATAAAAGTGATCGCTATAATGCGTCATATCCTGATTATGAATATCATTTTTTGCATAATAGTTCTCAACGATGACATATAAATCATGATTATATACTTCCTTTTTTGCATCTGCCAATTCAAGAAAATCTTCAAATACCCCTTCAAATTGTATATTAGTCATCTCATTAAAACCTAATGACTCAAGCGCGTTTTTCACCGCATGACGTCCAGAACGGGCGGTTAAAACAAGTTCCATATCATCTAAACCAACTTCAATTGGACTAATGATTTCGTAAGCATCTCTTGCTTTTAATAAACCGTCTTGGTGTATACCTGAAGAATGAGCAAAAGCATTATCACCTGTAATGGCTTTATTTACTTGTACTTCAAGTCCCATTAAACTACTTACCAACCTAGATGTATTCATGATTTCTTTTGTATTAATATTTGTGTACGCGTTATAAACTGATGAACGCGTATTAATTGCCATAACAACCTCTTCTAGTGCAGCATTACCTGCACGTTCACCAATGCCATTTATCGTACATTCAACCTTATCTGCCCCATTTTTTATTGCAGCTAACGTATTCGCTGTTGCCATACCAAGATCATTATGACAATGGACACTTAAAAGCACTTTATCATTCAAATTTTTCAAACGATCATTTATTTTAAAGATTAGTTCACCAAACTCTTCCGGCTCGGCATAGCCAACTGTATCGGGTACATTAATAATGGTAGCCCCTGCCTTTACAACGGCTTCAATCGTTGCCCATAAATATTCAAAATCGGAGCGAGACGCATCCTCCGTTGAATATTGTACATCTGGTAAAAATGTTTTTGCATATTTTACTGCATCAACGCCGAGATCTAAAATTTGACTTTTCGATTTCCCAAACTTCTTTTCCACATGAATGTCTGAAGCGCCTAAAACTATATGGATTAACGGTTTTTTAGCATATTTCACACTATTATAAACAGCATCAATATCAGCCTTTACTGCTCTTGCTAACGCTGTGATGATCATGTCTTCTGTATTTCCTATTTTCATAGCAATTTCTTTCACAGCATTAAAATCACCAGCTGAAGACGAAGGAAAACCAGCTTCGATAATATCAACTTTCATCTTCTTTAGTTGCTGCGCTACTTCTAGTTTTTCATACAGATTCAGCTTAGCCCCTGGAACTTGCTCGCCATCTCTTAAAGTCGTATCAAACATCCAAATTTTTCTCGTCATTTCAGAAACACTCCTTTGTCATATTAATGTATAAAAAAAGCCCCGCCTCTATAAAAATATAGAGACGAGGCGTTGCTCGCGGTACCACTCTAATTGATTAATCATTACATAATTAACCCACTCATTTTCGGCAGCTATCACCACCTATCTTCATAACGGTAGAAAACCGACATCCCCTACTTATAATGTTCAGGGAGTAGCTCTTGGATGAGTTCAAAGGTAATAACTACCGATTCTCACCAACCACCGGCTCTCTGACAAGTTTATATATCCTTCTAATATTTCCAATCTTTGCTTATTATTATTTGATTACATGCAATATTATATCTATCTAATCGATTTGTCAACAAAATTTTTTGAATATAAAATTTATTAGGAATATAAAAAATATCTCTTTTGCAAGTTATTAATTTGCACATAAACATCCACTATTCTTGAGTAATGTTTAAAGTATTTTCTTAAAAAGATTTTTGTATATTACTTATATTGGAGAAAAATATGAACTATAGTCGTTGCATCGATTGTTGCAGTGTACCTAGCTATAAAAACAATATTTTAAAAGAGGGAATGTTCCCTCCATAGTAGACAAATAAAAGAAAGCAACCTATTCTCCCTACGATGCAGGGGATTTTTTATGGTGTCTTAGATCTAGATAAAAAAATGTCCCTCGATTTGAGGTAATGATTTATAAAGATTAAGTTATTCCTCATAGTAGTATTCATGACAATTCTCATTAAATTAATGGTTGTATTAATCAATTATTTGACCTGCCCTCTATATATTTTTGTAGTTGTTCCAAAAGACAACGAATCTCCATACATGTGTATAGAGGTAAAACAATATACTTGAGCAAGATTAAATGAACTGTTTTTTCTTTTTTATATAATTTAATACAACCTCACGTTCATCTTCAAATAACATGTTCAAATGATTAATTTTAGATATCGGTTGCCAGCAATATGAATCTACGATCTGAACTTTCTTCTCTCCAGCTAATACCTTAACTTCAAAATAGGTCATGTGAACTTCAACATTATAGGTAGTTGCCCTATTCTCTTGTATCTTTTTTACTATCTCTACTTGATAACCTGTTTGATTCCACATTTCTCGAACACAACAATCTTCAATCCTTTCATAGTCTTCAATAGCACCAGAAGGAACAGACCAACGCTTTGGTGTGTTGGGTTTCTCTTGGGAGACCATTAACAATTCATCTTTATTATTTAAGCAAATTATTGCAAAACCACTACACTTACTCACTGAGATCTCCCCTTAGAAAAACATTATAGGCATACAGGTGTTTCTAATAAATAGAACTTAATCAAACTGGATTTTAATCTTAAGCAAGTTCTTTAAAAAATGTTAGAGCGTGAGCTTAAACATAGGTAATCACTTTATTTGGTAAGTGTAACTTTAAATACCACTTCTGTGTTATCTGTTACTTCAGCTCCTTGATAAAATGTACTATGCGAAACACTATGAGTTATAAATCTTTCACTCGTTTCAGGGATCACAACAGTATAATGAGTATTCTCAAAAAAGGTATCATATAATTGATAATCTTCTTTACCCAAAACAGAAAATGAAAACTTAATTTGATCTCTTCCCTTAGTCATTTTTCCATTATTAATAATTCTTTTTTCAAGTCCCACTTCTTCTTTGCTGGCTGTAGACGTAGTAAGGTATTTTACATCAAATACAACATCATTAATGACTAATTCTTTCACTATTAAGTCCTCCTTCTCTACTTGTTTCCTCTCCTTAATTCGCCAAAGATTAACAGGTCACCTCTTTTCTACTGTATAACATATATCTTTCCAGAACCCATCTAAAAAAGCACCCTGAAAGAATACTTAAAAGTTAGTCTGTAAATCTTCAATTTTTTTCTTGAGTTTTTGGCTTTCTTCCTCTAACTCGATGATTCTATCTTGGAGTTCTTTATTATCCCAGTTACTTTCCAACTCTTCAGATAACTTCATTCGCTTTTTATGGATTTCAATTCGTTTTTTAGCCATCTCTTCTACTTCTTTATTTAATAGTATCAATTTCTAATGGCTTGTTATTAAATGTTAGAGCCTAATTAATTCCGATTAGGAAAGTTGGAGGAATCGTGAGTGCTAAGAAAAGAAGATAGTAGGCTTGATCAGGAATGGATAAGTCTTATGAAAGAAGCTTATCAATTAGGTCTCTCAATTGTAGAAGTAAAAGAATTTATATACTCAAATCAAAAAGGACCCGTTTCTAAATGACTCAGGCCTTTTTTTGCGCTTATAAAGTGCTCTATGTTAACTAAGTTTGTAGACTTTATACAGCTTAAAAAGGGAAAAAACCACCATCGGGAAAGAGGTAGTTTTTTCCAGTCGTTAAAATATAGATGTTCAGTTGATGCTCTATTGCATCTTGATTAGTTTGCTGAATAGATTCGTTTGTATTCATTTCTTTATCATTTTTCTTTTGCAATTTCTTTTCTATTAGGAGCAAGTGGTGGCTGTTCTAACCATTTATTTTTCATCATAATATTAAACCATTTTTTTGTTACCATTAAATTCTTTAGAATAACGCCTTCATAAGCAGCTACAAGATCTGTTCGCATGGCTGATGCTAAACCTGTTCCATGATACGCTTGTGCAGCTTGGAACAAGAAACCAATATGATACATCATTAATTTATCAGAAAAAGGAGCGTCTGTTGAAGTTGTTACTTCTGTCTCCCACGATTTAGGAACTGGTAAATTATCCGCGTGCATTATTTTTGAAAAGGATTGTATTTGACCATCAGCCGTTTTTTCCGAGTCCTCTAAAAACTTTCTTACTTCTTTTGATTGAGAGACCTGACTAAATCCAATAGAAAGAGTTTTAGCCATAATGCTTTTCTTAAGGTTGAAGGAAATACTTATGATTTCTAGTACCGTTAAGCGTCTGCCTTTTCCGAAAAATCCATCTAAAAAATCCTGGCTAGAAATATATTCAGGGTTTTTAGCAGGATAAAAATAAGGGTCCCTCTGAAACTCCCCTTTTTCAAGTAATAATTCAATCGTTTGATGATACATCCTTTTTGCCTCATTATCACATGAATCGTAGAAGTAACGTAAGTCTTCTCTGACAGAAACACCTAATGAGGTTGTATGTCCTAGCAAGCCATGTAATGTCATGATATGTAAATAATTCAAGCAGAATATATCAGTAAATAATTTTTTAGTACCTTTATTGAGGTCAAACTCAGTAAATCCAATTGGAACTGGAAACCCTTCGTTTTCTATAAAAGCTACAATTTGTTTCTTTTGGTTTGCGAAGGTCTTAATAGCATCTTCAAAAACGGCCTTTATTGACTCGTCTTCAATAATAGAGAACATATATTGATTTACTACATCTGTCATTGTTCCGTTTACATACTCTCCCCATAGTGTCCCTATTTCGGAAGATGTGAGTTTTAACTTATTCTTATCCATATTATCACCTCATGGATAATATTTACTAATTTATTAATAGATATGAATTTTATCTTAACAAAAATGGCTTTTAGCTTGTAATTTCAGATAACGTACATTATAGTAACTACGATTGTATGTCATATACAGCTTAAAAACAGAAAAACCTATCTCTTCCCAGTCAAAAGAGGTAGTTTTTTCTGTTGCAAAATTTAGTTGTATGAGTCGATATTTAGTAACATCTTGGGTAGTTTGCTCAATTTGCTATTCATTATTCGTTTTATAATCTTAAATAAAAAAAGAAACAGATCTAAAAAGACTGTTTCTTTTAAAATTCCACTCCAACATAATAATTTACCCTTTTGATTGAAAATGAAACATGGAATATGATTATTTTTATAAAACTTATTTTGCTTCTGATAATTCACATTATGGACATTTATGGCGACAAATTTTTTTCGCTGAAGGTGGAACTCAACTCTCCGATAATCTCCCCTTATTATTCCGATTAAATCTTCTGCAAGGTATCTTCACTGACCATGAATTACACGACCTATGTATATTAGTAGATGTAAAAAACACTTTGAATCAACAATCAACTATTTCTCAGGATGATTTTGACCACCTTAAATATTTTTATCACCAACTAAACAGAAAGAAATTTCTCTCATTATCTATCTAACTTTATTCACAATGAACATGAAAAGCCTACTTGTATAAGACCAAGTAGGCTTTTCTGCTACGTTAAAGTCGATAAATTTATGCATTGTTTCCAAGAGAATTATAATATTTTCTATCTACATATCAAAAAAATCATGTGCCTTTAAATTTGGATCTATTTTCCTTAAAGCTTTGAGTATTTTGGTCATAGTTCGCTGTGTAGGTGCATGTTCTACATTTCTCTTACAAAGTTCGCTAACAGTGGACCTACTAACCTTTGAAGTACTCGCTAACCATTGTTGCGAAATTCCTCTTTGATCTAACCATTTTCCTAATTTACTACGTTGCTTACCTAACCCAAACATATATAATCACCTTTTTAGTATCAGTCTTGTCCAAGAATTCGAAGTTTCATACACTTTTGAAGAAAATATCGGAATAGTGGACAAGTTATCGTTCATATCATTTAGTAAGACGTCACCTCAAGACGTCAGGATAATCATCAGGAATGGAGCGAATCAAATGACAAAAGAATTAGCAATCTCGTTATTAAGTCGAAAAGACGTCTATTTAACGGTAGAAGGCAAACAAATGTTAGAGGTCATTTTGAAAGAGAAAAACGCGTATGAAGAAAAATAAGAAGGCCCAAAATCAAGTAGACACCTATCGACCGACTGTGCGGTATCATTCTATTTACCGTACATATGTAGATAGCCTTTTTCAGGCTACCGAGTTAGACCGAAATCAAATTATAAGGTGTGCACTTTTTACTGCAGCGCACAATCCTGTTTTCTTAGCGTTAATGAATCAGTATAAAATGAGAGACGTCCCTCTTCCCTCATCTCCGTGGCAGCCTTCTTCCCACCCATTATGGATGGAACAAGAGCCCAACATCGGAAAGAAAGGAGGAGGAGAACATGATGATCTTGAGCGAAAAGGAACGCTTACAAACACTTCTACGTTACTTGGAACACCAACAGATGGCCAATCAGTGTCAGGAACTACTACTCAACCCGACCGACAGCCTTCCACCAATGAGAAGACAGCGCGGGTTACAAGACGTCAGCAACCGATTAAGAGACGAACAAGGGAGATTCCTACCTTACAATTATCAAACAATGGAGGAATTAGACTTGATTTTAGATGAAGAATTCGAGATACAACGAAAACTAAAAATAGATCCGATTGAAGGTTCTTATAATAGCTATGCGGTGAATGAAAAAGAAAAGAGGGACTGGAGTGGAAATATCTATTTAGCTTGTGTCGCAGCAATTTTAGCCATTGCCTTTTTCACCTGACGTCTTTTTAGAATAGTGTCGATATTTTGGTCATAAACATATAGCATGAATACAGTTAAGACCGCCTTATAAACTGATACATAATGGGCGGTCTTTGTTCTAAATATGATTAAAAACGTTTGGAAAATGAAAATGATTTCGGTAACGAAAAATAAAGAAATAGAGATATATTAAATGTACCTTTTTATACTTGTGACATAGGAGGAATGTAGATGGAAAATAGCCCTCGTTTTGGAGAATTAGTTTCTGATTTTGAGAAATGTTTAGATCGACATTTAAATGACAAAGAAAAAGAGTTACTTGCATGGATAGTGAAAAAAGAACGTAATAAGTATGTTCAATAATCTACAGTTAACCTTTTCATATTTCAAGAAACTTTCTGATGTGTAGCTATTCTACTCATAACTGGTAGTTGCTACACAGAAAAACCTCCTACACCTTAATCTGTAGGAGGTTTGAATAGTCCCCAATAGTAGATTAGAAATAGAAGGTATTCGGCATTGTTGATTAAGTATTAATCTACAAATGCTTGTTTATCCTCTATTTCACCGGGCTTTGAATATGTAACATACGTCCCTGCCATCATGTCATGCAGACTTCTTTTATCCTTACGGAAAACCACCATGAACACACTCACAATTAAAGCAATACCTAATGTAAGGCCATAAACAATGCCGGCCACAAGAACTCTTAGTAGCATTGCTCCGATTCCAAGTTTCTTTCCATTTATTTTGACAATTCTAACCCCAACAATTCGTTTCCCTATAGTATATCCATACCATAAAATAGGTACAGCAACCGCATAGATGAAACCTATGAGTGATGTAATGGGATCTTCACGATCAAAGTCTCCTGTAATAAGAAAGCCAATAAGCCCCAAAGGAATACTTACGATAATGCCATCTAACAGATTTCCTAATAGGCGTATCCAAAATCCTGCTGGTTTTGTTACTTGATCCACTTTATATTTCTCCCCTTCTTGTAAATTAACACTTTATCTATCTAAATAGCTCCTCAGATGATGATAACATGATTGAGGAGGAAGGTAAAAAATATAAAATATTTTAAATTTATCCACTAATAATAAAATACATGTCTCTAGTATTGATATTACTAAAGACATATTCATAGAAAAGAGATAAAAGATTAATTAGTTTTTTTTAGTTGTAAATTTCCCTTATCAAAGATAATAACGGCATTATAAGCTTCATATAAGGCATACACAGGGTCACAAAAAGCCATAAATACAATCATAGTTGGTACCTTTTCAACAATAGGAAAATGGCCGGACAAGGTGTTGACTTTTTCATATAAGTTTCTCCTTTTTGAAATGTAAAAGAGTAGAAATAATAGGGTTATTAAATATATAACATTGCTCTTTTAAAAAAAGCTTTAAATAAGTTTAGAGCTGTCTACTTTGGTAGGATCTACACGTTTCACATAGGTAGCTGTCATCGAATCGTGTAAACTTCGCTTACCCTGGCGGAAAACCACCATAAAAAAGCTAATGATAGCAACTATTCCTATTGTAAGACCACACATAAGACTCACGATGAAGACACGTAAAACCATAGATCTGAAGCCTACATTTCGCTAAGGTTATAGTTAAATCGTTTGTATACCTTGTTTTTGTGTTGGTGATTCGTTTTCATAATGTTGATGATGACATGTTGCTCACTTTTCCAATGCACATTCACATCATGAATCATAGAAGGTTGAATGCCTTGAAGCTCTTTATATTGGTTAAGAGTGCTTCCGGGTTGTCCGTAGTACATTCTAAGAGAATCAGCCTTTTGTTTTTGCTCATAATCAAAGTAATCAGTGGTTTGTTTATACATCTTTTTTACTTCAACAATGCTTTGTTGATTAGGAGATGTGCTGGTTGTAAGTGAGACGCTACGTATCATGTTTGGTTGCTGTTGGCTTTTATCCAAGAAGTGGTTCATCATAAATACAAGAAAAATTACTCCAAAGGATAACATGATCCAAAGCCATTTTTTCATCTCGACACTTCCTCTTTTATGATTGAAAATCAAAATGAGTAGATGATTTCATTATGAAATAGCATTTTCTGCTATTTCGTATCCTCAGATAATAACATACTCAAAATCTCTTGAAAGTTCTCAGCCACTTTTGATGTAGCTGGATCACATTCATATGATTTTTCGTAATCTAGGAAATCAACAGACGGATTGTTTTTATCATAGTGAAAGTTTAAACATAAGTAATCTCCCCATGCTAATTTCGCAATTGAAATTAGCTCAGATCCAATGAGATCTTCATCATAAACATTCCGTCCTTGTTCTACTAAGGAAGTTTCGCAGCAACCAATATCGTACACACCATAAGGATGGTCACTGAAGTTTTTAATAATGCCTAAAAAACGTTCAATTTGACACCTTTTATTGATAATTGTTAGTGGTGTAGAATTTATTACTGTACATCCGTTATATTGTTTCAAGAATTCTTTATACGCATTGGGCAATTGGATGCGAAAAGAAGCTTCTATTTTTGCAATGTCTTGCTCCTCTGGTAATGGATAAATGACGCTTTCCTTCACCAATCTCATTTTTATCAGTCCCCTTGCAATAGGCCATCTTCAAGGAAATACATTATGACTTTTGGTATTCATACATAACCGGAACTTTATCCATTTTAACGGTTTTGGCTACAACATAACGACGATAACCGTCTTTTAAGACATTCGATCCTTTTTCAATCGTCAATGGCTCATCTAAGCGTCCTGTGCGTTTCACAAAATCAATGACCTTTTGGGTTTTTTCAGCATTTGGACGTGTCTTTAAGAATTCTTCAGGTACGATAATGTCATCAAAGTTCAACAAATCCTGTGTCCCTTTAGGTTGGTTCGGTAGTGTATTCTTTTTAGGCTCAGCCTTCTTCGCTTCTGTAGGCTCTTGCTTTACTTCTGGCTGAACAGCTTTTGTTTCTTTCTTTTCCTCTTTTGGTGCAGGTTGAGAAGTAGCTACCGATTTTTCTTCCTGTTTGGTAGCAGCAACTTCTTGTTGCGCTGCAGAAGCCTCTTGTTTGGCCTCTTTTTTATCGTTTGATTCATTGTCTTCTTTGTCTTTCTTATTCGGGAGAACGGTAATCTGGAAGCAGATTACGCCTACTTCCCCAGGGCATTCATCAATTGGAATGTCTAATGTTGGTTCTCCTTGAATTAAGATTTTTTCCTGCATAATACTTTTTTTCGTGAGACCTGTTTTGTTAAAAGCCTTCTTTGCAACAAATACCGTGTACGAAATAAACGTACTCTTCTTCAAGCCTTTAGGCGCAGATGGTGACCCTTTTTCACGCATATCAAAGGCAACATAGCGATCGTATTCTCGTAGTGGTCCTGTGGCTGATCCAGTTAACGTAATTTTATGTGGCATAATGTTCTCCTCCTGCGTAGATATAGATTTATTTATTATTTAGAACAGTGTTCTAAATAAACATATCCTAATAATAATTCAGCTTATAAGGGATTTCTTTACTTTTTACATTTTCTCCTATCGTACATATAAACAGAGACAAGGCGCATACTTTGAGTATGGACTTGTAGCTCAATGGCAGAGCAGCCAGTCGTATTACACTATACAACTTCGGCTTCTTGCGGGTTCAAATCCTGCCAAGTCCTTTCTTAAAACACTGAATACGTTAAAAATAATGAAATTCCTTGCTGTGCTTTGACTATTTTTAAACATTAAGAAGCTGGTTCCTTTAATTTAGCATGTTGATGCAATAATTCTTGCTCCTCAGGTGTTAATGCTTGTCCTAAATCTTGTTTAAGTTCCGCCATTTCTAATGAACTGTACGTAGAGCATTGTTCTTGCAGCAAGCATTCCTCTTCTGGTGTAAGCTCTTGTTCTAAGTCTTGCTTTAATTGAATCGTTTCAAGCTGTTGTTCTAAAGATATTTCTACTTTTTTTGTCCCCTTCTCTTGATCCTGCTCAACCTTTAACCAATCAGGAACGATTTCTTTACGGATAATATGTTTTGGTATAAACAATTTTGTTGATGACTCGTCTTTATGTATAACTTCCTTATGAGTTGGATATACTGATGAATAATCCTGGTTTTTAGGATCCACCAACTGATAGAATTGGTTTTTCGCAATTTTATAGAGTAATTGGCACATATTATCTAAGGACAAAGACTTTCCTTTGTGATTAGCTTTATGTACATATTTGTCCAATCCAATAATCGATGTATACGCAATTTCATGTATTTGCCCTTTGGTAATATCAATCTCTGTATCTCGTTTGACCGTTTTTGCAGCGTTTTGAATGCGAGCATAAAAGTCTTTTAATTGATGACCATACTTACCTGCGTAGACTTGATTGACTTTCTTAGGAACACCTTTGATATAGATAAATGACTGTGAAGCAGACATTAAATGATTATTTATATGATTTACAGGTAAATCAAGGTTAATAAAGGCACCAGGTGATTTATCAGTCTTTAAGCTTGGTGTATCAACGTTTTCCGCACTTTCTGGATACATCACAGGAAGCGTCACAGGAGTGGTCATTTCTTCTTGTTGGACCGTTTGTATACCTGTTGTATCATGGGCAAAAAAGATTTCGTCGCAAATCCGATTAAAGTTCTTATGGCTTTTAAAAATAAATACATAGCTATCAGGGTGAGTACCTGTTGCATCCTCTTTAATGTAACGTGCTACAAGTATAAAAGGTGTCGCTTTTAACGAACGTACAAAACGAGAAACCGTACTTTTAGAAACTTCAAATTTCTTCATGAGCGTTTCAGAACGAATGGCTTGGATGCCTGTAGCCACTAGGTTATAGATGACATGATCGAGCATTTCCATTCTTTTTTTAGGAAATTCTTTATGTATGGCTGATTGGTTCTGTTTGTAATGGGTACGAATAGTTTCTAAAAACTCTTCTTTCTTTTTCCGAAGTATGGATTTATTCTTCCATAACCACTTAAACCTTCCGTTGAAGGTGTCTACATCTTTTAAATAGCAGGTCAATATTTTTGTCATTTGTTCATCTTCTCCTTTAAGGAACACAAAAAAGACACTATTTCCCTTAAGAAAGGAAAACAATGCCTTGATTTTGATGAACTAAGCCCTTGAAATAGATGTTAATTTCATATAAAATAAAAACATAAGTTTTACTTTATAGAAAACTAAATCTATTAACAAGAGACTTCGACAAGTGTTTTCCCTACTGTGATTAGGGGGAACGGTTTAAGTGTGTTGGTCGCACTACTTAAACAGTTGAAGTCTTTTTTCTATTCCGGTCATTTTTGTTAGTTTTATTATAGCGTTAATTAATCTCATAATTCAATAAAAATTAGTAATATATCTCAAAAGAATTCTTTTTAACTATTTTTCCTTAATAATAAATTTATTTTATTATACAATTCATTTTAAAGATTGAGGAGGGTCAAAAAAATAACCCTCCTCAATCTATTAAAAATGTGTTATAATCAACGAATTTTATAACCAAATGACAACATAACAATAAAAAGCTTCTACTATCTCGGGCACTGACCGACTAGTAGAAGCTTTTTATTATTTACCTATCAATTTTTCCCACCATGTTTTTTTCTTTTCTAACTCTGCACTAGCAGAAGCTTCTTCAATCATTCTTTTACTTTCTGATAATCCTTTTCTTAACTCTCCTATTAACTCAGTATCTTTTCTATTTATCATTTGCTTCAATTCTTGATTGGTTTGGCTAACTTTCTGTAACTCTTCTACTAACTTTTGATTAAATTGCATCTGCTGTGTCATCTGTTGTTCTTGTTGTTGTAACATCTTTTTTATTTCACTTAGTTCATCGTTTATAGAGATAGAACCTTTTTCTTCTTGATTTTTGACTGTAATAGTTATAGGAAGTCCATCACTTGCCAAATTATCGTTTACATCTTCTTTTAGTAACCCCTCGCTATAGAGTTCACGGATTTTCTTTAATAGATCTAGCGATTCAATACTTATTTTATAACGTCTACCTTCTTTTTTAAAATTCAAAAACTGTTCATGGTTAATTAAATACCTTTTTAATGTTTCAGGAGGAATATTGGTATATTCAGATGCTTCTGGTACACCAATGAAGTTTGGACTTTCAGAATTATTCATGTAATCCACCACCATTTATTAGTGTTTTATGTACATTCACTCAGTTCACAGTCATTCATTTGCAAGTTTCATGAAAGTTCATCCGGTTCACGGTCATTCACTTACCTTATTTAATTATGTTCACTCAGTTCACGGTTATTTACCTGTCGGGTTTATGGGTGTTCACTCAATTCACAGCCACCTATTCATTTAATTTTATATGATTTCGACAAAAAATCAACAATTCCTGTCTGGAGTTTGCTCATATATCTTATTTTATGAACTGTTATGACGTTAGTTTAACTTAAGTTCTACTTGGGTGGGTGTTGGTGTGTTTTGTAGTGAATACATGGTGAACTTGGGGTGAATTTAGTTGAACTTATTCTTTGGTTGTTTGAAAAAAAGTTGTTAAGTTCAAATTTAGTTCAACTAAAGATGAACTTGTTGTTTTGGATGAAGCCAATTTTTGTTCTAAAGAAATAAGGTGGGTTCTGCAATGAACTAATAACAGTTCATTATCTATTTTTAGGATGGAATTAATATAATTTCTATTCCAAATGTAGAGAATGTCTACTCAGTTAGTGGGACATTTAACATTAATTAAAGTGAGAAAAATTCTTTTTTATAAAAGTTAGGTCTATAGACTATCGTACGATTCAAAAAAATGGTAAAAAAGGTTTTATTTATCTTAATGTCAACAAAAAGAGATTAATTGGTTCTTGTATATCAGAAATAAAGGGGTTGTTGATTCATGTAAATCTAGTCGAGAGTTTGATATCATGATGAATAATGTAAAAAATAACAAAAAATAAATAATCAGCTGGGAGGAGATATTAACTTGTTACTTTCAAAATTGATAGATCATTATGCTCTGCATGATTTGCATAAAGACCGAAGCGAGGGGGATCAATATTATATTGAGTCTGCTCATATACCAATAAATATAGATAGAGAAACTTTTTTTGAAGTACCAGCATCACTTTCAGATATTGGACTAGACATAACTTCTACAGACAAAAGGTATAGTATAGGTGAATTTGGATTTGAAAGTTTGATACCTTCTGGTGATGTTTCCAATGACTACGTAAGAGGTGAGGCTTTCTTAAATGAAGATGGAAGTACGCCGAATGTTATTTTTGTACATGGTTGGAGAATGAAAGGGTTTGATAGAGTAAAGAAGATTATTCATAATTCAATTATGAATAATTTAGGATGGAATATGTACTATTATACTCTTCCTTACCACCTAGAACGTCAGCCCGAGGCATCACTTTATAGTGGAGAATTTATGGTTAGTGCCAATATTAATAGGACTGTTGAATCGACTAGACAAGCAATTGTTGATCTAAGGGCTTTAATTCGATGGATAAAAAATAACAAACAAGGTCCTGTAATTATAATAGGTATTAGTCTTGGTGGCTTTATCTCAAATTTAGTTGCTACACTTGAATCAGAAATCGATGTATTAGTTTCTATATCCTATTCTAATCGCTTGAGCTATTCGATATGGAATACGATCCGTGGTAAGTATATAAGATAGGACTTAGAGTCTCATGTGGTCGATTACAACGATCTAGTGAAGTATTGGAAATTAACCGAGCCAAATCAAGCCCTTCCAAAATGAATAAGGAAAATATACTACTAATTTCTGCTAAACATGATCAGTACGTCCATATTCAAGATGCAGATCTGTTATGGGAGTCTTGGGGGAAACCTACACGTTATGTCTACAAATGTGGGCATGCAGGAATAGTACTTAAACGGAAAAATTCCAAAGGGTACCATTTCGTTTCTACAAAATAAGCTAAAGAGGTAATGGACATATGTTTATAATGTTGGCTTTACTGTGGTTAATGAGTTCAATCCTTTTTTTAGAAATCCTCAAAACGAACAAATTATATAGGCAAGTGTTACTTGGAGGGATAGGAGCTTTACTAGGAAAAGGGATAAAACGGCCAAAGTAGGTATTACACTTGGAGGGGATGTTTACATCGATAGGACACTATTTCACTCCATACGGTATGTTGATTTTTGCAATAGTTTATTCAGATGTCATTTGTAATGTACGAAAGCGAAACATATCAAAGTTGCTTCTGCTAGCTCCAATTTTTATAATGTATTCTATGTTTTAGGTGTACTCAGAGTTTAGAGTTGATTTTCGTATTTTAGCAATTTGGGTAGTACCATATGTAGCAGCTAATATTTTATTGATATACTACGTATAGCGTGAAGGTCGTCCAATTATTAAAAGAAGAAAAATATTAACTTGTGTATTTGTATCAAAATTAATCATGTTTCTTTGCTAGCTCATCAATTTTTTTAACAGTAATAGAATCAACATTTCTTATTTTAATTTCTCATAACTTATGTCAATTCTCTAAAATAGTGGTGCCTCTTAAAAAATAGTGAGAAGAGCATAAGGGGTTTTTGCTATCACAGAGTGTGATAGGCTAGGCAGAGCCTAGCAAAACCATGATATCATACAAAAACTTCAAGGAACCCCCTCAGCGCACCCTCAAATTAAGGGATAGTCCCTTCACCGGCCCTTTAGTGATTACAACATTTGTGCCAGAAACCCCTTCGCCGACCCTTCATAGTTGATAAATGTCCCCTCAGGGGTCACTTCGTTTTGAGGTGTTTTTTGAAAGAATAAGACAGAAGCAAGCAATCTTTTTCATTTTTTTTACATGTTCATGGTTAAAACGGCCATTTGTTTTTACTTACAATACAAGTGATTTACGCGTGCCTTTTTATCATTTATGAATCGATTTTTATTCTATAAACGATGGCTGTTCTAAAAAAATGAAGGATCACGGCCCATTAACATTTATCTTTTTCATGTTCACAGCAGGTTCATATGAGTTATAAAAAGATGTTGTAAAAAAGAAAATAAAAAAACTATGGAAAGGCTGCTACGGAATCAAAGATTGCGATGGGAAAAGATGCGATTCAATCTAGTAATGAAAGCATTTAGCTCAATGCGGCTGGACATAAAAGCTTACAAGAAAAGTAACAAGTTTTAGTCATGAAATGAGAAAACCCATGAAGACGTAAAGGGGACATGGCTTCAAAATAGGGGGACATAAAGGGGACATTGGGATTTTAAAGGGAGACGTAAAAGGGACGTACAACAAAAAAAAGGGACGCAAAGGGGACATTTAGTGATTTTCTTTGTACCCACGGTTTTGCTAGGCTCTGCCTATCCCCACACCTATGGTGGGGGCAAAAACCCCTTATGCTCTTCTCTCTTTTGTAGTGGGTAACCACAATTTACAGGAAAGGAACGAATGTTATGGATATTCTTTTACGAGATATTGATCCAACTGCCGTAAAAAAAATAGATGAGATTGCAAAAGAAAAAAAGATTTCTCGTCAAGAATTCTTAAAAGGTCAGGTTGAAACACTGGCTGTTTTTCAAGAACAAAAAGATCGTGAAGCAGAACTCGAAAATATCATCTATAAAAATATAAAGATGATGGAAAAATGTGCAGTTGCAATTGAAACAATTAATGGATTTATTCAAGAAATGATGGGAGAGGATGAAGAATGATGAAGCAAAGACGTAAAATTTCATTCGATACTGAAACAGATCAGTACATTCAAAATTACATGGAAGAACATCGTTTGCGCTTTCCAGCTGATGCCATTTCTCAAATATGTAAAGAACATAAAGAGGCTCAGAAACGTGAGGATGATTCAATACAAAGAATGGTGAAGTCTGTTACTCAAAATATAGATAGTCTCTTAGAAAGAGAACGTCGTCATATTAGAAATGCATTGTGTTGTGCAGAAAAAAGTATCCAAAGGTCAACCATGAAAAATTTTAAAGAAGTTGAGGATTATAGAATCGCAAAAACTGGTAAGTTGATGGCTACTATTGTAGAGGGATATAAAAAATGAAGCCGTCCTCTGTTACACCAGGAGTTGTACTCAAAACGAAATTTATCACGTCTGATAAGAAAGCTTTTCAAGATTATGTTGATTATGTAGATCGTGAGGAAGCAAAAAAAGAACAGGGAGCACATGAAAAACTGTTCACTCTTTATCAAGATTATATGGATAATCCTGATAAAACGTCTTCTTTATTTACTCAACAATCTAATCACTTAAATGAAGAAGAGAAAAAACAATTAAAGAAGTTGTTTGAAACAGCACAAAAAAATAACAGTATTATGTGGCAAGACGTCATTACATTTCATAATCCTTGGCTCCAAGAAAATGGTTTATATGATGCTCATACTCATACAGTGGATGAGAAAAAATTAATGGACATTACCCGTCAATCCATGAAGGAAATGCTTAAAAGGGAAAGGTTAAATGAGTCGGCTGTTTGGTCAGCTGCCATACACTATAACACAGGGAACATTCATATTCATATTGCAACAGTAGAACCACAACCTACTCGTGAGCGAGGCAAAAGAAAACCTAAAACATTGGATGCGATGAAATCAAAAGTGGTGAATCAAATTTTAAATCGAGGTGAGCAGCAACAGAAAATAAATGAGTTAATTCGAAAGGATATGGTCGGAAAAAAGAAGCAGGATTCTTCATTAAGGTGGAAGAATCGTGACATTCAACCATTGTTTCTACAAATCTATAATCATCTTCCAGAAGATAAAAGGCAATGGCAATATAGCTACCGAACATTAAAATCAATGAAGCCATTTATTGATGTGCTGAGTCAAAAATATATTGAAAAGTATCATCGCAATGAATATCAACAATTACTTAAAAAGTTAGATAAAGAAGTAGAAGAATTAAAGAAAGCATATGGAGAAGGAAAGGTTGATGAAAAACGATATAAGAATTATAAGCAAACAAAAATAGATGATCTCTATAAGCGAATGGGGAATGCTTTTTTAAAAGAAATGAAAGATTATGATAAGCAGCAGCAACACATTAAAAGAATGGTAGAAAGTAAGAAACAATCAAAACGTCCTGCAAATTTTAATCAACATGTCTCCATGCATTTTGCATTAAAAAAGATGGAGCGAGCGTTTAAATCAGAATATGAAAGTTGGAAAAACCAAAAACATTATGAGCAATTGCAAAAAGATATTGAACATAATCGAGAAGCTGAAAGGGGTTATGAATGATGGAGAAAAATCGACGTACCATTTCATTAGATACGAAAACAGATGAATATATTCAAGCTTATATGGAAGAACATCACTTTCGTTTTCCTGGGGAAGCAATTATGGATATTTGCCAAAAGTACCAAGAAACCAAGGAAAAGGAATGGTCATTACAATATATTTCGGAAGTGGTTAGCAACAACTTACATCAGGTTTTAAAAGATGAATTAACGAAGATTCGTCTTGGGGCAAACAGTGCTGATAAAAACACACAAATTTTAATTGAATATATGAACGGCCTTTTCTTCCATCACGGTTTTGATGGATTAATGACAACCGATTTACAAGAGTTAGATAGCACGAAAGTTGCGAAGGAAGCTGTTGAGAAGCGTATTGCGAATCAACGTCAAAAACGGATTGATTGGGAAGAGTCCAAGGGGAAACAACCATCTCATTGATGGATTTATATAAAGATAGTTTTAAAAATATAGAGGAGGAATAAGATATGTTTTTTAACAAAGATTTAGTGTTAGCTTCGATCAAAGCTGTAGGAGAGGATCATGCTATTGTACAGTATCAAGACAAAGAGGTAGAGGTGAATTTAAGTCCAGAAGAAGCGAAGGAGTTTCATCAATATGTGGTGCATCAAGAGAATATGTTGGTGCCAATGAATATCAAAACACAGAAACTTTTTGTGGATTTAGAAGAACCTTGGTATGAACAAGAACTAGAAGAACTTAAGGAGATCTCTTATCAAGAAGATAAAGATTTGAAGTGAGGGTTCAATACCTACAAAAGGTACAAGGTTTATAAAACATTTGTAAAAAATTACTCCTTTTGGTTATCATTAACCCAAACGATGGTTTTCTGTTAGTTAGTATTTAATAGATTGATAAAAAAGGAGAAAAGAAAAGAATGGAATATATTTCGATTAATTCACAAGAAAAATTAGCTAAATTCACAGATCTTTGGTCTCCAAAAGTTATTGCTGAAATGAATGACTATCAGTTTAAACTGGTTAAGGTACAGGGAGATTTTGTTTGGCATAAGCATGAAGATACAGATGAGGTGTTTATGGTCCTTGAGGGTCACTTAACAATTGAATTTCGCAATGGTGAAGTGAAATTAAATCAAGGTGAAATGTTTGTCATTCCGCGTAATGTTGAACATAAGCCTTACGCAGAATCAGAGTGTAAAATTATGCTTGTAGAACCTAAGGGTGTTGTTAATACGGGTGATAAGACAACTCAGCAAACAGCAGAAAATGATGTCTGGATTTAAACTTTGGTAGAAAAAAATTTCATTCAAAATAATTAAACCTTTATTCAGTTATTTACTAATCTAAAGAAAAGAAGTCGAGAGTTAGAACGGTGAGAGAGCATTAAGCTCTCTTTTTTATTGGTCGATTACCCATTAAATGAAGGGAGGTCTATATCAAATTTATTAATGTTGGCTTTTCTTATTTGCTGTACAATGAACCTAATAATATAAGTGGGAATATTCAAATAAAGGAGTAGAGAATATGGAAAAACAAGAGTACGAATGGGTAAAACAAACACGTCAAATCTTATTAGCGCAATGTAAAGGGTTGAATGAAGGTGATTTTACAAAAGAACTAGGATTTGGTTCTCAGAGTGTAAGAGATTCTTTGATTCATATTGCAGGTTGCTATCATGCGTGGCTCGGTTCTTTTGTTCTTTTACAAACGAAATCGCCTCTTTTAACAAAAGAAGTAATTAGTAATATGCAGATAAGTGATATTCAACTTTATTTTGAACAAGCAGATGCATATGTGGATGCCGTATTTGAACAATTTAGTGATAATTTCGATGACATTATTGAAGGAGAACTTGCTTGGAGACCAGAGGTTAATAGTATAAGAAAGACTCCGCGACAATTGCTCATGCATACAATTACACATGAATTTCACCATAAGGGGCAAATTGTAGCCATGTTACGTTTATTGGGTCATATACCTAAACATACAGATATAATTGGTTTACCTGACAAGGAAGTTGGATCAGTTGCTTCAAGTAAGGAATAAGAGAGTTAGTTAAAGGTTCTTCCTTCGAAATTAACAAACTTTATTCAACATCTACATGTAACTTAATAAAATTAAATGAAAAAGAGCAGAGGTTGTTCATTCCTCTGCTTTTTTTCATGCAACTTGTACTTTATTTATTATCTAAATACTAATTACCTGGGGGGAAAATGATGAAAAAAGTGACATCTCTTTCAGATGACCAATTTAATACCCTTATCGCTGATAAACGGGAACTCAAGAAGTTTATGAAATACCCACAAAATGAAAAAATCGAGGCAGATTGGGCCAATATCAGTGGTGAACAGCTGCAAGACATCCCTCCTGGTGCTGTTTACTTAACACAATCAGCTATAGGAGAGGAAAAACCGCAGGTTTTACTTGTTTCTACGGATGAAAAAGGGCAAAAACAAGCCTACAAAAGTGAAGCAACACTTGATTTTTTAAAGAGTCATGACGTGAACCCTGTTTTAGAGAAAGATCGAGAAACGCAGCTCAAAACGAGCTATATTACGTTTTTACAGGCTCATGACAAAGAGAAACCTCAAGATATTGATAGCATGTTAGCCCGTGTGAATGCAGAAAACGATTATGTCATGTTGAAATCAAGTGCCTTAAAGGAAAAGCAGTTCAACTCTGACCAATTGAAGGGCATGGAGAATGAGCTTTCTCATCAGTTTCAAGCACGTAAACAGGCACAAGAGAAGGACCGATATCAAGAAGATTACAAACAAGAAGTACTAGAAGTTATGCAGCAGCCTAGTGAAGAAACACAGTATAAGCATCTGTTTAAACAAAACTTGTTAGCTCAATTAGGCATATCAAGTGAAAAAGATTCTTCTAAAGAAGCGAAAAAAGAAGCCGAAGCAGAAAAAGCTCCTGTCGAAAAGCAGCTGAAGCAAGAAACACCTCAAGAGAAAGAACAGCGTTTGGCCAAAATGAAGGAGTTTGAACAAAAGCATTCCTTTGATAAGGTGTACAAATTAAAAAAAGAAGTGCTGCAGGAATTAAAAGAGCTCAATTTGAC
>NZ_JBFTKA010000020.1:0-24534 GCF_056395685.1 Priestia sp. 10L35 | reverse complement strand
AGGTTGCCCACGTGTTACTCACCCGTCCGCCGCTAACGTCATAGAAGCAAGCTTCTAATCAGTTCGCTCGACTTGCATGTATTAGGCACGCCGCCAGCGTTCATCCTGAGCCAGGATCAAACTCTCCGAAGAAATGTTTGACTTGCTCATTTAAAAAATAAAAATTAACGTTGACGTTTGTCGCTTTGTTCAGTTTTCAAAGTTCAACCGTCGCTCTTAAGCGACTTTAATATCTTATCAAATTATCAATGTAATGTCAATAACTTTTTTTAAAATTTGTTCAATCATCGTTGTTACTAATGTGTTTCAACGATGATTGAACATAATATAATATTTTTTAAACAACGTCAATGTTTTTTTAAAAAAATCATATTTTATTTAAATGTATCTACTATATAAGAAATTAAGCTTTTAAAACGTTGTAAAATAGCACACTATCAGAATTTCTTTGAACCTCTCTTCTACGTTCAATAGTAAACTGACCCCGCAATGTTCCAAAGAAATAAGCTGTAAAAGTATTTTTTATTCGCTTTCTCTTGTAGGCGAATATGGTCTCTTTAAATGATTGAACGGAAATGGACACTAAATCTTCTAATGGTTTATCAATATGACTCATTTTATAAGCTAAACGGACTTTCCCCCATAATTCGTAGATATCGTCTGCAGAAGGGAAAAAAGGCTTTACAGCATCTCCAAAAGCTTTTGGAATAAAAGAGGGTACATATTCAGATGAGAGTGTGAAATTTACATTATTACGTATGTATTTATTAAAATCTTTTAAAGATAAATTATAGGTAGAACACTTTTTGGCCTCTTTACTCTTACTCTCATATGAACTTTCAGCATTTTCTGTTTTAACATCTGCTTCAACATCAGACTCTAAATCGATCTGTAAATACTTAATCCAATGGTTAAAATAAGGATGATTCACAAATAGGTGCACTGGATTCCCCTTTCCATTGTTACGAGGGCAGCGACGATAGACAGTAACAATTTGTCCTTGTTTTCGAAGTTCTTTTAAATGACGATCGATTGTTCCTTTTGATTTTTCGTAGGTTTTACCTAAATATGTACTACCAGGAAAACAAAAGCCCTTTTCTGCAGCAAACCAACAAAGTCGGTCCAAAGCTTTTCGCGTTCCTTCGTGAAGGCGATAAAATCTTTCTCCATAGAGGCTTATAATTTCTTTAAGTAATTTTCGTTTCATTGATTGATGTTGAGAACGGTTTTCTATAAAACTATGATAATTTTTCATATAATCAAATTCTTCTGTCGTAAGCATACGCGTAGTAGACATTAGTCTATCCTCTCCTTTTCAGGAACAAAAAAAGACATCGCATCCCAGAAAATAGGAAAACGATGTCGGATTTTTTGACAGACTACGCCCTTGAAATAAATCTAATTATCCTATAGAATAAAGGCGTAATTAAATTTATGTATTAGGACTTCGACAGGTGTTTTCCCTAGCTGTTTTAGGGTTAACGGTGTAAGGGTGTTGGCGCACCACTTGCACACGTTGGAGTCTTTTTATATTCCGCACTGTTTTGGTGACTCTATTATACCGTCTATTAATCTTATAATTCAATAAGAATTCATAATCTCCTCATAAAACCTCTGTATTTTATCCATGATTAAAAATTACTTCGTTTGGATATACTTTTAATATTCTAAAAAACTTACTATAGATGTATTTGTTTACTTAATTATTAATCTTGAAAGTTATAAAACAAAAAACAACTATTCTCTAATGTTGTTTTACTGTTTTATATATTGTTTTATATATTTGTTTTTATTGTTTTATTGTTTTAGGCCGTCTATAGATACTGATATTACAACATTTATAAGCCTAAACTATCACTAATTTTGCGCGAACTATCACTAATTTTGCGCGAACTATCACTAATTTTGCGTGAAACTATCACTAATTTTGCGTGAAACTATCACTAATTTTGCGCGAACTATCACTAATTTTGCGTTGGAAATGTAAATATAGATTAACTATCACTAATTTTGCGTGAAAAGTGTAGATGCTTATGAAGTATCACCAATTTTGCGTGAAAAATGTAGACATGCTTTAACTATCACCAATTTTGCGTATCAAATTGAAAATTTGGGGTAATAAATCCAAACTGAGCAATGTTTTCAGGGGTAAACATGCTCATGAAGTATCACTAATTTTGCGTGATAGTTAAATTATAAGGACAAGCTGCTCCCTGATATGTAATTTACACAGTATCACTTTTATGATATTTTAGTGATAGTTTAGAAAAATATGGGGGATTTTATGAAGAAAACGACTGTCGTTCAACCATATGATCTGGAAAGTATAAATATAAAAAATTGGGTAACTAAATCAAATATCCTTATTGAGAGTACATATAAATTATCTTTACAGGAACAAAGAATCCTTTTAATTATGGCTTCTAAAGTACAGCCTAACGATGAAACGTTAAAGACCTATAGATTTCGTGCTAAAGATTTCATCGAAATCGTAGGGAATAAGAAAGGCACAGGTTTTTACTCTTACTTAAAAGAAATTGTAAATGGTCTGCAAACAAAGATTCTGACCATAAAAGAAAAGGGAAAACAAAGAAATTACAACTGGGTAATCACGTCTATCTATGAGGAAAATGAAGGCTACATAACATTACAATTTCACCCTAGCTTAAAGTATCTGTTTTTAGAGCTTAAAGAAAAATTTACATCGTATCAATTAGAGAATGTAGTCAGACTCAATTCAGTTTATTCAATTCGTATTTATGAGCTGCTTAAGCAATATGAGCGTCTGAGAAAAAGAGAACTAACTCTCGAAGAATTGCGTCATTTTTTAGCTATTGAACCTACTAAGTATAAACAGTATGGCCACTTTAAAAGTAAAGTATTAGCAGTCGCCCAAAAAGAAATTAATAATAAAACGGATATTCGCTTTGAATTCGTTGAATTAAAAACGGGTAGAAAAGTAACATCTATAGAATTCATTATTACTAGTTCCCCTGCAATGAATGGGGCTAGTCCTACTAAGGAGAAAAAGATAGAATCAAACCAGGAATCATTGGAGTTAGACGATAATAAAAACAGTGTCCAGAATGATTTAGAGAACTTAGGAGTTAAGCCGGAAAAAATAGAATGGCTTTTATCCGAATTTACAAAAGAACATCTAGAAAGAAATATAAGATATACACAAGATCGTTCAATTACAGGAGAGGTCACTTATCCTCGTTCTTATGTAGTAAAAGCGATCCAAAAAGATTATGCCAAACTCTCACAGGAATCAAAGCGTATTAACTCTAAAAAGACACAAAAAAAAGAATTAGTTCCAGATTTTATAGCAGAAGCTAGAGATAAAAAACCAACTTTTGAAGATTTTACCTTAAAAGAGAAGCAAGACTTGTTCTTCAAAGAAAATGGAACTCAAATAGAATTTGAAGAAAAGCTCCTTCAGTTTCAGGAATTGAAAAAAATGTTGGTCTTAAGTTCAGATCAACCTAGTCAACAAGAAGTTAAAAAAGCCCAAGAAGCAGGTTTACAAGAAGTCATCAGAAATATGAGTGATGATTTGAAAAAGCGTGAAGAATTAGGTTTAGAGCCCAGACTAGTTAGTGATTTTAAAAATAAAGAATTAAAAAAGGTTTACAAAGAATTTTTACAAAGTAAGATTTCAAATAAAACTTAAATTGAACTAAATATAAAAAAACACGCTATTAACGGCGTGTTTTTTTATAAAAATTTTCAAACGGAGGTAAATTTAATATACAGAACCTTTAAAAACCTCGTTTAGTAAGCGTATCTCTTTATTTCTGTTATAATAATAGTATATTAAATTTACCTAGATTGGATGTGCTCTCGCTTGAATAAACCTATTATTCTTCAGAACTTCCTTGCTTATTTAGATAAATCCGGGAAAAAAACTTCTACGATTTCAATGTATCAGCATGATTTAGAGAAGTTTTTTGAGTGGCTAACTCGTTATCATTCAAAAATAGATCAAGAAACCTTACCAAAAGACAAAAAATATTACGAGGGATACTTTATGTACCTAAAAGAAAAAAACCTCTCAGAAGCGACTTTAAGACGCATAGCATCACATTTAAATGGGTTATTGAAATACTATAACCTCACAGATCATCTCGGTATATTAAAGGCAACAACAAAAAAGCAGCGAGGGTTAACTGACACTGACTTTATAACAGAAGCCGATTCATCAATCCTTTTACATTCTGTTGTAAGTCATGAACATCTAAGCGATATTCAATTGCAGATACATAAATACATTGGACCTCGTAACCATTCCATATTAGTCCTTATGCTTCGTTACGGCCTCACGATTAATGAAGTTGTATCTTTAAATATACAGGACATTAATTTTGGACAAAATACATTAACCATTAGCACTAACAAAACTAATCGCACCTTAGATCTTTCTAAACATGATAAAAAAATTATATATCACTACCTATCAACAATACCTTTATTATTTAGACCCAAAGACTATACAGACGATCCACTGTTCATTTCTTTTCATCCTCAAAAAATGGCTTATTGGTATGATTACAGCTTAAACAAACCTAAAAGGATTAGTGTAATCGGAACAAAGCGTATGATTGAAAGAGAAGTCAAACGTTCAGGCATAAAAGCTCACGTGAGATCTACTCACTTTCGAAACAGCTGTATATTAGACAAAATTCGCAAAGGGTATTCAAACGAAAACATTATTTCTTACTTTGGACTATCTAGTCGCCATGCTCTATACCGATTCAAACGATATCTAAAATCAAAATAAAAAATAATTTAAAACCAAGTTTAACTTAATAATCTTTCAAAACATGTTATATCAACGATATACCTTCATTAGTTCAACTTATATTGTTTCACCAGACTAACTAATTCTAGAAAGTACTACCTAGTTTAACTTTGGTTAAACTTGTGTTATTTTACCAGGCTAACTAACTCTAGAAAGTACTACCTAGTTTAACTTTAATTAAACTAGGTAGTACACAATCCTGTTATTCAAGTTGTTAAATGAGAACTAATTTTTAGATTTCCATCCTAGAATTTAAACAGAATTTATATTCTTGGTTAAATTCTAGACAAAGTGCATTCTAGATTCGTTATAAACCCTTTATCATCAAGAGATATTAAAGCTCTAGATTCTGTTGGAAAATTAAAAAATATAGAGAGAAAAATGTTTACACGACTACCTTCCATTCGAAGCTAAATATCTCGAATTCAGTCTAGATAAAGTACATTCTAGATTCACTGAAACCCTTGTAATATCAAGAGTTATAAACACTTTTTTTGAAACTTCATATATTTACAATGCTGATGAAAATGAATTATAGTTGCTATTACAGTTACATCTATTTATTAGACACCAATATTTAAAAATATAGTATACACTGCACTTGTTGCAGGAGTAGGATTTGAATATAGTGAAATAGCATCTCTAAGTGCTACTGGATTTCCTGCGATATTACTAGTCCATGTAACTGTAACTGTAGCTGGAGCTATAACATACGGTCCACCATTCGAAACAAATACAGATTGTGCTCCTACATCTGTAGAACGAATACTGAATTTAAAAGTTCCAGCCGTTGTAGCAGTTACTGTTAATGCAAGAGTAGATATAGTGTCATCAGGTGAAGGTACTACAGTATTATTAATTACATGCGAACAGATTTGAAAATTATAAGTTCCAGGTGATAGATTGTTAACGTTTATAGATCCTGAAAAACCTACTATATTTCCTGCTCCTCTATGTATAAGAAATTTTATAAATGTGCTATCATTTTTTTATTGTTTTTATAAAATTTCATATCTCAACTATTAAAAACAAATCTCTAATAGCATATAAACATATATAAAAGAAAGTTTAGGCTTAGGTGTACTAAAAATGAAATTCATCTATGAAACATTTAGAATATATAATCAAGTTTCAAAATATTTTTTTAAAAAATCGTACGCAATCTGAACATTAGAATTGATAATTAATTTATGTTTAAAATATATAGTTCTACTCTTGCAAAGTTCATAATTTTATCTAGAATTAACAAGAGGAAATATCGGACTTGCGTAAAGCAAAACAAAAATCGGCACATAATAAAGGAATTATCAAAATATTAATAGAATTTTACTAGGAATATAAATCTTGAGTAATATCTAGTACAAGTGGATTCTAGAATCGTTATTAACCTTGATATATTAACTTTGATGGGTATCTAGATTTTTATATAGAAAGGAGAATTCTAGAAAAATGTCTAAAGAAACAAATGGTGGAGTTGTTTACACTTTAAAAGATACTGTAAAGCTAACTGGATTAAGTATTGACCTGGTTCGTTTATATGAGAAAGAATTCAATCTCCAAATTCAACGAACTGAGGGAGGCCATAGAAGATATAATAAACAAAATATTGATTTATTAATTGAAATAAAAAAAAGAATTCAAGAACAAAACTGGAGCTATAAAATGATAAATCAGTGGCTTCAGGGAGAAATCATACCAGAAGCAGTTGATGTACAATCAAAACTTGAAAAAAAAGTGGATTCCCTTGAAGAAAAAATTCAAGATTTGCTTAATAGATCCGAAAAAGATGAGCAATTTCAGATCGCACTTATTCAGCGCCTTGATGAGCAAGGAAAGCTTATAGAACAGCTTACAGAAAAGTTAAGCAATCAAGATAAATATATTGAAAACAATCTAGAAAAACGGGATGAAAAATTGACTAGTGCAATACGCGAAATTAATGATACTAAAAAACTTATAGCATCTGCCCAAGAAAATATTGAATCAAAACCAAAAGGTTTCTGGAGTATGTTTTTTAGAAAATAAAAGTAAAGAATTGAAGAACTTACCTGTTCAGTTTCCGTAAAGCTTTAATTAAAAGCTTCATTTCAAGATTCTTTAAGAAATAAGATATATACCTCCTCCCTTAGTGGCTAAGGGGGGTATTTGTTTTGGAATGAGGAACAGCACTTGAATTAATTAGAAATTACAAGTTTAAATCACAAAAAAGCTTTAGATTAAAGAATAGCCTAAAAATTATATATTACTTTCAATTCTATAAAAATGGATTTTTGTCTATCATTATTAGTCCAAGCATCTTTTTAGTACTTGCATACTCTACTATTAGAGGTATTTCTTACTTAATAATATTTTTTATAGGAGGGGTTTGTGAGAATGAGCAATTTAAAAAAAATTATATCTTCTGCTTTTAATAATCAACATCCAGACAGTGTTGCCGATGCTTTAATTTCACGCGTACTAGATAAATATGGAATTTCAGAATCTGGATTAAAGAATTTATCACCCGATCAAAAAGAAAAAATTAGAAAAATCACAGCAGAATTACAATCTAGAATCAATAAAACTTTAAAATAGACCATTTTTTATTTAATTTTTTTAGGTACAAGCATTGTATATTTTTTCATTAATAAAAAATTTGAAGGAATGGTGATCAAGTGAGTAAATATTATAGTTACTATAACCCAGAAGACGGTAAGTACTATATGAGTAAGCAGGACCATAAGAAAAAATGTAAAAGTAATAAGTGGAGTGCCTTAGACTCTTCTTCACATCCAATTTTTGGTGATGTCAATCAATTAGCAGCTCAAAAAGCTGAAACTCTTCAGTTTTCTGAAGAATCTATCTTAATTTATGATTCGGCTGATGTGGAAATTAATACGACAAGCACAAAAGTAGGATTATCGATTCAAGCAGCTTTACAAGCAGCTATTGTGCTTATTTTAACTATTTCTTTGGGAAGTAGCACAGAAGCTGATAAAGTAGCGCAAGAACTTTTTCAAAAATCCTCTATTAAACAAATTAATAAGCAGCGTACAATTGTTAAAAACTCAAGAAATGTTAAAGTGACTACTACAGACACTGACATTGCAGCTAATATTCAAATTCTTATTCAACTTCTAGTAGCTATATTAGTTAAATTAGATATCCTTTAATCATAAGAAAAACAAAAGCCTTCGGAATGGAAATTCATTCTAAAGGCTTTTGTTTTTTCTTATGGTTTCCTTTTTCGTGTGATGAGTAGCTACTGAAACTGATTTTCCTTGGGGTAGTTTGCTCAAGTTGTTAGATATTGTTTTCTTATATAATTCAGCTAACAATAAGTTAATAAATATAGTAGAATTAACAACCTTAAACTTATTTTTTTTAAGAATCCGTTTTCTTAATAATCCCTAGTTGATGAAAAACATTTATGCGTTTTCTATAATTGTCTAATTCTCATTGTTGGATTCTTCATGCTTGTTAATTACAATGAATTTTCCTATATTGAATAAAGATTTATAAAGTAATTATTTTTTACTTAGAATATTTAATTATATTTTCTCTCAGGTTTCACAAAAAAGGCTATTGACTAAGACAGGTTAATTGTAAAGTACGTATAGTATAATGTGGGAGATGATGTAAGTGTTTTCAAATAACGGCATATGACCTTGATCACAGCTTTTACCTATTCCTCCTTCAATAAAACAATATAAGGAGATTAAATAATGTCTTATTTATCAACTGGTGTATTAAACAAACACCCTAATACTACTATAGCTTTTAGCGAATTAGTAAATCTTAACCCTTCTACTACCGTAAAGATACGGATTAAAGTGATAAACTGGAGCGATCGTACAATGATTACTGACACAGAATTTATTCTTCATCCAAATACTTCAATTAATTTCCTGGTTTTTTTAGTTAATCCGGATATGGAAATTAATGCTGAAAAATATGAAATACGCTATCAAACTTCCTATGATCTTAATGTTTTTATAAATAGTTATGGAGTTGATAATTTGCGTGCAAATCAAGAAGGAAATACTATTCTCTTCAAAAATTTAAATGCAATTACAAATACAGCTTTTAATTTAGGTAATTGTAGCCCAACTACTGGTTCAATAACAAGTCTTTAGATTGTATGGAGAAGTAAAAAAATGGAGGATAAACAACGTATTTTCTTTAATTTGTGAAAGCTTTAATAGAATAAAAAATAAGATTTTAAGATTTGCTGAGAGATTAAGAAACCAAACAGGAAAAAACGACAGCCACAGAGTTATAAAGCTGATTGGGGAGGTATTTTCCCCTATAAACATTTGATATTACTCACTTTATAGAGGGAAATTTGTATATCGTATACAAATTTAAAAGCGAAAAATTCCCTGCTGCCAAGGGAAATTTGTTTAAGTTATGATAATGCTTGAAAACATCTTGAGTAGTTTGCTCAAACTATGAGATGCTATTCAGTTATTTTTAACCTCCAGCTTTTGATTCTGAATTAGATCCCTAGTTCCATAAGCTAAATATACTCGTAATTAAACCGAGAATTATGCTTGACCAAACCTCTCCATTTGTTAATGAATAGATAAACGAAAAAATTACAAACTAGATACCAGTAATCACTGAAATTCAGGTTTGTTAGATCCCAATAATGACACGAGGCTTTGAAACATGAAGAGACCGCAAAGCTTTCTTGAAGAAACGCTTTGCAGCCTTGTTGTCCCTTGTTTTGCTTAGATAAAAATCAATGGTGATTCCTTTGGAATCAACCGTAAGATATAGATACGTCCATTTCCCTTTTACTTTGATATACGTTTCATCTACTCTCTAGGAGTCATCCGTTTGATTGAGATGACGACGGATTCGTTTGTCCAATTCAGGACTATACTCATGAACCCAACGCATAATGGTTGTATGAGCAACGAATAAGCCCCATTCCTCCATAATTTCCACCAAACCATGAAAGCTCAAGTTGTACTGTAGATACCATCTTACTGTTTGTAGGATAATATCATGATATAATGTTGCTACTTGAATAAATACTGATTTTCCATACTGATTACGTCCCTTTTTTAGAGTAATAATATCAATATGTCCAATTTTGCGAGATAATTGCAGTTATTTTGAAGTTTTTTCACTAAAACTAGATTAAATCATTATACATGGTTTTTGTTATAGATAGACAATAATAATTATTTTTATATATCATTATAGTGCCTTATGAACCTATATACTAGCTCCTAATAAGAATTCAGAGTAAACATAAACATTTTAAACAGAACTCTTATCTTAAAAACCACCCTCATAAACATTCCAGTAATAAAAAAATTGATGATAAATTAAGATAAACGCCGTCTCATTTCTAAGAAAGAAACATAGAATAAAAAGATGTTAATTTAATAGAATGGAGGAATAACGTTTAACATGTCAATTCAAAACTTAATCATAAATGGAAGCTTTGAAACGGGAACACTGACTCCTTGGTCTTCTGCCAATACAACAGTTACCGGTCAATTTGCACATTCCGGTTCGTTGTCTGCCAGATTTCAAAGCGGTCCTTCTAATTCCTATATTAGTCAATTTGTTCAACTAAATCCAGGAGAAAATATGGAAGTCCTTGCTTCATTCGCTAAAGTCGGAACGGCTCCATCGACACCCATTTTTATCCAAGTGTCGTTTTTCGATAGTCTCTCTAATTTTCTGGGTCTGGGTCTCACGATTAATATTCCCTCAGGTCAAATTCCAACTGCCAATAATGGTACCTGGCTTGAAATTTATCAAACCACCACCCCAGCTCCACCCGATACCACACAGGCCTTCCTTTTAATCTATACGCACCCTCAAACAGGAACAGCCAATGTGTTAGTCGATGATGTGGCTCTCTTAGTTGCGCCAGCAGGTCCAGCAGGTCCAGCGGGTCCAGCGGGTGAAACAGGTCCAGCAGGTCCAGCAGGTCCAGCGGGTGAAACAGGTCCAGCAGGTCCAGCGGGTCCAGCGGGTGAAACAGGTCCAGCAGGTCCAGCAGGTCCAGCAGGTCCAGCGGGTCCAGCGGGTGAAACAGGTCCAGCGGGTGAAACAGGTCCAGCAGGTCCAGCGGGTCCAGCGGGTGAAACAGGTCCAGCAGGTCCAGCAGGTCCAGCGGGTCCAGCGGGTGAAACAGGTCCAGCGGGTGAAACAGGTCCAGCGGGTCCAGCGGGTCCAGCGGGTGAAACAGGTCCAGCGGGTGAAACAGGTCCAGCAGGTCCAGCAGGTCCAGCGGGTCCAGCGGGTGAAACAGGTCCAGCAGGTCCAGCAGGTCCAGCGGGTCCAGCGGGTGAAACAGGTCCAGCAGGTCCAGCGGGTGAAACAGGTCCAGCAGGTCCAGCGGGTCCAGCGGGTGAAACAGGTCCAGCAGGTCCAGCAGGTCCAGCAGGTCCAGCGGGTGAAACAGGTCCAGCAGGTCCAGCGGGTCCAGCGGGTGAAACAGGTCCAGCAGGTCCAGCAGGTCCAGCAGGTCCAGCGGGTGAAACAGGTCCAGCAGGTCCAGCAGGTCCAGCGGGTGAAACAGGTCCAGCAGGTGAAACAGGTCCAGCAGGTCCAGCGGGTCCAGCGGGTCCAGCGGGTGAAACAGGTCCAGCAGGTCCAGCGGGTCCAGCGGGTGAAACAGGTCCAGCAGGTCCAGCGGGCACAAGTTTAACTGCTAACTCTATGTTTGCATCTAATACAAGCGATAGTATAATTGAAGTTGTACCAGACGGTACAGATGTTCCTCTTCCTAATCACACAACCTTAGATAGTTTTTCCAGTGTAGATAATATTACCTTTACTGTTCCAGCTACCGGACGCTATCACATCACATATCAGATTAATACAACAGCTCCATCACTTGCTAAATCACGCCTTCTACGAAATGGTACTACTCCAATTCCTGGTTCTATATTATCTCCAGCTTCCGCTACTTTAATTTATAATAATGATGTCATTTTTTCCTTAGCCACAGATGACACAATTACACTTCAGTTATTTGATTTAGAGGGTGATGTTACCTTAGTGAGTGATGGAGGAGCAACAGGAGCGGCTCTAACAATCATTCGTTTAGACTAATAAAAACTTTTTATAGGGAGGTAGCCATTATGGCTGCCTTTTATTAATTTTTCTTTTGTTCCTTTTACACAAATTAATAAAAAATATATACAACATTTTCCTTATACAAATATTGTCAGGAGACAGGTTATATAAGCATTGGATTTAAGTCAATAATTTGGACACAAAAAAGTTAGGTCTTAAGCTGTTAGAGTACAACGAATTGGAAAGGGAAACTGCCTATCTTTCAAATCTGTCAGTGCCTGGGTATTCCTCGATCCACTTATTATCGTTGGCAAAAAACTGAGCACCGAGAAGAAACAAAGAGAAAGAGATAGAACGAAAAGTTAGTGAACAGTACCTTAAACATAAATTTCGATATGGCTATCGAAAAATTACAGCATTACTCAATCAAATCATGCTGATTAACTATAAAGTTGTACAGCGTGTCATGCACAAATTCGGTTGGAAATGTCGTGAGAAACAGAAACACCCAGGACAACTTTCTCAGGTTGCAGGAAACGTGTTACACCGTAATTTCCGAGCAAATCACCCACTTCAAAAGCTGGCCACTAATATTACCTACTTGCCTTTTAAACCAAAACAGTTGTATTTTTCAAGTATTCAAGACTTATTTAATTGCGAAATCACTGCGTATTCGATGGGTAATTGTCAAAACGTAGAATTTGTTTTAGATACATTAAGCCAACTTCCTTCTTTACCTGAAGGAGGTACGTTGCATAGCGATCAAGGTTCGGTCTACACTTTATATAAGTATCAACAAAAATCAAAGAAAGAGGCATCATCATGAGCATATCCCGCAAAGAGACACCTGCAGATAATCCCTCCATTGAAACGTTTCACCTCGATGAGTTAACATGTACTACGACCACCATCGTAGAACAAATGGTCGAAAACTATAACAATTGAAACTAAGCATCCAGTCACCGGTACAATATCGACAACCAGATGTTTAAAAGGTGGTTTGATCCTTGTCTCGAAAATAGAGGTCAGCCCTATTTCCCTTTAGTTTTTTTTCTAAAATTATTGCTTCTTACTTTAGTTTTCTTTGCATACTTTCTAATAATCACACCATCTTGATTAGCATTCTGTCCACCTTTTTTAGCGATTTGTCCCCCCTGATTAGCATTTTGTCCACCTTTACCACTAATTTGTCCTCCACTTTCAGCATGGTTATAAATATTAATTTGAATAAAGATGTTTGCTCTTTTCTGCTTTTTATGTTGATTATTTAATTTTTTGTTATAGTAATGATAATATTTTTTTATTGTAATCACCTTCCTTCTTAACTTATTAATATAGTCTATTCATTGATAAATAGAGTGTGTAGATGCTTGTCCGATAATATTTGAATTCCTATAAAAACCTACTGTTTAGGTAATATAGTTGATATAGGACAGCTTTTTCTACTTTTAAGATGTATGCCCTATACATTTTTAGTTAAGTCGGGTAGGAAGGGACTCTCACGAGTATCTTCCTATCTAAGACCGCAATTGACAGATTTCCTGTCATACGGCTTAAGCTTTATTTAAAATACGGTCTTTCTACTCAACAAAAGAAGAATGGAAGAAGAAATAAATTGAATTCACTTATATGAAAAGATTCCTTCTAAAAAAGACGAAACTTTTATATTTTCACAATATCATTTTTAAAAAACAGGATTCTTGAAATGGAGTACATCAATCATTATGTTATTTTGAGTCAGCTTATTTACAAGACATCTATTACAAACTACAATTTTATATTAAGCCTTTATTCAACAAACTTTTTATAGGTATTTATTTTCGTTAATAAAATCCTAATTTACATTATATTCAATAAGTAAATATTAAAGTATTTCATTAAAAAAAGTTTCAATATTTACATCCAATGTAGAAAAACACTTTATTTGTCTATATTGTGTGTATTAATTAAAACTTAATAATTTAGAAGTTAGTTTTATATTTTACATAACTAAAAATAAGTAGTATAAAGATTATTTACTTCTACTAAGTAAATAATCTTTAATTACCATTCCGACGTTCAATCATTTGATTAATAATCTCTTGATGAGATTCTAGAATTTCTCTAGTAGTAAAATTATGATTTTTTGCATGGCGAGAAAAATTAGCTTTACTATACCAGTGGTTACATAGAGGGCAAGGCAATTCATTTTCTATCTCATAAGACGCTGAAGTCCACCGGGTGGAGGGGAGAGAAGTTTTTTGGCCAACTACTTTTGTAGTTGGAGCATCTTCTTTTTGTATAGGAGTTTGTAATGAATTTGTAGTTACAGCGACTTCATTTGTATACGAAGTGTATACATCACTCTCTATTTCCTCTTTAATTAGAAGATAACCCGCCTCTGACATGGATAAACCAAGATCTTCACAACGTTCTCGAAACTGATTGTAGATGCTTTCAGGCATTCGAATTGGTAATACTTTAGTGGGCTCCTTTCTTTTAAATTGACGTGCATATTTATCTAATCTTCCCATTTGTATCACCCCATTTATAATTTGTATATAGTTTCAATACACAATAGATAAAATCCTCCTCACAGGGTGTATACAATTTGTAGTCTTCTTCATTAGTTACGTAGACAATATGAGACTTTGGTTAACACAAAAATCTCATCTCTAGGATGCTGCAGTATGTAATGAATAAATGGATTTATCTATACCGTTCCGTTGACTCTGAAGGAAATATCATTGATTTTTATCTAAGTAAAATAAGAACTAAACAAAAAGCCAAGTCCTTCTTTAAGAAAACCTTGGCTTTTTCATATATTTCTATACTTCTCGTAATTACAGTAGATAAAAATTCTGCTTATTCCATTACTATCTAGAAGCTAAAAAGATGCTTCAAGACATCCAAATAAGAAAAATTAAATATCTAAATAATATTATCTGGCCAATGTGGTTCACCTAAACAAACACCATCCGACAAAATATCAATAAGGGAAGTTGTCAAGGTGGTCCCATTTCTTGGCATTCCTATACCAATTAAATTCTTTTTATTCACCTTCTTATACTAATATTATCTTTTTGTTATTAACCTACAATTACCTATAAAATTTGATTAATAAACGAATTAATTAATTTTAGGTTTCTTTTGATATCATGTTTCTCATAAATTGAACTAAATCTTCTTTTAAGTCTTCACGTTCAATTGCAAATTCTATAATGGTTTTAAGGTATCCTAATTTTTCACCTATATCGTAACTTTTCCCTTCAAAAATTTGTGCATATACATTTTCATACTTGAGCATAGTTTGAAGAGCATCCGTTAACTGAATTTCATTGCCAACTCCACGTTCTTGTACTGCTAATAAATCAAATATTTTCGGGGTCAAAATATATCTTCCAAATATAGCTAGATCAGATGGTGCATCTTCTATTTTGGGTTTCTCTACTAAATTCTGAATGTTAAAAAGTGGTCCATTTCCCTGCTTAACATCTACAATTCCGTATTTACTTACGTCCGACTCATTAACACGCTTAACACCTATAATTGAAGAATTACACTCTTCAAATAATCTAATCATTTCTTTTAAACAAGGCTTTTTCTCTTTAATAAGAGTATCTCCTAGTAAAACTGCAAAAGGTTCATTACCAACAAAGTTTCTTGCACACCAAATCGCGTGTCCTAAACCTTTCGGAACTCCTTGACGAATATAATGAATATTTGCTAATTGAGAAATATGTTGCATTTCGTTTAAGAGTGTTATTTTCCCTTTATTCTTTAAAGTTTCCTCTAGTAACATTGAAGTATCGAAATGATCTTCAATCGCTTTCTTACCTTTTCCGGTTACAATAATAATATCTTTAATTCCAGATTCTACTGCCTCTTCAATAATATACTGTATTGTGGGTTTATCAATAATAGGTAACATTTCTTTTGGCATTGCCTTTGTCGATGGCAATAGCCTAGTTCCTAGACCTGCTGCTGGAATGACTGCCTTTCTTACCTTCACTAAATTTCTCCTCCCTAGTTAGCAAAAATTTTATATAAAATTGTTATATTTTTAAAATTTCTATGGGATTAAACCTTTATTCGCTCCACGTGAGAAGTGGTTTAATCCAGCCTTTTTTTGTACTATATACATCAATGATTTTCCAAAATCAATTCCAATGTTTCCTGTCTCAGCGACTTTCTGAGCAAGGATTAGAGCGTTTACACCACATGAGATAAGAGCGATATCATAATTACCTTTATTTGCTTCAATAAACGCTAACGTGTCTTCCATTTGATCATGATGGTGAAAAGTGGTACTCATAGTGACATTTAAATTATAAGGTTTTTTTCTTAAGGTTTGCGTCACTTTATCTGACCACTTATCCTTAGTGATAATCAATATTCTTTTGCCTTGTAACGCTTTCCAAAAATCACTTCTTTGGGCAAAAACTCGATTTACAAAAGTATGGCAGCACATTTTAGGAGTCATATCAAAGTGTTTAAATACTCGATCAGTTAATGGGCGCTTTAATCTGTCCTCTGTAAGAATTGGATCATTTTTATAAAAAGGAATACCTACTATGCTAGCCTTTTTAATGGCGTCTACCATTTGATCTCTTAAAGTTATATTCGGGAGAGTAACTCCTTTATTATCCCGATCTTTGTTTGCATTTCGTGCCCATTTCTCTTCCATTACTTCAGGCATTGTCATAACAGAATTTTGGGCCAATATAATATTTTCCCCATCACCCACACGTACTAAAGAAAATGGTTTCTTTTTCTCGATTGCTTGTTTTAACTTTTTTAAAACTTGATCAACGGTTAAAAGTTGCTCGTCAGGAATCATGTACATTACCCCTTTGATTATTTTTTTTCAATATTATAAGGTATGTTTCAATCCAATTCATTGCTACCTTATAATTGCTGTCTTGTAAGGTGAAACTAAATTTCCACGTACGTCTAGAAACTTAATTTGTATAATATTTACAGGCGGACTCTTGAGATAAATATTAAGAAGCTAGTATATTTGTTTATAGGGGGACCATAAAGGATATTCAAGTAATTCTTCAAGAATGGGTATATTTTTGACTAGCGTTTAGGAAAATAAAAAGTTTAGTAGAGAAACAATAAATTTATTGAAATCAGAACATTATTTATTTAGATAGAGAGGATTAATTTTTATTAGCTGCAGGATTTTATTGAAATAGATATGTCCATCATACGCTACTTATCTAGGAGGAGTCCTGATTAGGAAGAGGGGATAAGCGGTTATTTCAAAGCACATAGTGAATGTTTTCAAAAGGAGGAAACAATGTATTGGAGGGTCAGTAGATAGGGGTGAGAATTGGAAGTTGTTTTCAAAGATATACTAACTACATTAACTAAAAAAGTCTTTTCTTCTACGCTGAAAATTAACTTTTACAATCCATTGACAAAAATTATAGTATTCAGAATTTGAATCTGGCATTTTAGCACTTAACTTTTTCTGAAGTATTTTCCATTGGACTTTATTTAATTTCATGAACGACTTTTTATTTTTCTTCATGTACTGTAATAATTTTGCATTCATCCGAAAACCATGATTGCTTGGATTTACCCCTTCTGCAAGAAGATTCGCCATTGTACGAGCACATTTCTCACACTTCCCACAATTTTGTCCTTTTTTTGATTCCCAGCATACCCTTAGCTGCAGTTTGGAGCCTTTCTTCTTTATATAATCTGCGATAATTTTTATCTTATCAAACCTATTTAACTTCGTACCGTCTAAAATAACCTTTGTCTCACCCCATTTAATATTATTCTCAATTAATGGGTGCGATCCCCATGACGTGGAATACAAATTGTTGTTATTTGACAAAAGAGGCGTGGAAGCAAAATGAATCTTATCTATCCCCTTAATAAAGGTTAACGGAGCAGATAAACCCACTAGACCCAAACCATGTTGAACTCCTCCCCACCATCCTCTAAGACCCTGCTTAGCATAGTCCTTATTAAGGTTGCTCTCATTTAGAAAAGACCTGAGGTTTGTTTGAATAAAGAAAGGTGTAAGTCTATGCTCTTTGGCAAATTCTTTAGTATGCTTCTTTACCTTATTCCACCCTTCCTTTTCAGATAATGGTATATCTGCTCCTCTAACGGTTAGTAGATAAGGATTCTCTTGACTTTTTCTTATATACGATGCTATAGAATCTACTCCTCCACTAAAAAAGAGCCCACTTTTTTTCTTTCCATACCCCTTATTTTTCTTGATTTTCTTATATTTTATGTCTCCCTTAAAAGAATGTTTGGGATATAACTTTTGGAAAGAATTTTTTAATACATTCAACGCTTCCAAAAACTGTTGATCAATTTCTTCAACATAAATATCAGCTCCTGCAATCCAAGCAACGGGGCAGATATTTGATAAAGCAGGAATGAGTAGAATACTTTTAGGCACTGAGTCTATATTTTCATTTGATTCCATATAAAAAGTTTTTTCTTTAAAATACCTGCCAACTTTTCCTGAACAACTAAAACGACAATAAAGTTTATTTCCATTTTTGACTTGGGGAGATTCTAGAACTACTTTATTCTGAATGCTCATTTAACAAGATCTCTCCTTATACATGATGAATACTATTACCTTAATGAAAAAATAATTTTCTTATTCTTGTTTCATTTGAATTGTGTGTCTTAAAAATTTTATTTCATACCATTTAATTGGGTTTATTAAGATTTACTACTATCACCTTAAGTACAACTAATGAAAGACATGAAGAAAAGTTATAAACTTATTATGATTTGTGCTGGAAGTTGGTTTTCAAAATCCACTGACAAAAATTATAGTATTCAGAACCCTTATCTGGTAAGTTTTTACTTAATTTTTTTTGAATTATTATCCACTGCGATTCTTTGTTTTCATTTAATCTAGTAAATAACTTTTTATTTTTTTTCATTGATCTTAATAAATTCTTATTCATTCTAAAACCATGATTACTTGGATTTACCCCTTCCGAAAGCAAACTAGCCATTGTTCGAGTGCATTTTTCACACTTCCCACAATTGCTTCCTTTTTTTGATTCCCAGCATACTCTTAATTGTAAATTAGGATTTTTTTTCTTAATATGCCTTGCGATAACTCCTATCTTATCAAGCCTACTTAGATCCATACTTTCTAAGGCCACCTTCGTAGCCCCCCATCTAAGATTATTCTCAATTGATGGATGGGAACCTTCCGGCTCTGGGGTAAAGTTTAAATAATTATCAACCGATATTATACCTGGTGAAGATGCAAAATAAATTCTATTCATTCCTTTAATAAAAGCTAAAGGGGCGGATAGGCCAACTGTACCTAAACCATGCTGAATTCCTCCCCACCAACCTTTGAGACCATTTTTAGAGTAGTCTTTATTAAGGTTGCTTTCATTTAAAAAAGACCGAAAGTTTGATTGGATGAATAAGGGATAAAGCCCATTTTCTTTAGCAAATTTCTTATTATTCTCCCTTACTTTTACCCACCCTTCTTTTTCTGATAGTGGTATATCTGCTCCTCTCACAGTCAATAAATACGGCTTTTGATTTTGTTTTCTTATATACGCTGTTACAGAATCTACTCCTCCACTAAAGAAAAGTCCACTTTTTTTCTTTCCGTATCGTTTGTTTCTCTTAATTCTTTTATATTTTATATCCCCCTTAAAAGAATGTTTAGGATATAGCACTTGAAAAGATTTTTTTACCGCATTTAGTGCTTTTAAAAATTCTCCATCAATTTCTTCGACATAAATATCGGCTCCTGTAAGCCAGGCAACAGGACAGATATTTGATAAAGCAGGAATGGCAAGAATACTTTTCGGTACAGATTCAATGTTGGCATTTACTTTCATGTAAAAGGTATCTTCTTTAAAATACTTGCTTACTTTTCCTGAACAATTAAATTGGCAATAGAGTTTATTTCCATCTTTGACTTTAGGAGAATCTAAAACTATTTTATTTTGTTTTTTCATTAGAAAACTCTCTCCTTTTTAGACAAACTCATTGATTATCTAAGATTCAACTAAATGACTATAGAAATGGGTAATGATATGTGTTTAATATATTTATCACTATGCATTTTCATTGGTTAGGATTGGAAAATATAAATTCTTTAATAACAGGCCTTCCACTATAAAAGAATTTTGCATTTGAAAATACATAATAAAAAATTCTAGGTTATATTTAGTTCGAACGATAAAAACCTGTCCATTCTCAGTGAATTATCCAAATTTATTTCACTTTAAATTAATTATGGTCTTTTACCCATTATCAACAAGCAGATTACAGCTGGTCAGCCGTACTTAATTACAATGATTCTTATCACTTAATAAATTTCGTTTTGTTTACCTTGTGAGTCCATGTACGATAGTACTGATAATTCTTACCATAGGAATTATCATACAATGTATTTTCCTTATTTAATAAACAAGCCAGAATGTGACCATGTAACCGTGTTGTAATCACGTTATTATGAGTACTAAATAATGATACTGCTTTATTTATTAAATAATCACTAAATTTAGACCATGCGACAGCATTATTAACTTTCTTATCCTGATACTCTTTTTTTATTTCCTGGACTCTTTTAGAATCTTTTTTAGTTACTAAATCATTCCAATCAAAAACATCTTGATTGTTCCCTATTTTAAATCTATTTTTCTTATTAACTTCTTTATCTCTACGTAATAAATATAGGGGTTTTTTCTGTGAAGAGGTTGGAGGGGTTAGAGGCCAAAGTTCATGAGCCATATCCGGTGAAAGGTATAGATTTTCACTAAATCCTTTTAACTGATTTAAACTCCGTTTATCTCGAGCATAGATATGAAGATCTGGATGTTTACTAAATAGTTTTTTTGCTTTTATATAGTTGTTGTTATCTTTGAAATACAAAGTTTGAGGTAATATTACAATACGGTGGTTAGGATATTTTGAGATAACGGATTCTCTAAAGTGTTGATGACTCACCCATAGATCTCCGAAATTACCTCCACCATGAAAAACAATAATACAATCTTTAGGGATTGATAAGTTCTTTGGAAAGTTAAATACTGAATATCTTGCCTTAACTTTTATGTTGTTATTCTCAAAAAATTTCTCAGTTCCTTTATAGATTAATAAATCACCAACGTTTGTATGCAAGGGATAATCAAGGTAATATATTTTAGAACCAGAAGGAATTACTTTTAAGATATTACGTAATTGCTCCTTTAATTTCCCCATCGGATGTTTCTTATCTTCTGTCATCTTTACTTAATCCCCCATTTAATATGATTTTTCTCATTTAAAGATTAAACTGTAAGAACCTTCTCTACTTTTTACGTTCGTTAATCAATTTTTTCATTTGTTTTGCATTTCCATTTGCTTTTTCATATTTCTTATATAAATTATTATTGTTTTGGATATTTGGATTGCCTTTAGGTCCTACTTTAGGGTGCCATAGATGATATATAGAATTGTTGTTAATTCTTTTATAAGGTCCACACAAAGTATTCATTGCATCTCTAAACGCGTTATCTTCCCGCCCCCATCCTCTAAATCTTTCGTCAAATCCTTTAATACTGTTAAAGTTTCTACGGGTAACAACTATGACTCCACTTACTGGTTTAACAGTTTTATTTCCAAAACGCTCTGTAGATTTGACTTTTGTTGAAAAAGGCCATTTAGGAGAACTACCTAATAATTTTGTAGTACTTGCCTGTGAGATGTCTAACCACTTACCATAGGGGATAATCCAAGCATGTGTACTAAGCAGTGGAATGGCTTTAATTAGGATTTCTCTGCTATATATAACATCTGCATCAGCTATAACGAATATAGATCTGGTTGCTTTTTTAGCTGCTCTATTTATTGCTTGCGATCGGTTGAAAGGTTCACTTTTGCTCCTACCAATACACACTTCAACTTCCGGCATTACATTTTTATAGTATGATATTACCCATCTAAATAATTTATCCCTTATACCTCCGTCTGGTTTATATGGAATTAATACTGATACTTGATTTAACATTTTTATTCCTCCTTGCTCTTACTATGTCAGAACAATTCTTTCTTAAAGTCACTTATAAAATAATGTTTAAATAAAACTAATCTATTAGTATTGTTTCAATTAATTCGAAAATATTTATAGTACCAAGCTTCTAGTTTTTCCCCTTTTATACCATAATCTTTAGCCGAGATTTCCGGATCTTTATTCCCCTTTAGCATACTGTTATTGTCACCATGTGAGAGAACCCAGATCACGAAAGGCAGAGTAATCATTTTATAGTCTTTGTTGAGTTTTTTTAGACGTTCTGGGGATTTTGGGTGCGCCTTCAACGTTAAGATACCAAAAGCATTGCCTTTCTTTTTCTTAGGATTAGGAAAATCTTTATTGGAGAAATAAAATAGGGCGTTAGTTCCACATTTTTTGTAGAACTCGCTTGTTTGCCATATTTCTTTCCGTCCAATATTTGTTATTAAACCTTTCTCTAATATGAAAGCATTGGAAAATGGCTGGGATCTTATATACTCCACAAATCTATGATGTATCCAGTCATCTGCATCAACGGCCATAAAATACCCAGAGAATCCTATTTTGTACAAATACTCACCTATTATTTTTCGTTTACGCATTTTATCCCGTGAGAACCCTTTTGGACTTGTAGGTGAAGAGAATTTAACTGGTAACCACTTAACTCGCTTATCCTTTAATTCCTTGATATTTGGTTTATTGTGCCCCGCAATTATGACACGGAAATTTTGGTCAGTATTCCTAAATATTGATTTCAAGGTATTCGATAGGTTTTTCTGTACCTTGTTCCAATTTCGAGATACCTTTTTACTTTTGAGTGAAATTCCGAAAACAATTTCTTTATTGTTTGGTGTTGTATCCGACTGTTTCTGGGTATCCGAGTTATGTTGTTTTAAAATTTTTTCAACTTCATCTAATTGCTTTCTAATAGGAGACTTCACTTTTTGGTTGTTCTTTTGGTTGTTCTTTTGTTTCGCCACCTATTTTCCCTCCTTTTCCGTAGATCAATATTAGATAAATTTAAAAATTCGTTCTCACTTACTAGTAATTAGATTCTGATATTAAGAGACCATCATAAATAATAGAAACTTAGATTCCTTTTAATTTAATGGTTACAATTTAAGTTGAGAGGTTTATTCATAAGTTCGCTGGAAATCTAGGCAGAGTTTACCCTTTGGTAAAACTGCTTCCTTTAATCATATGCACTGCTTGAAGTCTGGTGCAAAAAACTTAAACGATTTCCTAAATTTAGACATACTAATACCATTACTTTAAAGGAGGAATATAACTGGCATGGAAACCAGAAATTCAAGTAAAAAGAAACCTTTTCAATCTGCTCTTTCTTATTATCAAATGGTACCTATTATAAAACCTTCTTTTATGTAATTAGATAGAAAAGATGGATAGTAGTACTCTTTATTTTTTATGCAATTATTAAAGACTCTGTTCACAAGTAAGAGAAAAATACTATAGATTAATTTATAAAAATAAAATAAATATGAAAGAGCCTTACCAAAAGAGAAAGATTAGTATGACATGTTCAAATTCTCAATATTATGAAACATATTACTTTTATAATAAAAAATAACACTTATTAACTATATTCAATAAATAGCCTTTTCGTAGTTTAAAATTACACAACAGGTTGTAATATCATTGTCTATATAACTTGAATTTAATAAAGAAGAGATGTCTAGTTGTTATCCCTTACTAAATATGTTTTTATTGAGATGTACAAGATGAGTATAGTTAGTCGAGGGATAGCAGTCGTAACTTGAGGATAGGCTTCTTTCTTAATTCCCTTTTATTATTACAATGAGTAAGAATTAATTTTATTAATTGCCTTTGATTTAATCCCCCATAAAAGTTATTAGGCGAATCTAACTAACACCTACTTTAAAAATAGACACTCTTCAAAGGATAAATCTAATCACCAAGAAATGGACCTTGACTATATTTCACATTTTACTTTTATTCCTTATATTTACATCATTCTCATTACTATTTTGGTTTAATATAGATATTAAATCATCGTAGAAGCTGTTAATTGGCTCAACACCAGCAAGGAATATTAGGAAGAAACTGTAATTTGCAAAAAGACAGAATATTCCATTATATTAATTGATAGAATATAACGTATTATAAAATATTAGTAGTAAGTAAAGGATTTACTTATTTTTTTAGCATTTAATTGTAATGAAGCGAGAAGATTTGTATTGAGCCAATATTTCACACAACAATTCATTCTTGTCCAACATTAACATCTTCGTTATCAGTAGAGTTACTGGATTACACAGGAAAAATTGAACATGGATGTTCATCAAGTCGGGAACATAAATCAGATTAGTAGAAATTATAAACAGACCCTGTTGTTAATCTACTGATGTCCCTAGAATAAAAATTCTGCATTTCGTCATACAACCAACCAAAACTAAATAATTTTATTCTTACAGATTTCTTGTTCTAAAAAAGTTATTTTATTTTGACTTTTTGAGTAACCTCTATTGTGCATCCACATTTTTTCTTATGGTCTTTGTTCTTACATCCACATTTTTTCTTATGGTCTTTGTTCTTACATCCACATTTTTTCTTGTGGTCTTTGTTCTTACATCCACATTTTTTCTTATGGTCTTTATGCTTGCATCCACATTCTTTCTCGTGATCTTTATGCTTGCATCCACATTTTTTCTTGTGGTCTTTATGCTTGCATCCA
>NZ_JBFTKA010000019.1:0-24961 GCF_056395685.1 Priestia sp. 10L35 | reverse complement strand
CTCGAAAAGAAGTATTTAAATATATAGAGCTCTATTACAATACCAAAAGAATGCATTCTTCTCTGCATTATCTTTCCCCTATTGAATACGAAAAAGCCTATTCATCATAGTATCTTAACTTAGTGTCCAATAAATATTGACAAGTCCAAGCTGCCTAGATAAAGTGCCTAACTTTTTGGGTTCAGTTCAAGCATGGTCAGTAGGTTTTCTGTTTTTAAGCTGTATACGGTATACAAAGTTAGTTTCATAATGTGCCTTATCGGAAATTACATGCTAAAAACCTTTTTTGTTAAGAAAAAATTCATATCTATTAATAAATTAGTAAATATTATCCAAGAGGTGATAATATGGATAAGAATAAGTTAAAACTCACATCTTCCGAAATAGGGACACTATGGGGAGAGTATGTAAACGGAACAATGACAGATGTAGTAAATCGATATATGTTCTCTATTATTGAGGATGAGTCAATAAAGATCGTTTTTGAAGATGCTATCAATACCTTCGCAAAACAAAAGAAACAAATCTTAGCTTTTATAGAAAACGAAGGGTTTCCAGTTCCAATTGGATTTACTGAGTCTGACCTCAATAAAGATACCAAAAAATTATTCACTGATATATTCTGCTTGAATTACTTACATATCATGACTTTGCATGGTTTGTTAGGACATACAACTTCATTAGGTGTTTCCGTCAGAGAAGACCTACGGCATTTTTACGATTCATGTGATAATGATGCAAAAAGGATGTATCATCAAACGATTGAATTATTACTTGAGAAAGGAAATTTTCAGAGAGACCCTTATTTTTATCCTACAGAGAACCCTGAATTTATTTCAAGCCAAGACTTCACGGATGGGTTTTTTGGAAAAGGAAGACGTCTATCTGCACCTGAAATTATAAGTATCTCTTTTAACCTTAAAAAAAGTATTATGGCCAAAACTCTTTCTATTGGATTTAGTCAGGTCACTCAATCAAAAGAAGTAAGAAAGTTTTTAGAGGACTCGGAAAAAACGGCTGATGGTCAAATACAAGCTTTTTCAAAAATTATGCATACCGATAATTTACCAGTCTCTATGTCGTGGGAAACAGAAGTTACAACTTCAACAGACTCTCCATTTTCTGATAAATTAATGATGTATCATATTGGTTTCTTGTTCCAAGCTGCACAAATGTATCACGGAGCAGGTCTAGCATCAGCCATGCGAACAGACCTTGTAACAACTTATGAAGGCATCATTCTCAAAAACCTAATGGTAACAAAAAAATGGCTTAATATTATGGTGAAAAATAAATGGATAGAACAACCACCACTTGCTCCTAACAGAAAAGAAATAGCAAAAGAAAAATAATAAAATCTAATATTTTAAGCAAACTACTCAAGATGCTGAAAAGTATCTCCGATCTAGAATCTCATTAACCTACAGAAAAACTCCCTACGAAAATAGGGGGCTTTTCTGCTTTTTAAGCTGTATAAGATATACAAAGGTAATTGACATAATGTTGCTTATAGGAACTTATTTACATATCGATTATAATTATACTTAAAATACACTTTAGGTATTGGAGGAGAATATATAATGGATATTGAAGTAGGGTTTCTTTCCAAAAACTACATAAGTGATATTCCCTCAGGCGGTGGTTTGTTTCCCTTCGGAATAGATGGCGATGCACCTTACATTGTAGAGTATGAAGGTCATGATGTAGACATAGAAATCTTTATTAATAACTGGATGAAAGAGTTAAATAGGTTTCCCATATATACACTTTTTACATATATAAGCTACGATGCAGAAGAAATAGGTGATGTATTTTCATCTGCTAATATTGAATATGTAAAACTAAAAGTAGACAGAGAGACTTTTATTAAAGCTAAAATTGACGATTACAAACAATTTAAAGTCGTTATGCCTTTTTTATATAGCCAAGGAAGTATGAATTGCTTTGCTGCCTGGTCTCTTTCAGAAGATTTATTTAGCTTTGAAAAACGGGATATAAAAACCTTATTTGGAAGAAGAAAGGTTCAAATGCCTGTTGTTACGTTACGAAAAGATTGCACAATGTTTTGGATTTTTTACGATGGTGCATCTGTTGTTTCCCTATCTAATGACGATTTATTTTCTTCAACTAATTCAATTATTAGCTCCTTTCCCCCAGATATTAAAGGGGCTGAGGTGGAATATGAAAAGTGATCCTTATACTTTATAAGCTTTACAAATCTAGTTACCATAATCACAATTATCGGAAACAACATGATAAAAGGCTCTATTTCTTCTATGATAAGGAGCTTTTTATTTGTGAATCTATACTTTTACAAATAGGAAGAAGTATACGTGATATTGAACGATACATTCCTAATCTATAACTAATTACATTTAAGTTCAAAAGCATTCCGAGTAGAGAAAAAAAGGAAAAAATTATTTAATAATTTTTTTGAAATAGGACTATGAGAAATTATCTTTTTTTACTATAATCTATCTGTATGATGTTACGATGCTAATTTCCCACTTGATCCATGTAATACAAATCAGTCTTTACTTTTTATTTTTATGATTACATGTAAGTCAAATTAAATATAGATTGAAGGAGCGTAAATAACCCTTGGTACTCGCAATTATTTATGAATTTTTATCCTCGCTACTAATAAAGCCTGAATCAAAAATTAAAAAACGCGTTAGTTAGTCTAACAATTCATATAGGAAAGATAAAGCCCATCAACTTAGGTCGATGGGCTTTTTTATTTATTTCATACCATGTTACCCCCACCATCTTCTTCTCTTTCTGCTAGTAGGGCGTAGAAACATTTTTGTTCAGTTTTACATAATAGTTCGGCATATGGTTAAAATATCCAAAAAAACACTAAAAATATGTCTTTATCCTTTAAAAATCCAAACATAAGAAAGAATCGATACCTTGATGTTACAAACCAATGTATTCATTAGAACATATACGGGATTCACCATGAACGAATCTTAACATCATTAAACAGGAAACAGTTCAGATTTCGTCGTTCGTCAAGTGAAAGTGGGGAGAAGTTATGGTGTTAAAGGATTTATTTTTTATGCGTTCAAATAAAGACCACGAAGAAGGTGACAATAATGAAACGTAAAGGGGCTTTTCTTTTACTGCTGATGACGATGATGGTCTTGCTCACCAGTTGTTGGAGTAAAAAAGAGTTAACGGACCTTGCTATTGTATCAGCCATGGGTGTCGATAAAACGAAAGAGGGGAGATATCATCTAACACTCCAAATTATTAATCCAGGGAACGTGGCTGGTATACAAGGAGGGGGAGGCGGTACTCAAAGCCCTCCTATTACCATTTACTCGGCTTCTGGTGATAATATAGTCGAAGCAAGTAGACGGGCTTCAGGCAGAATTTCTCGACGATTGTATTATGCTCATGCAAACTTGCTGGTAGTTGGAGAAAAAATGGCCAGAGAAGAAGGGCTTGATACCTTAATCGATGCCCTAGATCGGGATCCAGAATTTCGAAATACTTCCACTATTGTGATTGCGCATCATTCGTCCGCAGCTGATCTTGTTAAAACGTTAACACCAGTTGATAAGATCCCTGCCAATAAAGTACTAAAAACTTTAGAATTTACGGAAAGAAAATGGGGAGAGAATGTAAAAACATCACTCCAAGAGGTGATGAAAAACCTTGAGTCTCCTGGAAGAGGAGCCGTCGTATCAGGATTTCGCCTAGTTGGGAATGCACAGCAAGCACAAAAACTGGATAACCTTCAAGAGAGTGCACCTGCAGCCACGCTTCAAGCTTCCGGAATTGCTGTCTTAAAACAAGGAAAGTTAGTGGATTGGCTGTATGGAAAACCAGCCAGAGGGACAGTATGGATTCTCGACAAAATCCAAGGAACGGATATTAATATTAATTGGGAAGGGAAAAAAGAAGCGATTGCCTATCAAACTGTACGCCAAAAAACAAGTGTGTCTGCCCAAGTGAAGAATGGTCACCCTCATATTTCTGTTCATACGCGTGTTGAAGGAGATCTCGGTGAAATGGAGGTACCTGTTGATATAACTAATCCAAAGGTCATCACAAAAATCGAACAATCTGTGAGGAAAGAAATTAAAAAAGAGTTGAAGAAAGCTATTGAACGTGCGCAAAAAAACAAAACAGATATCTTGGGATTTGGCGAAGTAGTTCATCGTACTAGACCAAATCAATTTAAGAAATTAAAAAAGGAATGGAACGATGTGTACTTTCCAAAGTTAGATGTAGATATTACAGTGGAAGCCTATATACGTCGCGCTGGCTTACGAAACAAGTCATTTCTTTCAGGGATAAAAGAGAATCAAAAGTGATAAAAGGGACGTTCCTGTATGTTGAGCGTTCTTTTTTATTCACTCATATCAAGGAAGATTTCTATATAGAAAAAATAGATGATAAATTATTAAGACAAGAGGTGGGAGTATAACTTGAGCAACTAGGTTATCTAGTCTGCTTTCTATAAAATGGGAGATAATGATGATAAGAATTTCTAATTAGGGTGCTGTAGGGTGGGGCATTGAGAGAGTATAACTAATTGTTTAACTAAGTTCTATAGGTAGTTTTTTTACTTTACCTGCCTTATGGTCTTAAAGGAGTATGTGTTTATGTATATAGGGAATAACCATCTTGTGATTATTGGTTGGAATGAACGAGTCAAGAATCTTCTTTTTTGTTTTGGCGAGTCTTTATCTCTAACTAAGATCGAATTAAAACCCCTTTTCATACATACGAAAAGGGGTTTGCTTTTTTATTTCTTAAATTTATAAGGCAATGTTGTCACAATGACATTTTTTCGATAAAGAAGGTGTGCCCTTAATAATAAGCTTGATTGGTTATGCAACGCGTTATGCCAGCTTTTTCTTGTGATAAATTGCGGAATCAAAACAGTAACAGCCATATGGCTATCATCTGCTCGCTCCTCTACACGATCAATAAAGCGTAAAAGAGGTCCCACTAAGCTTCGATATTGTGAGTAGAAGGTAACTAAGCGTATATCAGGATATCGTTCGTTCCATATCTCTTCCATCCTCTTTTCACTTTCACGGTCAAATGCCACATGAACCGCAATCACTGTGTCTCCAATAATTTTTGCATAGTTAATGGAATTCTCGACAGCTCTTGTTAAGCCTGCAACCGGTATAATGACTACATTTCCTTCTAATGCTAATGCTTCTTTGTCTCCTGGCTTGATACGAAGTTGCTTTCCTACCTCTACATAATGGTTCTTAATACGGTGGAACAGATAGACGATAAGAGGTAAGAAGATTAAAACAGCCCATACTTGTGAGAATTTTGTTGTAAAGAAAATAATCAGTACAGTGAAGCTAATAAAAGCTCCTATAAAATTGGTCACTAATTTCCCCTGCCAACCAGCTGGCTTTTCTCTTAGCCATTTTACAATCATGCCCGTTTGAGATAGTGTAAATGGAATAAATACGCCAACCGCATATAGGGGAATTAACCGTTCTGTATCACCTTGAAATGCGATGATAAGCATAATAGAGGCAATTCCAAGTGTCACAATCCCATTTGAATAGCCCAAACGATCACCACGTATCGTAAACATACGAGGAATATACTTATCTACAGCTAAATTAACAGCCAGTAAAGGAAAGGCTGAAAAGCCTGTATTGGCAGCTAGTACTAAAATTAAAGCCGTTGTACCCTGAACAAAATAATAGAAACCATTTCGTCCAAACACTTGGGAAGCAAGCTGCGAAACAACCGTTTCCTCTGCTTTGGGTGCAATTCCAAACCAATAAGCCAAGAACATGACACCTGAAAACAAAATAGCCAAAATAATACCCATTGCAACAAGCGTACGTACCGCATTTCTTGCAGCCGGTTGTCTAAAATTTGTTACAGCATTTGAAATAGCTTCTACGCCTGTAAGGGCTGAGCACCCTGATGAAAAAGCGCGTAGTAGTAAAAATAAGCTGATTCCTGGAACTGCAGTTCCAATAGCAGGATGAACGTCAGGAGAGACCTGACCAGTGGCTACTTTCCATATGCCTATTCCTATTAAAAGAACCAATGCAAGAACAAATAAATAAACCGGGTATGCTAAAGCAGAAGCTGATTCTGTTACCCCTCTTAAATTCAAAATCATAATAAAAATAACCAATAAGCAAGCGATAATGACTCTATAGTCATGGAGAGCAGGAAAAGCAGACGTTAACGCATCTGTTCCGGATGAAATACTTACAGATACCGTTAGTATGTAGTCTACTAATAGAGAACCCCCAGCAATAAGTCCTGCATTTTCTCCGAGGTTATGTTTAGATACAACATAAGCGCCACCGCCCTCTGGGTACGCATAAATAATTTGTCGATAAGAAAGGATAAGTGCTGTTAAAAGGATAAGTACACCAATACCTATAGGTATTGAATACCAAAACGCGATCATTCCAATGGTAGCAAGCACAATTAAGACTTGTTCTGGGCCGTACGCCACGGATGAAAGTGCATCGGATGAAAGAATAGCTAAGGCTTTGACCTTATTTAACTTTTGTTCACCTAGCTCTTTTGATTTAAGTGGCCTCCCAATTAATAAACGTTTGATGGATGAATAACTCATCTAAACTCCTCCTGAAACCTTTGCCATTTACCTATATTAGTTTACTCTCATCATTCCCCATCTCAGAAAAAAAACACAAAAAAGAACACCAAGGTTCTGCTTAGTGTTCTTTCCAGGACAAATAAAAGCAAACCTTCTCTCCAAACGCTGATGAGGTTAGCTGTCGGGTTCGGGCCTTTAGAGTAGCCCTACCTTCTTTTCGAAGGATTCACCCCTAGTGCAAGTGCACACAAAAATGGGTCCCCCACTCCTTAGTGGATTAAGCGATAAAAGGTATGAAAATAGCAAGATCATATATGTACGTTAGGTACTATACGCCTGAATGTTCCATTTGTAAAGAGAGATATCAATTAATCACACAGAAAAAGGCTACCAAAGAGGATGAAGTCTTTATATTTGTATAAAGAAGGACTTAATTCTTTAAAATTTGATACTTTAATAAAATTTGATAATAACCATAAATAATAAAATACGCTATTAAATAACTGATAAAGGTTCCAATAATATTCCACTCATTAAAATACTCTACTCTTCCTACGGCTAAGCCCATGCCTTCAAAACCTGTAGTAAACAGAGTAAAACAAAATAAAAGCATGATGGTATTCCCCTTCTTTTTTAGTTTAAAATAAATTAAAAAAGAAGCTAGGACGGGATAGAAACCTATATTTAAAGGAAGTGCCGATAAACTTCGATTTCTAAAAGTAGGTTCGAACTGCCAAAAGTAATTAGTCCCCCACTCGTTTAATATAAAGGCTACTGTCATACCTATTGGTGCAATTAGAAGAACGATTATAGGTTCTTTTTTGAACAATATGAAACCAAAAATCCAAGGTACAATAAATCCCATAATAATATTTACTAGTATTTTCTCTCTTCTCCTCTCACTAAGATAACCTTTTAACAGGATTGTCAAAAAGCAGAAAATATAGTAATGAATGTTTTTTTCTTTAAATGAACATTCTATATAAGAAACCCTACAATACTCATTCATACATAGAGGTGAATCTATTATAAATGAATCATAAGTTACGTAAGCCTTTAATTGTATATTTGATCGTTCTAATCGGTCCCTTTACTATTATCTTTTTGACCGATTATTTACTCCGGATAACTAAGAGAGAATAATACTGAATAATAAATAGTATTTCGAGCAAACTACTCAAGACGCCGTGAGGCATCTACGAAAATCCTTTAGCAATAAAGCAGAAAAAACTACTACTTCTCTCCGTCGGCGTGGTTTTTTCTGCTTTTTAGGCTGTATACGCTATACAACCTTAGTTAACATAAAGTCTCTTATCAGAACCCACATCAAAAACGAGTCCTTGATACACAAGGACTCGTTCGCTTTTCAAATTTATCGTTTATACATCTTTTTATACATCCTTGATGTGCCAATAATCTCCTTACAGATAAATGGAAGAAAGGGTGCATAAAAAGTGTACCTTTTATACATATGCCCGTACGAAAAAATATAGTCCATAAGGAAATGATGTGTTATTATATGTCTGCACATGCATTTTATAGTAAAAAGCCATCTGTCCTGCAAATACTGGGTGGCTTTTTATTTTGTATACATGTAGTACATTTTATATTTATAAACTCACTTGATGAGCATGTAATGTCTTTATCCACATAAGAGAGGATGCAAGTGCCAATTCCTTTTCTAGGAAGTTATAGAGGAGTGCTTCTCTTGAAACATTTCTATAAATTTAATAAGGGGTGTAGAGAAGGTAGTATCAGCCCGGTAAATAAAAAGTGTATCAACTAATGAAAATTTTTCAGGAATAGGATAATAGGTAACCTCTTCCAGATGACTGTATCTTTGTACAATAGACAGGGGAAGTAAAGTAACTCCCAATCCAGCTGCTATACATCCCATAAGCGCATCCAAGGAACCAAACTCCATAACTTTAGAAGGCCTTACACCTTCCTCACGTAACCAATGTTCAAACTTCTCACGATAAAAACAACCTTTGTGTAAGACTAAAAGTGTTAAATTACCAACCCTTTCTGATTCTAAGAATCGAGAGAGTAACAAATTTCCTACTAACACTAACTCTTCTTTGAAAACCTTTTTTACAATGAGGTCAGGATGAGATAAAGGTCCAGAGACAAACGCACCATCCAATTTATAATTTAATACTTCTTCAATATGCTGACTAGTAGGTCCCGTCTTTAAGTTTAAATCCACTTGAGGATAAGCAGAATGATAGCTAGAAAGAAATGCAGGTAAATGAACGGCAGCTGTTGTCTCCATTGACCCAATTCCTAACGGTCCCTGAGGCTCTTCTTCATCCCTCATTATTTGTTTCGTTTCGTCTAGAAGGCGAAAAATCTTATCAGCATAGGTTACTAATAATTCCCCTTTTGCTGTTAGTGTAATTCCTTTATTATGTCGATAAAACAAGACAGTTTGTAGGCTATTTTCTAACTGCTGCATCCGAGTCGTAATATTGGACTGTGCATAATTTAGCTCTTTTGCAGCCTTTGAAATACTTCCATACTTAGCAACTGCCTTAAAAATACGCAATGATTGAATATCCATGTTTCTTCACACCTAATTTCTATTTGCCATCTGTTAAAGTGATGGCAAATATCTTTATTTCGAATTATACCATATGGAGAAAAAAGCATATGATAAATATGGAGCAACTTTTGGAAGGAGTGAAGAAATGGATAAAAAAAACCTCTCATTTTTAATAGGAGGATTACTTGCAATGGCCATTGCGTTAGGGATCGGAAGATTTTCTTACACGCCTATCCTACCTCTTATGCAACAGAAATTTGATTTTCCGGAAACTATTGCTGGTTATCTCGCTTCAGCTAATTATGCAGGCTATCTAATTGGAGCTATTTTAACGGGACTATTTTCCATGAAGGGGAGAACGGTTCCTATCTTAAAGATAAGCTTAATTATTGGTGTTGCGACTACATGCTTGATGAGTTTTACAACCTCTTATACACTTTGGGCAATATTGAGATTTCTATCTGGAGTGTGTAGTGCCATTGTTTTTGTATTGGCTTCCAGCATAGTTTTAGGAAAGCTGAGAGAAATAGGTAGGACGAATTGGTCTGGTTTCTTTTATATGGGACCTGGCTGTGGGATTTTCCTAACCGGTATTTCCATTCCTTTTTTCTATCATAATTGGGGCTGGAAAGGAGCGTGGATTGGTTTAAGTGGGTTAAGCTTACTTTTGTTAATTGTTATCTTTCTAACTTTTAAAGAACGTCCTGTCTTCCTACATAACAAAAAAGGAAACGAAGCTCACCAAAGTACAGCTCCACCAAAGAAATGGTTACCTTTCTTGATAGTAGCGAATGGCTGCGAAGGGTTAGGATATATTGTAACGGGCACATTCATTGTCTCTATCGCCCAAAAAACACCTTCTTTTCATTTCGACCCTTCTGTAATTTGGACAGTAGTGGGGATAACAGCCATTCCTTCTTGTCTATTATGGTCAGCGTGTTCTAAAAGATGGGGATTTATCAAATCGTTAATCCTAGCTATGTTCATACAAGCTATTGGTGTAAGCATTCCTGTATGGTCATCCTCATCGTTTAGTTTGTTTGCGAGTGCTGCTATCTTTGGAGCTACCTTCATGGGGATTACTTCTCTTGGAGCTACGCTACTAGGACAAATGGTGCCAAAAAACAATAGCCGGATAATGGGATATTTCACAGCTGCTTACGCAGTTGGACAAATGATTGGTCCCACTCTTGCTGGAGTGCTTTCAGAAGCTACAAATAATTATAATACCTCTTTATTAGGAGCAGCAGCAATTGTCTTCATAGGGTCTATGTTACTTATGTCAGGGTTAAAGTATGAAAATAAAAAAGTATTAACTACCAAGTCCCATCGCTTATTTAAATCTTAATACAACCCGTGTAGTTTACTTTATAATCTGGGGGAGAAAAAAGTGAATTTATATAATCGTGTTTGTGAAGTTTTAGATATTAAGGTACCCATTATACAGGCTGGTATGGCGGGAGACAAAATTACAACGGTAGATCTTATTGTAAACGTATGTGAAGCAGGTGGTCTTGGAACCTTAGGCGCTGCTTATATGCATCCAGAGGATATTCGGCAAGCTGTGAGAGAGATTCGAAAATATACAAACAGGACATTTGCTGTCAATCTTTTTACTACTGAAATGGCAGATAATACAGTTGGGATAGAAGAGGTTCAACAGGTATTAGACACGATGCGAGGCGTTTTATATATTAAGCGCGGTGATCAAGAAGTCAAAACTAAAAATTTGTTTAAAGAGCAATTTAAAGTATTAGTGGAAGAACAAGTTCCTGTAGTAAGCACGGCTTTTGGAATTCTTCCACCTTATGCAATGAAAATAGCAAAAGAAAACGATATGAAGGTTATTACAATGGTTACAACTGTTAGAGAAGCGCTAACAGCACAAGAACAGGGTACAGATGTGATTGTAGCGCAAGGAAGTGAAGCAGGTGGTCACCGGGGAACATTCGATGTAAATGAATGCCCCAATGGAGCGAATATTGGGCTCTTCTCACTTGTACCTCAAGTAGTAGATCAGGTGGATGTTCCTGTCATCGCTACTGGCGGAATTATGGATGGAAGGGGACTAATCGCAGCTTTAGCTTTAGGCGCGAGTGGTGTCCAAATGGGAACTGCATTTTTAGCAACACAAGAATCCGGGGCGCATCCTTGTTATAAAGAAGCTCTTCATGAAAGTAATGAAGAAAGCACAGTTCTTACTAGACATTTTTCAGGTCGTCCGGCAAGAGGAATAGCAAATACTTTTATTAAGGAGTTCGACAATTTTAAGATTCAGCCTTTATGTTTCCCTACACAAAATACCATTACTGGAGAGATTCGAAAAGCTGCAGCTAAGCAAGGTAATAAAGAGTATATGTCTTTGTGGTGTGGTCAAAGTACAAGGCTATTAAAGAAGGATAAAACAGCAAATGAGATAGTCACTGATACCATACAACAAGCAAAAAGTATTCTACAAACGTTCAATTACAGTTAAATCAGCAAATAAGTCTCTTTCTAAACGGATCACTTATTGAATCTATATAATTGGGGTTTTCCTATTAAATCATTAATCTTAAAGATGAAAAATGTAGAATATTTTATTGGCACAGCATTAAATTGAATTTCATCGTTTTGATTCAATATCAAGTGAAACAATCACACTATAGCTTGTAAGAAATAAATAAAAATGTGAAATGTCCCTCTTCAACAGGAGGGGCATTTTATTTTATTAAACTCTTTAAGTAAAACAAAGATTTATTCTAAAGACACAGACTTTTTTAAATTATACACTGTTCATTAAAGTATACTTTTACGGACTTTTCTTTTTTATAGAAAATCTATCATTTTAATCGTTCGTTTAAGTTTTTAATTAAATTACGAACGTCTTATAAAAATCATGCACGTTTACGAACGTTTTTTATGGAATAAGAGGGTGAGAAACACGTACAGAAGGACTGATTTCAGGCTTCATTCATTAGATTTCCACCAGAAGCTTACCATAGTATGTAATTTTTTCTTGGATAGAGCAAGCTACCTCTTTCTTCTTCGTTCTCATGTAAAAAATAATTTCAAATCTGTATAGCAGAAAGGAATTTATAGAAAAGCTGTTAGGATTTATTTCCTTTAAATATAATCTTTCTTTTCTCCTGTTTAATCCGTTTTAACCGTAATTCTATCTTTTTATCTAACGCTCTATACAGTATTTCGCTAGTTGCACATATTAAAAATAAGATTAGAGTAATAATTGCAGCCTTTGGTACATGAAAATAGAAACAAAGTACGACTCCAAGTAGTGACATAGCGTAAATAGAGTTGGTTACCCATCTTCTACTTCTATGAGCTTCTAGGTTTCTCTCAAGTAATTCTTTTTGCCCTTCTTCTTTTTTTGTATCTTTTAAATGATGGTATGTAGAATTCATCGCTTTTTCTCCCCCATGAAAACTAATTGTAAATTATCTCTGTATTAAATATCCTATATGTTTCAATTAAGGAAAAATATGAGGTTTTTCCTTTTTCATATTATATACGAACAAACGTTCTTTTTCAATAAAAACTCTAAAGTTTTCCCGAATATGGATATTGCCTCTACTTCATCTTTCTACATTTTATAATTTAGGGGTCATTTACATAGTCATCCGTATTAAGTTTTAAATAGAAACCCACTGGGTACATGATATACACAATAAGGATGGAATTAAATGTGAAAAGAAGTTTTCGTTTAATTAAAATTTAAGGGGATGGGAAAATGGGAACGAGAAAACAAGTTGCAGGGACTTTTCATTCGGAGCAAGAAGCGATACATGCAATTAAGGGGTTAAAACATCAGGGTTATCGTGAAACAGACATATTAGTAGTAGCAAAGGATAGCAATAATACTTTACAGTTAGGGACTGAGACGAATGTAATGATAGAAGCTGGAACACCAGCTGTAAGTTCGTTGGCAGGTGTGATGATGGACAGCTTTCTTACCATGATGACAGGTGGAATGATTTCTACTACCCAAGCTGGTGGCCTAACTTCAAAACTTGTTAGAATGGGGATTCAAAACTTTACTGCAAAACAGTGTGAAATGGATGTAAAGGAAGGGAAAATCCTTGTCCTAATTGATGTGGATGAAACTCAAACAATTCCTTCATATACTACGGTTAGGGAGTCTCCATACGAGACAGAGGGGCATAGGTCAGTGCTACTTCGTGAAGAGCAACTTAATGTAAGGAAAGAGCGAGTTCAGACTGGGGAAATACAACTTCGTAAGGAAATTGTAGAAGAACTACGAACTATCCAGGTTCCAGTTATGCGTGAGGAAGTCTACGTAGAACGCCGCCCGGTCATAGACGGTCAGTATGATGGTAGCCCATTGACAGAGAACGAGATCATTCGTATTCCTATTATGGAGGAGCGAGTTGAAGTAACCAAGAGGCCTGTAGTTGTGGAAGAAGTCATCATTGGTAAGCGTAAAATTCAAGAGATTAAAGAGATGAAGGATACTGTTCTAAAGGAAGAAGCAAAAATTGAACAGTCAGAACTCCCCGCGATTCCTGAACTTGCTGGCTCTGAAATCTATCAAAACATGGATAATCACGTAGATCAAAGTTACCAAGAAGTTGCAGCTGCAATTGCTTCTGATGCTTCAAAAGAGGAAAAAGTTAAACTTTCAGCCGATAAGAAACAAGAAGCTCAACTTAAAGTGACAACTTCTCCTGTTATCAAAGAGATTGAAGAGGTCACAGCCTCAGTAAACAATCAGAAACCAGAAAGTCATGTTGAAGATACGGATATTACTACTTCTGAAAAAGGGAAGAATAATGAGAAATCAACAAACAAGCAAAAGAAATAAGTATATCTCCTCTATGGTTTATAGCAAAGAGAATAATTAGGGATATTTAAGGAAGGGCTGCCTAGCTGTATTGGCAGCTTTTTTTATTTTTCTTTAAATTAACATAAGTAATGTTTTTAAAATCAAAAAGAATTAAAATAACCCATCAAAATGAGCATAAACAGGTAATAAAATAAAAGAAATGACTTTCATTACTGGAGGTCATTTCTTTTATTCCTAAAAGTCCTGGAGATTATATCAAATTTCAACAGGTATTCTCACTAAATTCTAGAAATATTACTTATCAAAATAACTTAAAAATATTTCCAAATTTGATAAAAGAAGGTGATTGAATGGAGCGAAAGAAATTTATTGAATACATTGATAAGTTACTAGAACAATCTGATGCTTGGAGAAAGGATGCGGAGAAAAGAGAAGACTGGAACAGTGCGTGTTTTTACCAAGGTGAGGTCAAAGCTTATGAGAGAGTAAAGAGATTGGTTAATCAGCAGTTACACGTATAAATAAAAATTACAAACCTAACTCAGAAATGAGTAGGGTTTGCCTTATTTCTTTTTCTAGTTTACATAAGATAAATTATAGGAACCAATTTGTTTTAAGAAAAAGAGGCACTTATGGCACGCTTTACTTTCCTTAACTTAGCGTTGTATTGGTTAAGACCTTGCCTTATTTTTTATATAATCGATCAAACTTTATTTCAAATAAACAGCCACTTGTTTTTCCTGATAATCTATTAGGAAAAACAAGTTAAATTCCTTTTAAAATCGATTACGATAGTAGAATTTAGCATACTTTGATATAGACTTACTTAATAGCTTCAAGCGCCTGTTTCAAATAATCCATTTCAGAAATTATATCGTCTATCTGTCGATTTAACTGATTTACTTTATCAAGAGTATGCTGTGCATCTAATAAATTAATTTCTAACATTAAGCGATTTGCTTCACTCTCAAGGTCTAATTTTTTCACAAATAATTTCTCATGCTTTTTTATAATTTCGTTTTTGGGGTTCTTTATATTGTTTTCTTTCATACTTTCACCTCACTGTTATAAATTTTGTACGAATAATTAATCGCGGTCGTAAACCGTTCATCTGTTTTGCTTAGCATTAAATATCCTCTCCCATCCGATAAATGAATACAACTACTTATAAAAAATAATAGTTTTACAAATTACTCTAGATGACGATAAATATGAACTTTGTAAAAGCTGATAACTAGCTTTTTTTATCAGCGTCATTTATTTCTCTTTCAATAAGAGATACTGAAATTTCAAATGCTTGTATCCGTCTTTTAGCTAAGGTAATTTGAGATTTATATCTATTAGAATTTTCTTTAGCTTCAAAAATCTTTACTGTCTGTTTAAGTTTGTGTAAAGTTGAATCAATTTGACGTTTTGCTTCAACTAATTCAGATACATCAAATTGCATTTAAGTCCCTCCTTTTTATAATTCTTATGAAATTGTAGACAAGCCAGTAGTAATAGGGCCGAATGTAGAAACATCCACCGGATCTAATGGATAACCGGATTAGGTTAACATATATAAGAACATTACAGAACGTGTAATTACAGAGAATGAGCATACTTAAATGAAGAGACTTTCACATGTATTTTAATTAGAAATCTTGCTCCTTCCACATGAGTCCAATTTCTTGCTCTCGTTGCAAAACCTTTTCCAAATAGCGCTCAGTTGTCTTACGATCACTATGCCCTAGTTCTTTCTGGATTAAAAAAATATCTGCTCCCTGCTGCCTACTATAAATCGCATAAAAATGACGAAAGTAATGAGGTGTAATCCTGTCAGTCCGTTCTTTTACAAAAGGTAACTCTGTTCGTTCAATAATACGTACAATATAATTACTTAAATTTTTATATTGATAATATCCTCCATCTTTGGTTGGAAATAGTGGCCCTTGATCACTTGAATTTAATGCTGTGCTGACGTGTCGTCGTTCTCGAAAAGCAAGGATGCGCTCATATAAAGATGGATGAAGTAACTTATCAAATTTCTTTCCACCCTTACCTACTCCTCTTAACCGGTAATGGCCACTTAAACTGTCTAGATATACATCTCCCCACGAAGCTTTAGCTATTTCTTGTACACGCAATCCTGTCATCGCCAACATCGTTAACAAACCATGGTTAATAGAATGGTCTTTGTAATAGTCCAATAACTGTTTAACTTCATGGTAATATAAATCTCGGTTTGGGATTTCTTGTTCAGACAATGATGTACTCAAAATTTCCTTATGTAATGGTTGCTGAATATACTTTGCTTCATGTAGCCATTTCATAAAACTCTTTAAAATTGTCATTTTGGCATCTAAAGTTGCGGGTGAATAAGGTTTCCCACCCTTACCCAATAATGCGGTACTTAGATAGGCCTGGTAGTTACGTATATGCCAAGGACGTAGGTTTTTAAAAATCGTTTCTTCTATATAATAGTCAACATCTTGGCGCAAGAACGACTCACTTTGTACCGCATACTGATAAAACTGCAACAAAATTCGTACGTATTCCGTCTTTGTGTTTTCTTTTCGTTCTCGATCCTTCCGAATATGCTTTCGTTGATGAACGTAGTAGTACATCATTTCTTCATCTGTAAAATCGCTGAACATATCTTCATTTTTTCGCTGGTGATAATCATTTCTTTCTTCTAATGCATCATAATACGTACTATCCAGCATCAATGAAACGATTTTATTGAAATCCCCTTTTCTTTCTCTTACTTGTGTTCCTATATGTACTAAAGAGAAATCGTGCATAAAACCTCTCCTCTCATAAATCATGTCTTTTTATTTATAACTCTTCCTTAAGTTAAATCATTTTCCCCTATAGGTAATATTAAGTTTACATTTATATATATGTAGATGATAAATAACTTTTAAAACATAATAATAATTTTGACATCAACTTTAAAATTACTAGAGATCTTAATTAAATATCAATTTCTTTTATAATTGAGTATTTTAATAAATCTATTTATTGTACAAATTACTTATTAATTGTACCTTATTCAAAAACAAAAGTATAAAATTACTTTTTATAAATATAGCATAGTATTTATATAGTTTGTAGAAAAATCTCCTATTTGTCGTCACCTAAAGTAAATAATAAAACATAATATTATATAAGTTAGTTTTACTATTTACATATCAGTTAAAAAAACTTTTATCTTATAACTATACATAAATATGATATAATTAATTATTAAATATAAGAAAAAGAATAGGAGTGTATGTCATGATTGATAATCCTACTAAAATTATTACCATTGAAGATGTAATGGGAATGTTAGGTGTTTCATCAAAGAAAACTATTTATACATATATTCAACAAGAAAAATTAAATCCTATTAATAAAGATGACTGGCATATTGAAGGACGTTATGAATTTGATATCGAGGATGTTGTTCGTTTACAAGAAGAGTTAAAAAAGCCAGGACTTACGACAAAAGAAGTCGCGCATCAACTGGATATCTCGGTCACAACGGTGAATAAGTATATTAAGCAAGAACTGTTACCTGCGTTCCAAGAAGAATACCGGGGCATTAATTGTTATTTTGTGAATGAAGAAGATCTAGAAGCGTTTAAGCTCACGCATGAAGTAGGGCGCAAACCGAGTAAGCGTCATTTTTATCATGCCGAACAAAATATTGCGCTATTTCAGCTTTTTGTGAAGAAAAATGAAGAAAAAGAGCAGTTTGCCCGTATCATCTCTGTAGAAGATCCAATTATGGCTGTTACAGAACAACATGAAGAGATAACATTAGAGGAGTTACTTCACCGAGGCTTTGAAGCAGCCTACGAGATTGAATCAAAAAAAACTGTTACCAAAGAAGGCTATGCTACATTTGCCTTTAAGCAAACAGCCTATGCAAAATCACAACTTTACAAGCTCATAGATTTATTTTATGAGTACCTAAGCCCAACCAACATGAGAATTACTCCACAAGAAGAGAAAGAACAATTTATCGTTGAAATCAAACCTGTATTATTGACGGAATCAGCACAAGAAATTGTTGAGCTATTAGAGTCGGTTCTTGTTTCAGGGAAGATTAACAAACGCAGCCGTGGGATTTATATTGATAGCGATTTAGAAGTGGTACGCGTAAAGGTATCAAGCGATTTAAAGAAAGAACTACAGCAAAAAGCCAAGGAATTAGGCAAAAAGAATGTGGAAGAATTGCTATTGTACGCTGTACAAAAATTATAGGATAGACTGAAATCTAAAGACAACAAACTCACCAGTTTGTTGTCTTTATCTATTATAATGAATGATCTATTTGTCATCAGTTACAGTAAATAGTGAAACTAATTATTTTTACGAAATACTTTACTATTTACTTAACGTAATGGATTTTATCGGTATGAAATAGAAAAGATACCTTTTAGTTTTAATATCAAGTAACCGTTTTCATTTTCTACTTTCTCAAAATGATTTGATAGGTTATAATAAATATCTACAAAAATATTAAATGATATGTAAGTAACAAGCAATTACACCCTTAATATTTAGCTAAAAGAAAAGCCCACCTCTGACAAATCAGGTGGGTTTTTCTTTTTTAGATGTATATGGTATACATCCTTAGTTAACATAAAACGAATTAAAGGAACCATGAGAAGATTATATAATAATGGATTTTCTAAGCATCAAAATGATTCTAATTTCATAAATTCATTTCTGTGTGTAGAGTAAACTTCCTTATTCCTCCTACATTTGGTGGAGTTCTAAATATTCTTTTAATGTTTGCTGTAACGTCCCTTTTGTTTCTGCTTTTTCTTCAAAGGAGATTCCTGAGTGAATCATTGTCCGCACCAGGTCCGCACGTAAACCTGTAAGAACAGCCTTACATCCCATCATTGAAATTCCAGTTAATATTTTTTGGAAATGATCAATGACATACATCTCCATGTTAGCAATTCCAGACAGGTCTATAATTAATGTTTGAATCTTTAAATCTGAGATGCCCATCAGTACTTTCTCCTCAATCGTTTGGATACGATTAATGTCAATCATTCCAATCAACGGTAGTACAGCTACAGATTGGCTAAGTGGTATAATGGGTACCGATAAATTTTCAACCAAGTCCCTTTGGGAGGCAATTAATTCATCTTTATACTTTGAGTAACTAATAACAAAAGTGTTAAGAAATTGATCAATTCTATCATTAATTCGCTTTTCTAAGGCATAGAATTCTTCAAGGTCATTAAAATGGTTATTTATTCGATCATATTGATAGAGAAAATGCCATAATGTTCGCCTAATGGCCTGTACCCATTCTAGTTTGAAGGCAAGAGTTAAGGCGTGCTCCGCCCATGCTACGCCTTCTTGCTGAGCGAAAGCAATGAGTTGGTCTTCTTTTTGTTCTACGACATATAGAGATAACTTTTGAGCATTTTTTAAAAGATCAATATTTCCTGTTTCTAAAATATCATTAATATTAGAGGCTACGTTAACCGCCTCTGATAAGAGTTTGTCTTGGAAATTTTGTTTGTTATCTTTAATAAAATCCGTCATTTTCTCCCTCGGATTATAAATAATCTCCATTTTGAATACACCCCTTATTGTTTATTGATTATTATTATCCTTAATTAATAAATATCGCCAAATGAATTATTATTTATTTTTATGCCCTATACTACCCATACTAAATATGTTTTTAAATAATATCCTTTATTCCCACATTTAAATATATATTTCAAGTACATCTTTTATATCATATATATCCGTGGTTCCCAACCATGATACATTTGTTATATAGTTTCTAACCTTAAGGTGAAATTACACTTTTTTACAAATTTATTTCATTTTTAAAATATTTATTTCAATTATTTGGAGCTAATAACTTATATATATACCCTATGGTAAAATAGATTAAACTTTAAATTGCGAGAAATGGGTTGATGATAAATGACAATAATTAAAATTAAAGAAATGTTAGAAACTTTATTACAGTATGAAGACAGTGAAATTACTCATACCATTTGTAGTAAAAATAATACCTTTTCTCTCAGTTATTCTAAGGAACTAAAGAATTTTCAAGTAAAGAATATTGAAACGGGTCATATTGAATATTTTCCAGATGTGGAGGCTACCTCTTTAGCTTTGTATAGAATAATAAGTACTGTGGAAAAAGAAGTCACTGAGTAATAAATCATTTTTAAAGTTTACATAATCAGATTATAAGAAGCAAAAAGAGCCTGAATTATTTAGAAAGAACTTCCTTTTGGTTTGAATATATAAATTCTTTTACTTCCACAAAAGAGAGACCTAATTGATAAGCTTCCTTCATAAGACTTATCCACTCCTGATCAAGCCCACCATCTTCTTCTTTTAACACCCACAATTCCTCCAACCTTCCTAATCGGAATTAATTAAATTCTAACATTCAACAACAATATATTAGAAATCGATACTATTTATTCAACATATTTCTTTTAATGTCCTGCAACATAAGTCTTTTTATATAATTAATTAAGATTTAATGTAGAAAAAAGCAAATTTTTCCCTCACTTGAATTCTTTCTATTTTAAAGATTTATTTCATATAAATCTTTAGTTGTGATCCTGTTCATTATAAGCACCAAAACATTTTTTATAAAATATGTTTTGATTTCTATGATAAGGGTAAAGTATTAAACTGGATTGAATTTTCAAGAAACATTCTTTTTTAAGTTTGTTTCTTTTTTTTGGTAATTATAGAATAAATAATAAACAGTAAATTGAGCAAACTACACAAGATGTCGCCAAACATTGACGTATACAACTAAATTCTGCAACAGAAAAAACCTACCTCTTTTGACTGGGAAGAGATAGGTTTTTTTGTTTTTTGAATACGTTTTCAAATAAAGATATTTAATGTCTGGAGATTAACTCACTCATTAATCTGTTTAAAGCAAGGTATACGATCTCATGCTCTGTATTCGTCAGTAAGAGCAGGTATTAACACTTATATTTTTTATGAAATAATTTACTATTTACTTAAATAACGAGGGATATAATATGGAACAATTTAACGTTTTACTTTAAAGCGTTAAATTGTTAATCTGTTATTAGACAATCTTTCTTTTAGTGTTATTCATTAGCCCAAAGTACAAACCATATATAGTGGTCTGTGCTTTTTTTTAAGATTTATTTTAATATCGAGTGAATAGATCTATTGCTTAAAATAAGTACAGGATACAGCCATTAAGTGGTCAATTTCTTTTTTCGCAATCGGTTTAACCTTCGTTGAACCCCATACCTTGATCGTCCTATAAGTTGACCGATTTCTTGTTGAGTACGACCTTCCTCGTAGAACATATACCATAGACGGGCATCTTCTTCTTCAGTCCACTGTTTCTTTTCATATTTTGGACGATTATAATAATCATATTTCCGTTGTTTCCTTACCCAATCCGGCTCTGGCAAAAGAGTATTTGTAGGTATTTTAGAAAAATTAAGGAGCTTTTTATTTTGCTCAGCCCATTTCCAAAAGGCTGATACTTCAATTCCTACAAATTTTCGTGTTTTTGCCCTCGTGATTTTATGAGGTAATTTCTTTTTTTGAATCCATTTATAGATAGTATGAACATCAATTTGAAGAAAACTTGCTAGTTCATATACTGTAATACTTCCTGTATAAGCTCTTACTCCATATACGCCTAAGCGATTTAATCTAGACTCTAATGCTGGTATACTTCGCTGCAGTCGTTTAGATATGTGTTTAAGAGATTTGGATCCATAATACTTTAATAGGTATTCATCCTCTTGGTTCGTCCATCTCCGCAGTGTTTCTCGTCGTGTTAGTTTTAATATTTTAATACGAGTAGCAATAGAAGAAGGTGTCTTACCTAAATGATTTCCTATTTCCCGGTTATTCATGATATTAATGTTTTCTTTTAAGAAAGTATCTTGTTCCGTTGTCCATTTTTTATGTAAGCAATTCTCTTCATTTCGAAGGTTTAATCGTACAATCCGTTTATTAACAGATTCTTTGCTACGATTTAAGTGTTCACCCATTCTTTGGAACGTCATCTGTCCATATTGTTTTTTAAGGAATAAATCTTCCTCCGTTGTCCATAGCTTTTGATTTTTACTCAATGTTATCTCCCTCCAGTGCGTGTAGAAATCTTAAAGTGAAGAAGACAGTAAAAAGGACGTTAGTGGTCTGTACTAACGCCTTTGATGATATTTATATTTATGGATTAGTAGTGCTTTTATTTATGATTACCTAAATTAGTTATAGTATGGCGTATTATCGGTATGTATATAATATATCATATTTTCACATGGAGAAATAAATATAAATTTCTCTTTATAAAGCTATAAAGTACTTAGGTATTACTTTTCTAAACTACAGAAAGTCCATTATAATTTAGCCTATACTTCGACGTACATTTGTCTAAAAGGATGTTCCTTTTTGGACGCTATTAGTTATTAATTGACTTGTAGAATCGATTTACGCTAACATTGAACAAACTTAATACTCCAAAGGGGAGTAGCTGTACAACAAAAGTCGTCACTACGAAACATTTTGTTTCCGGCTTTGTTGGCAATCTTAATTGTTAGCAAGACCTTTGCCTACATTTTTAGTTAGGTGAAGTCTGTGTTTATACATCAAGCGCTTTTATCTACTAAAAAGATAAAAGCGCTTTTTGTTTTTTATAGATTTAAACTAATTATGAGGAGTGGTTAAATCATGTTCAAGAAACTGTTTGATTCACTAATGAATAATTAACATAAGCATTACAGTAGTAGTGATTACAAGAGAGGAAAATCAAAACCTTTTAAGAGTTATAGCAGTAGTGACGATTATAGAAAAGGCCGTGATCATCATGGAAGTTATGGACATCATCATTATAAGAGAAAAAGAAAGAGTGGAAGTTTCTTTAGTAGTTAAATAAAAAAAACACCCTTATTCTAAAAGCATTTGAAATGGTAACTTTTTAAAGGAGTCTATAAATGGAGTTAAATAATAACATATATTTTTTCTTCATAAAGACTATTTTCTGAGACAAGCATATGTATAAAAAGCTGCATACTCCGGAGAAAGAATCCTTGGTAGAAGGCTTATACATAATCGGCAGTCTTTGTTGTAGTTATTCTTCATAATTTGTATTAAATATAAATAAATATAAGCTAATTCTAGAAGTATATGTTTTACTTATCTAAAAGAAGGGAATAATAGGGTCAACTTGATAAAGGGAGTGATCTTATGCAAGCCGATATGACGGTCGAAGAAGTCAAAGCCCAAATTCAGTACTTAGGAACAAATGGACAATCTCTAAAAAAGAAAAAAGTAAAGCAAACACATCCAAAACTAATGAAAAATGCACTTTATTTTTTCCCTAGCTGGGAACATGCTATGGTAGAAAGTGGTGTAAATGGCATATAATAAGCAGAAACTCAGTCTTTTTTGACTGAGTTTCTGCTTATTATATATAGAAAGCTTTTAAAGGAAAAAGAATGATGGGTGTGGAATACAAAGAAAAACGGTTGCACAAAGATAGGAGAGATAAAAGACATGAATGCTACATTTAATCAACTTTTATCAATGAAAAATCTACGTGACGTTAAAAAAACAGAAATTTTAGTGCAAATGGAACAAGCTTCAAAAAATAAAGATAAAGAAACCCTCTTACGATTAACTAAACAGCTTCGAAGTATCTCATAGAATACCCTCTGTAATAGAATTAACCCACTAACAGGAAGACTTTACATGAGAACAATAAAAAGCGACTTATCTATCCTAATTCGAACAGTAAGGTCGCTTATCCTATTTTTCATTCATATATTTACCCTTCCACTTTACAATATGTGTACATTTATCATGTTATATGTTCATCTTCTAACTGAATTACATCGTTATCCTGAGATTGATTGAATAAATAAGTAAGGTATGAATGTAGTTCGAATCGGTCTTCATCAATAAAATTAGAAAACACCTGTTTATATTCTTTCAACATCTTTTCCTCCTTTATTTATGTTTCTTACTTCTATCATTACCTATCTAGTAATCTCTTATACATCCAAATTAATAATGTACTTATTGATTGTATTAACTTGTATGTACGAAGTTGTATGTAACACAACACAAAGTTAAAAAAAGTTCATTCTTTCTTTTTGTATGGGCTCCACCTGCGCCAAATACAACGATAGCCACGCATGCTATCCACCTGATTTCATCATAACAGAAAACGTTTACATTATAAATAGTTATATCTGTAATTATAAAAAGTGATTATATTATTTTTATGGACTTTTTGAAATATACGTAGATTTTAAGAGCGTAAAATATCCTGGGTAAATAAAAATATTCTTCAATGTAAAGAGATAATTAGTGATCAAACGATCGATAGGAGATATTCATGTGCAATACTCTCTGGGAGTTATTCTAAAGGGATCCCTCTTTTTATGTCGAAAATTAGCAAGTATTAAGGAGGGTTAAGGATAATTAGTGAAGGTTGATTGTAATGTCATATTTAAAGCAAAAATTATACTGCTTTGTGGTTATATAACAATGGTACTTGTGAAATTAAGGAACAAGATTCATTAGGAAAAGTTAAATTAGTATCAGTTTCTGAGTTTAAAGTGCTAAAAACATCGTTTTTTTCTAATCCGATGTTTTTTAAGTACTTATAAATTTAGTTTTAAGGGTTAGAAAAGATACATTTTCACGAATGGGTTGTTAACTGTCGTCAAGAGGATAGTTTAAGTGAAAGTATATTAAATAAAAGGTTTTAAGATTTATACACAATGTAGACAAATAGCGAATAAGGGACACTTTTTATGTAGTGACCCTTATTCGGATTATAATTCAACTCTTCCAGGTATTTTTTATTAGGAAATGGATAGTTTCATCGTGTGAATATTCAATTTTTATCTAGATTTGGCCTTTTGTTATTCAAATTCATACGAGATTTTTTATTGTCTAGTAGATGCTTAATTTCTTTGAAGCTTACAAAACTTTTATTTTGTTGATCTAAAAGTCGAAAACGAAGGGACTTCAAGCTTGTGCTTAGTGTAATGGTTGTTGCTTTCTG
>NZ_JBFTKA010000018.1:0-30092 GCF_056395685.1 Priestia sp. 10L35 | reverse complement strand
GCTCAGCTTGGTAGAGCACTTGGTTTGGGACCAAGGGGTCGCAGGTTCGAATCCTGTCTTCCCGACCATTTATGGGGCCTTAGCTCAGCTGGGAGAGCGCCTGCCTTGCACGCAGGAGGTCAGCGGTTCGATCCCGCTAGGCTCCACCATACAATATACGGAGGAATACCCAAGTCCGGCTGAAGGGATCGGTCTTGAAAACCGACAGGGGTGTCAAAGCCCGCGGGGGTTCGAATCCCTCTTCCTCCTCCATTTTATATTTGGGTCCCGTGGTGTAGCGGTTAACATGCCTGCCTGTCACGCAGGAGATCGCGGGTTCGATTCCCGTCGGGACCGCCATTTTAAGAAAACGTGCGGGTGTAGTTTAATGGTAAAACCTCAGCCTTCCAAGCTGATGTCGTGAGTTCGATTCTCATCACCCGCTCCAAATGAAGGGCCTATAGCTCAGCTGGTTAGAGCGCACGCCTGATAAGCGTGAGGTCGGTGGTTCGAGTCCTACCTGTGGAGCCATACTGGCCCGTTGGTCAAGCGGTTAAGACACCGCCCTTTCACGGCGGTAACACGGGTTCGAATCCCGTACGGGTCATCTTAAAAGCAGTTTGCATTTGCAAACTGCTTTTTATTTAGTTTAGATAGTTTTGGTAGATACTACTTTTAATATGCTTTAACATATATAAGTAGGATTTTTATACATGTATTTTGCTAAGACGCTTGCAGAGAAGGCTGAGAAATCAAGGATGTACAAAAAGTTGTATATCTGTGATTACATTCCATTTGTATGTAACCCCACTGCGCCAAAAGGGGTTCTTTTTGTGTTGTGTTCTGGAAGATTGATTATGCTAACTAAACATGTATACGATATCCACTTTAAAAACAGAAAAACTCCTTATTTACGTAGGAAGTTCTTCTTGTATGTACATTGATATTCATTTTATTTGGTGCTTTGAAGCACCTTAGTAGTTTGCTCGAGAATAATAATTTTATGAGGATTTATATATATCGCTTAAGATCTTACGTTATTATCTTCTAAACCTGATTCAGCACGAGCCATAATCCCTTTATCTACTAAACTTGTAACTAACGGGCTAATTTTATTCTTTCCTCTTCCTAAAGCCTTAGCCAAATCAGATTGATTTAAAGGAATTGGGTCTTTTTTCTTCTATACAATTTGATGAAAAACCTAAAAATTCTGAAATACCTACTAAAAAACCTTCCTCAGCCAAGGTTAAATAGCCTTCTTTTCTTAAATAGCTAAAATTATGCTGGATAATTTGAACAAAAGGAATGTTATTCTTGATTTTACGATCAGGCACAAGCTTCATTCCTTTAGTATTAGCTTGCAATTCGTTGGCAAATTCCATTTCTTCATAACTAAGTATTTTTCCATTTTGAATATCCTTGGGTCGAGCTTTTTTATACTCTTTTCGTAGCTTTTTAGCCAATTTTCCTAACAATTTGTCATCTACTCGTTGAGGCTTATACCGCATCCTATCTATTAAGATGCCTTCTATTACTCTCATACGCTTTGTATAAAGTCCGTTTGATCTTCTCAATAGTTTAAGATTACTTCGTCAATTTGAGGGCTCTTAGCAGCCTTTTTAAGCGTTAGCTTTAAATCATACGCCTTTGCCCGTTCTTTACGTACCAAACGCAGCAAAACTAACAAATCATACGTATGAAAGCATGCAAGTTCATTAAAAGACTTCTGAACGTCCTCTAAGAACACAAATTCTTTAAGTTTGGGTCTTTTTATATTTAAATTAGCCCCACAAAAAGAGCAGCTATCTTCTAATCCTTCTGTCCCACAATAACTACATATCAAGCTATATACACCTCGTTTACTAAAAGAAAAAGTAGGCTTAAGCCTACCTAGCTAGCCTTAAAGGCTATTTTAGCTTTTAGCGTTTTCCTTATCTATCCGTTTTTGTCGTTGATTAACAATACGTTCACCTACAACTTTTTTGGCAAGTTTAGTTTCTTCTAACTCTTGAAGATCCGTTGTCATAATCCCCTTATAGCCATGGTGAAAATACAATCCATTCATGAATTCGATAAGAATTTGTGTGTTTTTATCGGCACTGTTTGTTCCTAATCGAATTTTTTTAAGTTCATTTTTTAATACACCATGAAGATTTTCACTAACAGTTTCCGTAATATAGTCTAACGACCATTCTTTCTTTTTTTCTTCCCGATACTTTTTACAGATATCCATAATCGCTTCTCCTGGGAAACGAAGTTTATGTTCAGCCATATAATCTTGGATATATTGATCCGTTTCTTTATCAAGTGTAATCATACGTCGTTGTGTTTCCATTACTCCTCCACATCTCCCATCAGTTCATAGATAATATCGTTCATCTTTTCAATTGATATCGCACATTGTTTCATGATTTCGATGTTCTGATCAATGATTGCTTCTAATCTTTTTTCTCTTACTACTTGCTCATCAAAAAAAGCTAATACTTCGAATTGTTCTTTCAAGAATTGTTGACGAGACATTCCATTTTCTTTCGCTAGTGCATCAACTTTTTGCATAGCAACCGGATCAATATTTCGTAAAAAGATATCCATGAAATCATTCCTTTTCTATCAAATTGCAAAATTTCCAGTACGAGTAGAGAAGAGCATAAGGGGTTTTTGATATCATTTGGCTATGATATGCTGGGCAAAGCCCAGCAAAACAACGTTTTCACCCTCAAAAAAGTGACCCCACGAAAACTTCCAGTCTGTCGACCTGCTGTTGACCTAAAGAGTAAAAAAAACACCTAATGTTGACCTAGTGTCGACATCAATTTTGACACTTTTTTGCAAATGTTGAACTACTGTCCACTCACCGTCCCCTCAACTTTTATGAATTATTAACGAGTTTTTGAAAGATTTTTTGATGATAATTCGTGAGGTTTTGAGAAGAAGTCTGGGTGGTTTTTTTATAAAAATCAATCGCTTCTTTCATCGAAGAAACGTTTAATTTTTGTAGAATGCTGCGCCTCTAATTCTTAATTGTGCTCTCTTCTCTGAACAAAATATCTTGCATCTTCGTAATAGAATGGTCATCAAGTGTGAGAGCAAAAACGTCTTGTTCAGATGTCGTAAGTTGTTTCAAAAAAAAGTTTTTCTTTAAGCATCTGACATTTTTCTTCCACACGTTTAAGACGATTTACTTCTTGTACTAAATCAAAAGCCATACTCAAAATATTTTCGATACCCATTAACAATTTTTCGGTTTGATCCATCTTAAGACCCTCCTGTTTTTTGAGGATAACCCATGTTATAATAAAAGTCCTTACGAGTTCTACATGGGGTGCTTTCCTTGCTGGGAAAGTGCCCTTTTATTTTGTTTTTTTCTTCTACCTTTTTGAATCTTTCAAGAGTTCTTTTTCTAAAATTTGAACAAGAAAATCTTTTTTGCTTAAACCTTCTTCAATGCATCTCTTGGCAAATTCCTTAAACAGTTCTTCTGGGATATCAGCATTTAAACGCTTAAATCCAGGTTGCGTTTTAGGCATAAATTTTATCGCCCCTTTTTGAGTGCGCACTCAAAAAGGGGCGATAAAATTTTAAAGGATATAATTACCATAGTCAACAATATTTTTTAAAATTGACTAGGGTTATGTAAATAAATTACCTCCAAATCTTTTGATATGAACGGCAAAAAACTCCTGATTTCAACTACAATCAGGAGTTTTTCTAATTAGTCGAGAATACATCAAAAAAACAAAGGTTGCTTTTAGAATAAAATGGCGGGGTACGCTAAGCTCATCATATGCATTCACAATATTTTAGGAACTTGCCTATCATTAAAAGGATTTAAAATAAATGGGTCTATGTAAAAAGCCTTTCAAATGAAAGGCTTTTTATTGAATTAGCAGAAGCCTCCGTAGCCGCCACCAAAACAACTACATCCAATAATGACAAGAAGAATAAATAAGACAATTAGAAGGGCAAAACCTCCACCAAGTCCACATCCACCATAACTAGACATACTATCGCTCCTTTTTAAAAAATTTGAGTAAAGGAGTAGGGATATAATTTATATGGGCTAACGTATTATATGTATCCGTAAGCATTTATGAGCATGTTTAATTCTCAAATAAAAATCACTTGTATTAAACCCGACCGTAATAGTTTTTAAAATTGTAGTTTTTATTTTAAAAAACTATTACTTTTTACTTATTTTTCATAAAACAGGGACACTAACCCAAGAAGTAAACTAGGTAAATGCATATTCTTGATTTGATAAGAAAAAATGGAGGTTTCGCTCATGAATTCAGAAATACACTTTTTACCCAGTTTATATTCTCAAGAAAATCAGCTAAACCATGCAGATGAACGGTTTATTGGAAGACCTGGTTTTGGTTTTGGTGGTCCCTTTGTAGGAGGGTTAGCTGGTGGTTTATTAGCCGGTTCTTTACTTTCTCCATATGGCTATGGAGGTTGCTGTTAAGCGCCTTTGAAATGAAAGTAGAATGTTTAAAATTGAGATTTGTCATGTGTTATGTAAAATAAGAATTTAATGTTTAATATCTATCAAACTAACATACAAAAATTCTATTAGAAATAAAATCCGATGGAATTCATTATTTCATCGGATTAATGGTAAAAAGATCCTTATAAACTTCATCTACTTATTAATAACTACTTTTAAAGCAAGTACAACCAACAATAACTAATAATATAAACAGAACAACAATAATAGCAAAACTACCACCTGAGTTACCACCGTAACCACCATAGCCATAGCCGCCTCCAAAACCGCAGCCACCTCCGTAACCACCGAAAAAGCCCATATCTTCACCACCCTGCACGTTATATTTTTATAATATGTACAAGTAATAAAAATGTTCGCCTAAAATATACAAGCTCCAATTAATCATTAATATACGGACAATCGTACAAGCCTTTTAAGAAGTTTTACATAAAATGAAGTATCCTTGTACAAGGAAAAGGTGCCTAACCCCCTGAACCTGTTATTACCACCACCAAAATAACAGGTTTAGTACATAATAAAAAAAGCTATGTATAGAACAGCCCCCACTCCCGGCTTTTTAAAATATATTATATACACCTTTATTTTGTATAAAAGAATTCACACTCTTTCAGAACTCCTGTTTTTTTGCAAATCATATAATAAGAAAACTACTCTTAAACCTAAAAGTATGCGTCAATTTAGATTTAGGTAACTTGCCTATTATGAATATTCTTTTATCAGTTGAGCAAACTATTCAAGACGCCGTGAAAGGGTCATTTACGATTTTGACTCAAGGAATAGAAGACCATCTCTTTAAACTGGGGAGAGATGGTCTTTTTCTGTTTTTTAGATATATATCTTATATATGTTTAGTTACCATAATGGATTTTAATTATCTTTTGTTTTGTAATAACTTTAACAACAGGCTAAAAAATATAATAAATTTTATTTAAGATATAGAGAATGGAGTGTTAAATTTAGTACAGGCCTGAATTTTTCTTTTACAAATATTAGACCCTCTTGTCCATCGTCAGTACCGTCATTCAATAATTCGATGTTAGGATTTAGATTATGAATTTCTTCTGCAAGTTTTACTACTAATGCTTGTGTTATCCCTCTTCCATTATTTGTTGTTTTTCTAAGACTTGCCCATGACTGCCCGTTTGGAAGTTCTCCTCCAGCAATCATTCCTATGATCTGTCCGTCAATTTCAGCAACAAGAATAATCTGGTTAAGTTGAGTGTAATACTTCAAGATTTGACGATACTCTATTTTATCGCTAATATAAAAATATTTTTCATCTGCAGTTTTGAACCAATGAGTATATAGATTGATTAAATTATCATAATCGCTGGGTGTATAATACCTTATAATCAAACCAGGATTTTTCCTATAGAAATTATTAATTGATTCTCTCACATAGGCAAAATCTTTCCCAGACAAAGAAATAAGCTTCTTAATGCTATAATGCCGTTCCATTACGTTACGTCCTCTGGTTTTATGGTATGAAAACTTAAAGTATTTATCAAATAAATTCGATTCTTGTAAAAATTCCAATTGTGCCTCGTTAAGAATAGAGACCTTTGTATGTGAATTAGATTTATTATTCCATGTATAACAGAACATTAGACATTTGTATAATACGTTTACAACGTGATCGGGGCTTCCTTCACCAAAAGGAACACATTGTAAGTGGATTTGATTTTTACTTTTTGAAAACCGAAATGTTACAAGCATGTTGTCTATGATAGTCCATAATATTGTTAGATAAGAAGAAGAAGCGTATAAATATGGGAACGATGTGGACCATTCATTAACAGGTATTTTTGATTTCTTTATATAATTAGAGTAAATATGAATATCATCTATACATAACTCTTTAAACTTCCACCCAGTAGCTGCTTCTAATTGTTGGGTTATATTCACTTTCTCCCTCATCCTTTTTATCATTTATTTAATATATTATGTAGTATCAAACATCGGATAATTTTTTTAAATATAATCTATTATATTTAAATGGACTGATTTTGCTGGTATGCTTGTCTATTCCTGTTTAATAAAAGTTTGGGATGCATAAGGAATCAACCATAAAAAAGACATTGGGTAAGCTTCAACCAACGTCTTTTTATATCTGGTTAGTTACTGTTATTAAATAATAGAGAAAATTATCTAGGTTAGGTTAATTCTTGAAAAATCTAGAATTAAGAACAACAACAGCAACAACAACATCCTCTGTCATGATCTTTTTTATCATCTTTTTTATTATCTTTTTTAATAATTACTTTGTCTGTCTTAATAATCACTTTATCAACATGAATAACTTTTTTTCTTTTACCATAGGACATTTAAATCACCTCCTACATAAAAGAGATACTACATAATATGAAAAAAAATAAAATTGGTACAAGCTAAACGTCTACTTAGGGGGCATTTCTATAAAAATGATCAAATAATCTAGTTTTAGTCTTTTAATCAATAGCCTCTTACCTCTATTAACTAAAAATTTTCTTTGCAATCTCCAAGCTTGTCCAAACCCTTTTTATTATCTTGCATACTATAGAAGTGAGCGTACCCCTGCTCTTTTAATAGATCCTGAGTTCCTATATTGCTATTATCTTAAAGGAAAAACTACTGCCTGGTGATAAACAGTGGTTTTTTCTTTTTGAATCATTTCTAATTTTCATAGAAGAAGCAAAAATCGTCCAAGCTTTTTCTATAAAATTACATACCATAATTATATATCTTGTCTTACGAAGGGAAGTGATGATATGTCTTCGGAACATCATTTTCGTGGAAATTGCTATCGCCATTGCAATGTAATATTTGTGACATTCAATCAAACAACTGGCAGAGTGGTACTTATTAGTCCTTCTATAGGCACAATTCCTCCAGCTTGTGCAAATGACACATCTATTCAAGATCTTACCGTGTGCTTATTGAAAGACGGCTATACAATCCAAGCATTCTATCAGGAAACCTTTATCTTCTCAAAATGTAAAAGCTATGATACAAAATAGAAAATAAAATAAGAAATGAATAAAACTCTATAACCTGAGCAAACTATCCAAGATGGATGAATCATCGCTCTGTATAAAATCACTTGTAAACAAAAAAACCTACTGAACAGGAGCAGTAGGTTTTTTCTGTTTTTTAAGCTGTATAAGATATGCATCTTTAGTTACCATAATCACCATTATAGGTACCTTTTATTTTCAAGTTTAGAACAACTGTCATCCAATCAAAATCTAATTAAAACTCTAACTTAATTGCTATGCATACAAAAAAACTAGGCTCCTCTTTTGAGCCTAGTTTTTCTTTATTACTTACCAATAAATTGTTGTGTCCAATAGCTACCATCTTGTACGTAACCTACTCCAATATGAGTAAAGTTTTTGTTTAAGATATTTGCTTTATGACCTGGACTATTCATCCATGCATTCATTACTTCAGCAGGTGTTTTCTGACCGTAAGCAATATTTTCACCAGCTATCTTATAAGTGATACCGAATTGTTTCATCATATCAAATGGTGAACCATAAGTTGGGGATGTGTGATCGAAATACTTCTTATCGTGCATATCCTGGGATTTAAGACGAGCCGTTTTAGCTAGCTGATTATCAACCTTTAAAGCTGGTAAACCAACTTTTGTACGTTCTTGATTGACTAATGTAACAACTTCTTGTTCATAAGCGCTTAGTTGTGAACTTGAAGCTGTTGGTTTAGTAACCGAGGTTTCAGGTTTTAAACGAATAATTGACCCTACTTGCATGTTGTAAGGATCAACTGATGGATTTAATTCCATCAGTTTTTTGTAATCTAAACCGTAACGTATAGCAATAAAGAAAAAGCTATCCCCTTTATCTACTTTGTATGCTTCAAAAGGTGGTTCTTTATACATGCTCATTGCACTTGCATTTGTTGATGAAACTCCCCCAATAATAGATAAAGCTAGTGCAGATACTATTAGTTGTTTTTTCACAATTCTCTCTCCCAATGCTTATTTATGTATGTATAGTACTTCCGTTAATAACCATAATCATAGGAGATTGAAAAATCTAGGAGTAAATAATTCCAAGAAGATAGTAAGCTAATAACTTACTAATTTTTAGTTTTTAAAGTAGTTTCTTTATTTTAAAGATGTATCATGACTAGGAAAGAGAGTAAACTGCAGGTATACCATGTATAATATGTAGTTTAAGAATGGCTTGTACTAAATAAATACCCTATTTTTTATATTAACGAATAAAATTATGCCTCTCGAGCAAACTACTCAAGATGCCGTGAGGCATCAGCCAACAACTACAGCTAAAAAACAGAAAAAAGCTACCTTTGTTGCGACAGGTAGTTTTTTTCTGTTTTTTAAACTATATATTATATACAAGGTCAGTTAATATAATCACCATTATCAGAACAAAACTGAACCCAATAAGCTCGGTATTGATTAGATTCTAGACCAAAAGCATAGCCAACTCCAGTATCTATATTCACTTCAATACATAATAAAATTTCCATAATCAACGACAGTAATTTTACCTTTCTTGGATAACCTTATATTACTATTACCCATATCCTTAGGCTTGATTCCGGCATCGCTAAATTTGTTTTTTAATGGGATTAATTCTTTATTACTTATTTCAACGGGAACTTCAATGTCCATTTTTTTCATTACGATCCAACCATGTCCAACTTCTTTCACTCGGCAGAGGTGTTTTCGTAAATCAGCTCGACAATGGTTATATATTTTAAATTCCGTTTCATTACATTGAATCCCCTTCTTTGTAAGGGCTACTTTTAATACATATCCATTATTAAAATCAAAGACAATACGGTGGCGACCATTACCAATCTTTGGGTATGTCAACTGTAAGATTATATCAGCTTCGTTAGCCCTTTGACTTTTACTTGTATCCTTATAATGATGCATTTTTGATAGCCATAAATTAATAGATTGTATATCCCAATTAGACAAAAAAACACTCAACCTTAACTCTTCCTCCCTCCCTTTTTTTTCCTAAAATTATAGTTTATGCAATAGAAGAATGCCTTGACAGGGCGTTTGTATAAAGAAACAGAAACTATAAGCTTGATCTTTCCTAAAGAAAAACAACCTACCACAACAAGGAGTTTTTTCTGTTTTTATGTTGTATAGAATATACAAAGTTAGTTAACATAATGGATGTTATCGGCAATTGCTCTGTATAAACAGCAAAGATAAATAAAAAACCACTCTTTATAAGTGGTTTTTTTAACTGAAACCAGGAAAATAGGCAAATATATAAACTTTCTATGTTATTTTACATAGAATAATAAAGTATTCCTCTGATCACTTTGATTTTTCTGCGGAAAGTAAACCCTATTATCCCTGATGGTACGTTTGATGCCATTGTTGCCAACTACTATGAGGATGCTGCTGATGCCATTGTCCCCATGGCACATATGGGTTTTGCTGATGCCATTGCTGCCACGTGCTGTGAGGATAGTGATGGTGCCATTGTTCCCATGGTACGTGCGGGTGCTGATGGTGCCACTGTTGCCAGCTACTATGAGGATGTTGCTGATGCCATTGTTCCCATGGTACATATGAAGAGTGTCCTTGTTGCATTGAATTCACCTTCTCTCTACTAAGCTTTTATAGTTTATGGATATTAAGTTGTAAAGAGCCTATCTCCATCAAATATGGGCTACGCCATTAAGAACTAAAAGCCATTGGGATTTTTAATCCCAATGGCTTTTAAAATTGGATATTGAACAAATAGTTTTTTTAACTAAAAAATAACTCTAATGTTTTCAAAAATAGGCTTTTCTCTTTTATTACTTTTTACTTATTTTTCGTTAAATAAAGGCATTTACCCAAGAGAGAATCTAGGTTAATGCATATTCTTGATTTGATAAGAAAACAAAACGGAGGTTTTTCTCATGAATTTAGATGAAAGATTTATTGGTAGGCCTGGTTTCGGATTTGGTAGACCCGGATTTGGCTTTGGCGGGCCTGGTTTCGGATTCGGTAGACCCGGATTTGGCTTTGGCGGGCCTGGTTTCGGATTCGGTAGACCCGGATTTGGCTTTGGCAGACCTGGTTTCGGATTCGGTGGTCCATTCATAGGTGGATTAGCAGGTGGATTATTAGCTGGTTCTTTATTTTCCGGTGGATATGGTGGGTATGGATATCCTTATGGAGGATATGGTGGTTACGGGTATGGATATCCTTATGGTTACGGTGGTTGTTGTTAATCATTCATAGTTTAAATAAGATAAATATAGTTTTATCAATACTGTTCTTATCTTATGTGAAATAGTCATCGGAAGTCTGGATATATATCCTAATTCCTTTTTTTAAAAATTTCATCAAGGCTAAAGCTCCTTAGATTTAAAAACCTTGAGGAGTTTTACTTTGCTGAATAAAGGATATGTTTCTAATACTTACATACTTTTGTTTTTGAATTATCTTTCTTCAAAGTTACCGTAAAGTTCTTGAATAGGCTTTGTAATAATTTTATTTAATTCCATAATCAATATATTCATCTTTTGTTCAGCTTCTATCAATCGTACAATCATTTCATTTTTCTGAACAACTTCCCCTATTTTTTGGACTTCCTCAATTTCATCCCGCATAATTTTCTGACCTGTCATTTGCTTATTTTGTAATTCGATTTGTAAATTGTGGAACTTATTAAAAAGTTGTTTTGTCTTTGGGTCAGCATTAACTTCCCTATATATACTTTTTAAGCTTTTAAATTCATTGCTTCTACGTAATACCCTTTCAAAGTCATGAGTCATATTATATAAGTTTACATCCAAAGGAAATATCCTCCTAGTATCAAATTTATAGTAGATGAAGCCAATTAAATTATTAATCCCATCGGCTTTATCTGTAAACATGAAAAAATCATTATGATGGTGTATTTAGATAAGGTTTTTATTAAAAAAAGAGCGTTTAAAGAAATTACAATATTAAGATACAATTCATTCTAATTTCACTATATTCACTAACCCATTTTTACGTAAATTGTCTATACGAATAACATTTAACAATTTGAGCAAACTACTCAAGATGTATAAAATCATCATGAGTAACTTCTAATTACGTGACGAAAAAACCTACCTTTTTTGACTGGGAAAAGGTAGGTTTTTTCTGTTTTTACGCTGTATACTCTATACAAATTTAGTTAACATAATCACGATTCTCTGTAGAAATAAAAAGCTAGCTTATTCAATAGAATCTCTTAATTTATTTCTTAATTTGTCAATCCATGTTTCTTCTGGAAATTCGGCTAAGAATGAGTCAGCAAATTCTGCTATATCATTTCCTACTACATCTCGTACATTTAATCCATCACTGGCACTATTCTCGAACATCTCTAAAATATTCTTTAAAAGCTCCAACATGCCTGGACCCTTAGCAAAGTTCCACATATAACTTTCGATTGCTTTCATAGCCTTTTTATATTCTTCAGGTAATTGATTCACTCTTTCTTTATATACACGATATTCTCGTTTTTCTCCAATCATCTTTTTAAACATTTTTTTGCTCCTTTATTTCATTCATTTTTTCTTCTAGGAATGACCAACGCTGCCAAAAATCATTTAATTCTTGTTCTCCCTTAGTATTTAGTGTGTAAAATTTTCTCGCAGGTCCAAGCTCGGATTTTTTCTTCTCAATCTCCACGAGACCTTTTTTCTCTATTCGAACAAGAATGGTATATACAGTTCCTTCCACAATATCATCGAAACCTAATTCATTTAGATATCTAGTTATTTCATATCCATAGGTTTCTCCCTTTTGAATTTTTTGAAGTACTACTCCTTCAAGAACTCCCTTGAGCATTTCAGTTAGATCCTTCATATATCCTCCTTGCAAGCTACTTAGTAATACTCATTACTACTATATAGTATTACTAAGTAGATAATATGTTAAACATTTTTAAAATTTTTTTCAGTTAACTTGAATAAGCAAAATTTCAAACAGGAAATTCCAACCCTAGGGATAAATTTTGATACTTTGAGCAAACTACTCAAGATGGATGAATCATCACTTAGCTAACTCCTAAAAAGAGAAAAACTCCCTTAACGCATTCAGGGAGTTTTTCTCTTTTTAAGTTGTATATGATATACAAAGTTAGTTTACATAATGAAAATTATAGGTAATCGCAAAACAAAATAACCAACCTTTAGCACCTGAAAGATGCTTATTTATCTATAAATTTTGAGAGCCTTCAAATCCTTCAAAATCCTCATACAGGATACTTCAACACTCTGTTCCTTGGTCTCTATTGCCATTTCCCTTAAAGCTTCAACATTTTTCTGAATTCTATTTATAGTATCAACAAAGTATTGATCTTTCTCATCTTGTGTAATGATCCAAGTTTTCTTCAACCTTATCATCCCCTCTCACTTTCTAACTTATTTTGAAAGTTGAGGCCCAAAGACAGAATAAATTTCTCATCCCTACACTTTATGCATAGTTTTTAATATTAAGGACTTAAATTAAGAATTTTTCATTTGAACTTTGAGCAAACTACTCAAGATGTTCTTTAACGTCAGCCAAACATTGATTATCATTCATGAAACAGAAAAAACAACTGAACGTACCCAGTTGTTTTTTCTGTTTTTAAGCTGTATATGGTAGACATGTTTAGTTAACATAAGGTCAATAAAGTATAGAATCTCCTCAATAGGGCAGACTGCTAAAGTTCGTTGGATCATATACAATACCTGTTGTATATAAATAGCTTTATTTCTTGTTGCAGTTGCAGACTTCCTAACAAGTCTGTTTCTTTTTATTTAATAATTATAAAAACGAATAATAAATGACATCTTGAGCAAACTACTCACGAAACTGGTAAGGTTTCAATCCTTTGGATGAATAAATGTAGCAGAAAAACTCCCTTAACGCATTCAGGGAGTTTTTCTGTTTTTAAGCTGTATAAGATATACAAAGTTAGTTAACATAATGTCTCTTAACGGAACAAATCACAAAACAACCCCTTGGCGGCCAAGGAGTTGTTTACTTTAACATTTTCTGATTTATGCAGGGTTTTATACATTATTGATTTAACAACATCCTTCTGACGGCCAAACTAAAATTTAATGCATAAAATATCTATTTTTTATACATTAAATTTCTACTAAATAAAAGGAGATAACCAAGTCCTCTCGAATCTGTTTAGATAAAATTGTATCATATAGAAAGCACAAAGGTAACATATTAGGAACGGAGGCCAATTGTGGATATAAAGCAAGATACAATAAATGCTGAAGAAATGGCCAAGCGATTAATTACAACTTCCAGTAATATTAGAAAATGGTGTATTGAATTAGAAAAGCATGGTTATGAGTTTGTAAAAGATAACAGAAAGAAGCGTTACTATTCTGTTACTGATCAAACTTTATTGTCAAACTTAAAATACGCTATTCAAGAGAAAAAACATCCATTAGAAATAGCTGCAATGACTGTTGTAAAAGGGTTTGATAGGAACCGTTCCTCATCAATCACACAAGAAGAACACTTAAAAAATGAAGAAAATAACCGTGAGCTAACTGTTCACCAAGAACATAATGATCACACAACAGAAATTGTATTAAATACAATGAAAGAACAGTTTGAACAGCAACAGTCCATTAATAATAAATTATTAGAAATGCTAGATCATTATAAAGAAGCTTTGAAAACATCTGAAGAGAAAAGACAAACAGAACAAGAACAGATGAACAAACAATTAAAAGAATTAGAAGAACGTTTGGCCGAAAGAATAAGTAAACAAATTAATAATGGAGATAAAGAAATGATGGACTACATACGTAAATCACAAAAATACAACCAGCAACAGCTATTAGAAATTGCAGCTACAAAAGAAAAAGAAGAAGAGCAACACAAAAGTTTTTTTGCTCGTTTATTTGGTAAATAACAATATCATTATAAAAATTAAGTGTTCCTCAATAAGCACATAAAAGGAACAGTAGTTTTAACAGCAATTTTTTGGCCGCCTTAAGGCGGCCTTTTAGCCTTTGTGGCTATTTTTAAAATATGAAAAAGATATAAAAAGAGTCTTGCAATCTCAATAGCAAATTGCTATTTAATATAAGAGTGAGAGAGACAAGACTTTTAAGATATAAGAAAGCTTTATATATCAAGGGATACAGCGTTTTTCGTAGTTAGCGTTTTCAGGAACTACGAAAATAAATAAAAAAGCCTTATAAAGACTTTTTTAAAACAAACGTATAGGCAAACTTTTTATTACTGGTTTTCTCATTGCTTTTTTAAACATTGTTTTCAAAGTTTCATTAACATGATCTTTTGATCCAGAAATCATAATATTTGTTAATATAAAAAATGGGGTATTTATTTAGTACAAGCCATTCTTAAACTACATATTATATATGGTATACCTGCAGGTTACTCTCTTTCCTAGTCATGTTCTTTAAGTGAGAACATGACTTTTTTTACTTGTGAAAACATGTTTTATGTAAGAGAGCTCTGTATATGATATATAACTTAAAAACAGAAAAGCCACTGGCGTATATAAGTGGCTTTTCTGCAATGAAGATTGTCAACTTGAAAACAAACACAGTGAGGATTCCCACACGAATACTTCACAGCATCTTGAGTAGTTTGCCTGATATTATAGTTTTTAACTCTTTTTTGTGAACTAAATAGCCTATTTTAGATCTAAATCCAATCGATACCAGCTGTTTGTACATATAATGCCATAACTTATGTATATATTGAAGATTTTTCTGTTAGTTAATTATCCAGAAAAGGAGTGTCTATATGTCTAGTTGTGGTGGATTTGGTTCGAGTTTTGCTTTATTAATTGTACTATTTATTCTTCTTGTCATTATCGGATGTAGTTGTTACGGCCGTGGATTTGGTGGTTACTAACGATAAAAAAGTCTTTCTTTAATATAAGAAAGACTTTTTTATTCTAGGTTGTGCAAGGCGTGCGTTTAATCCGTAATAGAACTGATTGGGCGGATTCAATCAATCTATTATAAAGGGAGCCAAACTCATGGATGGGATCTGAGGATGCTTCATTGTATGTGAAAGAAGCTAAAAGGTTATTATTTTTTATTTATAGTGTGATAAAAAGTAGTCTATTTACTCCATGGAGCAAATTCATTTTTTAATCATATTCTAAATGTATGAAAAATAAGGAGGTGAAGTTTATGTTCTTTGGCGGTTATGGCGGAGGATATGGCTATGGTTATGGTGGCGGCTGCGGTTACGGCGGAGGCAGTGGCTTTGCTCTAATCATTGTGCTATTTATCTTACTAATTATTATCGGTTGTTCTTGTTGGGGAGGATTTGGTGGTTGCTAATAATTAGACGGTATTTTTGTTGTAATTATTAGTCTTACTTTATCCCTAACTCTAAAAAAGTTAGCTTCATGCTAGCTTTTTTTTATTAGCTAATCATAAACTCACAGTATTTTAGAAATAAACATGCTCATAAATATTTACTGTTACATATAATGCATAGCCCATGTAAAATCTGTTCCTACTCCTTTAGTCAAATTTTATGAAAGAAGTGATAGTATGTCTAATTGTGGTGGATTTGGATTCGGTGGAGGTTTTGCTCTTCTAATTGTCTTATTTATTCTTCTTATCATTATTGGATGTAGTTGTTTTGGTGGCGGCTACGGAGGTTTCTGCTAATTCAATAAAAAAGCCTTTCAATTGGAAGGCTTTTTACATAGACCAAATGATTTTAACTTGTTTTATGATAAGTAAGATTCTAAAACATTATAAATACATAAGATATGGCCAGTTTACTCCATTACTTTATTATATGAGCCTATCCATTACTAATTTAAAAGAATCCTGATTGTGGTTAAGATCAGGATTCTTTTACTGCTTGTATCATAAAATTTGGAGGATATTGATATGCATATTTTATGATATGTTAAATAGTGGAAAAATCATGAACAAGTATAAACAATTTTATATTATATAAAAAAATTATAATATTAAACGTTTGACTTATACCAAATTTCATTTTCTTCATAACATGTATTAAACGTGTTTGGAGGTGATTTTATGCCAAGAGGTCGTACAGGTAATCGTCGTACAGGTAATCGTCGTACAGATAACCGTCGTACCAATAACCGCCGTACTTCTCGTAACCGTCTAGATAATTTTCGAAGAGGAGATCGAATTCAGGTATTTTCTGCGGGAAGACAACTTGATGGAAACGGCATTTTTATTCGTGTAGAAAATGGTTTTTTAGTTTGGGAAGATAACTCAGGTAATAGAAATACTACTAGTTTAGAAGTTATTAGCATTCGTAGATTGCGTAGTGGTAACTGTCACTAATTCTTTGGACGAGCTTTAGCCTAATATCAAGAGAAAAGCTCTCTGAGTCAGTAGGGAGCTTTTTGAATTAGTAAGGTTTTTAAAAAGATAGTATAAATAAAATAAGTAGAGTTAATTTATTTACATACTCATAGTCAACTTAAGTTGACTGAAAGTCCTTAAGTCACAGATGTTTTAGGTTGATATTTATTTTATTTGTGTTAGGCAAGTTACCTAATAAAGAATAACAGCATAAATTACAATAAGTGTTCAAAAGAGAAAGGAGTAGGTTTATGCCTTATTCTATTATTGTTGGTAATGTATTGACTAATGGGATTACCCAAAACGGAAATTTAGACTTTGGTCATACAGTGCACAATAGTCATACAGCTAATTCAAAATGGGTAGGAGCTTGTATTTCTATGGGTAATTTCTCTCCTTCTACGTCTTGGATGGCTAATGGGAATTTTGATCCCGATTTTAGTGACCAAGATCAAATTGCAAACCCTTCTATGCCGATATCAGGGCAAGTTTAATAATAAAGGAGTATACTCTTTATGCCATGTAATATTAATGTTCAGAATCTCAATACTAACGGAGTTACAGAAAATGCAAATCTAGATATAGGTAACAACGTTCAAAACAGTCATACAGCTAATTCAAAATCAGTAGGAGCCTGTTTTTCTTTTGGTAATACATCTCCTTCAGTGGCTCATATGTTAAATAATAATTGTGACCCAGATATTAGTGATCAAGGCCAAGTCGATAACACTTCAAACACTTAAATTTTAATAAATAATAATTTATAAAAATATCCTTTTTGTTCACTTTCTTATTTGATGATTAATAGTAAAAAGCTTCCGGATGTTTCATTCAGAAGCTTTTTTTATATAGGTGACAATAGTACAAGCTAAAAAAAACTAAAGGAATAAAATATTTTATCTAGATTAAAAGGAGGGATATATATGTGTTGTTGGAACAATATCTTCTTCTGTAGTTTCTGTGGTTGTAGACGTCGTTGCTGTAACCACAACAATAATTTTGGCGGTTGCTCTTGTGGTAGACATAACCATAATAACCATTGTAGTTGTAAAGATAATAAGAATAATCATCACCAAAATCATAACTGTAACTGTAGAAGGAATGGTCATTCAAAGTATTAGTTATATTAACGATTAAATTCTGGTCTCTGATTTTTCAGGTTTAGTAAATTGGTCTTTGAGGATCTTTTTCTGTTTGAAAGATCCTTAAACCCTTTTTTAGTATGTAGGTCATCTTATTGATTTTTGAATTATAGATAACGTTACTAGGGCCTTCTTTGGAATGTCTAAAAGAACCCTAGCTTCACCCTATCGCAGGGGTTCTATTTTATGATTTGTTCAGGAGAGAGACATTATGTTAACTGAAAATATATAGTATAACAGCTTGAAAATAAAAAATCATTATTCTATTTAAAATGTGCTATTGTCCATTGTCATTAACCTGCACATCCTTTTATCATTTGCATATCCTATTATTAGGTATTCCCTGCTTTAAAATAGAACATTTTTATTTGATATTTTTGGTACAAGCTCTTTGTGATTTTTTATTTTTATAAAAAATTTGAAGGAATGGTGATTAAATGAGTAAACATAAGGGCAAACACAAGCATCATCATAAACATGATAAGTGGTGTGCATTAGAATCTTCTTCTCATCCAATTTTTGGTGATGTCAATCAATTAGCAGCTCAAAAAGCTGGAACTCTTCAGTTTTCTAAAGAAGATATCCTAATCTATGATTCAGAAAATGTAGAAATTAATACGACAGATACAAAAGTAGGGTTGTCAATTCAAGCAGCTTTACAGGCAGCTATTGTGGTTATTTTAACTATTTCTTTAGGAAGTAGTACAGAAGCTGATAAGGTAGCGCAAGAACTTTTCCAAAAATCCTCTATTAAACAAATTAATAAGCAACGTACAATTGTTAAAAACTCAAGAAATGTTAAAGTGACAACTACAGACACTGATATTGCAGCTAATATTCAAATTCTTATTCAGCTTTTAGTTGCTCTATTAGTCAAATTAGATATCCTTTGAGCTTAAAAGTACAAGCCTTTGGAATAAGCCAAAGGCTTGTGCTACTTCTTATAATGTGTTTCATGTCAACCAAAACCCATATATAATATATAGTATAGAATTAGAAAAACTCCCAACGTAAATAGGGAGTTTTTCTATAAATTAATGAGATTCCAGATTGAAAATGCTTCTCAGCAGTTTAAATAGTTTGCTCAAACTATGGGATGCTATTCATTTTATTTTAAACCTACAGCTTTTGAGTCCGAATTAGTTCCTAAGCTCCATAGGCTAAATATAAGCGTAATTAAACCAAGAATTACGCTTGACCAAACCTCTCCATTTGTTAATGAATAAATAAATGGGAAAATTACAAACCAGACGCCAGTAATCACTGAAATCCAGTTTTGCCACGAATTCCAACCAGGTTTGTCAGATCCCCACAATGACACGATAATCTGAATGATTCCAAAAAATGTACTTAGCGACAAAGCTCCTGATTGATCTGCAAAACCAATAACCCAAGGCGCACTAGTAAACCAGATACCAATTAATGCATTTAAAATACCTCTTGTTTTCATAATTACATCTCCTCAAAGTTTATGAAACCTTTAAAGGTTCCATTATTGAGTTATATGCTTAGAAATTATTGAAATGAGATTATATGGTGGTTGATAAAAAAAGAGAAAAACCAGGATTATAGTTCCTGATTATAGTGCCTGTTTCTCATTGTGCATTATTACTACCTATAGAATTCATCATGGTAATTTAACGTGTATATTACATATATGTTAAAGCGAAAAAGAGATATCCCTAATTAAATATGTTCTCTCAAAATATTAAAAACACTTCGGTTTAACTTCTTATTATGGTCCAACAGTCTCGTCGCAGTCTCCAATAAATGTTTGAGGGGAAATAGGAGCAGTAAAAGCTGTTTGGAATACAGTATTGTCTTCACCTGTTGCCGTAATAACGATGGAAGCTACATCTGTTATTGGGTTAATTGTATACGAGAAATCAACAGTAAAATCGCCATCGAGTACATTTTCGGTGGCCTGTGCTGTTCCATCCATGGTTTACTATGATAATTTTATCTCTTAAAGCAAAGTATAAGCAACGTTGTAAAGTAAATGAGTTGTACGGAAGGAACAGCATATGAGTAGGGTGAAAGAAGGAAATCTAAGTCTTACTTATGATATTCCAAGAGGGTTCCATAAGGAACTACGTTTTTTAGCTGTAGATCATGATACGGGTGTTATGAAATATGTGAATTTGAATTTAGCTTCTGACTTAATACAAGAAGTGGATCGTTTTAAACGTGTTGAAGAAGGGTGTCAGGTAATTTTAAAAAACCTTTTTTGAAACAACTTACACCATGTGAACAGGACATTTTTGCTCTTGTACTTGGTAGCCATTTCATTATAAAAAGGCAAGATATTTTTTTCAAAGAAGAGAGCACAAATAAGAATTAGAGATGCAGTATTCTACAAAAATTAAACGTTTCTTCAATGAAAGAAGCGATTGGTTTTTATAAAAAAACTACCCAGACTTCTTCTCAAAACTCCACGAATTATCACCAAAAAATCTTTCAAAAACTCGTGAAATTTCATAAAAGTTGATGAACTAGCGAAAGAAAATGGGATGTCTCGCCAACAATTTTTGAAAGAATAATTCGAAGTATTAGCTTTTTTTTGATCGGGAAGTAGCAAGAGAAAAAAAGATTAGAAGCAATCATTGATCAGAACATCGAAATGATGAAACAATGTGCGATATCAATTGAAAAGATGAACGACATTCTATATGAACTGGTGGGAGATGTGGAGGAGTAATAAAAACACAACGATTTATGATTACACTAGATATAGAAATGGATTAATACATCCAGGATTATATGGCTAAACATATACCTTGTTTCTAAGGAGAAAGGAGTATAGATATTTTCTAACAAAAGAAACGCACTGTTATCTATACTTACACTTGAATATTGGCTTACGTTTTACTTTCCGTTATGGCGTGTGATGAAGATAAGGAAATAAATGAACCTATAGTGGGAGGCATGGAAAGTGTGGCGCTCCTAAGTTACAGAAAAGGTAGAGGGCACTATAGATATTTGTTTTTCATCTAATATGTTTTTATAAATATAGCGTGATTTCCTCTTATATCAATTTTTTTATACCATTTTGGTAATTCATTAACCAATTTGGTTGGTCCAGGCCAACTTGGAACATCATCAAAAATTATATATCCCCCTGTAGCAACAAATGGACTCCAGAATTCAAAGTCTCGTTTCACAGATAAATAATCATGTGAGGCATCAATATATATAAGACCAATCTTAAGAGATGATGGCCATTGACGTGATGCTTCAATACTGTCCATCTTAATTGGTTGGATATAATCCAACAAATTTAACTTTTTCATATTTCCAATAAATTCATTATATAATTGATCTTCTGCATAACCTTGTAAAGTTTTTTGATGTTCTAATGATCCTTTCCATGTATCTATTGCGTACACACGACCTTCGTTTCGATCTTTAATAGCACATGCTAAACAAGCAGTAGATCTTCCTTTCCATGATCCTATTTCTACTATATTAGAGACGGGAGCTCTTAAAGCATATCTGTATAGGTTCTCAACTCCCTGATCTCTTAACCATCCCTGTACTGGTTTAATTAGTTGTTTGATTTCATTTATTCGTATTAAAATTTGATTCTCTGAAATATTCATTTTATTCTCCTATTCTTTTAATTTATTTATAATTTATTCTAAGTGAATCATTATTGAAACTCCTAACACCCATTCTTATTAAAAAAGCTGATGAACTGGCGAAAGAAAATAGGATGCCTCGCCAACATTTTTTGAAAGAACAATTCGAAGTGTTAGCTTTTTTTAATGAGCAAGTAGCAAGGGAAAAAAGATTTGAAGTGACTATGAATACCTGCAAAAAGTATTGAGAAGGAAAAAGAAAGGATGGTGGCTAGATTACATTAAGGAAACTGTTAGTAAAAATATTTATGATGTATTAAAAATTAAACTTAAGAAATTTGATTTGGAACAAATAGTGCATGTAGAAATACACAAATTTTTATTGAGTTTATGAATGATTTTTATTTTCATCATGGTTATACAGGTAGGGGTAAGATAATTATATTGTAAGAACTTGAGGGAATTTGCAAATTAACCTCTAAAACTTGAGCGTAATGATATCAAATTTTTATTGTTTTAGATGAAAGTTTTAAGGCTGAATCCATCAGCAAAAATATCGCGAGGGTAAATGCCGAGTTTCTGTATCAATTGAAGTCGACAACCTTCATCTTGGGTGAAATCCGTTCGTAAAAGTGTTTATATTTAATTGGACGTTCGTGATCTGATTTTTAATTTAAACGAACGATAAAAATGATAGATTTTGTATTTGAAATAAGAGTTCGCAAATGTATACGTTTACGAACCGTTGGTTGATAAAATGTAACACAAAACTCAAAAAGGGATTTTGACTAAGTTCTCCTAAATGAAAAGTATTATAGTGTTTAGGCATATTTTTTTGCTTTTTTTACTTGAGTTTTGTTATTTCTTATGTATTTTTTAAAACAAAACGTTTATTGGAATTTTCATAGTTATAAATAGATATAACCTCTCCTTATAATTCAACTTCATCATATGTATTAAATTTTAAAAAGTAACTAATTTCCGGTTATATTTCACTATATTTACTATCAAATAAAATGGCAAGGTATAATTCCATACAAAATAATTCAAAGTTGTATACTATGTATCACAGTATAGTTAACATAATTCGTACTATCATTTATTAAAATTAATTGAGATACTATCCACTTGCCTTTAATCATGTTTTTATAGGTAGATAAACAAAGTTTTAGCAAAGTTAGCTGAAAGAATATAAAAAGAGGGGAAATCAGCATAAATATTTTTGTTTTAAAACAGAAATTTCTAAAAAATGTTTTTACGTGCGACCAGTTCAACTGTATCTTCATAGAATGATGTTGAGGTATGTTCTCATGATTAAGAAAGGGAGGTGAGAAAATGGGATATCATAAAAAAGATTGTAATCCTAATCGTAAAAAAAGGTATGCCCAAAATGACCATGAATATGGTTGTTACCCAGATGACCATTATGACATTCATAAAGAAAAGAAAATTAGCAGAACGGTTGCGGATTTTTCCTATTTTAATCAAGCAGGGTCAGTAGTTCTTACTTCTACGTCAACAGATCCTTCTGTTGAAGAAATAATCGGACTGGTAAAATTCAAAGAATTATTTAATGGCGATCTTGTCAGTTTAAGTGGTTCAAGTACAGTTACAGTTGGTGCTATTTCACCAAAGACTATTACATTTAGAATTCACAAAGTAATAAATCCCCAGTATAATCCACTTTTAAGTCCAACAATTTATGTGCATACAGTCTCTGTTAATGCTAATATGACCTTTTCTGTACCGCTGGAATTTGTTGATGTCTTCATTGATGATGAGGCTGAAGTAAATTACTACTATACGGTTAGTATTCCAACTGGTGTTGCAGCAACTGCAACGGTTAGTAGTAGCACTCATACAGGTAATTTGTACAGATAATAAATATAGTCCCAAGATATAAGCTTTATCATTTTTTTGCAAAAATTAAGGTATTCGGATTGATATTTTTTTCTGTGTTTAAATTGTATAATTACTTCTCTGGAAACTCACTAAAAAAGAACCCTTGAGACAAGGGTTTTAGAAAAGGCTTTTTTCTTTAGTATGCAACCCTTTATACACCCTTTTATATAACAGTACTCTTCGGATGAGTAAATATAAAATAGACGTATATAAAGTGCATCTTTTATACATATGCGGTAGCTCATATGAAATAGTATCCATACAATCATATATTAAAATTTATTTGAAGTTGTGTGTTCATAATCTTGCTATGTTTTAAAAAAGCTATGTTGTATGAATTATATTTAAAATGTTAGAGAAAAAGCTCTAATATATAAGCAACTATTCAAATACTCTGTTGTGGAAAGTTATTACTTTATATGAGTTGGTGTATTTTTACGTTTATATTCAGTAGCAAGAAATTTCAATAATACTGGGGAGGAGGTCAATGAAACAATCAAGGTTAGACTGTTTTGACTTCCATTCTAAACCAATAATGTTTTCAATTACTTCTAGACCGAGGGATTATTACAGGGTTCTTCAGTTTGTTACTAATTACGTTCCCTCGTAGGTACTTTCTTTTTTCCTAAGGACTAGCAACTACACTAACTAATTTAATTTTTTGTTAATATTCTTTCCTTAAATACGTAAAGAATTTTATTTATTTCGTTGTGGCTTGTTTATATCAAAATTATGTTCGTTCATGTATGTGTAAAAACTATCCTAACAGAATTTCTAGGTAAGTAAAAAGATTATTTTTAAGGGGATAGTGTAAATTAGAAATTCTGAAGTGAATGTACTTTTTCTTTTTTCTATAGATTAGTATATTAATAAAACCCTTATTTTGGATTATCCATAGTTTTTCACCCAAATAGTTTTAAAAAAGAAAAACATGAACGTTTGTCCCTTTCCTTTCTTTATTGGCTGCATAAGCTATTGATAAGAGGTTGATAATAAAGTCATGCTAACCGCTTTTTAGTTGTGTCATCCTCTTAAAATAATAAAAAAGGAAGGTGATATAACATGGGTGGAGTATTAACTTGCCGTGTTACAGCAACAGCACAAGTAGGGGGATCAGCACCAATTACTGTCACTGTAGATGTTCCAGATAATGGTTCAGGTTTCGTGGATGTTACCCTTAACTTTGGTCCTCCTGTAGGTAGTATTACTTTAGCAGGAATTCCTTGTCCAACAGTTGCACCAGTTACCATTGTTGTTGGTAACACTACGATTATAGTTAGTGTTGAAGAAGTAAGAGTACCATAGAAATATAATTTCAGACCAGTTTATCCACCTCAGGCTTACAGGGGTGGATTTTTTAGGAGTGATTATTATGGATCAGTATAAGCAAAAGCTCCCCTTTATAGGAATCTGTATATCGAAGGTAAAACCGTTATTCGAAAGACTAGCAAAGGAAAGACTTGAACAGTATCCTGGTGACGCTACCCTTATAACGTTTCGTATTGAGGACTTGAACTTAGCGAGACGTTATGTAAGAGGGGTTTATTGGGAAAAAATTGGGGAGGAGATTAATCGGAAAGAAGGAGTATATCCCTTACCTGACGTAATCTATCTGCAATGTCATGTAGATAATAATATCGTGAAACAGGTCGAAAGGGTCATTGGTCGTAAGATATTTAATAATTTTATATTTGATAAATGGGAATGCTGGAGTTTATTAGCAGGGAATAATGAGTTGCGAAATCACCTTCCCTATACCAGGAAATTAGTAAACAAAACAAACATTTATCCTTTTTTATATCAATACAAAGATATCTTTTTAAAACCTATTAATGTCTCCCATGCCCATAATAGCAGAGGGATTTTTCGAGTGAAACTGAAAAGTAAAGGGAACATCGAAATTTTCTATCGAGAAAAAAATAAAATGAAAGAGAAAAGGTTTAAATCCTATCAGAAGTTTCAGGACTGGACTTTACCAAGGTTAGCCCCTGGAGGTTATATTTTACAGCAAGGAATTGAAACAGTAAAAAGCTCCAAAAATGCAACCGATATCCGAATTAATATGAATAAAAACAGTAAAGGTCAATGGGAAGTATCTATGATACTAGTTCGAGTAGCATCTAACATTAGCCACGTTATTCCTAAATTTGTAACAGCCTATTCTATTAGTAATTTTATAAAAACACTTACTGTTGATAAAGAAAAGGAAGCAGAAATAGAAAAGTCTGTTATTAACGTTGGGATGAAGATTTGCAGTATGTTAGATAAATCTGGATACCATATGGGGGATTTAGGAATAGATTTAGGGATGGACGAAAATGGACATGTATGGATTTTTGAGATTAATCCTCTTCCATTTCCTTTTCGTGGATCAATTCAGGATCATTCCTTGATTAGACCAATCGAATATGCTTCTTATCTCGCTTTAACTAAACATCCACAGCAAGCATCACATCCACAGCAAGCATCACAGCCACAGCAAGCGCCACAGCCACAACAAGCGCCACAGCAAGCATCACAGCCACAGCAAGCGCCACAGCCACAACAAGCGCCACAGCAAGCATCACATCCACAGCAAGCATCACAGCCACAGCAAGCGCCACAGCCACAGCAAGCATCACATCCACAGCAAGCATTACATCCACAGCAAGCGCCACAGCCACAACAAGCGCCACAGCCACAACAAGCGCCACAGCCACAACAAGCGCCACAGCCAGAAGCTGATAAAAAATGGTGGAAATTCTGGAACTAAAATAACATTATGGAATAAATTTTTTAATTATGTTTGAGATAATAACGATTCTATAACATGCCCAGGCGCAATGTTAATAGTCTTATTAAGAATACCTATATACTTTTATCTTTCTTTAAAAATATCTTTGTACATTATGTTAAATGCCTATAACACTAAAAGAATCCAACATATATTGGTTATAAGTGAAATAGAGGAATTTCGTTTCTGCTCAAACTAATAAAAGTGGATAATACTAAATTGTGTTAAATCACCCACTATTAACTTAACATTTAGCTGATTTTATTTTTAAATGAAACGATTTAATACTAGTTTCAGAACTTTATTTGAGAACAAATAATCAGCATGTTAAAGAAAGGAAGGACATTCATGGATATAGCCATAATAGGTACAGGGTATGTGGGTCTGGTAACAGGAGTTTGCTTATCAGAAATAGGCCATAATGTTACATGTATTGAGATAGACGAGAAAAAAGTAAAAAGCTTGAGATTAGGAAATTCACCAATTTATGAGCCAGGATTGGATGAATTGATGGTAAAGAATATTCAAAAAGAAAGGTTAAGCTTTACTACAAGTCATAAAGAAGGTCTGGCTAACAAGCAAATTATATATATAGCTGTCGGTACTCCACAAGAAGTTGATGGCTCAGCCAATTTAAAATTTATTGAACAAGCCGCTAAGGATATTGCTCAAAATATAACAAACGATGTAATTGTTGTTACGAAGAGTACAGTCCCAGTTGGAACTAACATGCATATAAAAGATTTAGTCTTGAATAATTTAACAACTGAATTTAAAATACAGGTCGTTTCCAACCCTGAATTCTTACGTGAAGGATCAGCAATAAATGACACTTTTCATGGAGATCGAATTATTATTGGTCATGACAATGAACAAGCTGCAAATATTCTTGAAGAAGTCTATAAACCATTAAATATTCCTGTATTCAAAACAGATATTTACAGTGCTGAGATGATAAAATATGCATCTAATACTTTTTTAGCAACAAAAATTAGTTTTATAAATGAAATAGCTAATATATGTGATAAAGTTGGAGCGAATGTTGAAGATGTTACAAAAGGAATGAAACTTGATAAACGCATCGGTTCACACTTTTTAAACGCTGGTATTGGATATGGAGGTTCCTGTTTTCCAAAAGATAATAGTGCATTGGTTAAGATTGCTGAAAATGCTCAGTATAACTTAGAGATTATTAAATCTACTATTAAAGTGAATGAAAGGCAGCCGTTGGTGCTGGTAGAAAAAGCAAAAGTACGCTTTGGCAGTTTAATTGGCAAGAAGATAGCTTTATTAGGATTAACTTTTAAGCCATATACTGATGACATGAGAGAAGCCCCTTCTATTTATATTGCACAGCAATTATTGAGGGAAGGTGCCCAAGTAATTGGGTACGACCCAGTAGGTATTGAAAGAGCAAAAGAGATTTTGCCAAAAGAAATAAATTATGTAGATTCTTTGGAACAAGCGCTTCTAGAGGCAGATGTTGTCTTTATCTTAACAGAGTGGAAAGAGATCACTGAATTTTTTTTGGAGAAGGCAGTTCAGTTAATGAAAAATCCAGTTGTCTTTGATGGACGAAATTGTTTTTCACTAAAGGATGCAAATTGTTTTCGTGTGGAATATCACTCAATAGGAAGACCAACTGTATTAAGAGAACCCTGATTTGCAATAAGGATAAGACTGATTACTACTCTTCATATAAATAATTGTATAAACCTCCCCCTAATTTCTTCACTTACCTCCCATCGTATATAAAACTTCTGAATTCTAGAATACTCACTTATTTATTCTTAGAAAGAATTTAATTAAAACCAAAGAGGCTACTAACATTCCTTAATAGCCTCTTATATTATTTAATCCCCCCAAAAAAATTTCTATTTACTTTTAAAAAAGGGAAAAAGTTTTTTGTGAGAAATTCTTAGGCTTGTATAGGCACACTTTTGTTAGTACATGAATACATATATTCCATGATTGTCACCTAACAAAGAGTTTTTAAGCTGTTGAATACAATTCCATTAAATGATGTTAATTATAGTCTAGAAATAAAAATAGATTTATACATTTTGTATCTTATCTATGTAGTTAGTTAATTAATGTTTATAAGTGAGAAATACATTAAGTTAACGGAACTTAGTAATAAGCAAGTGTGTCCATTTTGAAGGAGGTTTACCATGAACTTAATTGAAGAGGAAAATAATTATTATATTATGAAAGAAATTAAAGTTAAAAAAGCAAAGGTTGTTCAAAGAATAAACACTAATACTTTGTACGAAAGAATTGTTATACCATACGAAGATGTAGATGTATCCGATGAAGATGTTGACATGCTAGATGAAAGTACAGATGCATTATGGGAAGATAATGAACCTTTGTATAAGAGCAGTGTTTGTGAATTATTAGATCAAATTGCTAATAGCGATGATACGGATTTATTGTCAGAGTATGAAAATAAGTTACTGTTACTAAATAAGTCTACTTCACAACCTGTGTCAGTCGATGGGATGGAGCCAACTATTTTTACTTTAGAAAGTTTTGACCCTGATACAGGATTAGGAGTTTTCAGCTTTGACAGAGAAATGATGGATTCTGATCTAGAATCGATTCCTGTGAAAGGGACGTTTATTGAATGCTGCGACAACATTGCTGGTATTTTTTACGTAGAAGATAATAAGGAAGCTTGGTAAATTATTCTGCTGATATTTCTATACCTGTTTTAAAAGGTGATACCGGGTGTATTACCAAAAAATTAGGCTGTCAATTAACAGTCTGATTTTTTGGTAATAAATTTAAATGTTTAGAATTTTAAAAAGTAACAACATAAGTATCTTTTTGGGGGATATTTTAGACCTCAATAAACTACACAAGAACTCTACATATTTAGTAAGTAGTAGGCTCATTTTATATGCTTATTTAGACTAGTATCGAGTATATAAGTTCTTTGATTAGTGTATTTAAGGAAACTGCAAGGATTTCCTGCCATCGTTGTATACATTTTTTTGGGATTTATTGAATTTTTTGTATTTCAAACCAAAAGTTATCCTTCCTATATTAGAAGATTTTTTATCTGGAAAACTTTATAAAACAAAATTAATAAAAACTCATTTAAGTTAAGATTGGCGAAGTAGAAAAAACCTAATTGAAAATTAGGTTTTTTTTTTGAGAGAAAATAAGTAGTAATAGCATTATTCTATTTCCTTTCTGGGCGATTTGTAACTTAAAAGGAACATAAAAAAAGTTTAGGAGAAATTTTAAGACAAGCATACAAGCATTTTTAAAATCACTGAATATAATAACAAGGAATCCAAAGAAAGGAAGTGATAGAGTGAGGGATTATTACATTGCAAAATGTATAAAAAGCTCCAACTGTAAAGAATGTGGATGCAAGCATAAAGACCATGAGAAAGAATGTGGATGCAAGCATAAAGACCATGAGAAAGAATGTGGATGCAAGCATAAAGACCATGAGAAAGAATGTGGATGCAAGCATAAAGACCATGAGAAAGAATGTGGATGCAAGCATAAAGATCACGAGAAAGAATGTGGATGCAAGCATAAAGATCACGAGAAAGAATGTGGATGCAAGCATAAAGATCACGAGAAAGAATGTGGATGCAAGCATAAAGACCACAAGAAAAAATGTGGATGTAAGAACAAAGACCACAAGAAAAAATGTGGATGCAAGCATAAAGACCACAAGAAAAAATGTGGATGCAAGCATAAAGATCACGAGAAAGAATGTGGATGCAAGCATAAAGACCATAAGAAAAAATGTGGATGTAAGAACAAAGACCACAAGAAAAAATGTGGATGCAAGCATAAAGACCACAAGAAAAAATGTGGATGCAAGCATAAAGATCACGAGAAAGAATGTGGATGCAAGCATAAAGACCATAAGAAAA
>NZ_JBFTKA010000017.1:0-36924 GCF_056395685.1 Priestia sp. 10L35 | reverse complement strand
CTTTCTTTATCAAATCATGTATAATATAATATGTCTGGTGGCGATAGCGAAGAGGTCACACCCGTTCCCATACCGAACACGGAAGTTAAGCTCTTTAGCGCCAATGGTAGTTGGGACTTTGTCCCTGTGAGAGTAGGACGTTGCCAGGCTGTTATTATTCCACAGTAGCTCAGTGGTAGAGCTATCGGCTGTTAACCGATCGGTCGTAGGTTCGAGTCCTACCTGTGGAGCCATTTGGAGAGCTGTCCGAGTGGCCGAAGGAGCACGATTGGAAATCGTGTAGGCGGTTAACGCTGTCTCAAGGGTTCAAATCCCTTGCTCTCCGCCATTTTTATTTAATTAGCACAGTGGCCCGTTGGTCAAGCGGTTAAGACACCGCCCTTTCACGGCGGTAACACGGGTTCGAATCCCGTACGGGTCACCATTTATTTTTATCTACATAATAACGGAGGATTAGCTCAGCTGGGAGAGCACCTGCCTTACAAGCAGGGGGTCGGCGGTTCGATCCCGTCATCCTCCACCATATATTATCATCGCGGGGTGGAGCAGTTCGGTAGCTCGTCGGGCTCATAACCCGAAGGTCGCAGGTTCAAATCCTGTCCCCGCAACCAAGTGGTCCCGTGGTGTAGCGGTTAACATGCCTGCCTGTCACGCAGGAGATCGCGGGTTCGATTCCCGTCGGGACCGCCACTTTAAATTTAATAAGGCTCGGTAGCTCAGTTGGTAGAGCAAAGGACTGAAAATCCTTGTGTCGGCGGTTCGATTCCGTCCCGAGCCACCATTTTAAAAACAGTTGTTTTTAAAATGCCGGTGTAGCTCAACTGGTAGAGCAACTGACTTGTAATCAGTAGGTTGGGGGTTCAAGTCCTCTTGCCGGCACCACAGTTATTGTGGAGGGGTAGCGAAGTGGCTAAACGCGGCGGACTGTAAATCCGCTCCTTCGGGTTCGGCAGTTCGAATCTGCCCCCCTCCACCATTTACAGGGGCATAGTTTAAAGGTAGAACTACGGTCTCCAAAACCGTCAGTGTGGGTTCGATTCCTACTGCCCCTGCCAATTATAAAAATAACATTGCATATATACGTGGCGATTGTGGCGAAGTGGTTAACGCACCGGATTGTGGTTCCGGCATTCGTGGGTTCGATTCCCATCAGTCGCCCCATTTATAAACGATATGCATGTTCCAATATTGGGCTATCGCCAAGCGGTAAGGCAACGGATTTTGATTCCGTCATGCGTTGGTTCGAATCCAGCTAGCCCAGCCATATATGCGGAAGTAGTTCAGTGGTAGAACACCACCTTGCCAAGGTGGGGGTCGCGAGTTCGAACCTCGTCTTCCGCTCCAATTTTAATAAAGTTATTTAGTCTTGAGTAAATGGCGGCATAGCCAAGTGGTAAGGCAGAGGTCTGCAAAACCTTTATCACCGGTTCAAATCCGGTTGCCGCCTCCATTTATTTACAAGCTGCCGGGGTGGTGGAATTGGCAGACACACAGGACTTAAAATCCTGCGGTAGGTGACTACCGTGCCGGTTCAAGTCCGGCCCTCGGCACCATTTATAATTTTAACTTGCCTTTTTTATTTTGCCGATGTGGCGGAATTGGCAGACGCGCACGACTCAAAATCGTGTTCCTTCGGGAGTGTCGGTTCGACCCCGACCATCGGTACTTTAGCTTTACTTGACAGGGTGATTCCTGTTTTTATTTTTACTTATCGGTCGACAAATTTTGATAATATTTGCGGGTGTAGTTTAGTGGTAAAACCTCAGCCTTCCAAGCTGATGTCGTGAGTTCGATTCTCATCACCCGCTCCATACATATTGTTATCACAACGCAGTGTCTCGCTTTCAAAGCTGAGATGTTGCGTTTTTTATTTTTAGCGTAAATATAGCGTCTATCTTGAAAAGATAGACGCTATATTTACGTACATCAGTTAATGACTTGATAGGTGGCTTCGCCGCCGTGAATTTGAATGAACATGTCACTTAGGGATTTAGTTAGTTTATAAGCCTGTTCTTCTGAAAGTGAAGGCTTTAAATAAATGAACTGTACAGCTTGTGTTGTCTTTTCAGTTACGTACGCTCGGTTAGAATCGACATAAGGGCTTCCGAAAGCTCCTAGGGTATCTTTTGAAATAATTTTATTTTCTAAAGAAATATTACGTTCATTTAGAGCTTCATAAGACTCTTCTTTTTTACCGATAGTAAATTCGATGGGGCCTTCTAAATTAGAGGAGTCATAAATTCCAATTGGGACTTCATATTGCAATGAAAAAAAGTTATTAATGTCCACAGCAGAATTGATAGAAGGCAAATACGTTTGTTTTCCAATTCTTCTAATTAAAGCTTCTATAGAAGGACGGTATTTACTTGGATCAGTTCCAAATGTTTTGAAAAGCTTTCTCCACTCGCTAACACCTTCGAATTCTGTTACTTTTTTTGACTCAAGGTCAAAATAAATGGATTCTTGAAAGAGGCGCAGACGTCCTTTTAGCATTTGAGGAGAATTACCAACTTCAATATTTTTATACTGAATGATTCCCATTTTAAAAGAAGGGCAAAGCTGTTTAATAGCGGGCGATAATGTAAAGTTCATTTTTTTGATCCTTTCTATTATAATTAGTATTTGTTCGTTTATAGATACCATCCTATCATTTCATTGAGTGAGAAAACAGTTCAATGCATGAATATATAGAATTTCTTAGAAAGGAGGCCATTACTCACTATGAATGCGTATCAGTTGAAGGAAGAAATTATTTCATACAGCAAAGAGATTGGAATCGATAAGATTGGATTTGCGAGTGCTTCTATGTTTGATGAGTTAAAGAATCGATTGTTAGCACAGCAAGAGTTAGGTTATGCTTCAGGCTTTGAAGAACCTGATATTGAAAAGAGAGTAGATCCCACATTAGTTGTTCCAAAAGCTAGATCGATTATTTCAATTGCACTTGCGTATCCTTCTAAATTAAAGGATGCACCAAAGAGCACAAAGGAAGATCGCCGTGGAATCTTTTGCCGTGCTTCTTGGGGGCAAGATTATCATACGGTTCTACGTGATAGGCTTCAAAAGCTTGAAACCTTCATAAAAGAAAAAGTACCTGCAGCTATCCTTCAATCAATGGTAGACACAGGTGAGCTGTCGGACCGAGCTGTAGCAGAAAGAGCTGGTATTGGCTGGAGCGGTAAGAACTGTGCCATTATTACACCTGAATTCGGTTCCTACGTGTATTTAGGAGAAATGATTACAGATATCCCGTTTCCTCCTGATAAACCGATAGAGGACGGTTGTGGTACTTGTAATAAGTGTGTTGATGCGTGTCCTACGGGTGCGCTTGTAACAGGCGGTCAGCTGAATTCGCAGCGATGCATTGCCTTTTTAACCCAAACAAAAGGATTTTTAGCTGAAGAATTTCGAAGTAAATTAGGCAATCGTTTATATGGCTGTGATACATGTCAAACTGTGTGTCCTGAAAATAAAGGAAAAGACTTTCATTTTCACCCTGAGATGGAGCCTGACCCAGAACTTGCGAAGCCTAAATTAAAACCGCTCTTAACGATGAGTAATCGTGAGTTCAAAGAGAAATTTGGACATGTTTCAGGTTCTTGGAGAGGGAAAAAGCCAATTCAGCGTAATGCCATTATTGCACTGGCCCATTTTAAAGATCAAACCGCCGTTCCAGATTTAATTGAGTTGATTAAAAATGACGTTCGCCCTGTCATTCGAGGAACAGCGGCATGGGCGTTAGGCAAAATTGGCGATAAAGAAGCGTTAGATACACTTATGAACTTAAGAGAAAAAGAAAAGGAACAAGAAGTAATTGAAGAAATGTCAAAAGGTATAGAGATGCTTCAAGAGATCTAAACCGTATTTTTATTGATAAAGTTAGCTAATGAGTCATAGCGTATAATAAACGCTTAGAAAAGTGGTGACATTATGCTAACAAAAAGGAATGTATTATATACTTTAATTAAAGCGCGTGCGGACAGCTATGTAAAAGGTGAGCTTCATGAAGACTTTAAGCCTTTCATTGAACATCAGTGTGAGCTAAAGCGGTCTCTTATAAAAAAAAGAGAAGTTGATGTTTTAAAATGTAATATGAAAGGTTCTATTCAATCTGCTCATACGGATCAGGAAGAAACAAGAGTATTATATAAGGTGCACATTCAGGCATTTTTAAAACAAAACGATTTTTTCTATATAGAAGAAGAAATTGAAGATCGTTTAGCTCTTTTTTATAAAGATACGCTTATTCAAGATGAGCTGCTGGTAAAGGGTTTTTCTGAAGATGAGGTTGAAATGGATGTAGAAGAAGTAGAGGAAGACGAAGAAAGAGCCTCTTATTATGATCGTCTTGCGGCTGTTCAGTATGCAGAAAAACATTGGGATAAACCTAATGAAAGTTATAAGCAGTTTGAGGTAAACTGCACCAACTATATTTCACAGTGTTTGCATGCAGGAAAGGCGCCGATGCGGGGATATCCTAAAAAAGCAAACGGATGGTGGATGAGAGGGAACGCCTGGAGCTATAGCTGGGCAGTTGCTCATTCCATGCACAGCTATTTAAGTAACTCCAAATCAGGACTTCGGGCTGTGAGGAAATCTTCAGCAAGCGAACTTGTCCCGGGAGACGTTATCTGCTACGATTTTGAAGGAGATGGAAGATGGAATCATACGACGATTGTTGTAGCAAAAGACGGTCACGGTATGCCTCTTGTGAATGCGAACACGTATAATAGTCGAATGAGATATTGGGCTTATGAAGATTCAACGGCTTACACGCCAAAGATTAAGTATGATTTTTTCCATATCGTTGATCGGTAAGTCTTTCGTTTTAGCAAGTTAGTGGTATAATGATGAATAGATTTGTTAGCAGAGGTGAAAATTTGTGGGAGTACACGTAGTGTTATTTCAACCAGAAATTCCAGCAAATACAGGAAATATTGCGCGAACATGTGCAGCAACAAATACGACGCTGCATTTAGTTCGTCCGTTAGGCTTTTCAACAGATGATAAAATGTTAAAGCGAGCTGGATTGGATTATTGGGAATTTGTAAATGTGGTGTATCATGATTCATTAGAGGAAGTATTCGAAAAGTATCCTGAAGCAGGTTTCTACTTCATCACAAAATTTGGTCAGCAGCCACATACAACATTTGATTATAGTGACTTAGAGCAGGATCATTTCTTCGTATTTGGAAGAGAAACAAAGGGTCTGCCAAAGCACATTATTGAAGAGAACATGGAAAGATGTCTTCGTTTACCGATGACAGAAAATGTTCGTTCTTTAAATTTATCTAATACAGCAGCTATTTTAATCTATGAAGCGCTGCGTCAACAAAATTATGCTGGTTTATCTTAAGTAAAAAGCGAGGTTCAATTTTTATTGAACCTCGCTTTTTTATTTATGTCGACGATGATATGTAGTGGTTATTTTTTAACGCCCGGTTTATCATTGTATCCCGCTCTGAAGATGGATGCTAAAAAAGCAATTGTTACTCCTAATACTAAAAGTAAGCGCATTGATTTTCCTCCTCAATCTAATTAAAAGGATTATATAGCTACTGCAGTTAAAACCGACTTCCCATATCTCATGATGATAATAATGACAAAATAACTCTTCTAGAGACATAAGTTCTCTAACAAAGTTTAGCCGTTCCTTCTTACTCTTTTATTATAGCTAATAAATACTTTACTGTGAATGCCTAGCAAGGACAAATTTCTGAATTTTACAATTTAAAAAGCATGTTCAAACATTTTGCTGCATAGATTGTATTAATCTTGTTCACTAGCACCATAACTAGTAGGGGAGGTCCTTTAATGGATATATTAAAGAAAGTTGAAAGATACCGCGAAGAAGAGAATCGTCTTAAGTGGGAAGGGACATTTGAAGAGTACCTAAAGCTGATTAAAGATGAGCCTTTAATTGCTCAGCCTGCACACTCTAGAGTATACAACATGATAAAGGATGCAGGAATTGAAGAGGTAAATGGTAAAAGACATTATAAATTTTTCAGTGGACAAATGTTTGGACTTGAAGATTCGCTAGAACGCTTGGTGGAAGAATATTTTCATCCAGCTGCAAAGCGCTTAGATGTTCGTAAACGTATTTTACTTTTAATGGGTCCAGTAAGTGGTGGTAAATCGACGCTAGTGACCATGTTAAAAAGAGGGCTTGAAGCTTATTCGCTTACTGATCGAGGAGCTGTTTACGCTATTAAAGGATGCCCAATGCATGAAGATCCGCTGCATTTAATTCCACATCATTTACGTAAAGACTTCTTTGAAGAGTATGGTATCCGAATCGAAGGAAACTTATCTCCTTTAAATACAATGCGATTAGAGGAAGAGTATGGCGGCAGAATTGAAGACGTCATTATCGAACGCATTTTCTTCTCAGAGGACAAACGAACTGGAATTGGAACGTTCAGTCCTTCTGATCCGAAATCTCAAGACATTGCCGACCTAACAGGAAGCATTGACTTTTCAACAATTGCAGAGTATGGATCTGAGTCAGATCCGCGTGCTTACCGCTTTGACGGAGAGCTTAATAAAGCAAACCGGGGAATGATGGAGTTCCAGGAGATGTTAAAATGTGATGAGAAGTTTTTATGGCATTTACTCTCTTTAACCCAAGAAGGAAACTTTAAAGCAGGAAGATTTGCTTTAATTAGTGCAGACGAATTAATCGTAGCGCATACAAATGAAACAGAGTATCGCTCGTTTATTTCCAATAAGAAAAATGAAGCTTTGCATTCACGAATTATTGTAATGCCTGTTCCATATAACTTAAAAGTGAGTGATGAGGAAAAAATTTATGACAAAATGATTCGTGAAAGTGACGTATCAGATGTTCATATTGCCCCTCATACGTTACGTATTGCGTCTATCTTTACTACATTAACGAGATTAAAAGAGCCTAAAAAAGGCGATATCGATTTATTAAAGAAAATGCGCCTATACGACGGTCAATCTGTAGAAGGCTATAACGATGCAGACGTAGAAGAGTTACAAAAAGAGTATACGGATGAAGGAATGAGCGGTATTGATCCTCGTTATGTCATTAATCGCATTTCATCTACCATCATTCGAAAAGATATTAAATCAATCAATGCATTAGATGTACTGCGTTCATTGAAAGAAGGGCTAGCACAGCATGCATCTATTTCTGCTGAGGATCGAGAGCGTTACCTGAATTATATTTCTCTGGCGCGTAAAGAATATGATGAAATTGCTAAAAAAGAAGTGCAAAAAGCGTTCGTTTATTCGTATGAAGAGTCCGCTAAAACATTAATGGATAATTATTTAGATAATGTCGAAGCATACTGCAACAAAAATAAGCTTCGTGATCCGCTAACAGGAGAAGAGTTAAATCCAGATGATAAATTAATGCGTTCAATTGAAGAACAAATTGGTATTTCAGAAAATGCAAAAAAAGCATTCCGCGAAGAAATCTTAATTCGTATTTCGGCTTATGCACGTAAAGGAAAACGATTTGATTATAATTCCCATGAGCGCTTACGCGAAGCCATTCAGAAAAAATTGTTTGCGGATTTAAAAGACGTAGTGAAAATTACAACGTCCACTAAAACACCAGATGAGCAGCAGCTGAAGAAAGTAAATGAAGTAGTGGCTCGATTGATTGATGAGCATGGATACAATTCAGTATCTGCTAATGAACTGCTGCGCTATGTAGGAAGTTTGTTAAATCGATAACTCAGTACTAACAAGAAAACATGGCACTTCCGATCTGTGCCATGTTTTTCTTATCTCTTAAAATAAACTCTGCATAATTAGGCTAATGTGTAGTACGCATTGCACTTAACCATCATATGATAAGTCATAAACATATACATGACACTAGACACTATAAAATGAATAGTTAATAGTGAAAGAATTAGTTAGCAAGTATACCATTCTTGCGCATAGGATAAGAGTAACCAACCTTTGAACTAAAGGTATTTGTCAGAAACTTTCGGTATAGCTTATGCATGCCGAGTAAAAATGTGCAGGTGTTTTTTAAATAAGGAGGGGAATAGCGTGGGAAAAGAAGTAGATAAAAGTTTTGCTGTCTCAAAAGAAGACTGGTCCCTCCATCGTAAAGGCCACGATGATCAAAAAAGACATCAAGAAAAAATTAAAGAAGCAATTAAAAATAATTTACCGGATTTAATTACAGAAGAAAATATCGTGATGTCCAATGGAAGAGAAGTTGTTAAAATTCCGATCAAATCATTGGATGAATATCGAATTCGGTACAATTATGATAAAAACAAACATGTGGGTCAAGGTGATGGAGACAGTAAAGTTGGGGATGTAGTAGCACGTGATGGATCTGCTGGAGATGGTCAAAAAGGAGCAGGAAAAGGTCAAGGAGCAGGGGACCAGGCTGGAGAAGACTACTTTGAAGCAGAAGTGTCTCTTATGGAGCTTCAAGAGGCTTTATTTGCTCAATTAGAACTGCCTAATCTCCAGCGAAAAGAATCTGATCAAATTGTTGTGGAGCACATTGAGTTTAATGATATACGACGTACAGGTTTGATGGGGAATATCGATAAAAAACGAACGATGATGAGTGCTTACAAGCGAAACGCAATGACAGGAAAGGCTGCTTTTCATCCTATTTACCCGGAGGATTTAAAATTCAAAACGTGGAATGAAGTTATAAAGCCAGAATCGAAAGCAGTCGTCTTAGCTATGATGGATACGAGCGGTTCGATGGGCATATGGGAAAAGTATATGGCAAGAAGCTTTTTCTTTTGGATGACACGCTTTTTACGTACGAAATATGAAACAGTGGAAATTGAATTTATTGCGCATCATACAGAGGCAAAAGTAGTATCAGAAGAAGACTTTTTCTCTAAAGGAGAAAGCGGAGGAACTATCTGTTCATCTGCTTACCGAAAAGCGCTTGAATTAATTAACCAAAAGTATGATCCGAGCCGCTATAATATTTACCCGTTTCATTTTTCAGATGGCGATAACTTAACTTCAGATAACGCAAGGTGTGTAAAGTTAGTAAATGAATTAATGAAAGTGTCAAATATGTTTGGATATGGGGAAGTGAATCAGTACAATCGACATTCCACTTTAATGTCTGCGTACAAAAATATTCAAGACGAAAGTTTTAGACACTTTATTTTAAAACAAAAATCAGACGTTTTTCACGCGATGAAAAGCTTTTTTAGAAAAGAAACAGAAGACCAGAAATATGCTTAACCTAAAAGGCCTAGACTTGTTATCTAGGTCTTTTTTATGCGGTTTATTCAGCGCTTCTTTGGAGATAGTAAAAGTACGACTTTATCCAAAAGGAGAATAAGTGAATGAACGAAAATATAAAGAGCGAAATGCAAAAACATCAACAAAATCAGCGGTTGAACGCAGCTGAGTTAGGTTACTTATGGGCGCAATATTTAGGCGATACGCTGTATGTATGTGTTCTTGGGTATTTTCTATCTGTTGTAAAAGATGCCGAGATTAAGGAGCTCTTAAAAAAAGCCCATCAGATTTCACAAACTCATGTAGACGAATTGACGGAATTATTCAGTTCGGAAAAAATTCCAATACCAGTAGGTTTTGGGGAACAAGATGTGAACAAAGGAGTTCCTGCTTTATTTGATGATATTTTTATGGCTATTTATGTAAATGAAATGGCAATTGGAGGTATGAAAAAATATGCCAGAGCCCTAAGCGCAGTGAGAAGGCAAGATATTTATGATCACCTGTCTCGGTGTGTAAAAGAAAGCGACAGTCTTTTAGAGGATTCTAACCACGTTATTTTAAGAAAAAGCATGCTAATGAGACCTCCGGTTATTCCTTATCCTGTAAAAGTGAATTTTGTGGATCATAAAACGTTTATATCACCATTTTTCTCTCAAATGCATCCTCTAACTTCTTTGGAGGTTACGGCTATTCAAGAAATTGTTAATACAAATGTATTAGGTAAAACGCTGATGCTGGCCTTTAGTCAAGTAGCTACCACACAAAAATTACGCTCTTATTTTTTTGATGGAGTCAAGCTTGCGAGTAAGCAAATCAAGCACTTTACCGAGTTACTGTCTGAAGCTGATTTACCAAGTCCGCGTCTGCTTGATGCGTATGTAACCAACTCAACGATTTCACCGTTTTCAGATAAACTGATGATGTATCATACTTCCACAGCGGTGACGATCGCTATTGATAACTGCGGTGCTGGCTTGTCTATGTCGTTCCGTTCGGATGTAGCAGTAGAATTTTCTCAGCTAATTGGACGTATAGGAAAGTACGGAAAAGCTGGAATTCGGATTATGATTGAGCAAGGTTGGATGGAAGAACCTCCAATGGCAACAGACCGTAAGAAGTTGGCGGAGAAATAATAAGGAGCATGTTGTGGGTTATCAGTAATTTTGCGGTACTGAAACATATATAGCTAAGCGAAAATAGATTGCTCTAGACCCACTTGAATGAGCAGTGATAAGATAAAAAAGCTGATTTTTCAAGAAGTAAGTCGAGGTGTGCAAATGAACAACAGTATAAGGGAGTCCATTGCGAAAAAAGTAGCATGGATTAGCGTATGGAGCAATATTGCTCTTACGCTAGGAAAAGTAATAGTAGGATGGATTGGAAATAGTGATGCTGTATTTGCTGATGGTATTCACTCTGCAGCGGACGTATTTGCCTCTATTATTGTCTTATTGGTTATACGAGTAGCAAATAAACCAGCAGATGATGACCATCCATATGGACATGGAAAAGCAGAAGTGATTGTCTCAGGAATCGTAGGAATTATTTTATTGCTTGTATCATTTTATGTGGTATTTGAAGGAGTCGTTGGTTTATTCCATCCGGTTGAATCTCCAAATATTTTAGCCATGTGGATTGCTGTTATTTCATACATAGCAAAGGTATTGTTGTACCGTTATTCTTTAAACGTAGCGAAGCAGCACCACAGTAAGGCAATTGAGGCAATTGCTTTTGATCATAAAGCAGATATTGTTGCTTCTATTGCAGCGGCAATTGGTGTTTTATTATCGATTATTGGTGATAAAATGGATGTTCAACTGCTGTTATACGGAGATAAAATAGCAAGTATATTTGTTGCTTATTTAATTTTTAACATTGCCAGACAAATGATGGGAGAGTCTTTTCAAATCTTAATGGAAGGCAATATTGATGAAGAGCTACTGAAAGAACTTGAAGAAAGCATTTATGAATTTGAAGATGTGAAGCGGATTGATCGCGTTCGAGCAAGAGAACATGGCCATTACATATTAGTGGATGTACGTATTTCAATTGACCACTTTAAAACAATTAAGGAAGGTCATGATTTAGGACGAGAAATCAAAGCAACACTTATGAAAAAACATGATAATATTCAGGAAGTATTAATCCATTTGAATCCTTATTATCCAGATTAAATAAGAAGCAGCGAAGTGTTACTCGCTGCTTCTTATTATTTATATATGTAGAAATTAATGAAATGAGTAGCATAAAATAATGAGGATTTTTATTTATAAAGAATCAAGTTTAATAAAATTGTATAAAGGGAATTGTATTTATTTATTGATGTGATAGGATAAAAAAGCATGTAAATGCATTCACTACGAATGAAAGCAGTGGACGGGTACATATAGATAATAATAAATGGTTTTGGGAGTCAAAGAAGGTGATGTTGAAGTGAATGTAAGCATCAGGTCAATCGTTAAAAAAGTCATGTTCATTCTATTTATTGCGTATACGGCAGTGGTCATTTATGCTACTCTCATACGGGAAAACGAACATGTTTACGGAAAAGCAATGAACTTGGATTTATTTAGCACGATCCGTCTGATGTGGGACAGCGGGAATATAATGCTCACTCTGACAAATATACTGGGGAATATCGTGATGTTTGCGCCGCTTGGAATGTTTATTCCTTTGTTTATGAAGTGGTTTGACGGTTTTATTCAAGTGTTTACGACAGGTTTCTTAATCAGTTTTCTGATTGAAATTTTACAGTACAAGCTAACGGAACGAGTATTTGATATTGATGATATCTTTTTGAATACGCTAGGTACATTTATAGGCTGGGTTATTATTAAAATACTATATTGGGTCAAGAACGTGCTGAAAGCACGTTTCAAAAAAAGATAAAGAGATGGAGACATAACTGAATCAATAGCTAGAAAGCAGCTACAGATATGAAGTCTACGTTTACCATCACAATGAAAAGATCCGAACGATGAATCGTTCGGATTTTTCTTCAACTAAAATATTTCTGGCTCAGCTTTTGCTTCTTGCTGATAGAAACACTTAATGCAGCGTCTTACGGAAGAATGTGAGGATTCAACGATAATGTGCTGACAATTTTGCTGAACAAATAATAACTTTCTTTCAAGCTGCTTAATTTGTTCTTTAAGCTGTTCTACTTCATTATTGATAGATATTTGAACCACTGTTAACAAACTCTTTAGCTTTTTCTTTCATTCCTTCTTTTCTTACTTCGTTTACATCTTTTTCATTTTCTTGAGCCATGTTACGAATATCTTGAGAAATACGCATCGAACAGAATTTAGGTCCACACATTGAACAGAAATGGGCTGTTTTAGCACCTTCAGCGGGAAGTGTTTCATCGTGATATTCTTTTGCGCGCTCTGGATCTAGTGACAGGTTAAATTGATCATTCCATCTAAATTCAAATCTTGCTTTAGACAGCGCGTTATCGCGTTTTTGTGCTCCTGGATGGCCTTTTGCTAGGTCAGCGGCATGCGCAGCAATTTTATAGGTGATAACGCCTTCTCGAACGTCTTCTTTATTTGGCAGACCTAAATGTTCTTTTGGCGTTACGTAGCAAAGCATAGCTGTCCCAAACCAGCCAATCATTGCAGCCCCGATACCTGATGTAATATGGTCATAGCCTGGAGCGATGTCGGTTGTAAGCGGTCCAAGAGTATAGAAGGGAGCTTCTTGGCATATTTCCATTTGTTTATCTACGTTTTCTTTGATGAGGTGCATAGGGACATGTCCAGGGCCTTCAATCATAACTTGAACATCGTGTTTCCAAGCAATTTTAGTTAGTTCACCAAGCGTTTCTAATTCACCGAACTGTGCCTCATCATTAGCATCTGCAATGGAACCAGGACGCAGCCCATCGCCAAGCGAAATAGAAATATCGTATGCTTTACAGATTTCACAGATTTCTTCAAAGCGAGTATATAAAAAGTTCTCTTCATGATGAGCTAAACACCACTGCGCCAAGATGGATCCTCCGCGTGAAACAATACCTGTCGTACGTTTCGCTGTTAGAGGAATATAGCGTAAAAGAACACCTGCGTGAATAGTAAAGTAATCAACACCTTGCTCCGCTTGTTCAATTAATGTATCGCGATATGCTTCCCACGTTAGATCTTCTGCAACACCTTTTACTTTTTCAAGCGCTTGGTAAATAGGAACAGTCCCTACAGGAACAGGCGAGTTGCGGATAATCCATTCGCGCGTTGTGTGGATATCCTTTCCTGTTGATAAATCCATAATTGTATCGGCTCCCCAACGCGTTGCCCATGTCATTTTTTCTACTTCATCTTCAATAGCTGAACGAATAGCTGAATTTCCGATATTAGCATTGATTTTTACGTGGAATTTGCGGCCGATAATCATCGGTTCACTCTCAGGGTGATTGATATTATTAGGGATAATGGCACGTCCTCTTGCTACTTCTTCACGCACGACTTCAGGATCCATCTGTTCACGAATAGCGATAAATTCCATTTCGGGCGTGATGATTCCTTTTTTCGCATAGTGCATTTGCGTTACATTTTGATTTTTTTTCGCGCGCAAAGGTAAACGATTAGTGATAAAGCGCTCGTACTGATCTCTTGGATCACCATCATAATAACCGTTATCCTGTGGCTGAACCGTACGGCCTTGATATGTTTCTACATCGTTTCGTTCTGCAATCCACTTTTCGCGCAGAGCCGGTAATCCTTTTTGTAAATTAATTTCATAACAGGGATCTGTATAAACACCACTCGTGTCGTATACACGTACGGGATTATTTTCTTCTTCCCCAAAAGATCCTGTAGTAGGAGACTGATGGATTTCACGCATAGGCACTTTAAGATCTTCTCTGGATCCTTGGACATATACTTTGTGACTGTTTGGAAAAGGCTTTTTCATAGAAACTGATACATTTTGTTTTGACATTACATATTCCTCCGGTTTCGCATAAAGTGTAGCTATACCGAACCATAAAAAAATCGGGTTCTGTGATAGACAGAACCCGATGGAATAGGCGAAAAAAGAATAAACATATACTATTCTTTTCAAGACTACTTCCCTCCGCTGGTATAACCCAAATCAGGTTCAAAGGGTTAAAGAGTTTTATAGCACTCTTTTCTCAGTCTGAGCTATCAGACACCCCTAGTAGAAATAACATTCAAATTATTCAATTTACGGCTTAAGTTTACCATCATTCGGTAAAAAATCAACCCTTAAATAAAAAAAGCTAGACAATCAACGTTGTCTAGCAGCATCGATTGCAATCACAATAGCTGTAATAATGTGCATAACAAACCCTAAAAATGGAATCCAAGCAACCAGTGAAGTAACAATCCCTAGTATGTTTCCATACGCAGATAACCCTCGTCTATTAGCTAAAATGAGTGTGATAGCATGAAGAATAAATCCAATAAAAAGAGGAGTATAACTAAAGCCCATAACAATCCCCGCGCCAATTAAAGGAATTCCCAGCAAGGCTTCATACCCAGCAGTGACCCATTTCATTGTACGTACATTTCCATTCATAGTAAAAAGCCTCCTAAAAAAGATACTACTATATACGAGAAAAGAGAGAAAAAAGTTTCAAATTACTTAGGGGATATGTCGTATAAGCAAGCACTAGTTGATTAAAATGATAGATGACAGTAAAGGGGATGGAAAAAACATAATGATTTAGTCATTTTTTCACACTAAAGAAAAATAGTCTAGATGATTCATTTTTAGCTAAGGACCCGGAATTTATACCGAACATAGCGACTGCTTTTTAAAACAAATAAAAGCTGATATCTTGTTTTTTGGTTATAGCATGTAAGGTTTTTATTACAAATTATTAAAGATTCTTATCTTTTTGCAAATACACATTGTATTTCATAGTTTTAACAATTATGATAAAAAAGCAAGTGTCAAAATAGGAAAATAGTTGAGCATGGAAAACGAAGCGATAAGCTTATTAATTTGAAAGAAAGGCAAGGTATATAGCTTTATGTGGGAAATTATTGTAGCAATCATTTTAGGGATTGTAGAAGGTTTAACAGAGTTTGCTCCTGTTTCGTCAACTGGGCATATGATTATTGTGGATGACCTGTGGTTAAATTCAAAAGAATTATTTTCATCTCCCGTAGCTAATACATTTAAAATTGTTATTCAGCTAGGGTCGATCTTAGCAGTAGTAGTTATTTTTAAAGATCGTTTCATTAATTTATTAGGATTGGGAAAAAAGCCAGCCGCTCCAATTGGACCGACAAATCGCTTGAATTTAATGCAAGTAATTGTTGGTCTGTTACCCGCAGGAGTGTTAGGACTTTTGTTTGATGATTATATTGATGAACATTTGTTTTCTTTAAATACGGTGCTAATTGGCTTAGTAGTCGGAGCTGTATTAATGATTCTAGCAGATTTGTTTGGACCTAAACGTCCGCGTGTAGAGACGGTGGACCAAATGTCTTATGGACAAGCACTGGGGATAGGACTGTTTCAATGTATTGCTCTTTGGCCAGGTTTTTCTCGTTCAGGCTCAACGATTTCAGGAGGGGTTCTTCTTGGAATGAGCCATAAGGCAGCGGCAGATTTTACATTTATTATGGCAGTGCCAATCATGGCAGGAGCAAGTGGACTTTCATTGGTTAAAAACTGGCAGTATTTCACATCAGATGCACTACCGTTTTTTATTGCTGGTTTTATCAGCGCCTTTATTTTTGCGCTGGTGTCTATTCGCTTTTTCCTGAAATTAATTAATCGTATCAAATTAGTACCATTTGCACTATATCGAATTGTGTTAGCAGCTATTCTATATTTTGTATTTTTATAAAATAAACATGCGTGTTTTTTAGTCCCTTAAACTTCTAATAGAGACTCAAAGAGCAAGAAAAAGCTATTGCAACATTGCAATAGCTTTTTTGTATAAATATATATTATCGCCTTTTGAAAGCGTTTTATAAACATGGGTATTGACAAAACGTGTCGAAAAATAGTAAATTAATATTTGTGCAGTATAAAGTTAAGTAAAAGTAAGACTTCTGTTTAGTTTTATTGACTGTAAAAAACGTATGACAACGTATAGATCGTTTTAATTTTATAAAAACTGAATAATAAGCTTAATCGTATAGAGCGGGGGAATCATTATCGGCAGTAAAGCTGCCTTGGGGTGAATCCTTACAAAAGGTAGGAAACTCTCAATTCCGAATCCGACAGTTAACCCCGTTTGCTTTATTGAGAGAAAGAGCCCAAAATAGCGTAAGTAAAAGGCTGTTCTTTCTTAAGAATAGTCTTTTTTTGTTTTTTCAGAAAAGTATATACAAATGTCATACATCTTTGGGGAGGTACATCTATGAAAAAAATTCGTTTTGGTTTGGCTACGCAGATTTTTACCGGATTAATCCTCGGTGTTCTTGTAGGGGTAATTTGGTTTAACGATCCGCGTGTAGTAACATACCTACAGCCGCTAGGAGACCTATTTTTAAGATTAATTAAGATGATTGTTATTCCAATTGTTATCTCAAGCTTAGTCGTTGGAGTTGCAGGAGCAGGGAGCGGCAAACAGGTCGGAAAGCTCGGCGTTAAAACCATTCTCTATTTTGAAATTATTACGACTTTTGCAATTATAATCGGTGTATTGGTTGCTAATATTTTTCATCCTGGGCAAGGTGTAGACATTCATTCAGCACAGAAGAGTGATATTTCACAATATGTTGAAACATCCAAACAGCAAGAAGGAAAGTCAGTGGCTGAAACTTTCTTACACATTGTTCCGACAAACTTTTTCCAGTCAATTGTTGAAGGAGATATGCTAGCAATTATCTTCTTTACAGTGTTATTTGCACTAGGAGTAGCGGCAATTGGGGAAAGAGGAAAGCCAGTTGTACAATTCTTCGACGGCGTTTCTCACGCAATGTTTCACGTGGTAAACCTTGTAATGAAAGTGGCGCCAATTGGTGTATTTGCTTTAATTGGTGTAACAGTTTCAAAATTCGGCTTAGAGTCACTCCTTTCATTAGGAAAGCTTGTTATCTTAGTTTACTTAGCGTTAATTTTCTTCCTACTTGTTGTATTAGGAGGAATCGCGAAATGGGCAGGAATTAACATTTTCCACTTATTCCGCTATATGAAAGATGAACTGTTGTTAGCATACAGTACATCTAGTTCTGAGACAGTTCTTCCGCGAATTATGGAAAAACTTGAAAAGATGGGCTGTCCAAAAGCTATCGTATCGTTCGTTGTACCAATTGGTTATACATTTAACCTAGATGGTTCCGTTCTTTATCAAGCGATTGCAGCGTTATTCTTAGCGCAGGTGTACGGTATTGATTTAACGATCGTTCAACAGCTGACGCTCATTCTGGTATTGATGGTTACATCTAAAGGAATGGCTGCGGTGCCAGGAACATCATTTGTTGTATTACTGGCTACTCTTGGAACAATCGGCGTTCCGGCAGAAGGATTAGCCTTCATTGCTGGAGTAGACAGAATCATGGATATGGCACGCACGGTTGTTAACTTAGTAGGAAACACACTAGCAGCAATTGTGATGTCTAAATCTGAAGGCAAATTTGACCCTAAAAAAGGTACAGAGGTCATGAGAGCCGGCTAATTTATAAATTAAAAAGCTACTTATTCTATTCAAAAAATTAGAATAAGTAGCTTTTTTCATAATAATTCCTTTATTATTATGGAAATTGACCCTATAATATGTAACATCAGGTATAAATATGTCCAAATTTTATTCTTACATAAAAGCAGTCACTGGTTCCTTTCTTTATCAATAAATATAGAGATAGCTTAGCTAGTTGGGGGATAGTAGAGTATGTGGAAAAAGCGAATATGGGTCATCGCCTCGATAGTAATCGTATGTTTGTTAATCCCTTACAGTTTACCGATTGTGTTTGCTTTATTAACAGCATTAGCGCTTGAGGGTATTGTTCAAAAATTGCATCAATCTTTTAAAATGAAGAGAGTCTACGCAGTGCTTATGACCTTCATTTTATATGTTGTTTCGCTCATACTTATTGGATTTTTTATTGTTCGGACAATCGTTACGCAAGTGGTTGCTCTTTCAAAAATAGCGCCTTCCTTTGTAAAAGAAATCTATGAAACCGCGATTTATCCAACTATTATTAAGTGGAAATACTATTCAAACGCTCTTCCTACAGAAGTGATTTCTTCTATCGAGCGCACGCTTGAAAAAACCGTAAATTCATTAGATTCTCTATTAAAAAGTACCGTGGAAATCATCATTAGCTTTGCTGCTACTGTTCCTGGGTTTCTATTAGAGTTTCTTATTTATTTAGTAGCGCTTGTATTTATCAGCCTTGAGCTGCCTGCTATTAAAAATAAAATTAAGTCATTTTTAACAGAAGAAACGAAATATAAGCTACAAGTTGTCATCACTCAGCTTATCCAAGCGGGGGTTGGTTTTATTAAGGCACAAATTATCTTAAGTGTCATGACGTTTGTAATGGCTTATGTAGGGCTTTGGCTATTAGATGTTCCGTATACCGCGCTGCTTAGCTTATTAATTGTAATTGTCGATATCTTACCAATCCTTGGGACAGGCTCGGTGCTCGTTCCATGGGGGATTTTTGCTCTTACGCAAGGGCATGACTCATTAGCAATCGGCTTATTTATTCTATTTGGAGTCATTACGGTAGTAAGACGTGTAGTAGAACCAAAAGTATTTTCTACAAATATGGGTATTTCACCTTTGGCTGCACTAGTTAGTTTGTACATTGGATTTAAACTTTTAGGCTTTGTCGGATTATTTTTAGGACCGGCTTTAGTTATTTTATACGATGCTCTTCGTAAAGTAGGTATTATTCAAATTAACTTTAAACTATAAAAGCGCTGGATAAAACTAGCGCTTTTTTTATTGAAACTTTTGTAGTACGTAATACGTAAAGAGGGAAAGGAAAAAACTATGCCGCGTTGGTTTTTATCTATCAATCGGCTAAATTATAGTTTTGCAGTCTTAGATTTAATGACATGAGGAGGAGAATTTTTGTTAGAGTCGGTTTTACTTTCTTTAATTGAAGCGCTAAAACAGCTCTCTTATTTTGGCGTAATTCTAGCATTAACGTTTGAGTTTGTCCCGGCAGAGCTTGTTTTACCTTTAGTAGGGTATTGGGTGTACCAAGGTGATATGAACTTGTATCTGGCTATCCTTGCAGGTACAGTAGGCGGTGTTTGTGGACCATTGACTCTTTATGCACTGGGACGTTACGGTGGACGACCGCTGGTTTTAAAATATGGAAAATACTTTTTGGTGAAAGAAAAAGAAATTGACGCCGCCGATCGCTTTTTTAATAAGTACGGCAGCGGGGTTGCTTTTTTTGGACGCTTTATTCCAGGAGTGCGCACGGCTATCTCTTTTCCGTGCGGGATGGCAAAAATGAATGTATGGCTGTTTTCTATTTATACATTTGTGGCGATGCTTCCAGTAACGGCTATTTACGTATATTTAGGATATAAGTTAGGACCTAAGTGGAAAGAGGTGGGGCCGATTGTGTCTCAATATATGCAGCCTATTGGAATCGGAATTGTTGTTTTAATTGCACTGTTTTTTATCATTAAATATGTGCGGAATAAACAAGTAGGGCAGAGCTGATAAATCGAGGAAAAGAGTGAGGATATGTCAGAGCATGAGCAGTTAAGAGTAGAGTTACGAAAAATTGAAAAGTGGGAGAAAGACCAAAAAGGACTTTTTTTCTGGGAGCGGCTGGCTCGTTTGCCTTTTTCAGCTTTAGATAAAGTAACGCCAAAGTTCATTCATCAAAAAATAGAAAAATTATTAGATGAAATTGCTAAGTATGTTGATAATGGAGGCCAGTATTTAGCTAATACGTCTGCCACGCTAGAAAAAGCATCAGCACAATTACAAGAAAAGAAACAGCTTTCGATAGAGGATATTCAGCATTTATCTCTGCAAGAAATGGATGAATTGGCAGAGCATTTTATTGAAGTCCGAAAAAAGAATGCACAGCTTCAAGGAGCTACAACCGGTATAGGCGGGATTTTTACACTAGCTATTGATGTTCCTTTTGTATTAGGGCTTACACTTAAGACACTGCAAGAAGTGGCTGTTTCTTATGGTTACGACCCCACTGAGCAAGAGGAACGAATTTTCATGGTCAAATGCATGCAGTTTTCGTCTTCTGACATTGTAGGGAAACGTGCGATTTTAGAAGAATTAGCAAGCGGAAATCGAACGCAGAGCTTGCAGCAGCTGCAAGGGTGGAGAGAAGTGTTTCTAACCTACAGGGACAACTTGGGCTGGAAAAAGCTGTTCCAAATGATTCCTATAGCAGGAATGGTATTTGGAGCGTATATTAACAAACAAGCAATTAGCGATATAGGGGAAGTTGGAATGATGCTTTATCGTAAAAGACGTATTTTGGAAAAAGTCTCACAATCGCAAAAATAAAAAGAGACTGGTACGAAAATATTTTAGTTGAAGAAAAATCCGAACGAGTTTGATTCTTGGTTGAGAATCAAATACGTTCGGATTTTTTCATTGGTATAGTAAATGTAGCTTTCATGTGTTAAGTCTAGTTCCTTAATCAAAATAAAAAGTAGGAATGGTAATAGTATTTTTTCGTCTGGCAATCAGTAAATAAATAATTCCGATTATACTCCATATAATACCGATAAATAAGGATGTTGTTTCTAAGTTAAGCCACATAAAAAACAAAAATAAACTGCCAAGTAAAGGCATAAGTACATATGAAATATATCCACTGAAGGAACGCTTATTTTGATGAATAAAATAATGGATAAAAACCGCTATGTTCACTGAACTGAACGCAATTAAAGCACCAAAATTAATTAAAGAGGTAGCTTTTTCAAGAGACAGACCTAGTGAAATTAAAGAGAGGCCACCAATAATCACTACGTTCCAAACAGGCGTCTTTGTTTTAGGGTGAATATAGCCAAAAATTCCCCGAGGCAGATAACCATCTTTCCCAATTGCATAGAGAAGTCTTGATGCACTCATATGTGAGACAAGTCCAGAAGCAATAGTTGAAGTCAAGGCCGCTGCTACAAAAATAGATTGAAAAAGCTGGCCGCCAATTTTATAAGCGATCTCCGCTGATGCACCTTCTAAATCATGAAACAAAGAGGCTGAAGGGAAAAGAAGCTGCGCAAAGTAAGAAACCGTGATAAATAAGGCGCCTCCCGTACACGCAATAATAAGAATCCCTTTAGGAATGGTTTTCTCAGGCTTAAGTGTTTCTTCGGCCATAGTGGTTACAGCATCAAATCCTAAAAAAGAAAAGCATAAAATAGCTGCTCCGTTTAATAACAGAGATATAGAGGCCGATTCACTTATAAACGGTTTAAATGATAGCTCTTGGCCTTGAGTTGTAGCACTTAAAATAATAAAGATAATAGCGACTAAAATTTGAAAAGCAACTAATAGCGTACCAAAAGAAACGGTTAAATGAACGCTGAAAATATTCATTATGGTCATGATGACAACAAAGCTGATAATCCATACGGCCTTTGGAACACCTGGAAACAGAGAGCTTAGGTAAATATTTGTCAAAAGCGCATTAATCATTGGCAGAAATAGATAATCAAGAAGAGCCGTCCATCCTACCAAAAAACCAATGCTTGGATTCATTACTTGCTGTGCGTATGTATAAGAGGAACCAGCTCCGGGAAAAGCTTTTACCATCTTTCCGTAACTAATGGCTGTAAATAAAATAGCAATCAACGTGAATGCATAAGCGCCTGAAACATGTCCATCTGTTGATTCAGTTACAATGCCAAATGTATCAAAAACGGCCATAGGTGCCATGTAGCCTAACCCTATCACAACGATATGCCATAATTTTAGTTGTTTAAGAAGAGAAGGTTCATGATTCATATTTGTCATCCTTTCTGTGTATAATCATTCTGCATTATTTATTATTATACTATATTGTTAGGTTTGTCATCTTTTTTTGAAAAAGAAGAGAAAATTGCGGGCTGAGAGATAAAGAGCGTTTAATTGATTACTAGATAAAGCAAAAAAATGCTTTTTTTCACTTTGATTTTTACCATTGAGTCTAGAAAGTATTTTACATAAAATGAAAGAAAGTAAAAAAGCTTCGTTTAGGTGATCTACTTGTAATAAATACGAAAACAAATTTTTGAATGCGGTTACATTTTTGTTGGTGTACAAAATTAAGAATGATGGTGAAGGAGATGAAAGAAGTGATTGCTACACCCTATATAAACTTGGAGATAAACAAGGAACCAGGTGTGCATGTCGTATTGGATGAAACAAAAAAAGATGGTGTTTACTTTATTAAATTAACGGTCAAGTCGGTTAAAAAAAGAATTCTTCCAAAAATGAAATTAAAATGGAGCGTTCCATTGTTAGATATCCAACTGTATAAATCTTTACAAACTAGTAAGGGCGATGTGAATGCCTCTTTTGTTCATTGTTTTATGAATAAGAATGGTTCTAACCGCTACACCATTGCATGTTCAGACATACGTTATCCTATTCTGTGTGCTCCTAATTGGAAAGACATGTGTTTAGATGTAGAAATGACCTTATTTAGTGAAAGCACTTGGTCTCTTCATAGCTATGAAACTGAACTGCGAGTAGACACAAGAATGGTAGAAACAGAAGAGTTATTCAAAGGTTTAGCGAAATGGTATGAGAGAAAAGAGATTAATCTAGCATCTGCTTTTGAGCATGCAACGGCAATAGATGAAAAAGGAAATGTCTCGTTAGATATTTGATGGTAAGGAGAGGAATAAAATGGGGATCTTATTTAATGAAGGTACAAAGGAATTTCACCTGCAGGGACGCGATGTAAGTTATATCTTTTCAGTGTTGAGAAACGGGCAGCTCGGTCACTTGTACTATGGAAAAAAGCTTAAGCACCGTTCATCTTTTCAGCATTTTTTACGTGTAGAAACAAGAGGAGCTAGCGCTTCGGTATATGAAGGAGAACTAGCATTTTCTCTCGAAACAATCAAACAAGAGTATCCTTCTTATGGAACAACAGACTTCAGAGAGCCAGCCTATCAACTTCTTCAGCAAAACGGAAGCCGAATCACAAGTTTTGAATACGATAACCATAAAATTTACAAAGGCAAGAAGCCATTAAACGGCTTACCTGCTATATATGTAGAAGAAGAGAGTGAAGCCACAAGTGTAGAAGTTGAACTGATTGATAAATTGCTCAATGCATCACTTATTTTAACGTATACCGTTTACGAAGACCGAAACATTATTACGCGTCACGCACGATTTGAGCATAGAGGAGAAGAACCAGTCGATATTTTGCGTATCATGAGCGGCAGCATTGATTTGCCTACATCAAATTATGAGATGGTTCAGCTTTCCGGTGCGTGGATTCGAGAAAGACACGTGAAAACACGAATGCTTCAGCCTGGTATTCAAAGTATTTCTAGTGCGAGAGGTACAAGCAGCAGTCAGCAAAACCCATTTTTAATTTTGAAAAATCCAGCTGCAACTGAACATAGTGGAGAAGCGTATGGTTTTAGTCTTGTGTACAGCGGAAACTTTCTTGGACAAGTGGAAGTAGATCATTATAATGTATCAAGAATAACGATGGGCATTCATCCTTTTGATTTTCAGTGGCGACTAGAGAGTGGAGAAACTTTTCAATCACCAGAACTAGTACTGGCTTATTCAAATAGCGGTCTAAACGGACTTAGCCAAGAGTATCATGAGCTTTATCGCAAGCGTCTAGCTAGAGGGAAATGGCGGGATTTGGAGCGGCCAGTTTTAATTAATAACTGGGAAGCGACGTACTTTGATTTTAACGAAGAGAAAATTGTACATATTGCCAAAGAAGCACAAAAGCTGGGCGTTGAACTTTTCGTATTAGATGACGGCTGGTTTGGCAAGCGTAATGATGATACAACTTCTCTTGGAGACTGGTTTGTAGATAAAAATAAGCTTCCGGGCGGTATGAAGTCATTGGCTCAAAAAGTAACGGATTTAGGTATGGACTTTGGGTTATGGTTTGAACCCGAAATGATTTCAAAGCAAAGCGACTTGTATGAAAAGCATCCAGATTGGTTGATTCATGTGCCAAATCGTCATCAATCTCATGGACGAAATCAATATGTGCTTGATTTTTCAAGAGAAGAAGTAGTGAATTATATCTATGAACGAATGGAAGCTATTTTAAGTGAAGCACCTATCTCTTATATAAAATGGGATATGAATCGAAATATAACAGAGATTGGATCTGTTGGGCTGCCCGCGAACCGTCAGTTTGAAGTAGTACACCGCTATATTTTAGGTGTGTATGATTTGTATGAGCGACTAACAAAGAAGTTCCCGGATATTTTATTTGAATCATGTGCAAGCGGGGGAGCTAGATTTGATCCGGGAATGCTTTATTATGCTCCTCAAGCTTGGACGAGCGATAACACGGACGCGATTGAACGTCTAAAGATTCAGTACGGCACGTCTTTTGCCTATCCAATCAGTTCAATGGGAGCACACGTATCAGCCGTACCAAATCATCAAGTACGCAGAGTAACAAGTCTAGAAACAAGAGGAGACGTTGCGTATTTTGGCGCATTTGGTTATGAGTTAGATGTTACGCTGATGACAGAAGACGAAAAAGAAACGGTAAAAAACCAAATTCAGTATTATAAAAAACACCGATCCCTTATTCAAAATGGCACATTCTATCGATTAAAAAGTCCGTTTGAACAAGATGGAAATGTGACGAGCTGGATGGTTGTTTCATCCGATCAAAAACAGGCAATCATCGGTTATTATCAAGTATTAGCTAGACCAAATCCTTCTTATGAACGCATTGAGCTAAAAGGGCTTCATCCTGATTATGAATATACAGTGATGGAAACAGATCAAACAGCTTATGGAGATGAGCTCATGTACGCAGGAATTGCTCTAACTCATGAGTATCCGGGTGTTGAAGCATACGATGAAAAATCTGGAGACTTTGTATCGGTTATTTACACATTGCAAGCGCAATAAGCAAAAAGCCACTTCTATATCATAGAAGTGGCTTTTTGAGTTAACTATTAATCGTATAGTGTTGACATAAAAGGAGAAGTAATGGTAACTTTTAGTTATAATTGTTAACTTTATATTTTTTTAGTTTACTAAAGTGGAGGGGAATCGATGGAAACCACAGGTTTAAGAGATTGGAAAGCACTTGCTCAGTCTATTATTAAAGGGAAAGAAATTACATATAATGAAGCGCTTCAACTTCTTCATGTACCGGATGAAGAAGTGTTAGAGGTCATGAATGCCGCGTACTTAATTCGTCATCATCATTATGGAAAAAAAGTAAAGCTCAATATGATTATTAATACTAAATCGGGTTTATGCCCAGAAGACTGTGGATATTGTTCGCAGTCGATTGTATCAGAAGCACCGATTGATAAGTATGCGTGGTTAACAAAAGAGAAAATTGTAGAAGGTGCTTTTGAAGCTCAAAAAAGAAAAGCAGGTACATATTGTATCGTGGCGTCAGGCCGCCGTCCTACTGATAAAGAAGTAGCGCACGTAGTGGGAGCGGTAAAAGAAATTCGTCAAAAGACAGACTTGAAAATCTGTGCCTGTCTAGGCTTTTTAACAGATGATCAAGCACACGAACTAGTCGAGGCGGGTGTTCATCGCTATAATCATAATTTAAATACTCACGCTGATAACTACGACAGTATTTGTTCTACGCATGGCTATGAAGATCGAGTCGATACGGTTACTACATCTAAAAAAGCAGGTTTGTCACCTTGTTCCGGTGCGATTTTTGGAATGGGCGAGACAAATGAACAAGCCGTTGAATTAGCTTTTCAAATTAAAAAGTTAGATGCAGATTCTATTCCATGCAACTTTCTTGTTGCCGTTCCAGGAACGCCTCTAGAAGACAAAAAGGCGTTAAAGCCAATGCAATGCTTAAAGCTGTTAGCGATGATGCGTTTTGTAAATCCAACGAAAGAAATTCGAATTTCAGGAGGTAGAGAAGTCAATCTCAGATCGCTTCAGCCGCTTGGTTTGTTTGCTGCAAATTCAATTTTTGTAGGCGATTATTTAACGACTCAAGGTCAAGAACCTACAGCTGACTGGGGATTAATTGAAGATTTAGGATTTGAAATCGAAGAATGTGCACTGTGAAGCCGTTGAGAAATCAACGGCTTTTTTTATCTTCAGCAGATTTACAGGAACTATACGTTTACTTTACAAAACTCAACAGCTTCTTTATATTGCCTTCACAAATAACCATTATTATAAAACATGTGAAAGATAAGTGAATAGTTACTAAGGTTATGAAATTGAGAAACCACAAAAAACAATAGGTCTATATAAACATCCTATGCGTTTTTTGTGGTTTTTTTATAAATGAAAGGAAGGAATCGTTTTGAATAAGGAAGCAGATTTCTTACAACAGCTTGGACAAGATCGTTTAATTGCATCCATTAAAAGTCCGAAAAATTTAGAGCGATTTTTAGAAACAGAGATCCAGGCCGCCTTTTTATTAACGGGCAATATTAGTGTGATTAAACGCTATGTAGATTTACTCAAACAGCATAATCGAATGGTTTTCTTACACATTGAAAAAATTCCGGGAATTAGCTATGACCGGGAAGGGCTTAAATTTCTCGCTAAGTTTGTAAAGCCCACAGGCATCGTAACCACTAAAAGTTCACTCATTAATTACGCAAAACAGGAAGGGCTGGTTGCTATTCAGCGGCTATTTTTAGTGGATACAGACGCAGTAGCACAAGGGTTAAAAACCGTTCAAAATATTAAACCGGATGCATTAGAACTAATGCCAGGATTGATTCCGGAGATGATAGAGAAAATCGTTAAAAAAACAAGTATCCCTATTATTACAGGTGGACTCATTCAAAATGAAAGCCATATCCAAGCTGCTTTAAAAGCAGGGGCTACGGCAGTTTCTACAGGGAAATCATGGCTGTGGAAAAAATATGAATGAGCGAGAAAGGAGCGTTTTTAATGAAAAAAGTAGAGTTAGTTAACGTTGGAAAGTCATACGATCAAAAAACAAATGTCATTCAAGATATTAACGTCACAATTGAACCTGGAGAATTCTTCGTATTAGTAGGTCCTTCAGGATGCGGGAAAAGTACAATGCTGCGAATGATTGCCGGATTAGAAGAAGTCACGCAGGGAGAGTTGCTAATTGGAGATGTAAAAGCAAATAAACTGCTTCCAAGTCAGCGCGATTTGTCCATGGTGTTTCAAAACTATGCTTTATATCCGCATTTGACAGTAGAACAAAATATTCTTTTTGGTCTGCATACAAAGAAGATTTCAAAGCAAGAACAGCAAAAGCGCTGCAGGGAAGCAGCAGAAATGCTTGGTTTAAGTGAATATTTAAAGCGAAAGCCTAGACAGCTTTCGGGAGGACAGCGCCAGCGTGTAGCACTCGCACGTGCTATTGTTACTCATTCGCCTATTTGCCTGATGGATGAGCCGTTATCCAACTTGGATGCAAAGCTGCGAGCAAAGATGAGATCAGAAATTCGCCAGATTCAGCGTAAGTTAGGTATTACGATGATTTATGTCACGCACGATCAAACGGAAGCGATGACGATGGCGGATCGAATGATGATTTTAAATGGAGGTAATATTCAGCAGGTTGGGCGTCCCCTTGATATTTACAATGCACCGGCAAACACGTTCGTAGCGTCGTTTATAGGTTCTCCTCCTATGAACTTATCAAACGTTTCTATAGAAAATAACTTACTCGTTTTTGAAGATAGAAGAGCTATTTCTATGAGTACACCACACAGTAACTTTAGCGGTAAAAAGGAAGTTGTGGTTGGAGTAAGACCTGAGCATGTTCAGCTTGCGACAAACGATAACACCAGCTTTATTGTAGAGATAGATAATGTCGAAATTCTAGGAACAGAAACACTGCTTACATTTCATATGGGTGACAAGCAGTGGATGGCTAAGTGGAACGGTCAATGGAATATAAAAGTGGGAGAGCGCGTCCCTATTTTTATCGATCCAAAACATCTGTTTTTATTTGATAACGATAAAGGTTCATGCTTGCACTATGAACCATCAACGGAAGATTTAACTGTAAAGGGGGCATTTGTATGAGTGCTGTTACCAAAACAGCAAACTCGCCTGTTTCTGTTTCATCCAATCCACAAGAAAAGAAGTCAATGCCTAACCTATTGGTAGGATTATCTTACTTGCTGCCATCATTATTGTTATTTGGTGTATTTCTTTTCTACCCAATGATTAAGACGTTATATTTAAGTCTTTTTATTACAGATACACAGGGAAATCCCTTGAAATTTGTAGGGCTACAAAATTTCTTTTATCTATTTACAGATCCAAACTTTTTACAAAGTATGAAAGCCACTTTTTTATTTGTACTCTACACGGTGCCTATAGGTTTAATTATTGCCTTATTCCTAGCGCTAATCGCAAATGAAAAGCTCAAAGGAATTGGTTTTTTCAGAACGATGTTTTCATCTACGATGGGAATGAGCGTAGCGGCTTCTTCTGTAATTTGGATGTTTATGTATAACCCGACAATCGGTGTTATCAATAAAGTATTAAATCTTGTAGGAATTCATGATGTGCAGTGGTTATTAGACCCTAAGTATGCGCTGATTGCTGTGTCTATCTCTACGATTTGGATGAACATTGGTTTTACCTTTTTAATCTTACTTGGCGGGTTACAAAATATTGATGAAAAGCTGTATGAAAATGCGCGTATTGCTGGAGTTAGCTATTGGTATCAGCTACGTAAAATTAAGCTTCCGATGCTTTCGCCAACGCTGTTTTTTATCATTACCGTTTCGTTTATTAACGCGTTTCAAACGTTTGGACAAATTGACATTTTAACAAAAGGCGGACCTACAGATTCGACAAATGTCATTGTTTATTCAATCTACAAAGATGCATTTGTAAACTATAATGTTGGCTCTGCAAGTGCTCAAGCTACAATTTTGTTTTTCTGTATTCTACTGGTTACGGCTCTTCAATTTAAGCTTGGAGAAAGGAAGGTACATTATCAATGAGCATCACGAGAAAATGGACAACTTACTTGCTACTCATTGCAGCTACTTTAGTATTGATGTTTCCTATCCTATACGCTTTTTCCATTAGTTTTATGAGTGGAGCGGAAGTGTTAGAAGGGAAGATTTGGCCGTCATCTTTTTCATTTGAAAACTATCGGGATGCTTTTGAAAAAGTTCCGCTGCTTCATTATTTAATTAACAGTTTTGCTGTATCTATTTTTGTTATGGCCGGGCAGCTGTTAGTTTCAAGTTTGGCAGCTTTTGCATTTGTATTTATTAAATTTAAAGGAAGAGATACTATCTTCTTTCTCTTTATTTCTACGATGATGATTCCATGGGAAGCAACGATGGTTCCTAACTTTTTAACAGCGCAAAAGCTAGGGTGGATTAATAATTATTTAGGATTAACAATTCCTTTTTTTGCTTTAGCGTTTGGGACATTTTTGTTGCGTCAGCAGTTTAAAACCATTCCGAATGAGTTATATGAAGCTTCTCAAGTTGCAGGGATCAGCCGCTTTCGTTTCTTTTGGAACGTCGTGCTCCCTGTGTCTAAAACAAGTCTAGTTACGCTTGGTGTATATAGCTTTTTAACAACATGGAATATGTATTTATGGCCACTATTAGTGACAAATACAGAGGATGTTCGTACCGTTCAGATTGGTTTAAAACAAATGCAAACACAGGAGATTTCAACTGATTGGGGAGTGGTTATGGCCGCTGTCGTGGTTGTTATTATACCGACATTATTACTATTATTCCTAGGTCAAAAACGTCTTCAAAAAGGATTAACACAAGGTGCAATTAAATAGGAGAGTGAATGTGATGAAAAAGATATTGGCTATCGTAACGGCATGCTTGCTAGTTATTCTAGGTGCTTGCTCAAATTCAACTGGTTCTTCGGAAGCGCAAGAAACAAAAAAAACAGCATCAGGTAAAACAGAAGTCGTATTTTGGCACGCTATGAGCGGTGACCTTGAAAAATCACTCAATAAAATTGTCGATGAGTACAACAAATCTCAGGACAAAGTCGAAGTAAAGCCTGTTTTCCAAGGAACGTATGAAGAAGCACAAACAAAATTTAACACAGTAGCAGGAACAAAGGATGCACCGGCTATTATGCAAACGTTCGAAGTGGGAACAAAATTCATGATAGACAGCGGTAAGATTCAGCCTGTTCAAAAGTTTATCGATCAAGACCACTATGATACTTCACAGTGGGAGAAAAACATTTCAAGCTATTACCAAGTAGATGGAAAACAATACTCAATGCCGTTCAACTCTTCAACACCTGTTCTTGTTTATAATAAAGATGCCTTTAAAAAAGCAGGGTTAGATCCTGAAAATCCTCCAAAAACGTATGATGAATTAAAGGCGGCTGCAAAGAAATTAACAGAAAAACAAGGAAATAAAACATCGCAATACGGTTTTTCAATTCTAAATTATGGATGGTTCTTTGAAGAGCTAGTTGCTTCTCAGGGCGGCTTGTATGTAGATCACGAAAACGGCCGTAAAGGTGATGCTGAGAAGGCAGTATTTAATGGAAAAGAAGGACAAAACGCATTTAATTTAATCAATGATATGTATAAAGAAGGTACATTCTACAATGTAGGACAAAACTGGGATGATATGCGCGCAGCATTTCAATCTAAAAAAATTGCAATGTTCCTGGACTCATCAGCAGGTATTAAAACACTAGTAGACAATGCTCCATTTGATGTAGGCGTATCTTATATTCCTGTCCCAAAAGAAGAGGATCGCCAAGGAGTAGCTATTGGCGGAGCATCTTTATGGATGTCTAAAGGAATCAGTGATGAAACATCAAAAGCAGCCTGGGACTTCATGAAATATTTAGCAACACCAGAAGTTCAAGCAAAATGGCACGTAGAAAGTGGATACTTTGCAGTTAACCCAAAAGCGTATGAACAAGATATTGTGAAAAAAGAGTGGGAGAAATATCCGCAGTTAAAAGTAACGGTTGATCAGCTTCGTGAAACAAAACCTACTCCAGCTACACAAGGTGCTTTAATTTCTGTGTTTCCTGAATCGCGTCAAAAAGTAGTAACAGGGATGGAAAGCCTATATCAAGGAGTAAAGCCAAAAAAAGCGCTTGATCAAGCAGCAAAAGAAACAAATAGAGCATTAGAAGTAGCCAATCAAAAATAACGTATGATTACGAAGCTCGTCTTTCAAGTTATTTTGAGGACGAGCTTTTTACTTAGTGAATGACTAGTTAGGAGAGATAGAGGACAATGAATAGTTCAATTGATCTTTATGCGCATCGCGGCTTTAGCGGACGATATCCTGAAAATACAATGATTGCATTTGAAGAAGCTAGGAAAATGCAAGTTGCAGGTATTGAATTAGATGTACAATTAACAAAAGACGGGGAAATAGTAGTTATTCACGATGAACGAATTGACAGAACGACGAATGGAATGGGGTATGTTCAAGAATTTTCATACAAACAGCTGCGTTTATTCGATGCTGGCAGTTGGTATGACTCTCGTTTTTCTAAACAATCGATTCCGACATTAGTAGAAGTGTTTGAGTGGATGATGGACAAAAAGACAAAATTAACGGTGAATATTGAATTAAAAAATGACCGAATTTACTATCCAAAACTTGAAGAAAAAGTTCTTCGTCTAATCGATGAGTTTGATTTAGAAGATCAGGTTATTTTGTCATCTTTTAACTATGATAGTTTGGCTAAAGTGAGATCTCTCCATTCATATATACCAACAGGTTTTTTATTTGAAGGGGTGAGCGAAGATGCGATTGGAAAAGCAAAATCGATAGGAGCGCACCTACACTGTGATATGTCGTTTGCTCTTTCTGCGTATGGGAAAAAAGCAAAGCAAGAAGGATTAGACTTGCGGGTATATACGATTAATGAAATGGATAACTTTTTAAAGCTCCAGCAGGTTTCAGTAAAAGTCGTGATGACAGATTACCCTAACCGTTTTTCCTCTACCATGTTCAAAGGATGACGTAGAAAGAAGCTGGGACAAAAGTACTTGATCCACAGTGAAAAACGAACCCTTGATCAACATGTTTGATTAGTGGTTCGTTTTTTTGTTGTGGTGAACGTGAGTTTCATCTGTTTCGGTCCTTCTAGCAGTTGATTTGAGGGCAAGGCGAAGACTCCTGCGGAAAAAGCGCAAGCAACGAGGAGGCTCAGCCACCGCCCGCGGAAAGCGAAGTCTTGCATGGAAATCAAATGCGGTGTAACAAGCGGTTCAGCTCACGTCTCCCATTTGTTCGTCTTTAGGTTGGATTAAGTTTGTTATGTCTCAATCTCTTTTTTGGAAAAAATATTATTTTATTCTGAATAGTATAAAATTTATATTGTGAAATTGTTTTATAGATGATATATTGAGAATAGATTATAATGTTCCTTATGAAAGCGAATACATGTTGCGTAGCTCCGCAAACGTTCATTTGCCGGTCCCTAGCAGCGTCTGTTATCTCTTTTAGGAGGAATAAAAAATCATGTATGATCAAGATACTATCTATATTATTGGAGATGCCAAAGCTCCTCAAAGCAATCCGATTACTAAAAAGTTCAATCAGTATTTTTTAGGATTGGTAGTTGATAAAACAAATGGAAAAATTATTGATGTGGAATGCTCAGCGACGATTGAGTTAACCGTTCGATTTGTTCAATCAATTTTTATTGGACGCCACATAAGTGATCCCACCCTTATAGACGACATTAACAGCCGCTACTTCGGGTCTTCCCAAAAAGCGCTGGTGGTAGCGTTTCATGATGCACAGAAAAAATATCAGCAAATAACAGCTGCTTTGTCTACATAGACCTAGACGAAATCCAGCCTGACGTTTTCAAACGTTGGGCTGGATTTTGTTTTGTATAAAAACATTTTCGGGGAGATGAAGGGGGAAGAATAAATGATTCAAGATGGATTTATGTATGTGAGTGTGTTAACTGCCTTTGCTGCGCTCATGGTAGGGATTGAAAAAAGATTTAAAGCCAATCGATTTTTTAAATTTATTCCGGGTATTGTACTTATTTATATAGGAGCTGCTCTTATGCAAACGGCAGGGGTATTTGGGGATAGCGAATCAAATGTCGCCATGTATACGGGCGTTAAAAATGCACTGCTTCCGGCCATGCTGATGCTTATGCTGTTAAAGTGTGATGTTCGAAGTGTAATTAAACTTGGTCCAAGAATGCTGGGAGGATTCATCGTTGCGGTTTTTAGCATAATGGTAGGTTTTATCCTCGTCTATGCCATCTTTAAGAATTTCTATGTAGAGGACACGTGGAAAGCTTTTGGTGCTTTATCAGGAAGTTGGACCGGAGGATCAGCTAACATGGTTGCTCTCCAAGGGATTTTGGATGTTCCAGAAAATATATTTGGCTACGCTCTTATGATGGATACGATTAACTATGCTGTATGGGTTATGTTTATGTTTTGGCTTGTACCATTTGCATCTAAATTTAATAAATGGACAAAAGCAGACGTCAGCTTTATTGAGAATAGTATAGATGAAGTCGCAGCAACTTCTGAAAGCGAAAAAGAAGGCCCGCAGTTTCAGCATCTTCTTTATTTACTTGGTCTAGGTTTGTTCGTTTCGGCATTTTCTACATTTATCGGAGGGCGTTTGCCTGAAGTGGGAGCGGTTATTAATGCAACGAGCTGGACGATTATGATTGCTTCTGTGGTTGGTCTAGTGCTTGCTGTAACCCCAGCCGCAAAAATTCCAGGTACGCTCGATGTATCAAACGTTATGTTATACATCGTTGTAGCGTTAATTGCTTCTCAATCAGATTTTTCAAATTTAGCTCAGGCTCCTATTTACTTAGTATCTGGTTTTCTTATTATGTTCGTGCACTTAGTGATCATGCTGTTGCTAGCTAAACTATTTAAATATGATTTATTTACGCTCGGAGTAGCAAGTTTAGCTAATATTGGTGGAATGGCGTCTGCTCCAATGCTTGCGGCTGCCTATAACCGTGCACTGATTCCGGTAGGAGTCATTATGGCTCTGATGGGTTCCTTCTTAGGTACTTATTTTGGTATGATGGTCGCCAAAATTTTAGGAGCGATCTAAGAATAAACCAAAAATACGTATGAAAGAATATTTGTGCTGAATCGAAAGGAAGCGATTGAAATGATAATTAAAGACATAACTGTAAAGCATCAAACCGTTCCACTGCTCGTTCCGTTTAAAACAGCGCTTCGAACAGCAACAGAGATAGACAGCATAAGTGTAGAGATTCAATTAGAAAACGGAATAAAAGGAAAAGGAGCGGCTTCGCCAACATATGTTATTACAGGCGATTCTTTAGAAGGCATTCAAGCTGCACTTCAAGGACCTATTAAACTAGCGCTAATAGGAGAGGATATACGTCAGTTTCAAAAACTCTTAAAAAAAATTCAAAGCTGCTGTATTCACAATTCAAGTGCTAAAGCAGCTGCTGATATCGCTTTGCATGATGCTTATACAAAGTTTCTTAACATTCCTTTATATGCTTTCTTGGGCGATAAGCAGCCTATCTCTACATGTATGACGATAAGTGTTGATACACCTGAAAAAATGGCTGAAGACGCACAAAAAAGTGCAGCGGACGGATTTGACATTTTAAAAGTAAAGGTAGGTTCAATTCCTGAGCTAGACCTTGAGCGTATTAAACATATTCGATCTGTCATTCCGGATCATGTAAAACTTCGGTTGGATGCAAATCAAGGATGGACTCCAAAACAAGCAGTGCAATTAATTAATAAAATGGAAACTCTCAACTTTGGTATTGAATTGGTAGAACAACCTGTCCCTGCTCATGATTGGGAAGGGTTAAAGTTTGTGACTGAACGAGTAAACGTACCCATTATGGCAGATGAGAGTCTATTTTCTGCCAAAGATGCATTAAGGCTTGTAAGCGGGCGGTACGTGGATCTTTTGAATATTAAGCTAATGAAGTGCGGAGGAATTAATGAAGCAAGAAAAATCGCAAGTATTGCTGAGGCGAACGGTGTTGCATGTATGATTGGAAGCATGATGGAACCATCACTTTCCGTGGGAGCAGCTGCTCATCTGGCAGCCGCTCATCCGAATATCACGTATTTTGATCTAGATGCTCCTCTTTGGCTTTCAACTGAACTGGATGTGTTAAAGTACAGCGGTCAAGAGGTTTTCTTATCAGATCTTCCTGGAATAGGAGAAATCACCGTTCCTATCTCAAAATAAAAGGATAGTAATATAGTAGAAGGAGAGAGACGATGAATATAAAACGTTGGCTTTTAACGGCAACAACAGTTATTTTAGCTACATTTGGGGTTAGTGCAGTTCCTTCTGTTCATGCTTCTGAAGAAAAAGAAACTGCTTATATAGATGTCGCAGCAGCTACTCTGTGGACAGCACCAGACATCTTGCGGGAAGTGGACGCTCCGTCAGCTACTAATCCTGTAGATATGAGAAAGTGGACCACATCGATGAATTTGAAACAGAAGCAGCAGTTATCTAGCGATGGGATGCTTGAGACACAAGCGTTATATGGAAACAAAGTAACGGTTTTAGACGAACAAGGAGACTGGGTCAAAGTAGCTGTAGACGGACAGCCTACTTCTCGAAATGAATTAGGGTATCCCGGATGGATGCCTACTAAACAATTAACCTATAGCAAAAGGTACGAACAGTATGCAAAGAAGCCTTTTGTAATGGTGACGGCTCCGACTACTTATCTATATCATTCGCCTTCTTTGAAAAAGAAAGGTATTGAAGTTAGCTATAATACGCGCTTACCTCTTTTGGCAAAATCAAAGAGTGCATATAAAGTATTAAAACCAAATGGAAAGACAGCATGGATTTCTACAAAAGCAGGAAAAATCTACGCGTCTCAAAAAGATATTCCTGTACCAACTGGCACGGAGCTTGTTGAAAGTGGAAAGGCATTCTTAAATCTTCCATATTTATGGGCTGGCATGAGTGGTTTTGGATTTGACTGCTCTGGATTTACGTTTACGATGTACCAATCCCATGGTATTACGATTCCACGTGACTCAGGGCCACAGTCTAGAGCAGGGCAACCAGTAGATATGAACAACCTTCAACCTGGAGACTTATTGTTTTTTGCCTATAACCAAGGAAAAGGAAGCGTCCACCATGTAGCAATGTATGCGGGAGATGGCATGATGATTCATTCGCCGAACTCCGAGCGGACAGTAGAGATTATTCCTTTAAACACGAAGGGATATATTGAAGAGTATGCAGGTGCACGTCGTTATTTACCTTAATCAGTAAGATAAGAAAGAAGCTCTTTTTGTGAAGGGCTTCTTTTTTAATATAGAGTATAGATAAAAATTAGAAAATTTAGTTTATTTACGTTTAACTACTTCTCAGTAAGGGAAGTAGTTAAACAAGAGAAAAAAATCATTTTTCTTCTTGAAACATATTGACTTTATATGAAAATCGTTATATTATTATAAAGCGTCGTTGAGACATACTTGTAACAACGAAGCTGAAAAAAGAATTTTAAAAAGTTGTTGACATTACGTTGATAACTTGATAAGATAATAAAGTCGCCTAAGAGCGGCGGTTGAACTTTGAAAACTGAACAAAGCGACAAACGTCAACGTTAAATTTTATTTTTTAATTGAGCAAGTCAAACATTTCTTCGGAGAGTTTGATCCTGGCTCAGGATGAACGCTGGCGGCGTGCCTAATACATGCAAGT
>NZ_JBFTKA010000016.1:0-49406 GCF_056395685.1 Priestia sp. 10L35 | reverse complement strand
GTTCGCTCGACTTGCATGTATTAGGCACGCCGCCAGCGTTCATCCTGAGCCAGGATCAAACTCTCCGAAGAAATGTTTGACTTGCTCAATTTAAAAAATAAAAATTAACGTTGACGTTTGTCGCTTTGTTCAGTTTTCAAAGTTCAACCATCGCTCTTAAACGACTTTACTATCTTATCAAGTTATTAACGTAATGTCAACAACTTTTTTATTTCTTTTTGTTGTTTTCGCTTGTCTGCGTTAGCAACAGATATAAATATACCAAATCAATTTCATAAAAACAAGAGGTAAATTAAAAGTTTAAATTTTCTAATATTATTAACTAAAAAAAGATGGCCGTAGCCATCTCTTTTTTAGCGTTGACGCATATGTGGGAATAATAGTACATCACGGATTGACGGTGCATTTGTTAGTAACATAACAAGGCGGTCAATACCGATTCCTAGACCACCTGTAGGTGGCATACCATATTCTAATGCCTCAATGAAGTCATCATCCATCTCATGTGCTTCATCGTTTCCTTGTTCTTTCTCTTTCAACTGAGCTTCAAAGCGCTCACGTTGGTCAATTGGATCATTTAGCTCTGTAAATGCGTTCGCGTGTTCACGCGCAACGATAAACAGCTCAAAACGGTCAGTAAAACGCGGATCTTCCGCATTTTTCTTAGCCAATGGAGAGATTTCTACAGGATGTCCGTAAATGAACGTTGGTTGAATTAACTGCTCTTCTACTTTTTGTTCAAAGAATTCATTTACAATATGTCCATATTGCATATGTTCAGTGATTTCTACCCCGTGTTCTTTCGCTAAAGCACGAGCTTCTTCAACAGATGTTTCTCCCCAGAAATCTACGCCCGTATATTGTTTAATAGCATCGACCATATGAAGTCTTGTCCACTCTGGAGTTAAATCTACCTCTTGATCGCCATACTGAATCTTTGTTGTGCCAAGTACTTCTTGCGCAATGTGTGCAATTAAGTTCTCTGTTAAAGCCATGATATCTTTGTAGTCCGCATACGCTTCGTACAATTCGATCATTGTAAATTCAGGATTGTGACGTGTAGATACACCTTCATTACGGAATACACGGCCAATTTCGTATACTTTTTCTAATCCACCTACGATTAAACGTTTTAAATGAAGTTCTATCGCAATACGCATATAAAGTTCCATATCAAGCGCATTGTGGTGTGTCACAAACGGACGAGCTGCTGCTCCACCTGCGATTGAATGCATCATCGGTGTTTCAACTTCTAAATATCCATGATTATCTAAGTAACGGCGCATCGATTGAATAATGCGGCTTCTTGAGATAAATGTTTGTTTACTTTCTGGGTTTGTAATTAAATCTAAGTAACGTTGACGGTAGCGCTGTTCAATATCTTTTAAACCATGATATTTATCTGGAAGTGGACGAAGCGCTTTTGTTAGTAACGTAAAATCTTTTACTTTAATAGAAAGTTCGCCAACTTTTGTTTTGAATAAAACACCTTCAACCCCTACCAAGTCACCGATATCTACGCTGCTGAAGATTTCGTACTGTTCTTCGCCAATTGCATCTTTACGTACATAAAGCTGAATTTGTCCTGTTAAATCTTGAACGTGAGCGAAACCTGCTTTTCCTTTTCCACGCTTTGTCATAATACGACCAGCTAGTGACACAGGCACTTCATTTTCTTCTAACTGTTCTTTTGTTAACTCGTCATACTCACTAATTAATTGCTGTGATGTATGTGTACGTTCAAAACGTTGACCAAACGGATCAATACCTTGATCTCGTAGGTTGCTCATTTTTTCGCGACGAACGAGAAATTGATCATTTAATTCTTCATGACTCATCGTTTACTCATCTCCATCGTATAATTAAGTTTTCCGAAACAGAAAAAAGGCCAGCATGTTTACTGGCAACTACTACGTTTCTTTAAAATTATTATAGGTTCAGTCGTTTCTCTATGTCAAATCGCTTTATTCTTGCTTCGCTTCTCTTTTTCTTCGATTTCTCTAACAAGCTACCGAATAAACCCAAAACCTGCGAACCCAAATCTCAAAGTTTTCACTATGAACTCTACTTTACGCCAATATAAAAATGAATCAACTAATAAGATTCATTTTCACTTATGTAAATCATTACGATTATTTTCGAACATATCTAGTATACCCGTTGTTTGCTCTCGAAATAATTTTACATCTTTTAAATCTGATAAACGTGTTGTGATGGTTTCAACTTTTTCTTCTGCTACAGGGAGAATAAGAGATGGAGCTAGTTCGTTTAGAGGAACCATCACAAACGCTCGTTCAAACATTCGGGGATGAGGGACGCTCAGTCTATCCGTGTGAATGATTTCATTACTATAAAGTAAGATATCTAAATCAAGGGTTCTAGGTCCCCATACAATCTCTCTTTTTCGGCCTGCCGTTTGTTCAATGGCTTGCAAACAATCTAAAAGGTGCTCTGACGAATACGTTGTTTGTATTTTTACTACCATGTTTAAAAAGCTTGCTTGATTCGTATACCCGACAGGGGCCGTTTCATAAACAGATGAAACAGCCACTACCTTAATCTCAGAGTGTTTCATCAAGCCAGTAACTCCTGACTTCAAATGTTCCATTCGATTTCCAATATTTGATCCTAATGCAATATATGCTTCTGTTGTCATTCAACGGCTCCTTTTAATTTCAATAGCTACCGATTGATAATAACCGGGAATTGGCGGATCGGGTTTATATACCTTTACTGTACAAGCCTGCACGAGTTCGTAATTAGCAAGCAATTCAGATGCAATCGTTTCAGCCACCGTTTCAACTAACTTGAACGTGCGCTTCTCTACAACTTCCTGGCATGTTTGGTATAAATCTGCATAGCTCACCGAGTATTCTAAATTGTCCGTAGTACCAGCTTGCTTTAAATCCAGTTCCACAGCTAAATCCACGTGAAAACGCTGCCCTAATTTATTTTCTTCTGGAAATACGCCATGATAGCCATAGAAACGCATATCATTTACATAAATTTTATCCATCTTTAGTCTCTCCTTTCGCTTTTATACATGTAGCTCGTGTCGACTCATTAGCGACATCGTGTAAGAGCGATACTCTTTTTGCAACTGAGCTGTCAGCGTATGGTCTCCTACTGAAAACTGCTTATCCTTTATACTTCGAAGAGGTACGATTTCTTGAATGGAATTTGTAACGAAAGCTTCATCACCCTCCAAGAGCTGTTCCACCGTAAATAAGCCTTCTACAAACTCTATGTTTTTCTTTTGTAAAAGCGTAAAGATAAACTGTCTCGTAATTCCATTTAAGATACCTGTTTCAAGAGACGGCGTATATACACAATCATCTTTTACAAAAAATAAATTGGACACAATACCTTCCGCTAAGAACCCTTCTTTTGTTAAAAAGATACCCTCTTTATTTAAGTCTGAACCAACTTCTCGCTTAGCTAGTACATTATTTAAATAATGATGAGACTTTAACCTCATGGTTCCTTCAGGCGTATTTCGTTTCGTCTCAAGAATAAGCCCCTCTTTTACAAGGGGGCTCGATGGATGAGGCATTGATTTCATATATACGATTGTAGATGGCTTGTCGTATTCTTCCACCTGCAAGCCAATTCCGCCATTTCCTGCTGAGACATTTAATCGAACATACGCATTTCTCTCATTGTTTTTCATTAACAGACTATTAATGATTTCCAACACGTCCTGTGTAGAGTAGTCCCATACAATATTTAATTCACGTAAGCTGCTATGCAGTCGATCCAGATGGTCTTCCACTAGAAATGGATGACCTTCATACACTCGTAACGTTTCAAACAGCCCTAGGCCATACATATATCCGTGATCAAACGGAGAAATAGTGGCTTCAGACGCAGACTTTACTTCGCCATTTACGTATATATACATATCATTACACTCGCTTTTTTTCGTAAGTTTCAATAAAATTCTTCAGCATTTCTTTACCGTAAGAAGTCATGATAGATTCAGGATGGAACTGTACTCCTTCAATAGGTAATGATTTATGGCGAATCGCCATAATTTCATCTTCTGCTGTCCACGCTGAAATCTCAAAGCAATCCGGCAGTGAACTTTTTTCTACAATCAAAGAATGATAACGCGTTGCCGTGAACGGATTATCAAGACCTTTAAAGATAGTACGGCCATCATGATGCATTTCAGATGTTTTCCCGTGCATTAATTTATCCGCACGAATCACATTCCCTCCAAAAGCTTGCCCAATCGACTGATGCCCTAAGCATACGCCGAATATTGGAATCTTACCTGCAAAATACTCGATGGCTTCTAGACTGATTCCCGCTTCGTTGGGACTGCATGGTCCTGGGGAGATCATCAAGAAATCTGGATTTAGCACTTCAATTTCAGAAAGTGTAATTTCATCATTTCTTTTTACAAGAAGCTCATGCCCTAGCTCACCTAAATACTGTACTAAATTAAACGTAAAAGAATCATAATTATCAATCATTAATATCATCTTTACTCACCCTCACTCAGCTCATTTTCGCTCTGCTCTTTTGCTTTCCATAGTGCAATTGCTTTTTTCAGTGATTCTTTGTATTCGTGTTTCGGATTTGAATCAATCACAACACCCGCACCAGCCTGCACATAAGCTTGGCCGTCTTGAATAATCATAGTGCGAATCGCAATATTTAATTCCATATCTCCATTAAACCCAATCCAACCAATCGATCCTGTATAAATTCCTCTTCGAACTGGTTCAAGTTCTTCAATGATTTCCATTGTACGAACTTTAGGTGCTCCAGTAATCGTTCCTCCAGGAAAAACCGCATCTACGATATCTACAAAATCTTTGTTGCGCGCGAGCTTGCCTTTTACATTAGACACAATATGCATGACATGTGAATATTTTTCAATAACCATAAACTCGTCAACATGCACAGTACCATATTCGCTTACTCTACCAAGATCATTACGCTCTAAGTCAACAAGCATCACATGCTCTGCACGCTCTTTTTCGTTATGAATAAGCTCATCCGCTAACTGTTGATCTTCTTGATCATCCTTACCGCGGGAGCGTGTTCCCGCAATCGGTCTCGTACTGATTTCATCACCGGCTTTTTTCACTAATAGTTCTGGTGAACAGCTCACAATGTGAAATTCTTCTGTCTGCATATAAGACATGTAAGGTGACGGGTTGATTTTTCGTACCTGTTCGTAGATATGCATAGGATGAGTTTGAAGCTGTTGAGACTGTCGAACAGATAAGTTCACTTGAAACACATCGCCTTGCCCGATGTACTCATGTACGCGTGTTGTGGCATCTGAAAAAGCAGCTTCAGACATCGAAACCTCACTCTTTTCGGCAACACGATGAATCCGCTCATATGAGAGTCCTTCATCACTTGCCTCCATCCAGTCCTTTTTGTATTGATCAATACGCTTATGTGCCTGCTCTTTACAATCTGCTTCGTCATTAACGATAATCCAGAGCTTTTCCTTTTCTTGATCGTATACAAATACGTGATCGAAAATAAGGAAATAAACGTCCGGCGTTTTCAATGAATCTTCAGCAAGGTCAGGTATGGTTTCTACATAGCGGATATAATCATAGCTAATAAAGCCAATTGCTCCACCTTGAAAAGGAGGAAGATCTGGATTCACCTCTGCTTCAAACTTCTTCATCCAGTCTCGCATAAGATGAAGCGGATTACCTTTTTGAACAGTAACTTGGCCATCCGTTTTGATATGAAGCTCGTTTTGTTCGCCTCGCAAAATGGCTACAGGTTTTAATCCCATCATTTGAAACTTTCCGCCTCGACCGCTTTCAAGCAGGATATGATTCGGTTCCTCTTTTGACAACTCTTGATATTTTTTGAACCATTGGTTTTTAGAGATAGAAATAGATTCGCCCCAAGTCATTCTTTGCTGCATTTGTTCACTCTCCTAAAAATAAATCACCTGCTTTCATTTTACATGATTCTTAGATGAAAAAAAACAGCTTCATATAGAAGCTGTTTTTTTATCGTTTTTATGCTTGTGTTTGTTCCTCGAATTGGAACAATGGAGTACTTAGGTAACGCTCACCGTTACTTGGAATAATCGCTAACACTTTTTTACCTTTTCCAAGCTGTTTTGCAGCTTTTAACGCAGCATAAATCGCAGCCCCAGAAGAGATACCTACTAGTACACCTTCTGTTTTTGCTACTTTACGGGCATATTCAAAAGCTTGATCGTTTTGAACAGCGACAACTTCGTCATATACTTCCGTGTTAAGCGTATCCGGAACAAAGTTTGCACCAATTCCTTGAATTTTATGTGGTCCTGGTTGACCACCGCTTAAAATCGGAGAATCAGCTGGCTCTACCGCATAAATTTTGATATTTGGGTACTTTTCTTTTAACACTTCACCAGCACCTGTAATAGTACCGCCAGTACCGATACCTGCCACAAATCCATCTAGCTGATCGCCGAACTGCTCGATAATTTCTTTAGCCGTTGTTTGACGGTGCACTTCTGGGTTCGCCTCGTTTTGGAACTGCTGAGGAATAAAGTAGCCGTGCTCTTTTGCAAGCTCAGTTGCTTTATTAACCGCCCCTTTCATTCCTTCTGGACCTGGTGTTAATACTAACTCTGCACCGTATGCACGAAGCAGATTACGACGCTCAATACTCATCGTTTCAGGCATTGTTAAAATAGCACGGTATCCTTTTGCTGCAGCTACCATTGCTAAGCCAATTCCTGTGTTACCACTTGTTGGTTCAATGATTGTGTCGCCAGGTTTTAACACACCTTTTGCTTCCGCATCTTCAATCATCGCTAATGCGATACGATCTTTTACGCTGCTTCCCGGGTTCATAAATTCTAATTTTAAATATACATCCGCCATATCTTCTTCAACTAGACGGTTTAGTTTTACGATTGGTGTTTGACCAATTAACTCTGTAATTGAATTTGCAATACGTGCCATATGACCACTCCTAATACCAACTAATTTTATTGATTTTGTATACAATTTATCAGATGTTTTCTAAATTGTCAATCATTTTGTCTTTCCATTTACCTAATTTTGTTATATTTTTAGATCAATATATACAGAAATAGAACTTAATATCTATAAAAAAAGGCGCTCATTTATAAAATGACGCCTTTTAAGAATCTTTTATTTCATTTAAATTGCTTGTTTTTTCATTTCTTCAAGCTGCTTTTTATCAAAACGATAGGTCTCATTACAGAAATGACACTGGGCTTCAGCTTGGCCGTCTTCCTCAATCATCGATTGAATCTCTTCTTGTCCTAAGCTGATAATAGCATTGGCAATTCTTTCTTCTGAGCACTGACATTTGAACTCTACAGGCATTGTCTCCAGAAACTTCACATTTTCTTTTCCAAGAACTTCTTCTAAGATTTCCTCAGGAGAAAGACCTTTTTGAATCAGTTTTGAAATTGGTTCAATCGTCTGTAATCGTTGTTCAATAGCTGTAATCGTTTTATCATCTGTTCCCGGCAGAAGCTGAATGATAAATCCGCCCGCAGCTAAGATCGTGTTATCAGGGTTAACAAGTACACCTACACCTACTGAAGATGGGACTTGTTCAGATGTCACAAAATAATACGTGAAATCCTCTCCTAATTCTCCCGATACAATAGGTACTTGTCCGTTAAATTGATCACGCATTCCGATATCTTTTACGACACTTAACGTGCCCTCTGTACCCACAGCACGTGCTACATCTAATTTCCCATGCTGATTTAAATCGAAGTGCGTTTGTGGATTCGTTACATATCCACGCACTTCCCCTTTAGCATTGCTGTCTACTAAAATAACGCCAATTGGGCCGCGGCCTTCAATTTTAATTGTTAGCTTTTGCTCACCCTTTAGCATAGCCCCCATCATGACTCCCGCAGTCATTGAACGTCCCAATGCTGCAGAGGCTGTAGGCCATGTATAGTGACGGCGCTGCGCTTCTCCAACTGTATCCGTTGTTTTTACTGCATAAGCGCGAACTTGACTATTGTAAGCTAATGCTTTTACTAAATAGTCACCCATAATATACACCTCTTACTCCATATTTTTTGTATAAATTATTTGCAATCCTTTTAAAGTCAAAAATGGATCCACAATATCAATAATATCCGACTCTTTAGCAATCAATGTTGCGAGTCCTCCAGTAGCAATAACTTTAGGATTTACTGTTGCTTGCTCTTTCATTCTTGCTACAATTCCTTCTACTTGTCCAACGTATCCATATAAAATACCTGCTTGCATCGCAGATACTGTATTTTTTCCCACAATGCTATTTGGTCGCGCAATTTCAATTCGCGGAAGCTTAGATGCTCTTGAATAAAGAGCTTCTGTCGAAATATTAATACCAGGGGCAATCGCACCACCCATATATTGCTTATTTTCATCAATATAGCAATATGTGGTTGCGGTACCAAAATCAACGATAATTAAAGGGCTTCCGTATAGCTGAATTCCAGCAACAGCATTTACAATACGGTCTGCTCCCACTTCACGCGGATTTTCATATTTAATATTTAAACCCGTCTTAATTCCAGGACCAACAACAAGCGGCTTTAAATGAAAATACTTTTGACACATTCTCTCCAATGCAAACATAATAGGAGGAACAACAGAGGAAATAATAATACCATGAATATCTTTAAAAGATAAACTAACGTGCTCAAGCAAGGCTTTGATTGTCATGCCATACTCGTCTTCTGTTTTATTACGGCTTGTTTCTACACGCCAGTGATACTTCAATTCATCTCCATCGTATACACCTAATACCGTATTCGTATTTCCAACATCTAATACAAAAATCATTTCAATCACCACTTTATATAAATTCAGTATTCACACTGAAACCATCATACCATAACTGGTAAATAGACGTGTATATTCTAGATAAAATAGGAATATAATGACACGATTCTCTAGTGGATATCCTACTTATCCACCATATATACGAAAATCTTTTACCAAACCTAACTTTTGCCCATTAAAAAATCAGTGGAGAATATCTCCACTGATCTTTATTGTCTTATGCTTTTGGCTCTTCATCGTCTGTCTTTGTTTGGATGTTTACTTTAACATCTTCCTCTGTTACGTGACTAGAACGGTCTGGAAGAGTTCCATGATCTACTAAGTGGTTGATTTGCTCAGCGTCTAACGTTTCTACTTCTAACAATGTTTGAGCTACAAGCTCTAACTTGTCACGGTTTTCCGTTAAGATCTGCTTCGCACGCTCATAGCTTTCTTTAATGAAACGTTGGATTTCATTATCAATTTCATGAGCAATCGCATCACTGTAGTTTTGTTCACTGTGTAAATCACGACCTAAGAATACTTGGCCTTGTTGTGATTGACCGAATTGCATTGGTCCTAACTTTTCACTCATACCGTATTCTGTTACCATTTTACGAGCGATGCTTGTTGCACGCTGGAAGTCATTATGAGCACCTGTACTCACTTCGCCGAAAATAATTTCCTCAGCTACGCGACCACCAAGCAATCCAACAATTTTATCCAGCAGCTCTGGCTTCGTCATAAAGTAGCGATCTTCTTTTGGTAACATAACAGCATATCCACCAGCTTGCCCACGTGGAACAATGGTTACTTTATGTACCATATCAGCTTCGTCTAATACGACACCGATAATTGTATGTCCTGCTTCATGATAAGCAACAATATTGCGTTCTTTTTTAGAAATAACTCGACTTTTCTTAGCTGGACCTGCAATTACGCGGTCTGTTGCTTCGTCAATGTCAACCATTTCAATTTTCTTTTTGTCCTGTCTAGCAGCTACTAAGGCAGCTTCGTTTAACAAGTTTTCGAGATCTGCACCTGAGAAACCTGGCGTACGCATAGCAATTGCTTTTAAGTTTACTGATTCATCTAAAGGCTTATTGCGAGCATGTACTTTAAGCACTGCTTCACGGCCATTTACATCTGGACGATCTACCGTAATTTGACGGTCGAAGCGGCCTGGACGTAATAACGCTGGATCTAAGATATCCGGGCGGTTTGTTGCTGCAATGATAATGATACCTTCGTTAGCACCAAAACCATCCATCTCAACAAGCAACTGGTTTAATGTTTGTTCACGCTCATCGTGTCCACCACCAAGACCTGCGCCACGTTGACGACCTACAGCATCGATTTCATCAATAAAGATAATACATGGAGCATTCTTCTTCGCATTTTCGAATAGATCACGAACACGAGAAGCACCGACCCCAACAAACATTTCAACAAAATCTGAACCACTGATAGAGAAGAAAGGAACGCCTGCTTCACCAGCAACAGCTCTTGCTAATAATGTTTTACCAGTACCAGGAGGTCCCACAAGTAAGACACCCTTCGGAATTCTTGCACCTAGCTCTGCGAATTTACGAGGATCTTTTAAGAACTCAACAACTTCCACAAGTTCTTGTTTTTCTTCGTCTGCACCAGCTACGTCTTTAAATTTAACCTTTTTCTTTTCTTCGCTGTAAAGCTTAGCCTTACTTTTACCGAAGTTCATAACGCGGCTTCCGCCACCTTGAGCTTGGTTCAGTAAGAAGAAGAATAGGATGAAAATAATAACAAACGGAATGATTGACGTAAAGAACGTTACCCAGCCGCTTGTTTCATCAGCAGGTTTAAAATCAACTTCTACTTGATTATTTTCTGAAGCAGCGTCAATACGATCAAGTGCTTTGTCACCATCTACGATGTAAGTTTGGAACGTTTGATCCTTTTTATAAGAATCTAACTTCCCTTGCACAACATACACGCCTCTTTCAGGCTTCATAGAGAGTGATTTCACATCACCTTTGTCTAAGTGTTGAACAAATGTATCGTATCTCATTGGTTCTGCTTTTTGATTAGAGCCACTAAAGAAGCTTACCACGCCAATAATGACTAAAAATATAAGTAAATAAAAGATGGTATTACGGAAGATCCGATTCATTTCTTACCTCCTCCCACGATAAACAAATACTGTATTCAATACTAACATAGAACATTTATCCTATCCAATAAATTGCACTTGGATATGTGCTTATTAATTGCTGTATACTTGCGGTTTCAGAACCCCAATATACGGCAGGTTACGATATTTTTCTTGATAATCTAATCCATACCCTACTACGAATGCATCGGGTACTTCAAATCCAACGTAATCTGCTTTAATAGATGCTTTACGACCTGTTGGTTTGTCTAAGAGTGTGACAATCTTAATTGACTTAGCTTTACGGTACTTGAATAACTCTACAAGATAGCTAAGCGTTAAGCCGCTGTCGATAATATCCTCTAAGATAAGAATATCTCGACCTTCAACTGATGTATCTAAATCTTTTAGGATTTTTACTTCACCAGAAGAAACCATCGCATTGCCATAACTTGATACATCCATAAAATCCATTTCTAAATATGTATCAACACGCTTAATTAGATCAGACATAAAAGGCATAGCGCCTTTTAATACACCGATTACCAAAGGAAAACGGTCAGCGTATTCCTTAGATAATAGCTTACCCAATTCTTTTACTTTCTGTTGTATTTCTTCTTCTGAAATCAAAATTTCTTGAATATCCTGCTTCATTCCTTACTTGCCTCCTAGAAGTTTTCGCTACTTATAGTATAAAATAACATATCTGGACTTATGTGTATGCAGTTCATAAGCAGATTTTTTCAAACCAGGTAGCCACAAAATAGTTCCTTGGCTATCTTCCACTACCGGCCAATGATCTCTGAAGTGTAAAGGGATTTTTTCATCGATAAAAATATCCTTTACTTTTTTATGTCCCTTCATGCCCTTTACTCGCATTTTATCGCCATTTTTTCGTGTCCTTACCTTTAATGATTGTAAATCGTGAGCTTCATCTAAAAGAAAAACATCGTTTCCTTTTATATCTTCGACTTTATTATGTATTTCACAAATAAGCTGGTGACCATTTGGAAGCTCGACGACCCCTGGAATCGGAACAATAAATTCATATGGCTCGATGTTCCCCTCATTAAAGGTGAAAAGACAGTCGTTGTAAGATCGGATAATACGTAAACCATTTGGAAAGTCAAGCGTCCCAGACGGTTTTTCACTTTCGCAAAATCCTACTAACATGTCAACATGCGCTGAGGAAAGGGTTGGAGGAATTTCTTTATAGAGATAGTTTAATATTAGTTGAATACCACGCCTTTGTAAAGGCTTGCGTATCCTTAGAAAACAATCTCTATCGATGAGAATTTCATTTTGCAATTTCTTTCTCATTACTTTATTCATCACATCGGTCGTTAATTCCTCTAAGTATGCTTGATCTTCATGCAAGTTCTCGCTAAATTGTTGAAATTTTTCATGTACAGCTGCATTTTCTTGCTTTAAAAATGGCAAAACGTAATGACGAAACCGATTTCTCGTGTACGAGTCTTTCTCATTACTCGGATCAATCCGAGGGGTAAGCCCATGTAGCTTACAGTAGCGATTGATTTCTTCTTTCGTTACGGCTAGGAACGGCCTAATAATAAATCCATCCGCATATGGCCGCTTGGGCTGCATCCCTGCGTATCCATTCATCGTACTGCCTCGGACCATTCGCATTAACATCGTTTCAATCTGATCATCTCCGTGATGTCCTAATGCAAGAAAATTTGCTTTGTGCTTCTTCATAACATGAGTAAAAAATGTATAGCGGCATTCTCTGGCTGCTACTTGAGAAGATAACTTTCTTTCCTTCTGATAGGCAGTAACATCAATCTGCTTCGCCTCACATTTAATATTCAATTGTTTGCAGTAGTTCTGCACATATTCCATGTCTTGCTGTGACTCTTCTCCCCGGAACATATGATCAACATGAGCAGCAATAATAGTGAGAGATTTTTGCTCTTTCAGACTCCATAAGAAATGCAGCAGTGCTAAAGAATCAGGACCACCAGAAATACCTACAACCACTGTAGAGCCTGCGGATAATAACTGATGTTTTGTCATAAAATTGTTCACTTGCTTTTCCATAGGAATGACTCATCCTTATAATGTACACGCAATAATGTATCATTAATTTACTTTATACGAATGACTATAAGGAAAGTTTCACAATTTCTCCAAACTTTATAGCACTTGAATAAATAGATACAAAATATAAATCAACATTACAGACGTACAAAGTAGTAGCGTCTCTAACACGTGAAAACGCTTCTTCTTTACTTTAACACGAGGGGCAGACGGTTGACGAACGTTTTGAGGTTTTGTTCCTTTACTTTTTGCCCCTCTTCTTTTTTCGACCGATAACACCTCTGTTTTCATTTCTTTAGCTGACTTATACTTTCCCGTAACCGCTTGATACAAAACGTCCCCGAAAGGTTCCAACTGCTTTGTTGTTAATATAAATTGTTTTAATTGTTCAGCCGGTTTGTCCGTTTTATTAATTCGCTTGCCATAAGCTGCGTGAATCAAAACCATAGATACAGCAAACAAATCATAGGTCGGTTCTGCTTTTCGGGAGCCAAGCCCCCAGTGCGCCCGATCATAAAAGTCGGTAAATTCTTTTATTGACCGCCCTTGCAGAGTTGTTCCTCCGACGTCAATCCATCGAACTTTTACGGGGTTAGATGTTACGACCAGGTTTTCTGGTTTTAAATCGCCAAATACCCAACCTTCTTCATGAAGGTTTTCCAAGTCTGTTAAGAGTTGACTTGCAAATACTTGCAGCCATTCTGTCCCTCTTGTTGAGATAAAGGAAAGGAGAGGCTGCCCTTTCACATACTCCATTACATAGAAAGAAAGAGCATGAGAACCATAGCTCCAATCATCTACATCAAGTAAGCGCGGTCCTAGCACTTTGTCTTTGACTTGAGAGAGCTTTTTTAATACATTCACTTCTGCTGTAACAGACATGTTGGAAAAGCTTATTTTTAACGCTGCTAGCGTTCCGTTTACTAATTGAACTAAATAGACAACTCCAGTTGCCCCCACGCCTAATTTCTCAAGAATTTTATAATGGACGTGATGCCATTTCCCTTGAATTTCTGTTCCCGGAGATAGGTTACATACCTGATTCTTCAATGTATTGTTCATTATTTTTTAACAACCCTCTCAATGAGCGCTTTTTGGTGAAATAATGAGTAGCCTCTTTGATAGCCGGTCCAGTAGGCGTAATACCTCCTGCTGTTAGTTTTGGAAAAATTGTTGAAAGCGACTCTAATCTTGGATTCCAGTCCATTAGCTTCTCTACATCTTTCTTTTTCCCAGGAAATAAAAAGATTGAAAATTGATTATGCCCCATGCGAGCATTCAAGCTTAACGATAAATCTAACAGTGACTCCTTTACAGTAGGAAGCTTATTTTTCATACTTCCGCTCATGTCAACTAAAATAAGAATCTCTAAGTCAACCGTTTCCCCAAGTTCATCAACAACTTCCATGATTTCTCCTCGCTTCTCAGGAGATAACTCTTCTAATCTTGAATTAGAGGAACCTAGAATTTGCTGAAGCTCTTTATTTACAACGCCTTGAAGTGTTTGCGTCATTGCTTGCCTTGTAACCATTTGAACAGTTTGAGAAAGCTGTTTTACGTAAACAATTTGACTCACGCCACCGCCTGACATGGCAATGCCTTCTATTTCATTCGTGCTTTGCTCATCAATTGTGTCCTCTTCCATCACACCAATAACGTTTACACTAATCCCTTGTTCTTTAGCTAGTGCTGCCATTGCTACCGGATCTTCACCTGTATTCGAACCACCGTCCGTAATGACCAACATCTGTTTCAATGTACCTTTTTTCATAAAAAAATCCCCTCCTCATTATCAGTATTAACATGATAGACGAGGAGGAGATAAAATATACTTCTATCTAACTATTGTGCTTTTTTACGATAAGCGTAAGAAGGAATCGATGACCATTTCGGAGTATTGTGCTGAAGTTTTGCCACAACTACCGTCATATCATCTTCAATCAAACCTGATTTTGTTCGAATAACTTCTTCCATAATTAAGTCTGCAATTTCTTGTGGATCGTTTGTTTGAAGCTCGCCAATTTTTCGCTTCATCCACATTTCGTAGTTCTCAACGTGTTTTGGTCCTTCAAATACGCCATCACTCATCATAATTAATAAGTCTTCGGCCTTCATTTGTTCATTTACAACATCCACTTCAAATTCTTCAATAATGCCCATTGGCAAATTGCTTGCCTGTATTTTAATCACCTTATCTCCACGTTTGATGAAGCTTGGCGTAGAACCGATTTTCAAGAAGTTTACATTGGCATCTTGTAAGTCGATCATCGCTAAATCTAACGTAGAAAAGATTTCATCGTTTGTACGCAGCGATAAAATAGAGTTAATCGATTTAATTGCAATTGTCTCTTCTATTCCTGTTTGTAAAATTTGTTTTAACAGCTGAAGCGTTTCGCTGCTTTCATAGTGGGCACGCTCTCCATTCCCCATACCATCGCTAATAGCTAGTGCATACTTACCAGCGTTTAGCTCAATCATGGAGTAGCTGTCACCGGATACAAACCCTCCGCCTTTAGCAGCATGTGCTACGCCTGTATCAACAACGTACGCTTTTGTACAGCCAAACGAAACGTGGCAATAGCCTTGAGGATATTTAGCACATTCTTCGTTCTTTACTACAATACTTTCACCTAAGATATCTGTAAGCATTGGCGCAATAATCTTCTCGCATTCTCCTCTTCCGTGACAATATGGCACCCACATTTCAATATCTACATTTCCAGGTTCTAAGCTATAAATTTCAATTTGATTGATTTCCATCCCAAAGTTGCGAAGAGCTTCTAAAATCTGTTCTTCTTGTACATTTAAATTTTCGCGCTCTCGCTTAATTTCTTTTGCAAAATTCCCCATGACTTCAGAAACACCGTGAAGCTGTTCTGCTACAATCCTTCTACTTTCTTGAATTTGGGCTTTTAAGTGCTGATTGGCTTTAAAATACGTAAGTTCATGCTCAATCACATCGATGACTTTTTTCGATTTCACACAATGTTTGTCCATTTCTCGAATTAGTCTTGGATTTTGTTCAAGAGTGCCATTATCAACTTCAAGCATAATTTCCTTCATATATTCATAGGTTGTATCAAACTGCTGTGCCCAACATTGTTCTTTTTTAAAACAAAATTGGCACGTCCTTTCGGTAACGCTGCTTAAGAAATAATCGACTTCTTTATCGGCGCTTGGCTTTTCATCATAAAATCCATTTTGCGTAAAGCTTTTGGAAAGTGCTTGAAAAACATTTGAGAACTGTTCTACGCGATTCGCTGTTACATCTCGGATCTTGCGCACGTACTGCTGTTGTTCAAGCATGTTTTCAGATGTCCCTGGTACTAATTTACTCAAGTTTTTCAAAACAAAAGATGGGGTTAATAAAAATAGGACAACAGCCGTCAGTGATTCATACAAATTAGTCGTCAACCCTTGATCTGCCTGAGCATATAGGCCAATTAGCAATGAACCAACAACCAGCCCAAGAGCTGCTCCTAGCTTTTTACCGTCTTTTAAAAGTCCTCCAAGCAAGCCGGAAAAAGCGAGTAAACTCATTTCATACAAACTGGAAACATTCGCGAAGCTTAAAATTAAACCGGTTACGACCCCTACCGTAGCTCCTATCGTGGGGCCAGATACAAACGCAAAAACTAATACTAAGTAACGAGATAATATATGTTCAGCCGAAAGCCCGTAAATCATCCACCCTATTGTCCCCGTCATAACAGATGCCAACAAAATGATTAGAGAAATCACTTCTTCTGTTTTTAATGATTGTTTTCGCTTTCGGTATGAAATTAAAGGCACGCTTTGTAAGAAAATCATGGTTAAGATAAAGCTCAACCCTGCTTCTACTGCCACAAATGTAAAATCATACATGGTGAATTCCTTGGTAAACACATAAAAAATAGTTAGTTTTGTAAGTAACATCGCGCTAAATACAGTGAACGGCAGCTTCTTTAACGGATCCATTGTCAGTATGCCGCTAAATCGATGAATTAGTAAGAAAACAAATAGTGTAGCAAATACGGTACCTCCATTTTGAATGGAAACACTAAATGCCCCTGCCAATACGGCTAAACTTGCTAACGGTGCTTTTTCTTTCTTTATAGCCATTACAGCTGCAAAGAATGGCAAAGCAAATGGCATGATTTTCATTAAAATTAACGCTCGTCCTAATAAAAAACCTACGACTAGCAGCAACAATCCCCATTGAAATAACACCTTTTCCGTTTTCATACCCGCCTTTGTAAACACACGGGACATTTCTAATCTAGTTCGGTTAAATACCGCCTCTGTTGTTGGACTTGCAAAATCTCTTTCCGTCTTTTGCATTCTCCCACCACCCGCTAATTATACTTATTCATTATTATATCGCGGCGAAAGGTGAAATTTTGTCAAACGGACTAGCAAAATACCTATAATCGTTCGACTATTTTCTAGTATTATATTGAAAACTATACAAAAAGATGTACAATCTTACATGGCAATTTAAAAAATATCAGAGATACTGTTTGCCTCAGAGAAAGCCTATGCTCATCATTCTTTTTTAAAAGCAAATAATAGTCTATAAAAATAACAAAAAAGTTATTGACAATAACCCTTCTTTTTTATATTATTATAAATGTCTTTTAGAGAACGTATAATGGCGGTGTAGCTCAGCTGGCTAGAGCGTACGGTTCATACCCGTGAGGTCGGGGGTTCGATCCCCTCCGCCGCTACTCGAATAACGGCCCGTTGGTCAAGCGGTTAAGACACCGCCCTTTCACGGCGGTAACACGGGTTCGAATCCCGTACGGGTCATCAAAAAGCATGTACAACAGTACATGCTTTTTTTCTACTCTTTTTTACATATAAAAAAAGCACCTTTTAGATAAAAGGCACTTTCCAAAAACTCGCTATCTATTTGATATAAGCAGCAAGTTAACCGCGTTTTGCACCGCGTCCACCGCGTTTTGATTCGGTATGGCGTTTTAGGGAAGATAAACGTTCTTCACTGTCTTTTAAGAAACGATTCATTTTTTGTTCGAATGTTTCTTTTGTACGGAAATCATTACCGCCACCACGATTGTTATTACGTTGTGGGCGTGAATCACGTGGACGGTCTGAGCGTGGCGCTCTTGCAGGACGCTCCGGTCTCTCTGGACGTTCTGGTTTGTCTACCGCTTTCTTAATTGAAAGACCAATTTTACCATCTTTCTCAACGTTAATTACTTTGACTTCAACTTCGTCGCCCACTTTTAAATGGTCGTTAATGTCCTTTACGTAATTATCAGCTACTTCACTGATATGAACCAAGCCTGTTGAACCTCCTGGTAACTCAACAAAAGCTCCAAAGTTCGTAATACCTGTTACCTTTCCCTGTAACTTGCTGCCTACTTCGATTGACATAAAAAAAATGCTCCTCCTTAAATGATAAAAGAAATCAATTTATTATATTATACAAAAAGCAAAAATACACTGTCAACGAACCATACGTTTAGTCTTTTTTTACATTAAAGATAATTTCCCCGTCTTCTGATAAAAAATAATCTCTGCGGGCAATCTTTTTAATATAATCATCGTCATTTAACTTGACGATTTCACCTTTTAACTGTTTTTGCTTGCTTTGTAATTTTGTCAGCTGCTGTTCTAATTTCACCTTCTCAGCTTTTTTGTTCTCAATAGCTGAGGTTTGCGTAATTAAAGCTGATACCATCAATCCACCAATGATTAAGGCCAACACTCCGAAAACAGTCAAACGCCTAATTAAACCGATACGCTTTCGATCTGTATTTTGTTTAATTTGCTCTTGTTTATGGCTATAATCAGTATTTAACTTCGCGACCTTTTTTTTTCGTACCGCACTCATTGAATTAGTCGTCCCCCTTGTTTTTTAAAGTGTTCACCCATGCAACGATTCTCATTATCATATTCTTTGCACGATTGTAAATTCCTTCTATATACCGAAAACCCATATGTAAAAATCGTTTTACAGGTTTAGGCACCATTCTCCAAAATACGAAAAGAAGCCACCTGGTCGGTACGTAAATAAGCTTTAGACAGAATACGAGCAACTTATGAACAGCTCGGTAGATCCCTAAAGCGACTACAACTAAAATATGAATAAAGAAGCGGATAGGCTTGACCAAAAAAATATTACTAAGCGTTAAAACACCTCGATATAAACTTAATACGCTCGAGACAGTAAATGTTAATACTTTTAAATACAGTGATTGAAATAAGCTTTGATACGCGGCAAAGCCGCAAAACAAAGCAAGAAACGCATACAAACGCAGTTCTCCTTCATTCACTAAAAACAACACGTAAAAAATGAGAAGAGCTTGCACCATCCAAAACAATACGTCATTCACAAATACAAACCATGGGCGTGATTTAGAGCGATTAACAAAGTAACGATAAGTATCGAGAGAAGCACCTAAACCGCTTCCCATCGATACCATCGCAAGCATTGTATAGAGCTGAATGTTTAAACTCATCGAAACAACTTACTAAAGAATCCTTTAGCCTTCTCCGATTGGTTCTCATCTAAGTAAACTATATCAAAGATTTTTCCTTTTATCGATACAATTCCTTGATCAACGTCTAAATTTTTCATTTGCAGATTTTGCCCTCTAACTGACAAGAAACCCATCACTGTTTCAAGTAAAAATTCCTCATTATCAAAGCTCTCTACCTGCTTCACACCCGTGATATCTAAGAGACGCCGACCCTTCATCACTAAATCATGATTTGGAGTATGGTCTTTGTTTGAATTGCTTGTTTCGTAAAATTGGCTCATATCTTCATCCCCACCTCATTCATTAAGAGCATTCGCTCTTGTTATCTGTTGTTTAAAACATATGAATGAGAAAGGTGATTTAGAACAAGCCTTCATCAGTTATACTTCAGATGAAATACGCTCTTCTTTGACAATTGAGTACAAATTAGCTGCTTCTTCTTTTTTAGCTGCTTCTTGAAGAGCCTCTATTTTAACGGTAATTTTCTTCGTGCCAAATGTGATCGCTAATTCATCTCCTACTTTCACATTTGTGCTTGCTTTTGCAACGATACCATTAATGGTAATACGCCCCTTGTCTGATACTTCTTTTGCTAATGTACGGCGCTTAATTAAACGTGATACTTTTAAAAATTTATCTAACCTCATAATTCCCTCACCTTTCTGTTTTACAAACCTGTTTTTTTTGCTTCTTCCCAAAATTCATCTAACTCTTCTAACGAAAAAGATTCAAATGGTTTTTCAGAAGCTCTCACTTTTTCTTCAATATATTGAAATCGATTTAAAAATTTTGTATTCGTTTTAGCTAATGCAGCTTCAGAGTCGATTTTATAGAATCTTGCAATATTCACTAAAGCAAATAAAATATCTCCAAATTCATCGCTCATTTTTTCTTTATCAGCATGCTGTACTTCCTCTTGGAATTCAGCAAGTTCTTCCTGTACTTTCCCCCACATTGGTTCAACTTCTGACCAATCGAAACCAACTTTTGCAGCTTGTTTTTGGTATCCATGCGCTTTCATTAAAGAAGGCATAGACCCAGGTACAGAAGCTAACAGAGAAGAAGGTTCCTCTCCTTTTTCTTCTTTTTTGATTTCATCCCAATTTTTTAAGACCTCGTCTGCATCATTTACGCTTACTTCACCAAATACATGCGGATGGCGCCTTACCATTTTCTCTGCAACACTGCGAATGACATCATCAATTGAAAACATTCCTTCATCTTCACCGATTTGTGCATGAAGCAATACCTGTAGCAATACATCACCAAGCTCTTCAATCATATTATCGTCATCTTGACGATCAATTGCATCTAATAACTCATAAGACTCTTCTAACAAATAGCGCTTGAGCGATTCATGCGTTTGTTTTTGATCCCAAGGACATCCGTTTGGTCCTCTGAGCGTGGCAATAATCCTTCTGAATGCGTCAAATTGATGGTATAAAATTGTTTCATCTGCTACTGGAGGGACATAAATAGTCGTTAAGTTATTGAGCGACATTTCTCTATCCAATTCATACAGCTTGACCGGCTGGGTTTTTTCTTCGCTGCTTCCCGCTGCTGTTACAATGTAAACGAGGTAATCATCAGGAACATGTTCCATCAGCGTTAGCTTTACCTCTGAGGCAACGAACTGATCGTACACTTGAGCAATTAGAACATGACCGGTTAACTCTATTTCGCTTCGCTTTAAATCTGTTCCGTCTAGTAGCTGAAACCCTTCGATAGGATCGATCTTTAGCGCACCAAAAATTGGGTCTAAGAAGCTTTGTCCTCCTTTAATTTCAACAGGAATGCCTCGTTCTTTTCCTTTTTGTAAAAGTAATTGAACCGTACGTTCTGCCACTAAAGGGTGCCCGGGAACGGCATACACCACTTCTTCTATTGAAGCTTTATCGATTAAATCACTTGATATATGTTCATATACCTGTTCAAATGCATCATAAGATTCGTATACGTCATCATAGGATACATACGTCAAGCCTTCACTTTCTAATTCTTTGATTACAGGATGTTCTTTTGTGCGCATATAAATATGCTTTTCCTGCTGTAGCAAGCGATAAATGCCTACAGGTAGCTGTTCTAAATCGCCTGCTCCTAAACCAATAACTGTTACTTTACCTGTCATTGCTTCACCTTCTTAATTTATTTTTTAATACGTATTTAGCTAAAACACTTCCCATTGGAAGTAAACGTAATTCTTCTTCGGTAAAAATATGTTGTTTCATAATGATAAACAAATAAAACAAACCGCCTATTAAAACACCAGCTCCTGTTTCAACCACTTGTTTGCTTATATCTAAACCATTAGACCATGCAAAGTGATGTAAACAAAATAAATAGCTTTGCAAAAGAACGACCATTGCTATGCCCGTTATAAAAATACCTCCACTCGCCTTTTTCGGAACAAGAAGTACAGCTAGCTTTTTATACAGACAAAATAGATTGATTGCTGCAACGATAGCGAATCCAGTTGAGGAAGCAATGGCTGCTCCTATGGTTTGAAAATCTGGTATTAGCCAAAGATTCAATATCAGTTTGACTGCCATGCCAGCGATGACGGCTATTACAGGCGCGAAAACAGCGCCCATCCCCTGCAGCACAGCTCCAGCAGTTGCTGCTACTGTTGTAAATATAACTAACAAGCTCAAAATTTGTAAAACGTCCGTTCCGTGGGAGTCACCGTATAAAAGCATATTAATGGGTTTCATCAGCGCAATCAAGCCAAAAGCTGCTCCAACTCCGACTACAAGCGATAGACGGAGAGACAGCTGAACTTTTTCAACCACAAATGACAGGTTCTTTTTCGCAATGGCTGAAGAAATAACAGGTACAAGCGAAAGCGAAAAAGCTGTACCTACTACTGTACCTAATTGAATCAACGGAAGACCACGGTCGTAAATACCTTTTAAAATTTGTGCTGCTTCTTCAGCCATGCCGTGCGCCGTTAGACTAGAATATAAAGTAAAGGAGTCAATAAGCTGGATAAACAGCAGACCCATACCGCTAATACAAATTAATAAGCCTTGAATAACAAGGATTTTAAATATTCTCTTGATGTCTGCTTTTTTTATGCGTTGAAATACTCCCTTAGAATTTGTCTTTGTTCTAAAAACAAATAAAAATAAAATAACAAGGGATGTTATACCGCCTGTTATAGAACCAAAAATAGCTCCCGCCCCTGCAGTATATAAATCATAACCATGTTGGATCAAGAAAATAGACAGATACAAAATAGTCCCTACCCGTACAACTTGTTCTGCAATTTGAGACAACGCTGTAGGAAACATATTATGTAACCCTTGATAATAACCACGAATAACAGCAATAAACGGAATAAGTAAAAAGGAAAATGAAATAATTTGAATGAGAACTGTTAACTTACGATCTCCCATCCATTCGGCAATCGTTTCTGCGAAAATATATTCGAACGCAAATATCGTGCAGCCTACTACAAATAAAAAAGCAAACGAAACTTGAAGTATTCCTCGGATTTCCTTTCTCCGATTTGTTACCGCATACTCAGCTACTAACTTTGAAATAATTACAGGGAAACCATATGTACCTAGCTGTAGCGCAATTCCATATAGCGGATAAACTTGCTGATAGATATAAAACCCTATATCTCCCGCGATATGGTGATATGGAATACGATAAGTGGCACTTAAGATTTTCGTAAATAAACCTGCGAGCGTTAAAATAACGGCGCCGTTAAAAATAGAATAGAGCTTTGATTGTTTCTGCATTCCTACACCTTTCACCTGCAGCTTGTAATGATATGAACAACTCTTTTTATTAGCCTCTAACCGCAATAGAATAGAGCTTTGTTCTTATAAAACATCCTGCACTTTCCAATAAATAAAATACCGTACCATTATATCATGTTCTCTTTATTTCTAAGGTAAGACAGCATGAAAAAAGGCAGCAGAAACTGCTACCTTTTCAGTAAATAATGTAAAATAAAGATAATTACGCTTACTGCTCCATTTGACGAGATAAGAAGCTAGCTGCTGTTTCGGCCGCTTTATGCTCTACTTCACCAAGAGACTTATCTTTTGAGAAAATGACAACAGCTCCAATCGGATCTCCATTTGCAATAATCGGACCGATTGTGTAAGAAGAAATATTTTCTTCGTATCCATCGACAAATTCCAGGTTTTTCCCATCAGTTACTAAAGAAGAACTGCGGCTTTCCATAACAGATTCCACTAACGAACTAATGTTTTTATTTAAGTATTCTTTTTTAGAACTTCCTGCTACCGCAATAAATACATCGCGGTCACAAATAAGTACAGGATGACCCAAGCTATCGTATAGCGCTTCGCCATACTCTTTTGCAAAGTCTCCTAATTCACTAATTGGCGAATATTTCTTTAAAATAACTTCTCCATCACGATCGACGAAAATCTCTAGCGGATCTCCCTCTCGGATGCGAAGCGTTCTTCTAATTTCTTTTGGAATCACAACGCGACCCAAATCATCAATACGACGAACAATACCTGTTGCTTTCATTCATTGAAGCCTCTCTTTCATATGATGATTAAAATAGTTGGTGAATATCACTGATGGCTATATGATAAAAGGTTCACCTTTGTTGAGGTTAGTATTCTTCACTCTACAACTTCTATTCACCAACCATCTCTTTTTTTGTTAAAAAGTGTGCTTTTATTAAAAAAATGTCCAAAAAACCGCCAAAACATGGGGATTTGGCGGTTTTTATTTCGGCTATATAAAAAGAAGGCTCAAAAATGAGCCTTCTTTTTAATTCGTAACTTGTTCTTTTTTAACAGTGGCTACTCCTTTTACTAACTGATACACAATATTGAGCCATTCTTTTTGAGCAAGTCCTTTTACATTAACCACTAATTTTACTTTCTTGCCTTCCATACCTAAGCTGACCATTCTGCCAAATTGATCACCTAGCATGAATAATTTTTGGCCGTCTACCGTTGAGCTCGCTTCTTCAGACAGCAGAATAGAAATTTCTTGTTTTGACTGAAGAATAGATTCTACTAAGTTCTGTGTTGCATATACTTTTGTTTCAGCTACTTTAAACAAATACTCAACCTCAGCCGGATACTCTCCAAAACGATCAATCATTTCATCCTGCAATTCTTGAATATCTTCTAGTGCTTCAATTCCTCTAAAGCGCTTATACATCTCAATTTTCAAGCGGCCGTCTGTAATGTACTGATCAGGAATATATGCGTCTAAGTCCAGATTCATTTCCACATTAAATTTCACACTTTCTCCGTCAGACCCGCGTCTTTCCTCTATCGCTTCTTTAAGCATTTGCGAGTAGAGATCGAAACCGACAGAATCGATAAATCCATGCTGCTGAGCACCCAGTAAGTTTCCGGCACCACGTATTGAAAGATCACGCATAGCAATTTTAAAACCAGAACCTAATTCGGTGAATTCTTTAATAGCTTGCAGACGCTTTTCAGCTACTTCTGTCAGTACTTTGTCTTTGTGATACGTAAAGTACGCATATGCCACGCGATTTGAACGACCTACACGCCCTCTTAATTGATACAGTTGTGATAATCCCATCTTATCAGCATTATTGACAATAAGCGTATTTACATTGGGAATATCTACTCCCGTTTCGATAATGGTTGTACTCACAATCACGTCATATTCGCCTTCTAAAAAGCTTAAGATAACCGCTTCGAGTTCGGTTTCATTCATTTTTCCATGGGCATACGTTACCCTAGCATCAGGCACGAGCATCGAAATTTCTTCTGCTTTTCGTTCAATATCTTCTACGCGATTATATAAAAAGTAAACTTGGCCATCACGCGCTAACTCACGCTCAATCGCTTCACGAACTAAAACCGGATTATACTCCACTACATATGTTTGAACCGGAAAACGATTTTCAGGCGGCGTTTCAATAACAGACAAATCCCTTACGCCCAACATAGACATATGTAATGTTCGTGGAATAGGTGTTGCTGTAAGTGTAAGGACATCAACGTTTGCTTTCATTTGCTTGATTTTTTCCTTGTGCGTTACACCAAAACGCTGCTCTTCATCGATAACTAACAATCCTAAATCTTTATAAATCACGTCTTTAGATAGTAAACGATGTGTACCAATCACCACATCTACGGTCCCGTTTTTTAGCCCTTTAATTGTTTCTTGCTGCTGTTTACGACTGCGAAAGCGGCTCAATAGCCCAATGTTGATTGGATAGTCTTGAAAACGCTCACGGATGGTTTCATAGTGCTGCTGAGCTAAAATAGTGGTTGGCACTAAAATAGCCACTTGTTTTCCATCTGTCACAGCTTTAAATGCAGCACGAATGGCTACTTCTGTTTTTCCATATCCAACGTCTCCACAAAGCAAACGATCCATTGGTCTTTCATGTTCCATATCCTTTTTAATTTCTTGTACAGAACGAAGCTGATCTTCGGTTTCTTGATAAGGGAAAGCTGTTTCAAATTCTCTTTGTAAATCGCCATCCGGGGAAAATGCATAACCTTTACTTGCTTCACGCTCTGCATACAGTTTAATTAAGTCATCAGCGATGTCTTGAACAGAAGACTCAACTTTTCGTTTCACTTTCTTCCAGTCATTTCCGCCAAGTTTATATACTTTTGGCTCTTTCCCTTCAGAGCCTACATATTTTTGTACTTGATCAATCTGTTCAACAGGAACGTACAGCTTGTCAGAGCCTTCATATTTGATATGGATATAATCTTTATGATTACCGTTAATCTCTAACGTTTCCATTCCTAAATAACGGCCAATACCGTGGTTTACGTGAACGACATAGTCACCTACGTTTAACTCTGAATAGCTTTTAATACGTTCTGCATTGGAAAGCTTTTGACGACGCTTTGATTTCTTTACCCGTTTTTTAAACAATTCTTCCTCGGTTAAAACAGCTAATTTTTGCATCGGCAGTTCAAAGCCCATTTGTAAATCGCCTTCAATAATTTGAACAAGACCTGGCACAAGCTGACCATTTCCATCTAAAATAGATGAATCAATATCATAATCTGCTAGCACACCTTCAAGTTTTTTCACGCGCTCTTTATCTGCTCCTAAGAGGACTACCGTATAATTAGCATTTTTCCAACGTTCAATTTCACTTTTTAATAAGTTCATTTGGCCGTAAAACTGCTGCATCTGCTTACATGAAATATTAATAATATTTTGCGGACTCGTATACGATACGTGCTTCAAAAATAACGATAAGTATAAAAACTGATGTTTTGCTCGCTGAATAAGAGATGGGAGCTTATGAGATAATTGAACGTCTCGAACAATTTGCCCCTGTCCTAATAATTCAGTTATCCATTCAGCTTCCTCTGTTTCAAGCTGATCAGACGTTTCTTGAATTCGAGTGGTTTCATCAAAGATGACAAGGCCGCCTTCTGGTAAATAATCTAGTAAACTAGCAGGCGATTCGTAGAAGAATGATAAATACTTGAACATATTTTCAAGAAGCTGACCTTGACGCAGCTGTTCGATTTCACCTTTAATATTTTCTGTTAAGGTAGCTTTTAGCGCTGCGTTTTTTACTTGTTGCAGCGTCGAAGCCAGCTGTGCTTCTAGTTCTTCAATTCCTTGGGCCACTTCATTTTGGTTCACAATGATTTCCGTAGCAGGACCGATTGAAATTTCTTTTAACTGCTCTTGAGAGCGTTGATCCTCGATTGTAAAAGTACGAATGGAATCAATCTCCGTATCAAATAGCTCAATTCGGACAGGTAGCTCTTCTGTTAACGGATAAATGTCAATGATTCCTCCGCGCACACTAAACTCACCCGGAGCTGAAACCATCGATGCCCGCTCATAGCCCAACTCAACTAACCTTTTTAAATAATGATCAACGTCGATGTCAATTCCCATTTGAAACGGCAGCTGTGTTTGCTCCCATCTTGCTTTAGGAGGCAGCAACTTTCGAATTCCTGCAAGCGGTGTTACAACTACTCCACCTGTATGTTGACTCCAATAATTGAGTACTTCAATTCGCTGAGCCTTTAATTCTGGACTTGCAATCCCCACCTCTGTAGCAACTAAATCGTTAACAGGGTATAAGAAAACGTCTTTTTCCGGTAAAAGATGCAAAAGGTCTTCATACACTTTTTGAGCTTGATATAAATTATGAGTCACTACTAATAAGGGGTATTTTTTATCCTCATTTAAGAGTGCCATTAATACAGATCGAGCTGAACCGGAAATTCCCGTTACTAACTGTTCTTTCAAACCTTCTTCTAAACTGCTGACAACAGCTCCAATTTCTTTATTTTCTTCAAATTGCTGTCTAATCCCTCGCAAAGGAATTCCCTCCTCCCATGATATGTCTAAACTAAACAGAAAAACGCTTTGGTTTGAGACCAAAGCTTTTTATTGTATAAATGTTTCGTACTGATGATAGTCTGGATTTCGTTCTAGCGCTTCTTGACAGTCTTCACAAATAATTTTAACCACGATATCTCCACTATTATGGTAGTGAATAAAGTCTTTTCGTTCATCTGCGGTTAGGTGATTAAAACCGAGCGCTTCTGTATTGTGAGCTGTCTTTTCTATCATACCGACTTTTGCGCCACAATGTCTACAGAAATAATGAATAGACATACAAATCCTCCCAAATCTTTTAGTGTTAGTATGGACGATTGAGAGAAATTTTATTCTACTTAATTATAGCGATTCATTACTTCTAAGAACGGTTTACCTAAAAAATCTTCACTGGCGTATACAGACGTTTTCATCGCTTCCTCCATATGAACCATTTCATCTTCTGTAAAGCGCCCTAGTACGTAATCAACTACTTTCATACCATTTTTCGGACGATCGATTCCAATACGAATCCGGTTAAACTCTTGGGTTTTTAAATGCTGAATAATTGATTTTATTCCGTTATGACCGCCCGGACTTCCTTTTGTACGCAATCTTACTTTTCCGCACGGTAAATCTAAGTCATCGTAAATAACAAGCAAGTCTTCGACGTCTATATCAAAATAGTCCATTAACGGGCGAATACTTTCTCCTGATAAATTCATATATGTTAGAGGCTTTAATAATATGACTTTTTCTCCTTTTATTATACCTGTTCCATATATTCCGTTAAACTTTGTTTTATCTAATGAAATCATAAACTGTTCAGCAATTTTATCAATTGCCATAAATCCTATGTTATGACGGGTACGGTCATATTCTTTTCCAGGATTCCCTAAACCAACGATTAATTTCAAAATAGATACTCCTTTCCACTCTATGTAAGTTGTACATAATAGGTAAATGTCTTTAATGTTTTACATTACTATATAGTATCACTTTTATTATAATCAATTCACACAAAAAGACGTAACCTTTTGGTTACGTCTTTTTATATTATTCTTTGTTATCTTTTTCTTTTGTTGCTTCAACATCGCCTTCAGCATCCTGAACTTCGCCGCTGTCCGGCTCTTCTTCCTGTTGAGGAGGTAGCACAGAAGCAACTGTATCTTCTGCATCATGCGTAATTTCTAGCTTTTTATCTACCTTAATATCCGCTACTGTGATTGTATCATTAATTCCTAACTCTGATACATCTACGTCAATAGACGATGGGATATCCTGCGGCAAGCCTTTTAATGAAATTTCATATAGAGACTGCTGTAATACGCCGCCTTCTTTTGTTCCTTTTGCTTCTCCTACTAGAGATAAAGAAACTTCAGTATCAATTTCTTTCTTCATGTCGACCACTTGGAAATCGGCGTGGACAATTTCGTTTTTTAATGGATCAGTTTGAATATCATGTAACATTACGGAATATTTTTGCTTATCCACTTGTAATGTTAACACTCCATTGCGTCCTGCTTCACGAATAGTCTTAATAAAATCAGCACTGTTTAAGTAAATAGGTGTGGATTCTGTTTTATTTCCGTAAACAACCGCTGGGAAGTTTCCTTCGTCGCGAATCTTTCTATTTGTAGAATTTTTGAAATCCGTTCTTTTATTTGCTTGAATTGAAATACTCATTTTATTCACCTTCCAGTATGTTTTCTACTTAAAATGTACCCTTTTTAGAAGGTTGCTAAACATGAAACCCAGTTTGAACAGTAATATATCTTTGTTCTTTCCGTCCAAAGCGCTTTAAAATCAAGGGTTAGCACATTTAAATTTTTTTCAAAAAAACCTCTTTCCAAATGGAAAGAGGTTCTGTTTATCAATCAAATAATGTACTAACTGATTGCTCTTCGTGAACACGAATAATCGCTTCACCGATTAACGGAGCTACTGAAAGTTCTGTTACTTTATCAATTTTCTTATCTTCTGTTAAAGCAATAGAGTTTGTTACAGCTAGCTCTTTGATTGTAGAGTTTTGAATACGCTCAATCGCAGGGCCTGAAAGCACTGGGTGTGTACAACAAGCATATACTTCTTTTGCACCTGCTTCAATTAATGCACTTGCACCAATTGTAATTGTACCAGCTGTATCAATCATATCATCAATCAAGATTGCTGTTTTTCCTTCCACTTGTCCAACAATGTTCATAACTTCTGCTACGTTTGGACGTGGGCGACGTTTGTCAATGATAGCAATCGGCGCTTTTAGACGTTCCGCTAAACGGCGAGCACGCGTTACGCCACCGTGGTCCGGAGATACAACAACAACGTCATCAAGGTTTTTACTTTTGAAGTATTCACCTAAAATTGGAACACCTACTAAATGGTCAATTGGAATATCGAAGAAACCTTGAATTTGAGGAGCATGTAAATCTAATGTGATAATACGAGTAGCTCCCGCTTTTTCAATGATATTTGCTGCTAATTTGGCAGTGATTGGTTCACGTGCACGAGCTTTACGATCCTGACGAGCATAGCCATAGTAAGGCATAACGATGTTAATTGTTTTAGCTGATGCACGTTTTAATGCATCAATCATAATTAATAATTCCATTAAGTGTTCGTTAACTGGAGCACTTGTTGATTGAATGATAAATACATCACAACCACGGATACTTTCTTCAATGTTAATTTGAATTTCACCGTCACTGAAACGATCAACCGAACATTTACCTAATTCCACACCAATTACTTTTGCGATCTCTTCAGCTAAAGCCTTGTTTGAATTTAGCGTAAATAACTTTAAATTTTCATCAGCATATACATTTGACATTTTATTGTGAAACCTCCGTCAGGATTTTTTATTAATATCAAGCTTTTCAGCATAGTTTTCTTTATTTACTTGTTTCGCACGAGCAATTGATAATGCTTTTCCTGGCACATCATCCGTTACGGTTGAACCAGCTGCAACATAGGCGCCTTCACCAATTGTTACAGGTGCAATTAAGTTTGAGTTACATCCTACGAATGCCCCATCTTCAATCTTTGTTAAAAATTTATTTTTCCCATCGTAGTTAACTGTAATAGATCCGCACCCTAAGTTTACACCTTTTCCGACCTCTGCGTCTCCAATATAACTTAAATGAGAAGCTTTGCTACCTTTGCCAAAAGATGCTTTTTTAATTTCTACAAAGTTTCCTACGCGCACTTCATCTCCAATTAATGATTGAGGACGAATATGTGCAAATGGGCCAATTGTGACTTCGTGACCAATTTCACTATCGTGAGCAACAGAATGGCGAATAGAAGTATTATTACCTATTTTGCAGTCTTTAATTTCACTGTTAGGTCCTACTTCACAATTCTCTCCAATTACAACTGTTCCTTGAATAACCGTACCAGGATAAATAACCGTATCTCTGCCAATGACAGCATCTGCTGAAATGTACGTGTTAGAAGGATCCACAATCGTCACTCCATTTAACATATGCTGCTTGTTGATGCGCTTTTTCATTGTTTCTTCTGCTTGAGACAGAGCAAATCGATCATTAACGCCCAATGTTTCAGCAAAATCGGATGTTTGATATGCAGAAATAATTTGACCTTCATTTTTTAGAATTTCAATAACATCAGGTAAATAATACTCTCCCTGTACATTATCATTTGAAACTTTTGAAAGTGTCTCAAATAATTTCTCATTATCAAAACAATACGTACCAGTATTAATTTCCTGTACAAGACGCTCTTGTTCTGTGGCATCTTTATGCTCCACAATCTTTTCAACAGACCCTTGTTCATTTCGAATGATGCGTCCATATCCTGTTGGATCTTCTGCACGAGCTGTTAAAATAGTTGCCATTGCATTTGTTGCTTCATGATGCTTTAATAAAGATTCAATTGTTTCAGCTGTAATAAGCGGAGTATCTCCACATACAACAATTGTCGTACCTTTTTCATGTGCAAGTAAAGATTCTGCTTGCATTACTGCATGAGCTGTTCCTAACTGCTCTTCTTGTAAAGCAAATAAGCTTTTATCTCCAACATGTGATTTCACTTTTTCGGCACCGTGACCTACAACTGTAATTAAATTTGTTAAATCCAAACGTGATAACTGATCAATTACGTGTTGCACCATCGGTTTGCCACACACAGGGTGTAACACTTTATATAAAGATGACTTCATACGTGTACCCTGACCAGCTGCCAATATGACTGCATATCTTTTTGACATAACAGGCCTCCAATTTTACCTTTTTATCCATTAAGAATATTATATCAAAAATGACAGCATTTCAAGGAATCATTTATAAGTCATGAATTTTATTTTTTGGTAATGCTAAAGTTTTACAAAGGTGTGAAATTATATAAGTGGTAATCAAAAAGAAAAGAGCCTACTTTTCAGTAGACTCTTAATGTATCATATGTTTACGAAGCACCCGCTTCTTCGAATTCAACTTCTACCTCACCTAAACGATGATATTCTGCTAAAACAGCATCTTGAATCTTTCCGCGAGTATTTGAATTGATTGGATGTGCAATATCACGGAACTCACCATCCGGTGTACGTTTACTTGGCATGGCTACAAATAAGCCATTATTACCATCAATCACACGAATATCATGAACAACAAATTCACCATCTAATGTGATTGAAGCAATCGCTCTCATACGTCCTTCAGTGTTCACGCGGCGTAATCTTACGTCAGTTACTTCCATCTTGTTCACCACCTTTTTCTATGCGAAGCTTTACATACTTAATTCCACAGAATTTTGTGTTTTCCTGCTATTCAGAAAAAATTTTTAGAAAATTTTCGCAAAAAAAGTGAACAATTGGAAGTTACTTGCTTTTTGTTAGAAATTTGTTAATTTAATTACCCTTTAACAAGCGCAATAACTTCAATTTCAACAAGTACATCTTTAGGTAGTCTCGCAACTTCTACACATGAACGTGCCGGCTTATGGTCCCCGAAGTAGTCGCCATAGACTTCATTTAACGCTGCGAAGTCGTTCATATCTTTAATGAACACGGTTGCCTTTACAACTGTATTTAGAGAAGCTCCAGCTTCTTCAAGAACTGCTTTTAGATTTTCAAATACTTGAGTAGCTTGTACTTGAACATCTCCTTCGACCAACGTACCATCTGGACGAAGTGGAATTTGACCTGAACTGTAAAACAAGTTATTCACAACAATTCCCTGTGAATATGGACCAATAGCTTGCGGTGCATTTTTCGTTTGAACCTGTAACATATGTTCCTCTCCCTTACTTGATCAAATATATTTTAAGTAATTGCCTTCTTGTACACGAATTTGTTTATCTTTGATATTTACATCTGTTAATTGTACAAGGGACACATACTCATCCACTAAACGTTCTTCAATATCTTCTGATTCTACTAAAACTCCAATACCAGCAACAGTTGCATCGAACTCTTCAAGCAAGCTAACCATTCCATTTACAGTACCGCCAGCTTTCATGAAATCATCAATGATGAGTACATTTGACCCCACCGCTAAACTTCTTTTAGCTAACAGCATCGTTTGAATGCGCTTAGATGAACCCGACACGTAGTTAATACTAACGGTCGATCCTTCAGTTACTTTACTGTCTCTGCGCACAATAACAACGGGCACGTCTAAATACTGAGCAACCGCATACGCAATAGGAATACCTTTTGTTGCTACAGTCATCACCACATCGATTTTGCGGTTAGCAAAAAGCGATGCATACAAGCGACCGATTTTATTCACAACGCGGGGGTTCCCTAAAATATCAGTTAAATATAAATATCCACCTGGCAGTAAACGCTCAGGTTTTTCAATCAACCCACATAATTCTTGAACAAGCTGACCGGCTTCTTCATTCGTCATCTTTGGAATGAATTTAACTCCGCCGGCAGCCCCTGGTAGCGTAACCAAAGTTCCGATACCCTGCTGTTCAAAAGTTTGTTTAATAATCGCCATATCTTCGCTAATCGATGATTTTGCGGAATCATATTTATCTGCAAAATACGTAAGAGGGATAAGGCGCTGAGGGTTTTGAATGAAATAGTTGGTCATATCAATTAATCGTCCACTACGTCGAAACTTCATAACATCCTCCTGAAAATCCGAATATTGTAATGTAAATATAACATTAACATACGGATTTATTCAAGCGTTATTCGTTCACCTAGTAGCCTAACTGCATAAACTTTATCACAAAAGCCACGTAATCCATTATAAATGCGATGCATACGTGAATCATGCTGTACAAGTCCAAATACAGTTGGCCCACTGCCGCTCATGAGCACAGCATCGGCGCCAAAACGCTTTATTTGTTCTTTAATGAGAGCTACTTCTGGATGCATTTTCAGCGTTACTGCTTCCAATACATTTCCTACAAGGCTACACATTTGATCATAATTTCCTGATTGTATGGCGTGAACCATCTCATCTACTTTAGGATGATCCATCTCTTCAACTTTTAAGTTTCGATATACATCTGCTGTAGAAACACCTATTTCAGGCTTAGCCAAAATCACCCAGCAGCTTGGAGGTGCCTCAATATGCTCTACAATCTCTCCGCGCCCTGTAGCAAGAGCTGTCCCTCCGTACACGCAAAAAGATACGTCAGAGCCAATCTCAGCCCCTATTTCTGCAAGTGTGTCTAATGATAACCCTAATTCCCATAACGTATTTAAACCGCGTAATGTAGCAGCCGCGTCACTGCTGCCTCCAGCTAATCCAGCAGCTACTGGAATATGTTTATCAATTAATATATTTACACCTTTTGAAATGTTATAACGTCGCTTCAAAATCTGCGCTGCCTGATAAGCGAGATTTCGCTGGTCATCTGGAACAAAGCGATTATGAGAATAGATAACAATTCGTCCATCTTCACGGTCAGAAAGTTCAATTCTGTCCGCTAAATCAATTGTTGTCATAATCATCTTAACTTCATGGTAACCATCTGGACGTTTATGTAACACATCAAGTGACAAATTTATTTTAGCCGGTGCTTTCACCATTAATTTCAACTTACTTCACCTACTTCATCTTATCGAGTTTAACGCTATTTTATCATAAAATGAACAAGATATAGCTGTTCATTTAAACATCTTTGTTTAATCCTCTGTTTTATCTTTCATTTTGGGACAAAAAAACCGAAGCGGTTATACACTTCGGTTTTCCTCATTTCACTTTAAATAGTCATATAAGCATTGATTTTCACTATGCTATTGCTTCAGCTGCTGCTGTGCAAGCTCTACAGCTCGCTTCACCATATTGCCTGCGTCTTTTGCCCGGATAGCGCCCCAGCCTTCTGCTTGTACAGTATCGTAAAAACCAAGTTCTTTAGCCAGTTCTTCTTTCAGCTTCGATGACATAATCCCTCTACGCCTTGACATTGCACATGGCTCCTTTACGTATAAAATGAAATTTCAACCTGAATCTCCTCGCTCTTTTACATAAGAAACGCGAGGACGATATGTATAGTATGTATAAAAAATAATGCATATATAATTTGAAAAAAAGACCAATAAAAAAGCAGTAAACCAATGTCCACTGCTCATCACCACTTGCTATATTGCCTATGTCATTCTTAGAAAAATTTCAGTTGCACTGTTTCCGTTAACACATCTGCGTAACTATACGAAACGCGCTCCAAAGAGTTTTCCTCTTGATCTAATTCAACGATAAAAACAGATGGGTACGTTTCTGTTAATACACCTGAACGTTCTACTGTTTTTCTACGACCACCGTTTGCTTTTAAAGTTAATCGTTGGCCTAGGTGCAAATCCAGCGCTTGCTTAATATCAGACAAAGTTTTCGCCATATTGGTCCACCTCACTATGTATAGTGTAACACATGTTAGAAAAATAGTCAAAAACATAAAATTATAACAATCTATCTCTAATTGTGTCAATAAATAATTTTCAACATGAATCTACATTTCGCTGTTAGTATGCTCGTTTTTCAACGAAATATGTATATCTTTAGCAAATATTGAAAATGATTTTGTGTAATTAAGCGTATACTTTGGCTTCATACGAAAAAACAACTGGTTGCACATCATGCGTGTACATGCTGTAACCAGTTGTTTTTATTTCTACTCATCGCTTTCATAAGGCATGCCCGTGCGAAGCAGCCCTTTTGTTTCTACTCCTCCTAAACCTTTAGCACCCGTTAATGTATTACGTAAGACGTCCCATACATTAATACGATCTGTGAAAGGAGTAAAACTTAGTTTTGCTACTACATACACAGGGTCAAGAGCATGAATATTTACACGTGAAGGTGAACTAGCAAAGTTTGCTCCAGCTTGAATCAATAATTCAAAATGCGATTGACAGGCACCTGCAAAAATCACCAGCTGATCTAAATTACCAACTCTTTTTCTTGCTTCTTGGACTGTTTGAATATAGTGCTTGGAATGTCTATAAGCAAGGAGATCATCTTTATTTCCTTTTCCTTTGGAATAGGCATCATGACCTGTCAGCACTAGAATATCGGGTCTTACATCCTCAATTAGCTTTCCAACCTTCTCAGGCATTTCTGACTCAACGCAATGAACACCATAAACAGGAACACCAATTTTTTCGTAAACCAACAAACATTTACGTAAATAATTAGGGTCTCCGTCTACGTGCAGGACCTTTCCTGGAATTTGAAATAAGCGATGTGAATGGCTGTATCCATTTGTCATGCTATATTCAGTTTTCTCTCGAACGAGCCGATAATCCTGTTGAATAAGCTCCAAGGATCTTTCTAAAAGTTCTTCTTCTTGTTTTTTTCTTTGATCCTGTTCTTTAGCATCCACAACCTCTAGATCTGTACAAGGAGCGTCCGCAATCAACCGAACGTCTTCTCCTATTAAAGTCGCATATTTCCCCGTTTCGCTGTCATTAATAGCTATAACACGAAAAAGCAAATCTCTTTGATAAGAAGGTCGTGTAACTATATCACCAATTTTGATGTTCATATGCTTCACTCCGTCTTTGCTACTTCAAAAATAAATTCTCTTCATAGCCTATGACTTCATGATAAAAATGTGATAATTTAGCGAAATGATTTTAAAAGTTGATCACTTAGCTTTCCAAATTCTTGAATAGATAACGTTTCGCCTCTTCGTTTCGGATCAATTTCAGCAGTTGAAAGTGCTTGCTCAATGTCCGCTTTTTTCTGCTTTCCATTTGGCAAGTTGTTCACTAGATTGTTTAAAATTGTTTTTCGGCGCTGTCCGAAGCTTGCTCGTACAACTTGGAAGAAGAATGCTTCATCTTGGACTTCTACCGCTGGCTTCGGTCTTCTTAACAATCGAATAACAGCTGAGTCTACATTAGGCTGCGGATTAAACACTGTTTTAGGCACAATCATAACCGTCTCAGCCTCTGTATAGTATTGAATAGCAATAGAAAGTGAACCGTACTCTTTTGTTCCCGGTTTAGCTGCTATACGGTCAGCAACTTCTTTTTGAAGCATAACGACGATTCCACGTACCGGAATTTGCTCTTCTAATAACTTCATCAAAATGGGTGTCGTCACGTAATACGGTAAATTCGCAACGACCATTAAATCTTCTATGTTTTCGAATTCTTGTTCGAGCGTCCCTTTTAAATCCGCTTTTAACACATCTTGATGAATAACTTTTGCATTTGAGTAAGGAGAAAGAGTATCCGCTAAAATCGGAAGCAAACGCTGATCGATTTCAAATGCCAGCACTTTTTTTGCACGCTTTGCTAGCTGTTCAGTTAAGGCCCCGATACCAGGTCCAATCTCAATAGCTCCCGTTTCTTCTGTTATTTCCGCATGATCAACAATACGATGTAAAATGTTCGTATCAATTAAAAAATTTTGTCCCAAACTCTTTTTAAATGTAAAACCGTATTTCTTTAAAATTTCCTTGGTTCGATTAGGCGTTGCAATATCTTTTAACACGATCCCTTTTCCTCCTTATTTATCTGCTCAACAGCTCTGATAAAGTCCTCTTTTGAAATTTGGAACATCTGTAATCGTTTATGGAGCTGCTTTCCGTTGGCATAACCAATTTTTAATAACTTCCCTATTCTTTCACGTCGAGACTTGGCTTTACTATCTCCTATCAAACGAGCTACGATTAAATCCTCTTGAGAAATCTCCATAGCTGCCCCCATCCACTCTTGCTTCACATCTTTTAGTGCTTTTTGAATAGATGCAATAGAAGCATGTTCAACTCCAATACCTTTGCCATTTTTAGGGCGAGCCTCTTCTTTATCTAGGAATGCATGTTTACATCCGGGAACACGTTCTGAAACAATATTTCGAATTCGCTGTCCTGGATAATCTGGATCTGTAAAAATAATCACGCCTCGTGTTTTTTGAGCTAATTTTACTTTCTCAATGGTTTCTTCATTTACAGCTGATCCATTTGTCTCGATGGTATCCGCATCCACTGCACGTTTAATTGCTACAGTGTCATCTCGGCCTTCTACTACAATAATTTCTTTAATCTTCATTGCTTCCTCCAAAACATTCAGTTTTGTTCATTTGCTTTTCAGTAAAAATGAAATGCTCATTGCGCACATCATTTTTCTTCTATGAAATCAACGTTTTATCTTATTATCAACTAAATTAAAAAACATCTACCTGTTATTTTAACTGAAAAAGGCAGAGGATAACATTCTCCTCTGCGCCTATCTTTACTTTAACACGAAAATGATTGTTATATGAGAAAAAGTTTTAATCATTAATTCCAAATAGCTTTTTAGCGTTAGCTGTTGTAATATCAGCTAATTCTTCATACGTTATCCCTTTTAACTCTGCAATTTGCTCTGCTACGTATGAAACATAGCCAGGTTCATTGCGCTTGCCGCGGAATGGATGAGGAGTCAGATAAGGACAGTCTGTTTCAATTAATAGTTTATCTAAAGGAAGCTCTGTAGCAACTTCTTTTGGTTTTTTCGCATTTTTAAAAGTAACAGGTCCACCGAAAGAAATATACATATTCATATCCATACACTGCTTCGCTACTTCAATACTGCCCGTGAAGCAATGCATAATCCCGCCAACTTCTTCTACGTGCTCTTCTTTTAAAATGGTTACCACGTCTTCGGTTGCATCACGATTATGGATAATGATAGGTAAATTCACTTTGCGAGCTAAGCGAATTTGACGGCGAAATACGTCCTTTTGAACCTCTTTAGGTGATTTATCCCAATGGTAGTCTAATCCCATTTCTCCTAAAGCAACAACTTTCGGATGCTGAGCTAACTTTTCAATCCAAGCTAAGTGCTCATCCGTCATATCAACTGCATCTACTGGATGCCATCCTACACTAGCATAGATAAAGTCATACGTTTCAGCTATTTGAATAGCCTTTTTAATGGTAGGTTCATCGAATCCAACAACTACCATGTTTTGAACACCTTTTTCTAACGCACGATTAATTACTTCTTGCAAATCATCTTCATACTGTTCTGCGTTTAAATGAACATGTGTATCAAATAACATCTAATCGATCCTTTCCATGAATAAAAGGGGGTCCTCGCATGTTACACGTGAAACACCCCTTTTACCTATACTTATTTTATCTTCGTGTACTTATTTTATCTTCGTGCCGTTTGCTAAGTTTTGATCTACGCTTGCTAGTGAAAGACCATTCTCATCTTCCCCCGCTAAAATCATTCCTTGTGATAGTTCACCGCGCAGTTTCACAGGTTTTAAGTTGGTTACACAAATTACTTTTCGACCTACTAATTCTTCAGGCTTATAAAACTTGGCAATACCTGAGACAACCTGGCGTTTTTCATAGCCAAGATCAAGCTGCAGCTTTAATAGTTTATCTGCTTTTTTAACTGGTTCTACTTGCGTAACTTGCGCTACACGAAGCTCTACTTTCATGAAATCATCAATCATAATCTCTTCAGAAGGCTCTTCCTTCACAACAGGTTTTTCTTCCTTTGGAGCACTCCCTTGCATCTGCTCTTTAATAAACGCTACCTCTTCTTCTCGATCTAGACGAGGGAACATTGGCTCACCTTTTTCTACTTTTGTGCCTTCTTTAAGCATATTAAAACGCGTTGTGCTTTCCCACGTTTTTAACACATCTTCTTTTACACCAATCTGAGCAAAAATCTTCTCAGGTGTACGCGTTAAGAATGGCTGCAGCAATACCGCAATGTGACGAATTGATTCAGCTAGATGTGTCATAACAGAAGCAAGTTCTGCACGCTTATTCTCATCTTTTGCTAACGCCCAAGGCTGCGTTTCATCAATGTATTTATTCGTGCGGCTTACATATTGCCAGATAGAAGCAAGAGCCACTGAAAACTCCATATCTTCCATCGCTTCTTCATATTTGTTCACTGTATCTTTTTGAGCTTGGACGATAAGTGCATCAAACTCTGTTACATTACCTTCATAAGTTGGAATAACACCATCAAAATACTTATTAATCATCGCCACTGTACGATTAACTAGGTTGCCAAGATCATTTGCTAAGTCAAAGTTAATACGTTCAACAAACGCTTCTGGTGTAAATACGCCGTCTGAACCGAATGGAACTTCACGAAGTAAGTAGTAACGAAGGGCATCCAGTCCATAGCGGTCAATCAATGTCACTGGGTCTACTACATTCCCTTTTGACTTCGACATCTTTCCATCTTTCATTAATAACCAGCCGTGAGCAAATACTTTCTTAGGAAGTGGCAAATCAAGGGCCATCAACATGATTGGCCAATAAATAGTATGGAAACGTACGATTTCTTTTCCTACTAAATGTACGTTAGCCGGCCAATATTTTCGATAGTTTTCATCGTTCTCTGTACCATACCCAAGAGAGGTGATATAGTTAGAAAGCGCATCAATCCATACGTAAATAACGTGTTTTGGATTACCTGGAACTTTTACCCCCCAATCAAACGTCGTACGAGAAACAGCTAAGTCTTCAAGGCCAGGCTTAATAAAATTATTGATCATTTCGTTTTTACGGGACTCTGGTTGAATAAATGAAGGGTTTTCTTCATAAAAAGCTAGTAAACGATCTACATATTTCCCCATTTTAAAGAAATAGGACTCTTCTCGAACGAGCTCTACAGGGTGTCCGCTGTCCGGGCTTTTTCCGCCTACAACTTTTCCATTTTCAACGATTGGATCTACTAGTTGATGCTCTGTATAGTACGTCTCATCGGGAACTGAATACCAACCTTCATACTCATCAAGATAAATATCACCTTGTTCTAAAAGACGCGCGAAAATCTTTTCCACGATTTCTTTATGTCTTGGTTCTGTTGTACGGATAAAATCATCATACGAAATATCCATCTTATCCCACAGCTCTTTGATTCCAGATACAATATCATCTACGTATTGCTGAGGTGTCACGTTTTTCTCTTCTGCTTTTCGCTGAATTTTTTGACCATGTTCATCTGTACCTGTTAAATAACGTACGTCAAACCCTCTCAAACGTTTATAACGAGCCATTGCATCTCCCGCTACCGTCGTGTATGCATGCCCTATATGTAATTTACCACTCGGATAATAAATCGGCGTAGTAATATAAAATGTATTATTTCCATCTGCCATGTTCATAACCTCCAACATTCCATTTCAACATTTTGATTTATATGTATGTAATCATATAAACCCTGTCTTCTTATTCTACTATCTATCATACTATTTTACATGATAATTTCAAAACATTCTCTTCCTATATACGCGGGAATATGACGGATTCACTTCATTTTTAAATAATCGTTATTTTCCCAAAAAATAATCCTGTTAATTGTATCAGCTTCGCCCTATTTTTATATAAAATATACCCTCATTCAAAAAGTCACTTTGATGAAAACGACAAATAGGTCTAATTTTGTCGTTTTATGTCGAATTATATTTACCCTATCTTCAAAATAGTTAATATCAAGCTATTTAGACGATTAATCTTTTTTCCAATGAAACCCCTTGTCATTCCTTGACTGACGGTCACAATTAGCTTGTAAACAAGTCGAGAAAAAATTTTTTTACCAGCTACATTTTTTTACATATAAAATGATTGACTAGTTTTGGAAACGCTGGTATTATGAAAGTACGTTGAAATTGTCGAATAATGACGAAAGTAATAACATAGAAAAATGATTACTGAGAGGAGAACGATTAATATGAAATCTACAGGTATTGTTCGTAAAGTTGATGAATTAGGACGCGTAGTAATTCCAATTGAATTACGACGTACATTAGGAATTGCAGAGAAAGATGCTCTAGAAATCTATGTAGATGAAGAGCGCATCATCTTAAAAAAATACAAACCAAACATGACTTGCCAAGTAACAGGTGAAGTATCTGATGATAACATTCAACTTGCTAGCGGCAAATTAATTCTAAGCCGTGAAGGTGCAGAACAAATCATGAAAGAACTTCAAGATTCTTTACAAGCTTCTAAATAAAACGAAAAGCTGTCTACGATAGACAGCTTTTTTTAATGTACGTGATATTCACTATAAATGTCTCGCTTTGACACATCTCGGTCTTTTGCCACTTGCTTAATAGCTTCTTTGTTTGAAAGTCCTTCTTCTACATAGTGATCAACATGCTCGATAATGGTGAGCTGTTCCCACCATAGATTACTTTCATCTGGCGCTTCTTCATTTGTCCCTTCAAGAATTAAGCAGAATTCGCCTCTAATATCTGTGGCATTTGTCCATTCAATTGCTTCTAATACACTTCCTCTTAAAAATTCTTCATAGCGTTTTGTTAACTCTCTACATAACACAATAGATCGGTTCCCTAAAATTTCTTCTATACTCTTTAGCGTTTCTTTTAATCGATGAGGAGCTTCATAAAATATCATGCTTTCCTTAATATACTGAAGCTCTTGAAGCTGTTCTTTACGCTGTTTTTTATTTCTGTTTAAAAATCCATAAAAGTAAAACTGCCCCGTAGGTAGTCCCGAAGCAATTAAAGCTGTTAATGCTGCGTTAGGCCCCGGCAGCGGAACAACCGTATATCCTTCTTTAACGGCAGCTACCACTAACTCATAACCAGGATCTGAAATACAAGGCATGCCCGCGTCGCTTACTAAAGCAATATTTTTTTCACTATCTAAGTCGCTTAACAGCTGTTCACTTTTTGTATGTTTATTATGTTCATGATAACTTGTAATAGGCGTATCGATCTCAAAGTGGTTACATAGTTTTTTCGTTTGTCTCGTATCTTCTGCGGCAATATAATCAACTTCTTTTAAAATTCGAATCGCACGAAATGTCATATCCTCTAAGTTTCCAATAGGAGTGGGAACTAAATATAAAACGCCTCGTTCATTCGATACATCATAACTTTTTTGTGATTTCATTCTGCTTTTCTTGCTCCCTTCGAATGTAAGCCTGTTTTTTCACTCTGCTTAACTGTTTGAACCAATATTCTTTTTGCATAGCTTCTGTTTTAGAAGTAAACACCTCATGCCAAATTAATGAAACAGGCCTTCTTGCTCTCGTATATTTTGCCCCTTTTCCTTCATTATGGACAGAAATACGTTTTTGCAAATTATTCGTGTAACCAGCGTAATACGTACAGTCCTTGCATTCAACTACGTAAAAATAATGATTATTTTGTTCCATATAAAATCCTTTTTAATTCGTCCGTGTATTCATCATTATCTTGGTAGACCACCAGCGGAGGAAGAATCTTTAAATCTGGACTTCCATCCTTCGTACCTTCAATTAAAAGTGTATTTGCTTCTTTCCCATCTTTAGGATAGACAAACTGAAGTCTCTTTGGCTCTAAACGGTACTGCCTCATTAACGTAACGATATCTAACAGTCTTCCTGGACGGTGAACTAATGCCACTTTTCCGCCTTGCTTCACTAGTTGACTACTGGCTCTAATCACATCTTCCAACGAACAATGAATTTCGTGGCGAGCGATTGCAAAGTGTTCGTTTTCATTTATCTCTTCTTTATTGGATGTGGTGAAATAAGGAGGATTACATGTTACAACATCATATTTTCCATAACCCAGTTCTTGAGGCGCATTTTTTAAATCACCATGTATCATTTTAATCTGCCCATCGAGCTGATTATACACAATACTTCTTTGCGCCATACTATGTAGCCGCTCTTGAATTTCTACACCAATAATTTTTCCCTTTGTTCGTTTAGATAAAAACAGGGGGATTACACCGTTTCCTGAACATAAATCAACCAAGTTACCTTTACGAATTGGGACATAAGCAAAGTGAGATAAAAGCACAGCATCCAATGAAAAGGAAAAGACAGACGGACTTTGAATAATGCGCATCTCCTCATCGGCTAATAGATAATCTAAACGTTCATCTCCATATAACTCAACCATAGTCGTTCTTCTCCTTGTACATCTATTATTTACATCTTTTACTCATAAAAAGTAACAACACCTCTCCAAAAGGGAGAGGTGTTGTTACTTTTTATTTAAAAATGACAAGCAAAACAAACAGTCTCCATCTTTACGCACACTTCCATAATGAATGTTACAAATATGAAAACCCTCTTGGTAAAGGCGAGCCAAATTGTCATATCCTTCTCCGATATCAATTTGTTTTTGCTCTTTTGTTTGAGCGCTTGCTTTTGAATGTCTATTTTTCAGCTTCGTTTCGAAGTTTGTCTGGTCAAGGCGACGGCGCAAATGATCATTTTCTATTTGCAGGTGATGATTTTCTTCAATTAACTCAGCAAGATGCTCTTTCAACTCACCTAACTGCTTATATAAATGACCAATTTGTTCCTCCATGTTTGTCACCGAATCAAAAATCTCTTTTTTATCCACCTTTGCCCACCTCGTTAATCTGTGGCTTGAAACGAAACAGCACCTTCATTATTGATCTCATCCAGAGTATACTCTAAAATTTGTTCGTGATCTGACAGTTCCACTTGAATAATTCTTTCCAAAATATTCAAACCCACTACACGTCCTGAACCATCTGAAGTTTTAATTGTTGAACCTATATCAGGAAGCTGTTCTTTTGCCGTTTCATACTCATCATTTTCATATTTTAAACAACACATCAAACGTCCGCATAAACCAGAAATTTTCGTTGGATTAAGCGATAGGTTTTGGTCTTTGGCCATCTTAATAGAAACCGGCTCAAAATCACCTAAAAACGTTGAGCAACATAGCATACGTCCACAAGGACCTATCCCGCCCAACAGCTTTGCCTCGTCTCGTACACCGATTTGACGAAGCTCAATTCGCGTACGGAAAATAGCAGCTAAATCTTTAACTAACTCTCTAAAATCAATACGGCCGTCTGCTGTAAAATAAAAAATGACTTTATTACGATCAAACGTATATTCTACATCTACTAACTTCATATCTAAATCGTGTGATTGAATTTTTTGCACGCATACATCATACGCTTCTCTAGCAGCTTGTTTATTTTCATCCACAATCAGCCTGTCTTTTTGTTCGGCAATGCGGATTACTTTTTTCAAAGGAAGTACGACATCGTGTTCACTTACTTGCTTTTTATTAATAACCACTCTGCCAAATTCAACACCACGAACTGTTTCTACAATAACAAACTCACCATCTGGAATTGTAAGTTCTCCAGGGTCAAAATAATATATTTTTCCCGCTTTTTTAAAGCGAACGCCTACTACATCATACAAGCTTTTATCCCTCCTGCAAATCCAACACCAGCTGTTCCATTAATAACTGTAGATTCATATTTGAATTTAATTTATTTTTGGCCTTCAAGATAACCTCTAAGCGATAAATCGCTTTTTCCTGCGTTGTCTGAAGAGCTTGCTGTTTTAATTCTTCTATTTTATGACGATAGACGATTTTAGACTCTTGTCCAACTTGCAGCGTCAACAAATCACGATAAAGAAGCATCAATAAAGTTAAACCAATATGTGCTTGTTCTTTTTCTTTAAAATGTGTTACCCACTTTTCATGAATAAAAAGAAGAGCTTGTTGAGGTCTCGTTGTTAACACTTCATATAATTGTATCACTAACTTTATTGCAAGTCCAAACCATTCATCTTTACTTAATTCAATTGCTTCATCAATGCTGTTTGTTAAATTAGACAAGATGGACGCATCTACTCCGGAAAGGCCATTTTCTACTAGTTTTTCAGCTAACTGTTCTGGTGTAAGAGATCGAAATGATATTACTTGGCAACGTGAGATAATTGTATCTAATAAGCGCTGTATATTTTCTGTTAATAAAATTGCATAAGTTCCGTTGCCAGGCTCTTCTAAAAATTTCAGTAAACTATTTGCTGCGCTTACTGTCATTTTATCAACATGATTCACAATATATAACTTTTTATTAGATTCAACACCGGTTTTTGTGAATTCTGATTGCAAAAATTGAATTTGCTCTTTTTTAATCGATAAACCGGCTGGCTCAATCAAGTGAATATCTGGATGATTACCTGAATCAATTCGCCGGCAGTTACTGCACTCATGGCATGGCCTATGATTAACTGGCTTTTGGCAAAACAGCGCTTTAGCAAACAAAAAACTAATTTGTTTTTTACCTGTTCCTTTGCTTCCTTCAAATAAATAAGCATGAGCAACTCGCTCTTTAAGTAAGCTGTTTTGCAAAATCTTTAATACGTTCGGCTGAAGAGCTTCAAGCTGTTCCCATGTATTTCCCATTCAATCATCACTTTCTATTTAAAATCTTCTCTCTTAAAATTGATGAAATTGATCTACTGGTAGTACGAATACTGTAGCTCCGCCCACTTCAACTTCAACAGGATACGGAATGTATGAATCTGCATTACCGCCCATCGGTGCCACAGGAGAAATCATCTGCCTGCGGTTTTCACATTGGCCCTTAATAATATCAAGTACTTCATCTACTTTATGATCATCTGTACCAATCATAATTGTTGTATTCCCTGATTTTAAAAATCCGCCCGTACTTGATAATTTGGTTGAACGAAACCCTCTTTCTACAAGTGCATTTAAAAGCTTTGAGCTATCTGAATCTTGAATAACGGTCATTACTAATTTCATGAATAACACCTCATTTTACTTTTTTGTTAAGAATAGTATAGCAAGAATAACAATCATCTGTATTTATTTTAAAATCAATTTTATTTGTTTATAAGCTTCTTCACAGACTTTTTCAACGGATTGATTTGCATCAATTCGTCGAATACGCTCTGGAAATTCACTCAAAAGAGATAAATATCCATCTCGTACTTTATAATGAAAGTCTAAGGATTCTAAATCTAATCGATTAATCTCATCTTTTCGACCTTTATTAATTCTTTCTAATCCTACCTCAGGCTCAATATCAAAATATAAAGTGGCCTGTGGCATCGTTTGCTCAATAGCAAATTGATTGATAGCAAAAATATCTTCTACGCCTATGCCCCGCGCATTTCCTTGATAAGCAAGTGAGCTATCAATAAAACGGTCACATAATACTATATTCCCTTTATTTAGCTCAGGAATCACTTTTTCTACAAGATGTTGTCTTCTAGCCGCAGCATAAAGAAGTGCTTCGGTTCTGGCATCCATTTCCGTATTAGATGGATTTAAGATGATTTCACGAATTTGTTCAGCAATTCGTATGCCTCCAGGTTCTCTTGTTAATACAATGGTATAACCCTCTTGTATTAATTTTTGTTGAACCATATGGATGATCGTCGTCTTACCAGCACCTTCTGGCCCTTCGAATGTAATAAACGTTCCTGACATGTATAAATTCCTTTCTCTATTTAAATACTTCTATCTTTCCTTCTTCCATACAAGATCCGCCCTGAATATGACCATTTAACCTTTGAATATGCAAAATATAGTCAATATGATTGCTTGTAATCGTTTCTCCCTCCATTAAAATGGGAATTCCAGGAGGATATGGAATAACAGATTGTGCGCTTACACACCCAATCGCCTCTTCAAACGAACACATATGCTTTGATCTTAGGTTTCTTTCTTCCATAGGCAGGAGAACCGTTGCTCTTGAAAAACGAAATGGTTTGATTATTGGTTTTTCATATGACTTACGCTGTATATTCTCTACTGCTTGTCTAACCCGCTTAATTGTATCATTAAAATCCCAACTGCTGCTCAAAGGTAGAACAAACAATACATAGTTAACGTCAGCTAGTTCTGTATAAATATCTTGCTTTTCCAGTTCCTTTTGCAAATGATATCCTGTTGCAGCCGAACAAGTCAACGTCATTTTCAAAAGGTCGGTAGCAGTTTGATCTGTTTCCACATCAATAGTTGAAAGTGTATCAATCTCATTAATCTTTTCAACAAACGAATGAATATTATCAGTCATTCTATCAATATCATGCTGAGTAAACTGCTGCAGATAATACCGGGCTAAATCAAGAGAAGCCATAATAGGGTATGAGGGACTGCTTGACTGCAGTACTTGTAGGTAATGCCGAACGCTTTGCTTATTTATCAACGTCCCCTGCATATGTAAATAAGAACCCATAGTCATAGCTGGCAGCGTTTTATGTGCTGACTGAACAACAAGATCCGCTCCATACGTAACAGCTGACGACGGAAAAGGATTACCTAAAATAAAGTGGGCTCCATGAGCTTCATCAATAATTATAGGAATATTGTAGCCATGAATAAAGTCAATGATCTCCTTTAGATCTCGCGCCACCCCGTAGTAAGTAGGATTTGTTAATACAAATGCTTTTATATCCTCAGAACCCTCTACAGCTGCTTTAATTGTTTTAATGGATACACCTGTACTAAGATGTGTTTTTGAATCTATTTCAGGAGCTAAAAAAATAGGTGATGCCTTTGATAAAGCAATAGCATTAAAAATAGATTTATGAGAATCTCTTTGAACAGCAATTTTATCTCCTTCTTGACAAAGAGATAAAATCGCGGCGAGATTGCCTACAGTAGAACCATTAACTAAAAAAAAGCTTTCATCTACTCCATACAACTTTGCCGTTAAATCTTGTGCCTCTTTAATAACAGATTCTGCTTCATGTAAATCATCTAATCCGCTAATTTCTGTTAGATCGTATTGCAAAAAGTCTGCGTAAGAAGACTGAATATATGAAGGTAGAATTTGACCATTTTTATGGCCGGGCACGTGATAAGAGAGTGACCTCTTTTCGCTGTGCCTTACTAAACGGTTATATAAAGGTAAATATGTATCCATACATCCATTCCTTACTTTTTGTAAATATAACATTGCTAACTTGATAAAAGAATATGTAAGTATTTTTTCTATCAAAATTGATTTTTCTTTCATTATAACAAACTTAGTTGATTTTTTTGAGCCATATAAAGAAGCCCTTATAAAAAAGGGCTTTTAGTAAGAAAACGCTCCTGATATTCTCTTTAATTGATTTACTAACAATTGATAACGAAAATGAGATGAATCCACCTCTACAATCTCTACCTCGCAGTGTTGGCATATAAGGCTGGAAAACACCTCAATACCCTTTGTATGCTGTTCATGACAAACGGAACATGTTTTAATTTGTTTTTCCATTACTCTCCACCTCCACTAAATAAGTATCGACAAGATGTAACTTCTTTATGCACTTCATTTACCCCATTTTATGTAGATAGCTTATACTCTGTGAATAATAAAAAAAGGACTAGCTAAAATAGCTAGTCCTTTTTCAGGTGCCTGGCAACGTCCTACTCTCACAGGGACAAAGTCCCAACTACCATTGGCGCTAAAGAGCTTAACTTCCGTGTTCGGTATGGGAACGGGTGTGACCTCTTCGCTATCGCC
>NZ_JBFTKA010000015.1:0-51350 GCF_056395685.1 Priestia sp. 10L35 | reverse complement strand
TCAGTTCGCTCGACTTGCATGTATTAGGCACGCCGCCAGCGTTCATCCTGAGCCAGGATCAAACTCTCCGAAGAAATGTTTGACTTGCTCAATTAAAAAATAAAATTTAACGTTGACGTTTGTCGCTTTGTTCAGTTTTCAAAGTTCAATATATTTGGAGCGGGTGATGAGAATCGAACTCACGACATCAGCTTGGAAGGCTGAGGTTTTACCACTAAACTACACCCGCAATATGGCGCGCCCGAGAGGAGTCGAACCCCTAACCTTTTGATCCGTAGTCAAACGCTCTATCCAATTGAGCTACGGGCGCTTCTTATGATGTTTACCGCCGTTGTTTTGGCGACTTTATTATAATATCATTTCTATTTTCTTATGTCAACACTTTTTTAAAAAGTTTTTTTGGTGCGGCCGAGAGGACTTGAACCTCCACGGGGTCGCCCCCACTAGGCCCTCAACCTAGCGCGTCTGCCATTCCGCCACGACCGCTAAATACATAAAATGAATAAGATGCGGGTGAAGGGACTTGAACCCCCACGTCGTAAAGACACTAGATCCTAAGTCTAGCGCGTCTGCCAATTCCGCCACACCCGCAAGAAATGAAAATGAGCCATGAAGGACTCGAACCTTCGACCCTCTGATTAAAAGTCAGATGCTCTACCAACTGAGCTAATGGCTCTTTATGGCTGGGCTAGCTGGATTCGAACCAACGCATGACGGAATCAAAATCCGTTGCCTTACCGCTTGGCGATAGCCCAATAATTTAAATGGCGGTCCCGACGGGAATCGAACCCGCGATCTCCTGCGTGACAGGCAGGCATGTTAACCGCTACACCACGGGACCATCCAAAATTATGTATAAAACAGTCAAATGGTGGAGGATGACGGGATCGAACCGCCGACCCCCTGCTTGTAAGGCAGGTGCTCTCCCAGCTGAGCTAATCCTCCACAGAATATGTAAATGAAAATCAATGGTGACCCGTACGGGATTCGAACCCGTGTTACCGCCGTGAAAGGGCGGTGTCTTAACCGCTTGACCAACGGGCCATTATAAAATGGCGGAGAAGGAGGGATTTGAACCCTCGCGCCGCTTACACGACCTACACCCTTAGCAGGGGCGCCTCTTCAGCCACTTGAGTACTTCTCCATATGGCTCCACAGGTAGGACTCGAACCTACGACCGATCGGTTAACAGCCGATAGCTCTACCACTGAGCTACTGTGGAATAATATTTATCAGACTTCTTACATTGTAATCGACATTGTATGTAATGTCAATAAGTTTTTGTAATTTATTTGCCGTTTATTTGAGACGGCTTTATTAATTTATCATAATCAATCTATTTTAGTCAAGCATCTTCTACATTTTTTTTAATTTACCTTTACACTTTCCACAAACATATTTAACCGTGTTCACTTTTCTTTTTCGAACATATTTTTGCTCGCACTGCATACATACATATATGTGCTCTTTTTTCTTTCCATCACTTTCTTTTTTCAATGCCTGACAAAATCGGGGGGCCCCTACTTCTTTCATTAGGCTTTTAAAGTCTTGATCTCCATGCTTATACCCTTTCCCCTCAATATGTAAATGATAGTGACAGAGCTCATGTTTAATGATTGCTACTATTTCTTGTGTGCCATATTGTTCAAAATATTTGTAGTTTACTTCTATATTAGATGTACGTAATAAATACCTTCCACCTGTCGTACGTAAACGAGGATTAAAAGTGGCTTCATGACGAAATGGTTTGTGAAACAGCTTCAATGAAATTTCTTCTACAAGTATTTGTAAATCCTTATCATTCATCTTATATACTCCTCTACTGTATGAAATCACCTGACTAGCTCTTTGGGCATACACTTCATTACATACTCACTATTTACCTTATCATAAATGAAAAGGAGTGATTGTCCTTATGCCAATGTGGCTACAAAAACAAATGAGGCGCGCTTATTCTGAAAAAGACCGTGCACAAATAAAATTGCTCAATCAATGTTGGTTTTTTTATCAAAAAAATAACTCCGCTTCTTAATCACTTCTTTTTAAAAATAAAATTGCCTTTTCAGAAAATCTGAAAAGGCAATTTTATTATTGATGGGGCGGAATCATCGTCAATGCGACTCTTCCTTTTTTCATATCTACGTCTTCTACCCACACATTCACCAAATCTCCTACTGAAACGACATCGAGGGGGTGCTTAACGTACCGATTCGTTAATTTAGAAATATGGACTAGACCGTCTTGCTTAACTCCTATATCGATGAACGCTCCGAAGTCTACGACGTTTCGCACAGTACCTTCAAGCTGAATACCTTTGGCAAGATCCTCTAGCTTCAAAATATCCTGACGGAGCAAAGGTTTTGGCAGTTCATCACGAGGATCTCTTTCCGGTCTTACGAGCGCTTCTATAATGTCTTTTAAAGTAAGCTCCCCTATACTTAGCTCTTCTGATATTTCGGGTAAAGAAATATGTTTTAATGCTTCTTTTACTTTCTCCGTTCCAAGCTCAGTCTCTTTCACTTCAGCTTTCTTTAAAAGCTTTTTAACGTCTCCATATGTTTCAGGATGGATACCCGTTCTGTCTAAAGGTTCTTCACCTTCTATAATACGTAAAAACCCAATACACTGCTCATACGTTTTAGCACCTAGACGCGGAATTTTCTTCAGCTGTTTTCGGTTAGAGAATTTTCCGTTTTCATCCCGATATTTTACAATGTTTTGAGCAACTGTCTTATTTAGACCAGCAACGTATTGTAGAAGCGAAGCAGAAGCCGTGTTTGCATTTACTCCTACCTGATTTACTACTGTCTCTACAATAAAAGTCAGTGAATCATTTAATTGCTTTTGAGACACATCATGCTGATACTGCCCTACTCCTACCGACTTAGGATCGATTTTCACAAGTTCAGCCAGCGGATCTTGCAGCCTTCTGGCAATCGATACAGCGCTTCGCTCTTCTACTTGAAAATCAGGAAATTCCTCTCTAGCAACATCAGAAGCCGAATATACGCTTGCTCCCGCTTCATTCACAATCAAATAATAAACTGGGTTTTCAATTTCTTTAAGAACATCCGCTACAAATTGCTCCGTTTCGCGAGATGCCGTTCCGTTTCCAATGGCTACTACTTCAATAGGGTATTCAGCGAACATTTTCTTTAATTTATTTTGCGCTTCAGCTGCTTTTCTCACAGGAGGATGTGGATAAATAACATCAATTTTTAATACCTTGCCTGTTTCATCTACTACAGCTAATTTGCAGCCTGTTCGAAAAGCTGGATCTACTCCTAATACCACTTTCCCTTTCAATGGAGGTTGGAGAAGAAGTTTCCGTAAGTTTTCAGAAAAGATGTGAATGGCTCTTTCTTCGGCTTTTTCTGATAGCTCTTTACGGATTTCGCGTTCAATAGATGGTTCTATTAAGCGTTTATAAGCATCTTCTATAGCTGAGATGATATAACTTTCAGCTGAAGAATCCCTTTTTTTGATTACTTGTTTATGTAAATATGAAAGAATACGATCTGTAGGCGCATCAATACTCACTTTTAAAATACTGTCTTTTTCTCCTCTATTCATGGCTAAGATACGATGAGGAACGATTCGCTTTACCGCTTCTGTATATTCATAGTACATTTCATAGATATTTTTTTCATCTTTTTCGGGATCTTTGACTGAAGTAACAATTATGCCATCTTTTACAGTAGTCGTACGAATCCATTGACGGTAAGATGCTTCGTCAGAAATTTGTTCCGCTACAATGTCTAGGGCTCCCTGAATAGCTTCTTCAGAAGATTGAACTCCCGCTTCTTCATTTATGTATGTTTTCGCTTCGTTCTTCACGTCGGAACGTGGAAAACTTAGTAACCCCTGTGCTAATGGTTCAAGACCTTTTTCTTTTGCTACAGTTGCTTTTGTACGTCGTTTTTGCTTAAAAGGGCGGTATAAATCTTCTACTTGCTGCAATTTCTTCGCTTGATGAATTTGAGCAGCCAGTGCCTCAGTTAATTTCCCTTGCTCTTCAATTAATCGAAGAACTTCCTCTTTACGCTCCTCTAAATTCATTAAGTAGTTCCAGGAATCTAAAATATTCCGGATTTGGACTTCATCCAAAGCACCAGTTTGTTCTTTTCTATATCGAGCAATAAAGGGAACTGTATTACCGTCTTCTACTAAAGCAATTACGTTTTGTACTTGCTTTTGTGAAATCTCCACCTCTTTACTTACACGTTGAACAATTTGATTATCTAATTTCGTTGCAACAGACACAGCTTATCCTCCTAGCTAAATGAAACTTTGTCTTTATTGTAACAAAACTCACATGCAATAACACATGTGAGCTAAAAAGAAAGGCTATGCAGTTGGAAGATGACCAGCGATATACGTAATATCGTCATTATGAGATCGAATTGCTGCCTGTAGCCGTGTCGACAATTGATCTACATTCATCGAGTTAGCAAAAACAGATTTAATCTCTTTTAATTCTAAGCCATCTGTATGAATCAAAAATTTAGAACCGGAGTCATATGGGAAGGTTTGTGTGCGGAACTTTTGAATTTTCCCTGATAAAAAACCTTGAATTGGTAGAGGGTACGTTAATTTTCCCTCCGGAGAATACAGATAAAAGCGGATATTACCTACATTTGTATAATGAAATTCGTTATGTTTTTTATCAATTTTCAAAATAGCTACTGCCGCACCTCTTGTATGTCGAGTAGCTTTGTTACACTTAGAAATGATCTCATCCACATCTAGATGATGATGAGCTTTCGCTACATCCGTAACAGCTACAGAAGCGGCTCTAGCTTGTTCACCGCTTCCTAATCCATCTGCCACTGCACATAGAAAATAGTCATCCGTTTCTTTGACATAGTAACTATCTCCACAACATAAGTTCCCTTGCTTTGGCTCTTGGTATATATGAGTTTGAATCAACTTTGTATTAGGGTCTACTGTCATCACGACATATACTCCGAATCGTTAGAATCTGAGCGAGCTGCAGTCCTTAGCTTATCAAGAGCTCTTCTTTGCAGTCGAGATACATGCATTTGAGAAATCCCTAACTTCTCACCGGCATCTTTTTGACTCAGATTTTCAATAAATGTATAGCGAATCACTTCTTTTTCTCTATCGCTTAATACATGAAGAATCTTTTCTAACACTAAGCGCTGATCAGTTTTCTCATAACCCGACTCTTGTTCACCTACTAAATCAAGGATTGTAACAGTACTTCCATCAGAGTCTGCTTCAATGGAATGATCAACAGACAACGCTTGATAACTTTGCCCCATCTCCATTGTTTCTAAAATTTCTTCCTCTGTCACTCCGATATGATCAGCAATTTCTTTCACTTGAGGAGATCGCTGTAAACGGGTTGTTAGCTCTTCGACAGCTGCTTTAATTTTAGGACCTAATTCTTTGATGCGGCGCGGTACGTGAACACTCCACGTTTTATCGCGTAAAAATCGCTTAATCTCTCCAATGATTGTAGGAACAGCAAACGATTCAAAGCTTCTTCCAAATGAAGCATCATACCTTCTAATAGCTCCTAACAGTCCTAGCATCCCTACCTGCACAATATCTTCATGTAGGCTTCTGCCTTTTGAATAGCGACGTGCAATAGATTCAACAAGGTTCTTGTAATGTACTACTAGATCACTTTGTGCTTCTTCATCCTGCGTTTTTTGAAAGCGCTCAATTCGTTCCTGAACCTGTTCTTTAGTTAATTTCATAGGTTGAGACTGTGTTTTCATCACTCTCCACCTGCTCTCTTTGCACATACTTAGTCATCATTAGCGTTACACCTTTTGAATTGACCATTTTCACTTCGTCCATTAGTGTTTCAATTAAATATAAACCAAGTCCACCTTCAGGAAGAAATTCAACTTCTTTTGATGTTTCATAAGGTCCTATATGTTCCTTAAGCTCTTCAAAATTAAAGCTTTCACCTTTATCGACCACCATGATTTCTAAACGGTCATCAAATAAACCAAAACCTACTCTCACTTCACCATTTTCTTCATTCTTGTAAGCATGCTGTACGGCATTTGTACATGCCTCACTCACAGCAATTTTCATATCTTCAATTTCATCATAAGAAAAACCCATCCGGTTCGCTACACCAGACAGCGTCAGTCGAATAATCGCTACGTAGTCTGGCTTAGCAGGAATCTTCATCTCAACAAAGTCATAAGGCTGTTTCATTTTACGCCACCTTCTACTTGTGAATTCACGTTTAAAATGTCTGTGAGGCCCGTAATATCAAATAAGCGCTTGATGCGCTCTGATACACCAACAAATTTCAAAGAGCCGTTATTTTTCTTATTGGCTTTTAACAATGCAATAAATACACCTAGTCCTGTACTATCCATGTATGATACATCGGTTAAATCGACTATAATTTCTGGTTCGGTATGTTCAGTAATTTCCATGAACTTTTCTTTTAGCTTAGGTGCTGTATATGCGTCAATCTCTCCAGCCAGCTTAATACGATATGCTTGACCGTCCTTTTGTATATCTATTTTTAAATTCATCGTATTAGTAGACCCCCTCTAATTTTGTGCTATCTTTTCTGTACCCTTATTTAGAATACTTAAACTAAACTCTTCAAAATAATCAATGTAAAGTCATCCCTCAATTGAAAATGCTGTAATTTTTCCAGCTCTTTATATACAGATTCTACAATTTCTTGAGGAGACAAATGCATGTATTTTCGAATTAATTTTATGATGTCCAATCTTTCAATAAATCCTTCTTCAGTTCTGCATTCTGTTACGCCATCTGTTAACAGAACAATCATATCGCCTTTTGAAAGCTGCTGCTCGTACTGAAGATATTTCACATGGCGATCGACTCCTAGCACGAGCCCTTTTGCTTCCAAATCTTCAAATGAATCAGCTTTGGCATCATAATAAAAACCTGGTTCATGCCCTGCAGATGCATAATCAAATAAGTTTGTCTCGGGATTATAGCTTCCGTAGAACATCGTAATAAACATACTTGGATCTACGTTTCGCTCTACAATATTGTTCAAGTTCTCTAATACATAACTTGGATTTTTTCTTGAGTCCGGTAAGCTGTCCATTGCATACTTGATCATAGACATACACATTGCAGCTGGAATTCCTTTTCCGATCACATCGGCAATGGCAATACTTAACCCGCCGTGCTCTTCTTCTACAAAGTGAAAATAATCTCCGTTCATCTGTTTAGCCGGTACGCTAATCGCACCAATTTCTAAAGTTGAACTAGCCGGAACCTTTGTCCCCAACAGCGTCTGCTGGACGTTAGCGGCAACTTCAATTTCAGAACGAAGTTCCCGCTGCTTATTTTTTAATGTTTGATGCTCACGAAGAGCAAGACCGTAGCTAATCATTACCTCAAGTAAAAAGTCCAGAGAATGCAGCACTTTTTCTGGAATATCAGAATAAATTTCTTCAATCACTTCTTTATGAATGCTCACAATATCTTCTGGCGATATTTCATTCTCTAAAGATTTTCTACTTAGTTTTTGTCCTTGATACAAAATTTGTTCATTTTGTGTTTGGATATAGTTCCCCAAAATATCTTTGTATAAATCTCTCATCTCTTTATCAAAAGACATTATCTATTTCCTCCTACCGGAGCCACTTAACTGCTTTAATCTCAGTACCTTCTCCGACATTTGTTTCGATGTCAAACTCATCCATCAATCGTTTTACCCCAGGAAGCCCAGCTCCTAGTCCACCCGATGTTGAGTATCCATCTTCCATTACTTTGCGAACGTCGGGGATACCTGGCCCTTCATCTGTTGCTACGACAAGAAGACCGTTTTTTCCTCCACGATTTAATTTCTCAATATAGATTTGACCCTTACCCGCATATAGGTAAATATTACGAGCTAATTCAGAAATGGCGGTTGTAATACGAGCTTGGTCAACTGTTCCAAACCCTAGCTCTTTCGACACATTTCTACCTAATTGGCGTGCCGCTACGATGTCCCATTCTGTTACGATTTTTACGCTGGATTGGAATTCCATATACTAATCCCCCAATTCCGATTGGAGTTTCTCAAGACCTTTTTCTAAATCGAGTGCAGTAAGAACATCATTTAGGCCAATCCCTAACTCAACAAGTGTAATAGCTACTGCAGGCTGGATACCTGTTAATACTACTCTAGCCCCCATCAAATTAGACATGCTAACCACGTCACCTAAAACTTTTGCGATGAATGAATCGATCATATCAATTGAAGTTAAATCGATTACCACTCCTTTTGCTCCAGTTTGATGAATTTTACTTAGCAAATCTTCTTGGAATTGAATAGCCGTTTGATCATCCAGCTCCCATTGAATGGATACCAATAAATAGTCGTACAATTTCAAAATGGGTATTCTCACGTTTATTCCTCCGATTCTATATCAACTATTTTCCGCTCAGTCATTTCTAACGCAAACTCTACGCCTTTTTTTAATGAATTTTTCGTAATAATTTCGTTTAAGTTAATACCTAAGTTCACAATAGTCTGAGCAATTTCCGGACGAATTCCTACTAACAAACACTTGGCTCCAACCAAACGTACGGCTTCAGCAGCTTGAATGATATGATGGGCAACCATCGTATCCACTACTGGTACTCCGGTAATATCTATTAATACGACCTCTGATCGGTGCTTTACGACACCTTGCAGTAAGTTTTCCATAATTTTCTTTGCACGATCAGTGTCAATTGTTCCTACAAGCGGCATTACTGTAATTTTATCAAATACCGGTATTAATGGAGCAGACAATTCTTGAAGTGCAACTTTTTGCAACATAACTGTATTTTCCCACGAGTTGGAGTATTGTTCTACTATTTTGTTATAAATAGGGCTTAACCACTTGTCAAACCGATAGAATAATTCAGAATGAGTTTGGTCAGCCTTTACATGTTCACTGTTTACATACCCTTCGACCACTACGTGACCCAAGTTACGTACACCCTGTGTTAAATAAGCAAGAGGCCATCCTAAACTCACAACTCGTCCTACTACTTCCTCTAGTTCCTCTGCAAAATTTTCCTGATCACGGAATGCTTTTGCCAAAAGTAAATTTACAAAATCAGAGCTTACATTTACGTACACTTGCTCGGATACAATGTTTTTAATGCGCTCTGTTTCCACATCATTCATTAACACTAGCCATCGATCAAAAATTTCTGATTTATGATTTTGTATATAATTGAATAAATCTTGATTCATGAGGTCCTCCTTGTGAGTCAATACACTCATTTATATCTATATATATATTATCATTTTTAAAAGGTTTCTTATTACAATATACGTTTACTGATTATTCCTAGTCAAATTAAAAAAGTTGCTCATAAAGGAGCAACTTAGCATAAATGGAAGTATAATTCTAAAAGTCGATAAGTCCTACACTGATTTGCAAGGCTTCATCCACTCTGTCCATCATTTCATCATCTAAATGGGTAATCTTGTCTGTTAGCCTCTGTTTATCAATAGTACGAATTTGTTCTAGTAAAATAACTGAATCTCGCTCAAATCCATAGCGCTTTGCATCAATTTCAACATGCGTAGGTAACTTTGCCTTTTGAATTTGAGCAGTGATCGCAGCTACAATAACAGTTGGGCTAAAACGATTGCCTATATCATTTTGAATGACAAGTACAGGGCGAACGCCTCCTTGTTCTGAGCCAACAACAGGAGATAGGTCAGCAAAATAAACGTCGCCACGTTTGACTACCAAGTCATTACCCCCCGCTTACTAAACGATCCACAGTATGATCAGCTTCATACTCTGCTAGAAAAGCCTCGGAAGCAATATTTAAGTTTATCTTTGCCATCTCCATATATCCACGTCTCATTGATTCGCGAATATGGCGTTTTTTTCGCTCACGAAGGTACAATTTTGTTGCTTGGTGAATAAAATCACTTCGGTTGCCATTTTCTTGTTTAACCATAAGATCGAGCTCCGATACTAAATTTTTCGGTAATCTTACTAGGATTTCTGTAGTTGCGCTCGCTTCAGACACAAACATACACCTCCAACATCAATACACACACCAATAGTCTCATCTTTCCTTATCATAACATTGATTAGCTTTAATGGAAAGTTAATTCTGTCAATTTCTACACTATTATCGTCAATTGATACCCTCTTTTATGCATGGAAGTTATTATTTTATTGTCTTGTGTTCGCAGACTTTTTATGTTGACTCAGGAAGATGTATATTCAGCGCAAGATATAATTATTAACATCAATGTGCTGCAAATCTCTTGTATAAACCCTCGGAACCCTTGCTGCAACCATGCAAGGGATTTCATAATTAATTGTTTCAAGATGCTTCGCTACTTCATCAATTGTAATTTCAGCACCTTTTTGTTTTCCAATAAATGTTACTTTTGTACCCATTTTATACATTTTAGGTAATTTAATCATCAGTTGATCCATGCAGATTCTACCAACAATTGGCACTTTAACTCCATCTACTAATACTTCAAAATTGCTTAATTTACGAATCCAGCCGTCTGCGTATCCTACTGGAATAGTAGCAATCCATTCATCTTCTTTAGCTTCATAAGTAGCTCCGTAACTGATATGACTCCCTTTTTTGACTTTTTTAACATGCACAATACGGCTGTGCAGCGAAAAAGCTTGTTTTAACGGAATTGGCAAGACTTCTTTTAATTCCTCAGAAGGACTCAAGCCATACATAGAGATACCTAAGCGTACGCCATTAAAGATATCTTTCGGACGACGAAGCAAGGCTGCGCTATTTGCACAGTGAATCATCGGAGGTGTAAAATTATATTCTTTCACAATTCGAACCATTTCTTCAAAGAATGTGTATTGTTCTTCAAAATAAGTCGAGTTTAGCTCATCTGCTGTTGCAAAGTGTGTAAACACTCCATCCAGCACGAATCCCGAATTAGAAGCGATGATCTTCATTGTTTCGTGTAATTCTTCTTTTGTTCTAACTCCCAAGCGACCCATGCCTGTATCTATTTTTAAATGCATATGCAGCTGACTGTTTTCACCTAGAATGGACGCCGCTTCTTCAATCCAAGCTTTGCTATAAGCAGTGACCGTTACATCCCACTCCAATGCAGTTTGAATGTGTAGGGTAGGCACGGCGCCTAATACTAAAATGGATTCCTTTATTCCTTTTTTCCGAAGAGCAATAGCTTCATCCAAAAAAGCTACAGCTAGCATATCAGCACCAGCTTGAAGCGCAATCTCTGCTACTTCTTTATCTCCATGCCCGTACGCATTCGCCTTCACTACGGCCATTAACGTTTTATGCCCCGGTATCAGTTCTCTTACATGATTCACATTTTGAAAAATGGCTTCTACATCAATTTCTGCCCATGTTTCTCTATAAAATGCATCCATTACTACGACACTTCCTTTTTTCAGAACCATTCTAAACGTACTTTCCTCTGTTAGTATAATACATCTATAGTCAAACTTCATCTCGATCTTTATTCAAATTACGCAAGAACAAGCCTACATATATGCAGGCTTGTAAGCTTCTCTTATTTTCCCATCTGACTTTGCACAGATCTAGCAACTGTACTCAATTCATCTGGTGTTAGCTGATCAGAAGCCAGCATAAAGTCTACTCCATTATATGTCCAAGATAGACTTTTATCCGTTAAAGCTCCCACAGTAAAACCTAAATCAAATGGCTCTCCGGCAGTAACTGTAGATGTTGCTGTTTTAGCTACTTGCGCTTTTTCTTGTACAAGCGTAAACGGCTTTTCTCCTTTGTACATTAAAACGACTCTCTCGCCATTTTCCGTCTCAATTTTCTTTTCCTTGGACAGCTTTGTACCTTTTGGAACATCCTTAGGATAAAGGACGCTAAATGATTTCTGCTGAGCTAATGTCGGAACGTCAATCTTTGCACTTGTCATGTTTCTTTTTGTATCAAAAGCCCCTTTATCAAACTTAGAATCGAATTTCACCTTAGAGAAATCAACTTTTATTAACACTTTGTTATCCGTATCCATAATTTTAACCGAAACAGGCGCTAAATCACTTTTGTTCAGCGTAATTTCTTGTTTAGGAAGCATCGTACTATTTTGATAGTTGGTTTTTGTTTCAAAAATATAATGCTTATTTGTTGATTTAAAACTTGCCTTTTCATCCTTCACAATATCTTGGACAAGGGATTCATACAAATAAGCTTGACTGCTATTTTGCGGCCAGTCACTTTGAAAACGAAAGCTTTTATTTAAGGCGGGCGTTAAAACAAAAACCCCTTCATCATTACGCAAAATCATTTGGCTTTGATCTTTCTTTGTATTTTTCAAATTCACTCGATAATACATAGGCTTACTATGCCAAATCTCTACATCGTATACTTGAGCATCTTTCCCTGTATTCAATGTCATCTTAGCATCTGATTTATACCCCGCCATTTCTTGTACCTTGGCATCCAATGCATCTGTTACATCCTGCTGACTTTTTTCACCGCATGCTGATAAGGCTAAGAGAAAAAAGGCGCAAACAAATAAGCCAATCCATTTTTTATGCATTTCCCCAACTCCTTTATTTCGTATATTCACAGCTAAACGGAGAAGCAAGAACATATCTTGTCTCCCCTATCCACACTATGAATATATGAACAAGAAATAGTGAATATGCAGACTAGCTTGACAAGCGTTCAATAATTACTTGAGCAATCGCATAGTGCGCACTGTGGGAAATAGATACGTGTATGGACGCGTCCAGTGGTTGTTTTGTAACAATGTGGGGCTTTCCTCTTTCATCATTCACGATTTCGATATCTTGGAAGCTGAAATCTTTTCCTATTCCTGTTCCAAGAGCTTTCGAATATGCTTCCTTCACAGCAAATCTCCCTGCTAAAAATTCGACCTTACGTCGGCTTGATAGCTTTTCATAGCGTTCTTTTTCATTTTTTGTTAAAATCCGAGTAACAAAAGCACTTTGACGCTGCACCATTTTTTCAATCCGCTCTAACTCTGTAATATCAATTCCAGTTCCTATAATCATTTTCATTTAATCCTCTCTTACAGAATAGTATATAAAAATGCCTTTATAAAAAGGAGTGACAAATATGTTCGTACGCACAGAAAATGCAGCTGAATTTAAACGTTTTTACCCTGTTACCTTCACGCTTATCTGCATTCACATTGCGCTATGGTTACTTGCCGCTCTTCCCTCAAACCTTGCAGAATCTTTTATACATCAGCTTATCGGTGTGAATAGCTTAATTTCTCAAGGAGACTACTGGCGACTTTTCACACCTATCTTTTTGCATCTAAGCTTTTCACACCTTCTTTTTAACTCATTTTCATTGTTCTTGTTAGGGCCAGGTGCTGAGCGTATTCTTTCTTCTTATAAGTTTCTTCTATTCTACCTTACGTGTGGATTTCTTGGAAATATCGTTACATTTCTAACCCAATCTTCTTTCTACAGCCATGTGGGTGCATCCGGTGCCATTTTCGGGCTGCTCGGGTTTTACCTCTACCTTGTAATAAAACAAAAACATATGCTTTCTCAAAGTAACCAGCAAATCATTATCGTCTTCTTAATTATTGGATTACTTTCAGGTCTGCTAACGCCAGGAACCAACAACACAGCTCATTTCGTTGGAGGTATTGCTGGATTTCTTCTCGCTTTTCTCGCGTTCAAACAGAAAAACAAGCCACAGATATGAGGCCTGCTTTAAGATTTAATATAAAAAGTGGATGAGTTAATAAATTCCACATCTTCATAAGACTTCAAGTCTCTTACTAACTGAAAGAGCGCTTCATCTTTTTTCTTAGCTTCAATCATGCAATCAATTTGCGGTATCGTTCCATTTACTTCTTTTAAAAAGCTGTAAAACCCATGAACATCGATATAATCTGCATGGGCTCTAAATTCTTTATCACTTTTAGGACTAGATATATGCATTTTTAGAGGAAGCGTTTCCTGTTCCCACGTTCTAGTGATACGGTCCCAATGCTCTTGCCATGAAGTTTCATCGTTGTTTGCCTGATGATGATGAAGATCAAAAATGATTGGGACATTTAGTTTTTCACATAAATACAAGACGTCCTTTATATGAAAGGTTGTATCGTCGTTTTCTAACATAATCATTTGCTGAAGGGATTGAGGTACAAGCCCCCAATTATGAATAAACTGCTCCAATGCTTTTTCTTTATCATTATAAGCCCCTCCGACATGTAAAACACAGCGATTTTGAAGCGGAATATCCATTCCTTTTAGCAACTTTTGATGCATGCGAAGAGTTTGGATAGAATGCTTAAAAACCTCTTTATCCGTTGAGTTTAAAACAACAAAATGATCCGGGTGAAAATCTACTCGCATTGGATGTTCCTTCAAAAATACAGAAATACGCTGAAGAGCATCCTTTAAAGGAGCTATGTAGTTCCACTCTTTTAGCGCCTCATGGTTAGCTAATGGAATTAACTTAGAACTGAATCGAAAAAACTCAATTTCACTCCACGCATTATGTTTTAATAAACGTAAGCAGTTTTCTAAGTTGGATATTGCAATACGTTCGAGCTTGCGAATGGCCGCTTCATGGTCTTTCACACGCTGAAATTGTGCAAAAGTCATTGTTTGAGAAGGAGAACTATTTTCCAAATGAACGCTCATCGCCACATAACCTAACCGAACAATGGTCGACATCAGTGAACACCCCATTTTATTTTACTCATAGTGTGCACCAATAAAATAGCAATTAACACATAAAAAAAACGAGCCTGTTAAGGCTCGTTTTTATTTTACGCTTTGCTGCGAGAATCTTTACGATTACTGCTGCTATTACGATTTCTATTATCACTGCCGTTGCTTCCACCGCGACGCTTGTCACCAAAACGTTTTGAGTTTCCACGACGATTTTGTTGTGAGTAGTTTTTAGAGTTAGAACGTGAACGACCTCCGCCATTTCCACGTTTGTTTTTATCACCTTTTGCAATTACCGGTGGTTCAGCAGTTAATTGAATTGGTGATTCGTTTGGTTCTTTTGTAAATAATTTGATCGCTGCTGCCACTAATGAAACTGAATCGTGCTCTTCAAGTAACTCTTCTGCCAACTGTTTGTAGTAAGATAAGTTGCCTTGTGTCACAGATTCTGTTAATTTGTCAGCTGCAATACGCTGTTGACCTTCCATTGCTTCATCAAGCGTTGGAGGAGTAAGACGCTCCATTTTACGTTTTGTTGTACGCTCAATATTGTGTAACTGTCCAGTTTCTCTTGGCGTTACAAATGTCATAGCAGCACCCATTTTACCAGCACGTCCTGTACGTCCGATACGGTGTACATAGCTCTCTGGATCTTGAGGGATATCAAAGTTGTATACATGAGTAACACCAGAAATATCAAGTCCGCGTGCAGCTACGTCCGTTGCAACTAATACATCAATAGAACCTTCTTTAAATTGACGTAGTACAGATAGACGTTTCGATTGCGTCAAGTCACCATGGATACCTTGTGCAGAATAACCACGCATATTTAATGCTTCTGATAACTCATCAACACGGCGCTTTGTACGACCAAAGATGATAGCTAATTCAGGTGATTGCATATCTAAAAGACGAGTAAGGATATCAAATTTACGCTTTTCTTGTACTTCTAAATAATACTGCGTAATGTTTGGCATCGTTACTTCTTTTGCTTGTACTTTTACCACTTTTGGTTCGTTCATGAATTTTTCAGCAATGCGACGGATTGGAGTAGGCATTGTTGCTGAGAATAAAAGTGTTTGGTGGTTCTCAGGTACGTTTGATAAGATTTTTTCAATGTCTTCGATGAATCCCATGTTTAACATTTCATCTGCTTCATCTAAAATAACTGTATGAACATCTTGTAGACGAAGTGTACGACGATTAATATGATCTAGCATACGCCCTGGTGTCCCTACGATGATATGAGGGTGCTTTTTCAATGCACGAATTTGACGACTGATATCTTGACCACCGTAAATTGATAGCACGCGTACGCGCTTTGTTTGACCAATTTTGTAAAGTTCTTCAGATACCTGTACAGCAAGTTCACGAGTAGGAGCAATAATTAACCCTTGAATTGCATCTACGTTTACATCAACTTTTTCAATAAGAGGAATACCAAATGCCGCTGTTTTCCCTGTTCCTGTTTGTGCTTGTCCGATCAAATCGTGACCTTCTAGTGCTAATGGGATAGTTTCTGATTGAATTGGTGTTGCTTCTTCAAAACCCATTTTACTCACAGCTTTATTAAGCTGTTGACTTAATCCTAAATCTTGAAATAATGCCAAGTTTTTCAAACTCCTTTTATATTTAGACTATCTATATTTTACAAAAAAAAGCATTCTCCGAGGAAACGGAAAATGCTCTAAACGACTACTTCAATAAATTCAACGTTTAGAGTATAAGCGCCTCAAGACACTCAGACTACATCATAACACTATGGCTTTCCGTTTGCAATAGAGCTTACTTATACTCTTTTTAATATCACGGTAATTTATGCATCATTTTTGAGATAACTTCCTCAAGCTTCATCCCTCGAGATGCTTTCACTAAAACCACATCTTCTCTTGTTGTAATCGCTGTTAATTTTTTAACAAGCTCATCTTTCTCCTCAAAGTGCATTACCTTATCTTCTGCAAAATTATTTTTTGCTCCTTGCTCAATTTCAACAGATAAGGGGCCGTATGTTAGAACATAATCAATTTTTTCTGCTTGAATAAACTCTCCCACTTCTTTGTGGAACTCTTTTTCCTGATCGCCTAATTCAAGCATATCCCCGAGAACAAGAATTTTTTGCTTATAGCCTTCTAAATCATGCATCAACGTGATAGCAGCTTTAACGGACGTTGGGCTTGCGTTATATGCGTCATTAATGAAGGTCAGGCCATCCGTTCGTTTCACGAGCTCCATACGCATATTGGTTAGCTTTAATTCTTTTAACCCCTTAGCGATTGTTTCATTGTCTAGTCCAAAATAATGACCTACCGCAATAGCAGAAAGCGCATTGTGAACATTATGTTTACCTAATACCGGGATAAAGAATGGATATGTTGTTTCACGTGAAACAGTGAATGTTGTGCCTAACTCTTCAGCTGAAATAGCACTTGGATACAAATCGTTTTGTTCTGAGCTGCCAAATGTCACCGTTTCAAATACTGGATTAACAACGCGCGACGTTAAAAGTGGCTCATCACCATTATAGACAAGCTGACCTGTTGGCGCTAAGCCGCTTGTAATTTCTAATTTTGCCTCCGCAATTCCATCACGGCTTCCTAAGTCTTGAAGGTGCGATTCTCCGATATTTGTAATAATGGCTACATCAGGCTCCGCTAAATTAGAAAGAAACTCAATTTCCCCTCGGCTGCTCATGCCCATTTCTAAAACTGCAATATCATGAGTTTCATCTAAACGCAAAATAGTAAGCGGCATACCAATATGATTATTAAAGTTTCCATCTGTTTTCAGAACGCGGTAAGTTGTATCGAGCACAGCTTTTACCATGTCTTTTGCTGTTGTTTTTCCGTTACTTCCTGTAATGCCCACTACTTTAATATCTAACTCGTGACGATAGGATTTCGCTAATTGCTGAAGAGCTTCTAGCGTATCATCGACTAAAATAACACTAATGTCTGTCGGTGGATTTTCTTCATCTTTGTTCCACAGTGTAGCGACCGCTCCGTTTTCAATTGCTTTATGAACAAATGCATGCCCGTTAAAACGTTCCCCTTTAATTGGGATATATAAATTACCTTGCTGAATGGTTCTCGTATCAATTGAGACTCCCTCAATTACAGCTGTTTCATTTCCGCTATGAAATACACTTCCTGGAATCATTGTAGCTAGCTGTGTAAGCGTACGTTTAATCATTGTTGGTTTGCTCCTCTCGATATAAAGTTAACTATGGATAACATTAATTGAAACTAAACACAGAAACACTATTCATGATGAATAGTGTTGTGTGAGTTACATTGTGTGTTTAATTTGCTGCTTTTCGGTATGACGTTCAATTGCTAGTGATACAAGTTTTTCGATTAAATCTGGATATTCAACACCTGCGTGTTTCCACAATAACGGGAACATACTGAAAGGTGTAAAACCAGGCATCGTATTCACTTCATTAATAATGAATTTACCTTCTGATGTTAAGAAGAAATCTGCACGTACAAGACCAGATCCATCAATTGCTTTAAATGCTTTGATTGCTAGTGCTGACATTTCTTGATGCTGTTCTTCTGTAATTTCAGCTGGAATAATAAGGCCTGTATCGCCGTCTTCATATTTGGCTTTGTAATCGTAAAACGCTTTTTTAGGTAAGATTTCTCCAACTACTGAACAAGCTGCTTCATCATTACCTAACACACCAATTTCAACTTCACGACCAACTGCTGCTGCTTCTACAATGATTTTCCGATCGAATAAGAAAGCTTCAACAAATGCCGCTTCTAACTCTTCACGGTTATCACATTTGCTAATCCCAACGCTTGAACCTAAGTTTGCTGGTTTAACAAAGCAAGGGTATCCAAGTGTTTCTACTTTTTCATAAGCAACCGTTCGATCTGCTTCCCACTCGCGGCGGATAAATGATACGTACTCTACTTGAGGGAGACCTGCCTGTGCAAACAGCTGCTTCATTACAACTTTATCCATACCAGCTGCTGAAGCTAATACACCGTTTCCAACATAAGGAATATTCAATAATTCTAATAATCCTTGTACCGTACCATCTTCTCCATTTGGACCATGAAGAAGTGGGAAAATAACATCTAGCTGATCATCTGTTTTTGAATCTGTTAATGCAAACATTTCCGTATTCAATGAAACTGGTGAAATAGCAGTTCCGTTATCTTGAATTTCTAATTGAGCAACTGTTTCAAGCGGACCAGTCAGCTGTGTGCCGCGAATCCACTTTCCTGTTTCTGTAATGTAAATTGGATGCACTTCATATTTATCGTGATTAATTGCTTTTGAAACTGCTAGAGCTGTTTGTAAAGATACTTTATGTTCAGCGGATTTTCCTCCGTATAAAAGGCCAAGCTTAATTTTCACTGATGTTCCTCCTAACACATATTCATCTTTTCTATTTTATCATGCACGTTTAGATAGTAAACAGAAATATTAACTATTATTACGTATGTCAAAATAGCTAGGCTTGTGAAAGAAATTCCAGCTTCTCCTTTCATTATTTAAAATGACCTTTTCACTTGGATCATTTATTTTCGAAAAAACTTTTTTGATTTTAAATCTTTTTTAAAATTTTATTTGTAAAGTTTATTTATGCTAAAGATCACCATCAATAATCGAAACTATAGTTCTGGTATAAAGCAGGAGGTTCAACAAACATGAGTAAAATGGGAAAAACGATGATTGCTGCATGCAGCGTAGCCATTGGAAGTATTTATGCAACTGGTTATATAAACACTCTATCTGATGCACAAGCTGTTCAAGTCACCCCGGCTCATCATCAGAAGAAAACGACGGATCAAACAGACAATCAAACGATTGTCAATGACAGCTGGGGAGAAGATATAGCTTCTTCTAATCGGAACCATTCATCAGCGAGTGCCGAAAGTTCTTCTCCTAAAACAAAATACAAAGATGGAACGTATTCTGGCCAAGGAAGCAACCGTATCGGAACTGTCTACGTATCCGTGACCATTAAAAACGACCGAATTGATACAGTTGAAATTACAGAAGCAGATACTCACTATTCTCAAAGTTACATTGAGGGCCTTCCGGCTCAAGTCGTACAAAGACAAAGCTCAGATGTCGACGTCGTGAGCGGAGCAACGCTTAGTACAGAAGATTTTCAAAATGCCGTGGACGACGCACTTCAGCAAGCAATCAATGCATAAAGGAGAAACGAATGATGTCCATAAAAACATATAGCCGCTCCGTATTATGTATGGGAACAACCGTCTCCATTCAAGTAATTGCTCCCCAATCAGAAGAAGCAAATGTCCTTCACCATATCTCAAAGGCATTTACTATTTTTAAAACCGTTGAAACGACATGCAGTCGATTTGATGCCAAAAGCGAAGTTATGAAACTAATTAGACATGTCAAAGAGCCTGTTTCTGTTAGTCATCTATTATTTGAAGCCCTTCATTTCGCTGTCTTAGTAGCAAATGAAACGCATGGAATCTTTGACCCAACGGTAGGAAAGCAATTAGAAAACCGCGGTTTTAATGAACATTACTTATATGGAAAACTCGTACAAGTGAACGAAGCAGTCGATTCTGGAAGTTATAAAGACATCGTATTGGATACACATAAAAAAACGGTTTGTTTACAAAAACCGATGATTATAGATCTTGGAGCGGTCGCCAAAGGGTTGGCGATTGATTTAGCTGCCCGCTCCCTTCCTTATCAGCATTTTATGATTAATGCAGGAGGAGACATCCTAGTTAAAGGACGCAATCAACACGGAGAGTTGTGGAAAGTTGGGATTCAGCACCCTGTGATTCAAACGCAGTCACTACTGACTTTACGTGTAACAGATACGGCTGTCTGCACATCAGGAAATTATGCTAGAAAAAATAAGATACATCCATCAACGCATCATTTGGTTAATCCCTTATCTCCATCCACTCGAAGCAGTCTGTTGAGTTGCACAGCTATTGCTCCTTCTGCCATGCTGGCCGATGCATTATCTACGTCAGCTTTTATTTTAGGAGCGGAAAAAGGAGTAAATTTATTGAATGATGCCGACATACGCGGCGTGCTCTTCGACTCTAGATTCACTCCTTTTTTCACATCAGATATGGAGGAATTAATAAATTATGACCACACGTTCTGAACGAAGAAGCGGTGTTAAATATATCAGTACACCAAAAGGTTATATTACTGTAGATGAAAACAAACCAAAAGAAATAAGTCTTTGGGTGCAGCTAGTTAAAACCCCTAAAAGATATGTAATCGCTATGCTTCTGCTTTTAACTTTATTAGGTGAATTCAACTCTTCTGCCTTTCAAGGATTAGGACACCTACTGCTTGCCGTATGCTCGGCGGCTGCCTTAGATTTAGGATTTTCTTTTGCTTATAAAAAGAAAATTCAGCTTCCTGACGGCGGAATTATTACTGGATTAATTATTGCCTTAGTACTCAGCACCTCTACACCTGCTTGGGTCACATTTTGCACTGTAGCTGTTGCGATTTTATCGAAGCACTTCGTAAAAGTAAAAAAGAAGCCTGTTTTTAACCCTGCCGCTTTTGGTCTTCTTTTTTCACTTATTGTCTTTTCAAGCGGCCAAAGCTGGTGGGGAAGCTTATCTTTACTACCCGTATGGCTCATTGTATTCGTATTTGTGACGGGGTACCTTGTGACGAGCAAGGTAAATAAATTCCCTCAAGTATTTGCGTTTTTGGGCGTGTATTTTGCTATTTTTACGATTATGTCATTAATAGGAGTGGGCGATGTAGCGGATGCTTTACGAGCTCCTTTTGTCAATTCCGCTTTATTTTTAGCCTTCTTCATGGTGACGGATCCGCCAACTTCTCCTGCCAAGTATAAAGACCAAATAAAATTTGGACTGCTTGCGGGGGCGATTAGCGCTGTAGATTACTTAGTTTTTGGCGGCCTTGCCTATTTATTAATTGGCCTGTTAATCGCTAATGCATGGAAAGCGTGGAAAACTGCCAACAAAAAAGTGATAAAAAAAGCTGCCTGATGATAGGCAGCTTTTTTTTATAGCGGAATTCTCACATGAAATTCCGTACCCACGTTTTTTTGGCTAAAAACCTTAATTTCTCCGTCATGAGCTTGTACAATCCATTTGGCAATCGCGAGACCTAAACCTGATCCTCCTTCGGCACGTGCTCGGCTCTTATCACTTCGATAAAAGCGATCAAACACATATGGAAGATCTTTTGCTTCAATTCCAACGCCTGTGTCTCTAACGATTAACGTCATAGAGTGATGATGTTTCTTTAGACTGATGTGAATGCTTTCTCCAGAGGGCGTGTATTTAAAAGCGTTATCTAATAAAATCATACATAGCTGATGAAGTCGTTCTTGATCTCCTCCGCACATTAACGATTCAATTTCCCTTGTGAAGTGCAGCTCCTTTAGTTCAAATATGGGCTCAAATTGATTAGCTACTTTATCAACCAGCTCGCTCATATTAAAGACCGTTTTGTTTAGCAGCTGCGCACTTGAATCAGATCTAGCCAGTGTTAGTAAGTTACCCACCAGCTTCGTCATCCGCTTCACTTCGTTTAAGCTTTGATAAATATTTTCGCTTTCTTGCTCGATCGTATGATTTGGTCGTCTAAACAATAGCTCGAGATGCGTTTGCATCACGGAAAGAGGCGTTCTTAACTCATGGGAAGCATCTGCAATAAATTCGACCTGTTTGTTCCACGACTTTTGTATAGGTACAAGCGCTCGATTAGCTAAAAACAAGCCAGCTACAAGCGAAAGAAGCAGTCCAATAAACGCTGAAATGATAAGAAGAAAAGCAAGGTGCTCTAAGGTTTGAGTTTCTGGATCTACGTTTAAGACAAGTTGAATCGTTGAAACGTCTTGGTCTTTTATATACCCTTCGTTTTTCACATTCATCACTCGATAAGCATGACCGTTTACCTCTTGTGAAGTTTGGGCTTTTCCTTCTGAAAGCGCAGGCTTAAAGTCGTCAATATCGTTTGTATATAACCCTTTTTTAGGTGTGATTTTGATTAGTTTTTTATCACTGCTCCAAAGTAAAAACGCAACCCGTCTTTCTGTTTCTCTCTCATTGTTTTCCTGGATCTCATGTAAGTTTCTTTTTTTTACTTGCTCGCTCATCTCACTTAACCGATTGTCTGGGTTTAAAAAAATAACATGCTGCATATAAACATATAAAACTAAACTAAAAATGCTCAAAATAACCATCAGCACGATTGTGTTAAATAACACCAGCCTGATTCTCGTCTTTTTAAACATGCTCTTCGCCTTTCAACATAAAGCCTACGCCTCTTACTGTACGTACATAACCGTCACAATTAAAAGGCTGAAGCTTCTTTCTTAAATGGTGAACATAGACATCTACTACACCCACTCCTACGTCAGATGTAAATCCCCATACGCGATTAAAAATTTGATCTCGAATAAGGATTTGTTCTTTATTTCGAATAAAGTATTCCAAAAGCTGAAATTCTTTAATCGTTAACGTTAAGGCACTACCATTTATCATAACTTCATGATTGGCTTCTCGTATAGAAATGGGACCATATGAAATCATGCCTTCTTCTGCCTGGAAGTCTCTGAGCATCACCCTTAACCTCGCAAAAAGTTCAGCCATGGCAAAAGGCTTAACCAAATAATCATCAGCTCCATAATCAAGTCCTTTCACTCGATCTTCTACACTATCTTTTGCAGTAAGAAAAATAACTTTCGTCAGCACCTTTTGTTTTCTTAGCTTTTTTAGTATGTCAAGCCCTGTCATACCCGGCAGCATAATATCTAAAATCAAGGCATCATAAATATTCTGCTCTGCTAAAAACAAACCTTCATCTCCTTCAGACGCACAATCAACTTCATATCCTTCTTCTTTTAAGCCTTCTACGATACCGTGTAATAAGGAAGCATCATCTTCTACCACAAGTACACGCATATCAAATTCCCCCTTTTGTGAGTACCTAAGTAAGCATTATCTTAGCATGTCACTTTTAAAAATATTTTAAAACTAGCGTGTTATCATCTCTTATACTTTATAAAAAAAGTTATGCCTGCAAGCAGACATAACTTTTAACTAAACGCTATTTATGATCAGGACGTCGGTAAATGAACACCGCTTCTTTTGGCAGTTTACCAAACAAAAAGCTAGCAAACGGTAAAAGACGATGACATCCCCAAATGATGAGGTAACAGCCCGCTAATGTTAGAATATAGCGTGCCAAGATTTCAACGTGAAACATGTAGTTGCCTTGTATTGGTACTGCTTTTGCCACAAAGTTTAAAACCATCGGGTGAATCAAGTAAAAGCCAAACGAGTACATGGCAATATTTTTAACAACCGTCACGGACTTCGCAGAAAGCTTTTCAGCTAATATCTCTGCAATTCGGAAGAAGAAATAACTTCCAGCAACCAAATAAAGCGTATTAACAGCCTCATACGTAAAGCCTGAAATTTGGATTGTCTTCATTGTGTACAAGTGATAATTTAACAGTGAAATAGCTATTCCCGCTCCGAGCGTCACCAGAAATAATACAATATTCGAACGACTGTACTTTTTATCCACTTGCTCGCGATAATAAATGCCAATCCAACCGCCGAGTAAAAACGTCGCCATTGTATTTAAAAATAAATTAAATGAAGTGATATGATACGTATTGTTAAGCATTAAATAACCAAGCTGAATGATAATGCCAAACAGCCACATGTATTTTTTAAAAATGGTTACTTTTTGTGCTAGCCATACAAAAACCGGCAGCACGAGATAAACTTGTACAATTAAAAAGATAAAATGAAGCTGATAGTAGGACTCTCCGCGTAAAATACGTTTCACAATATCAGCTGCATTTAATTCTGTTGCTCCTACATAGTACGAATAAAATTCATAAATAAGTGCCCAAATAATATAGGGAACCAAAATATATGTCACTCTTCGAGCATAATACGTTTTCCATAAAGTCTTTGTTAAAGGCTTGTTAATATAACTATAAAAGAAAACCAAACCTGTGATCACAATAAAGATTCCTGCTTCAATTCGAACAATTCGGTTAAGAAAATGATATTTCTGATAAGCTTCGCTTGCAAATGGCAGTACCGTTGCATATGCTGCTGTTACATGTACGAGCACAACCATCATCATAGCGAATAATCGTAAAAAATAAATGGATTGAATATGCTGCTTTTGTTTTTGCTTCACTTTTTCTCTCCTATATAATGTGAAATATAACTTCTAGATGAATAATAGAACATTCAATTTTTTCTTATCTTTCCCGTTTTACAAATAAAAAAGCTAATAACACAAAATAAATGTTATTAGCTTTACTCGTTTGTATTTTATCTTTCCTCTTGCTATCACGCAACTGAATTTACAAAAACAATAAAGAACTTAAGTACAAATACCTAATTAAGTTCCTTTTATTTACGGTGCATTTTAAATTCTAAAAATAATTCATTGTAATAAGCAAGCATTCGTTTGCCTAAGTTATTATATACTTCAAGCTTTTTTGTTAGTTCTTCCTCTGGATAAAAACGTTCATCTTCCGCTACTTCTTTCGGCAAATAATCTAACGCTTTTTTATTAGGGGTAGAATACCCTACATATTCCGCGTTTTGAGCAGCATGTTTAGGATCTAACATAAAGTTCATGAATTTATGTGCGCCTTCTACGTTTTTAGCCGTTTTTGGAATAACCATGTTATCAAACCATAAATTCGAACCTTCTTCTGGAACAACGTAATTCAGCTTATCGTTTTCACTCATAATCTCAGAAGCATCGCCTGACCAAACAACGCCAATTGCCGCTTCTTCATTTGCTAGGAGCATCTTAATCTCGTCTCCTACAATAGCTTTGACATTTGGTGTTAATGTATCAAGCTTTCTTTTTGCTTCTTGAAGATGGGCTTTATTCGTATCATTTAATGAATAATTTAAGCTGTTTAGTCCCATTCCCATCACTTCTCTAGCGCCATCTGCAAGTAAAATTTGATTTTTCAGCTTAGGATCCCATAAATCATTCCAGCTTTTTATCTTCTTGCCATGAATCATATCAGAGTTATACACAATACCAACAGTTCCCCAAAAATAAGGAATAGAGTACTTATTGCCAGGATCAAAGGATAAGTCTAAAAAACGCGGATTAATGTATTTTAAATTAGGCAGCTTCGAATGATCAATTGGCAATAGTAAATTTTCTTCACGCATCTTGCTAATCGCGTACTCAGAAGGCACAGCAATATCAAATGTCGTACCGCCTTGTTCAATTTTGGTCATCATTGCTTCATTCGAATCAAAGGTCTGATAAATGACTTTAATTCCGGTTTCTTTCTCAAACTGATTCACTAAATCAGGATCAATATAATCTCCCCAATTATAGACGGTCAGCGTATCTCCTCCAGAGTATCCTTCGGCATTGTTCAAATGATGAACCACATACATAAGAACGAAAGAAAGGATGACGATGAAGATAAACGGCTTTGCTAATTGCTTCATTTTCCAGTCGCCACCCCTTTCACTTTATTGCTATATCGCTGACTGATAAAGTAATAACCAATCACAATCAGCACGGTAAACATGAAAATAAGAGTAGAAAGAGCATTGATTTTCAGCGAGACCCCTCTTCTTGCTAACGAATAAATTTCTACTGAAAGCGTAGAAAAACCGTTCCCGGTCACAAAGAACGTAACCGCAAAGTCATCCAAAGAGTAAGTTAAAGCCATAAAAAAGCCTGCAAAGATACCCGGACGAATAAATGGCAATACCACTTTCGAAAGTACTTCAAAGCGGCTTGCGCCCAAATCACGGGCTGCATCGAGCAGTGTCGGACTCATTTCCTGCAGCTTAGGCAGAACCATGATGACCACGATCGGTACACTGAATGCAATATGCGCTAATAATACCGATATAAATCCGAGCTTTACACCGATAATGGTAAATAGAATTAAAAAAGATGCGCCAATAATAACATCTGGACTCACAATTAACACATTATTAAATGTTAACAGCGTATTTTGAACACGTCTGCGCTTCACGTATACGATAGCAAGTGCCCCTATCACGCCAATAATAGTTGAAATAACCGAAGACAGTAGAGCAATAATAAGAGTATTCAAGACAATAATAAGCAAACGCGTGTCTTGAAACACTTCTTTGTACCAATCTAACGTAAACCCTTCAAATTCACGCATGTTTCCTCCGCTGTTAAAAGAGTAATACATTAAATAAAAAATGGGCGCGTATAAAATGAAAAATACAAAAAATAAATAAAGGTGGCTGAACTTCCACTTTCTCTTCATTTTACACACCTCTCTTTCCAGTGCCTGTTATGAGCATCATAACGGCCATCGCAATAATTAAAAAGACGGCTATTGTGGCGCCCATGCCCCAATCCTGCGTCACTAAAAAATGTTGTTCAATCGCTGTTCCCAGTGTAATGACGCGGTTTCCAGCAATTAAACGCGTAATCATAAAGAGGGATAGTGCTGGAATAAAAACAGCCTGACAACCTGATTTAACCCCTTCTAGCGTTAGCGGAAATACTACGCGCTTAAATGTCACCCATGAAGATGCCCCCAAGTCTCGCGAAGCGTAGATAAGCGAGGGATTAAGTTCTTCTAAAGAGTTAAAGATCGGCAAAATCATAAAGGGGATAAAAATATACACCGATACAAATACAAAACTAAAGTCAGTAAATAAAATTTGATGAGTACCAAGTCCTAGAAATTCAGTAAACTTATTAACCGCACCATACGTGCCAAATATACCTAAAAAAGCATAAGCTTTTAATAATAGGTTAATCCACGTCGGTAAAATAATCAGTAGAAGCCAAAGCTGCTTGTGCTTAAGCTTCGTTAGTAAATAAGCTGTAGGATAAGAAAAAACCAAGGAAAATAACGTAATTAAAAAGGCATACCAAAATGAACTCAGCGTCATCTGTAAATAAACTGGGGTGAAAAATTTCTTATAGTTTTCAAGCGTCAGCTCATTATCGATGTTGAAAAAAGAATAATAGACAACTAATACAATGGGAGCAACTACAAAAAGCAAAATCCATAACACGTACGGGACTAAGTAAATATTTCTTGATTTAGTTTGCATCTTAATCCTCTTCATAACCTTCGAGTCGCTTATCGAATTCTTCTTCCGTTTCATTAAATCGCATAACATGAATAGCTTCAGGTTCAAAATATAAACCAATTTCTTCGCCAACCGTTGCCTTTTTCGTAGAGTGAACGAGCCACTCATTCCCTGCATGGTCATAGCCTAAAATTTCATAATGGACTCCTCTGAACAGCTGTGAATCTACACGAACCTGCAGCTTTCCTTGATCGGAGCTTGTAATGGCTAAATCTTCAGGGCGAATCACAATTTCAACCTGCTCATTTTGGTTTAATCCTTGATCGACACATTCAAATTGCTGGTCGCCAAACTCCACTAAAAAGTCAGCAATCATTTTACCTGGTACAATATTTGATTCACCAATAAAATCGGCAACAAAACGATTAATTGGCTCATCATAAATATCTGTGGGTTCCCCGCTCTGCTGAATTCTTCCTTTATTCAAAACAAAGATTTCATCGGACATCGCAAGCGCTTCTTCTTGATCGTGCGTAACAAAAATGAACGTAATACCTAGACGACGCTGTAATTCTCTTAACTCGTATTGCATTTCTGTACGCAATTTTAGATCAAGAGCTGAAAGCGGCTCGTCCAGCAAAATGACTTCGGGCTGGTTTACAATTGCTCGTGCAATTGCTACACGCTGTCTTTGGCCGCCCGACATTTCCTTTATTTCTCTGTTTTCATATCCTTCTAAGTTAACAAAACGAAGGGCTTCTTTAACTTTTATTGCAATATCAGCATTTTTCATCTTCTTGATTCGAAGACCAAATGCTACATTTTCAAATACATTCAAATGGGGGAAAAGCGCGTAGTCTTGAAAAACCGTATTAACCTGTCGTTTGTTAGCCGGGACATCATTAATTCTTTTCCCATTAAAATAAATCGTTCCGCTTGAGGCTTCCGTAAAGCCTGCAATTAATCGTAAAATCGTTGTCTTTCCACATCCCGATGGACCTAAGAGGGTATAAAATTTCCCTTTTTCAATTTCAAAGCTTACATGATCCAATACAACTGAATCATTATCATATTGCTTGGTCACATTTTCAAATTGAATAATTGCATTCGTAGATGTCATTTCACTTCACCTCTTTTGTTCTATAAATAAGACTCTGTCGCCACGATAATTAACTCTGTTATTCCGTCATGAGCATTTAAAATCTGATGTTCTTCAGAAGCTTGAAAATAGATGGTTTCTCCTTGTTTGGCTTCATATATTCTGCCTCCAAGCTTTACCTTCACACACCCGCGCAAAATGTAGCCAAACGTTTCTGAAAGGGAAGGCTCAAATCTCTTAAATGCACCCTTTTCATGAAGAATAAGACGAATCGGCTCCATTTCTTTTTCATTTGATTCATGGACAAGCCACTGAATATGGTAACCTTTTTGATCTTCGCAATAACTCGTGTAGTCTTCCTCTCTGTATACAACCTTTTGAACATGCGTATCAATTTCGAAGAATTCTTTCGGTTCGCATCCTAGCACTTCCAAAATACTAAAAAATGTTTCTAAAGACGGTGAACTTAAATCGCGCTCTAGCTGGGAAATATAGCCTTTACTTAAATCAGTACGTTCTCCTAGCTCTTCTTGTGTTAAACCTTTTTTTAATCGTAAATTTTTAATTTTCTTTCCTATTTCCATACTCTCGATCCTCAACTGTATTTAAAATTAGCAAACAGCATGAATGATTGTTCATGCTGTTCCAAACTCAAGTTTTGTTTTACTTAACTTAAAGTTTACTTTTAACCTTAAAATATTATACATGAATTATTTTTTAGTACAACCTTAAACACTTAAAAAATAAAAACTCCTTTTATATTAAAAGGAGTTTTTATTTTTATTTATACAACTTATGCGTTTCGTACTGTTTCCCGGATAATGTATCAAACTCAACTTCATGGTAATCTTGAAGGTCTTTTGCAGCTTTTTTAGATAGTGCCGCCGGATCATCGACTAGCTTTCCTTTCGAATCTATATACATATTTGAACGAAAAGCCGGCACTTCTGTTTTCATTTGATTCAACTGATCGTAGAACAGATTACTTTTGTAACCAAGAGATTGAGCAAGCGTCGGAGCAATATAAATAGGACTCATCGTACCGAGATTTTTATCTATTTTCGTATCGTAATTAGATAAAAATAAGAGCGGCGTTTCATAAAATTTTTGAGATGTTTGCTGCGTTTTCTCGTTTCCAAAACCCGTTTCTTTGTAAGCTTGAAGGTTTTGGCCAAGCGCCGGCAAATGATCTCCCCAAAATACTACAATGGTCGGCTCGTCCAGCTTTTGAATTTCATCGTTCAATCGTTTTAAAGCAGCATCTGAACGTTTAATTCCTTCAGCATAAATTCCAATTTCCTTTTGCATTTCCGGTGATAACCCTTTACCGGTTACTTTAATGGTTTCCTGACCATTATACTTATCCGCCGAATAAGGAAGATGATTTGCAATCGTTACAGCATGCACAAATGCAGGCTTTTTCGACTGACGAAGCGTATCGAGTACTTCATCAACTACCGCTTCATCGGAAACAAACTCTTTGTTATCTTTTTGCGTATGCTTCATTTCATCAATAAACTTCACTTGATCAAATCCCAAGTTTGGATATACATTTTGTCTCATATAAAGCATGCCGCTGTTTGGATGCATAGCTGTTGTAGCATAGCCTTGCTTTTCTAAATAAGAAACAAAAGACGGATATTCTTTTTTACTCAATACATGCTGATAAGGAAGGCCTCCAGGGTTAAAGAAAGACAAAGAGTAGCTCGTCAGCGCTTCGAACTCCACATTAGCTGTTTCCCCGCCAAACGAAGGACTTAAAGACCATCCGGAAGGATATTTCTTTTGAAGTTCTCTTGTATTTTTCATTGGATCTTCAGAGAACGTCACGTTAAGCTTTGTTGGGTCCCAAAATGTTTCATTCATCACAAACACAACGTTTGGTTTGACTTCAGTCTTGCTTTCTTGTGTTTTCTCTTCCTTTGACTGAATGCGCTTTGCCACTTTTGCCATAGCTTCTTCTGAGTAGTCATCCGGCTCTTGCAGCACATCTGTTTTAACATTTGAAATCATGCCAATAACAGGTCCATTATAGTAATAATTATTTTGCTGATTCCAAGGCATCAGCGCAGCATATTGATCATAATATTTTTGAGCAAACGAGTGTTCAAAGAATAAAAATGATTTCATTAAAAAGATGAGCGGCAGAATCATAATAATTCGAAGAAACCATCGAATTTTAATTTTCGGCAAGAAAAACCAAAGAGTAATCAGTACGATAATAGATCCAATAACTCCTATTACAATAGGAATTGAAATCGAATCTTTAATCATCGGAATAACTTCTTTTAACTGACTGGCCTGAATAAAATCGTTTGGGAACAATGGTTCATTTCGAAAGATTTTTTTGTAATAGTTTACGAGAGCTAAAATAAAATACAGAACAAAGGTAATCCCAGCCCCTAAATAAGCTTCCCCTACTAGCATAATGATCGCTAGTGTTAACAGCGAAAGCAAAAATACCGTAAAGAGATAGCGTTGAGGGTACGCCTGCATCCACTCTATTGTTTTGCCTGGGTTATGTATATCAATATGATAGACAACAAAAACCATGGCAGAAACAGCTGCTACTGTAATTGAAAACACAATTGCCGTAAAAATGGCATACCACTGCGAAGCTTGTATTCTCTCTATCTGATTAAACCGAAGTAGCAAATAGAAAGTGAGCGCCCATAAAACAAGGGAGCATCCCCCTATTAATACTACGAACCCAGCTGTATGGATTTGGGCCCAGTCAAACAATATCTTTGTGTCATTTGATACATTAAACATAACAACACTGTATAAAAAAACGCTAAGCAGCCCATACGCTGCCAGCATTGGCAAAGAACGATACAAATGTTTAAACATAACCTTAACCCTCCTATTTACAATATCTTAACACTTTTAATATAATTTTAACATTCCTATCTCTCTCGCTTTCACGCCTAATTTTCCCATGATCATACCACTAACATTTCCCGAGAAATTTCACACGAAAAAAGCCCGCTTTTCTTATGAAAAGACGGGCCTCTTAGCCGTTTTATACGTATGTAAAAATTGCTGTTATGAACGTTCTTTCAACGCTTCTGCTTTTAACAGATCGCGAATTTCTGTTAAGATCTCTTCTTCTTTTGACAGAACAGCCACTTCTTCCTCTACTTTCTCTTCTTCTTTTCTCTTAAAACGATTAAAGAAACGAATAAATAAGAAAATCGAGAATGCGACAATTAAGAAATCAACAATTGTTTGAATAAAAGATCCATATAATACCGTAGCATCTCCAACCGTGAAGGATAAATCTTTAAAGTCTATCCCTGCTAACAACAAACCAATCAGCGGCATAATAATATCATTTACAAGAGACGTTACAATTTTTCCAAATGCCGCTCCAATAATAACACCGACAGCTAAATCCAATACATTTCCACGCAAAGCAAACTCTTTAAATTCTTTAAGCATCTGTTTCTTCCACCTCCTGCCCTTCATTTCAAACTTTCATGATAATACATCCTAAATTAAACATACAAGGTGCATTTTCACTTTTCTCTTTTTCATGAGATATGTACCAGACCTTTAGTTGTATTTCTGCCCAGATTTTTACTTTATATTCGCTTATAAATAAAATGCACTTTCAGTTTTCATTCAGGAAAGATTCATATTCAGTCCATTTTCCTTTTATACACTAATAGCATGTAATTCACCAAATATGTAAATGAACAATAGAGGAGATGGCTAGAACGTGAGAAAAATTATACTGCGAGCAGCTGCTTTATGCCTCGTAGCTATTATCAGCATTTCTTATACAGCAAGTGCGGCGAATGCAAGTGAAAACGCAGCAAGTGGAGATTTAATTATTATTAATAAAAAAACAAATCAGCTTGCTTATTTTCATAATGGAAAGTTAGAAAAGACGTATTCAGTAGCTACGGGAAAAACATGGAGCGATACGCCGGTAGGCTTTTTCAAGATTGTTAACAAAATTAAAAATCGTCCTTACTATACAGGGCATATTGCAGGAGGCGCTTCTAATAATCATCTTGGCTCTCGCTGGCTAGGGCTTAATGCAAACGGAACAACCGGCGACACATACGCTATTCATGGGAATAACTCAGAAGATAGCATCGGCAAATATGTAAGCCACGGCTGCGTACGAATGCATAATGCGGATTTCGAAGAATTATTCAATAAAGTGGCAGTAGGAACATCTGTAACTATTACGTATTCATCAAAAACCTTTGAAGAGCTGGCAAAAGTATAAGGCTACGGACAGCTATGAAAAAATAAAAGCTTATCCAAGAAATCTGGATAAGCTTTTATTCTTCTCTATTCCCATACATGAGCTCCGTACTGTGTGAATATAGCTCAATAATATTCCCAAACGGATCTTCACAATAAACCAAGTAATAAGGTTTTCCTGGTCTTGTATTCCATACTTGGCTTCGCTTTTTACCGCCTGATTGTTCGATTTTATCCGCTAACTTTTCCACGTCATCGGCTATTAAGCACATGTGAAAATAACTTTGATACTGCTCATCGCTGTCTTTTAATACAAGAGGCATTTGCGGCTTATTAAATTCAAACAGTTCAATGCCTACCTGGTTGTCAGCTGTCATGTGAGCATTTTTCATTTTTTTGATATGAGACCCCAGTAAATCTTGAGTCATATTTTCAGCTTTTTCTTCCTCCGCATTAAACATATAAGGACCGGCAATTAGCTTAAAACCTAAAACTTTTCCATACCACTGCACGGCTTCTTCTACATCAGGTACAGCTAATCCAACGTGCGTAATAGCTACCATTTTATCACCCTCCTATACACAAACATTCCCTTTCTGCTAAAAGAAAAACAGCCCATTTAAAATGGACTGTTTACACATACTAAATTCATTCACGATTTTAAAGCATTATATTGAGCAATGATTTCTTTTGTTAAATCATTACTTGCCTCTAACCCACTAATCTCTTTTAATACATACTCAATACCATACTCATGAATATTCGCTTGAAGCTTCATAGCCTCTTTATCTTCTTGCGGATCAAATAAAAGCGCAGCGGCAATAGCCTTTGCTAAATAGGTATAAGAAAGGCCCGATTTTTTTGCTTCTAGCGCTGGACGAATCAAACGATCCTGAGGTCCAAGCTTGCGAATTGGTGCTCGTCCTACTCTTTTAACTGAATCATTTAAATGAGGATTTTTAAAGCGTTCAATGATTTTAGTAATATAGGCTTTGTGTTCCTCTTTATCTAAGTCATATCTTTTAATTAGATAGTTTCCTGTTTCTTGTAGCGTTTGCTGTACTTGTTCATAAATATCTGAATCTCTTAACGTTTGATCAATTGTTTCTTTTCCTTTTAAATAACCAAAATATGCAATCACCGCGTGTCCCGTATTCACTGTAAATAACTTTCTTTCAATAAAAGGAGCAAGGTCAGGCACAATCGTCATTCCTTCTACAAAAGGAATATCTTCAGGTGCCTCTACTACCCATTCATAATAGGATTCTACTAAAACATCAAGCGAACCTTGATCATGTTGAATAGGCACGATACGATCTACAGCTGAATTGAAGAAAAAGACCTTATTTATCATATGAGCTTTTGTCTCTTCATCCAGCGCGTCAAAAATATAGCCTTTTAATAAATCTGTCGCAGAGATTTGATTTTCACATGCAATCACATATACATTTTCGTCGCTTGCTTTTACACGTTCAGCCAAACCTTTAGCAATTAAAGGAGCAATGCGAGGCAGAACGTTCGGTCCGATGGCCGTCGTAATGTACGTTGCTTCTTTAATCGCTTTAATGACCGCTTGTTCTTGTGTCAGATTATTTAAACCAGATACGTTTTGAACAGCTAATGTCTCGGGATGCTCTGCGGCTGTTATTACGTTATACCCTTCATCTATGTTTAACTGATTAATAATCTTTTCAGCAATATCTACGAATGTGACGTGATAGTTGCTTTGAGAAAACAATGCCCCAATGAATCCTCGACCGATATTGCCTGCTCCAAAATGAACTGCTTGTTTCACAAAAATCATTCCTTTATCAAATTATTTCGAAGGTACTCATGAAACGTATCCTCTAGCTTTTTGCGAATTATCTCTTCGTTCGAAGACGAAAAAATCATCATTGCTTCATGGTCTTCAATTAAACTGGTACTAATTAAACTTAAAATTTCTTGCTGTGCTTCACTTAACTCTTCAGGTGCGAGCATTAATAGAAGGTTACGCGCCTGCATGTTTGTTCCGTCCATGCCTTTAACTGTGCAAGGCTGTTCTAAATGTGAAACTTGAAAAATCAGCTCGTTCACGTGATGTTCACGGCAATGGAACAGTGCCATACTCGTTTGCGGAATGCCTAAACCGCCTTTGTTTTCTCGTTCCTTAAGCTGATGAATAACGCAGCTGGCATTGGTTATTAAACGTTCTTTTTCAGCAGCTTTTACTACGTGCGAAATCACTTGATCGTGACTCACTTCATCCGAAAATCGATACATTCTAAGGTTTTGAAGAATTGATTCGATACTTCCATGCACATCTTTAATTTGCTTCATCGTTTCCTCAAAAGACGGTTTTTCTTTAGAAAAAGTCTTATTTTTATATTGGAACGAGCGATAGTCCTTATCTTTGGTTAACTTTTGAATGTTTTTCTGTAAAAAATTCTGGACGGATTGAATATCCTCTTCGGTTAAGAGTGGATTGACTAAAATGTAATCGACATTTAAAAAAGGCAGTCTTACTGTTGAAATCACTACGTCATACCCTTCAAGCGCGGCTTCTTTGATTTCTTTTACCGATTTAATGACAACTGAATTAATCTCCGGAATCTCTTTACGAATACGGCTAGCTAACATTTTCGAGGTGCCAATTCCAGTTGGACAGACGATTAGTGCCTGAATTTCCATAACTTCTTCTTTTAGCACTAGCGTTGAACCGAAATGCAAAACAAGATATGCTACTTCATCATCTGGAAAAACTAAATGCGGCAGCTCTTGATCGATACTGTTTCTCACAGCCATAAATAAAACCGGGTACTTTTTCTTAATCTCTTCTGTTAATGGATTAAAAAGCTCCATTTTTTGCTTAAGACGAAAAATTGCGGGTTCCATATGAGCGAGCAGCCCCTGGTAAAGGGAAAAATCACCGGTTAAGTCGGTGTTAAGCTGAACAGAAACGTGAGCAATCATATTCTTAATAACCTGCCCAACCACTACGCTGTCGTAATATACGTCTCTAGTAGTTTGGAACTTTGCTGCACGCAGCCGCACTGCTAAGAAATGAATATCTTTTTCTGTAAAAGAAAGAGAAAATACCCGTTCAATTTCCCGGCAAATATCCTTCATTAAAAACATTTCACTCGCCAGTTCTTCCGTTTGGCCGCCGTCGTCTTCTAGATACATTTGCTTTTTCGTTCGCTGTATCATAATGCAAATATGAACAATGAGCCCTATATAATCGCTGTCAGCCAGCTTAGAATGATGCTGATTAATCGCTTGATGTACAATTCTGTCTACTTCTGCCAAATAATCCGGATAAAAATAGTGCAAAATCGTTTCATCCGTATGCTGCTGGTTTTCTGCTAAAAACATGCACTCAATTAACTCTTCATTAAAGTAAACAAGAAAATAATTAGCTAATGCTTTTCGTTTATTGGCTTCAGTAGCTTGAACCTCTACTCCCACCCCTCTCTTTCGTTGAAGGAAAACGTCAAATGTGGTTAACCACTCTGTTAATTCATCTAAATAAGCAGTGAGTGTAGTAATACTTACTTCTAAGTCTTTAGCCAGCGTTTGTAATTTAAATGAATCTCCTTCTTCTAGAAGAAGAATTAAAAGAATTAGTTTTCTTTCCTGTGGAGACTGATCCGTCGTTTTAATCTTCATCAGCTCTTGGATAAGGCGAAAAATTTGTTCATTTTTACCTTCAATCATTAGTCCTTCATCTTGCGTACGAATCAGCTTCAAATCAAATTTTTCAAGTATTGATTCAATTGCCTTCAAATCTCGGTGAACGGTTCTTACACTTACATTCAAAAAAGTAGCAAGTGTAAGGGCTGTATGTTTTCCTGCCGTTTTAATAATTAACTCAATGATTGATTTTTCTCTTGAAGTAATAAACAAGAACATCAACTCTTTTCTTATTTATAAACAAAGGATAAAAAGGCATTTCCATGCCTTTCTATCCCGTTAGTTACTTTGAATAATAGCCATTAATTCTTTAGCTGATTTGGCATGAACCATCTTTTCAATATTGTCCATATCAGAACATGTAATCGCGATACCAGATAAAATTTCTAAATGAGTGCCGTCTTTTCCGGCAATTCCAAAAATCAAACGAACTTTCTCACCATCAAAATCAACGCCTTCTGGCACTTGAATCACTGTAAAACCCGACCTTAAAACGTTCTTTTTCGCTTCTTCCGTACCGTGCGGAATCGCTACGTCATTTCCCATATAAGTAGAAGTCATATTGTCGCGCTCAATCATCGCTTCAACGTAGTTTTCTTCTACATATCCGCCTTTTACTAACACGCTCCCTGCAAATCGAATTGCTTCTTCCTTAGAAGAAAAGTGCTGATTTAAGAAAACGTTTTCTTCTTTTAATAAACCATCATTACTATCTGTATTATTTTCTGCAGATACTCTTTTTTCTTCTTCCGCTTTAGAAGTAGTATGATCATTTTTTAGTTGATCAATTAGTTTGTCATATTCCGGACTAGATAGAAAATTATCAACCGAGATATGATACGCATCTGGAACTTTGTTTTGAGCTCTTGGCGTTAGCTCTTCCTGTGTAATAACGATTTGAGCATCACTTGGAATATTACTGATGGCTGTATTCGTTACCGAAATATTTAAATCTGCTTGTTTAACTTTCTTGCGAAGAAGAGAGGCGCCCATCGCACTCGATCCCATACCTGCGTCACAGGCAAAAACAATTTTCTGAACGCTTGCTGGTACTTCTCCTTGCTGTTTTGTAAAGCTTCCTGCTACAGAGCTCTTCTTGCCTTTCATCTCTTGCATTTTGCGAGCTGCTTCATCCAAATCTTCTGTTTGCTTGCCCGTTTTTAAAATTAACGAACCTACAATAAACGATACGATGGCTGCAACGAGAACACCGGAGATATTTGCAACATAGCTGCCTGCATTACCTGGTGTAGCAGCTAAAATAGCCAAAATACTTCCCGGTGAAGCAACCGCTTGTAAGCCTCCGCCTAAAAGAACAAATGTAAATACGCCGCTCATTCCGCCTAAAATAGCCGCAATGATTAGAAGCGGACGCATTAAAACGTAAGGGAAGTAAATTTCGTGAATTCCGCCAATAAAATGAATGATGGCTGCTCCCGGCGCTGACTGTTTTGCTGTTCCTTTTCCAAAGAAGCAATACGCTAACAAAATTCCTAATCCCGGACCAGGATTTGTTTCTAATAACAATAGAATTGACTGTCCGTTTGTTCGAATTTGTTCTGCTCCGATCGGAGATAAGATACCGTGATTAATAGCATTGTTTAAGAATAAAATTTTAGCTGGTTCAATTAGAATACTTGTAAGTGGAAGAAGGCCATGTGCAACCATCCAATCTACACCCACTACAAGCGCGCCTGTAAATCCGTCCACGGCTGGACTAACTCCTAAAAAGGCTAGAATTGCTAGAATTCCTCCAAGAATACCTGCTGAGAAATTATTAATTAACATCTCGAATCCTGTTTTGACTTTACCTTCAATAAACTGATCAAACTTCTTGATGATATAACCGCCAAGCGGTCCCATAATCATAGCGCCTAGAAACATCGGAATATCAGATCCAACGATGACGCCCATGGTCGCGATAGCACCTACAACGCCTCCACGCTGATCGTGGACAAGCTTTCCTCCTGTGTAGCCGATTAGCAGCGGAAGCAAATACTTGACCATTGGATCCACTAGTTTGGCAAGGCTTTCATTTGGAAAAAAGCCTGTTGGAATAAATAAAGCAGTAATAAGTCCCCATGCAATAAATGCTCCGATATTTGGCATAACCATTGAACTTAGAAAGTTCCCAAACTTTTGTACAGCTACTTTTATATTAGATTGAGCCATTTGCTCTCTTCCTTTCTCTACGTGATGATACTTTAATCGTAAGAGATTAAACGCTTTCATTCAATGAATAGGAAAACTAACTTTGTCGTACCACAGACAGACAAAGCTTTTAATTACATAAAAAAGCAGCTGAACTGTCAAAGTTCAGCTGCTTTCTAACTTAATATTTATCTAATTCACTTACAGGAGATTGAATAATAACCGGATTTTTCTCTGGGTTTAACCATTTTAAAATAGAGACAACTTGTTCTTTAGAAGTAGCCGTACATCCTGCGGTATAATTTGTTCCTACATGGAAGAAGATTGCACTTCCCTTTCCTGGCGTTCTAGATTCGTTATAATTAATGACGAACCCATAGTCGTAAGCGGGGATGTCCATGTTCTCAGCGCTCGTCCAGCGGCCATTAGCCGGCTTTTGCTGCCACGTATTATATAGAGAGCTTTTTGAATCGTCTACCCACACATCATTTGCTGTAATCTTTCGATATGGAAGCTTAGTTCCAGGGTTTGCATAGCGTCCGAATGCTGTGCCAATTGTATATTTCCCTGTCGGAGATTCCATATCTCCTTCTTTTTTCGATAAAGCGAATCCTTTTTGTCCAAGTACACCGTTCGCAGTTAAAACTTGCTTCCATTTCCCATCAACTTTTTCAAACGTTTGAATTTTAGCAGACTTCGTATCGTAGTTATCTGCTGTAACCAAGATGACTTGCTGAGCGTTACCTAACGTTTTAAAAGAATCGACTACGAGTTTTGGAGACGCTGTAGCTGAAGCCTGTACATAGTCACTGCTTACATAGCCTGTGCGGCCGTTATAGTTAATTTTGTACCAGCTTCCGCTTTTGCTCACCACAGACAGCTTCTGGCCTTTTGTCACACTTCCTATGGATGCATAGCTAGTGCCCGCTCCGCTTCTTACATTCAGCGTGCTTGCCGTTACTGTGTACGCTGTGCTTTCTGCTGGGGCCGTTGTTGTTCCTGATGCTTGTACATAATCGCTGCTTACATAGCCCGTGCGGCCGTTATAGTTGATTTTGTACCAGCTTCCGCTTTTGCTCACCACAGACAGCTTCTGGCCTTTTATCACACTTCCTATGGATGCATAATTGGTACCTGCTCCGCTTCTTACATTCAGCGTGCTTGCCGTTACTGTGTATGTCATGCTTTCTGGTGGTGGCGTTGTTGGGGCCGTTGTTGTTCCTGATGCTTGTACATAATCGCTGCTTACATAGCCCGTGCGGCCGTTATAGTTGATTTTGTACCAGCTTCCGCTTTTGCTCACCACGGACAGCTTCTGGCCTTTTGTCACACTTCCTATGGATGCATAATTGGTACCTGCTCCGCTTCTTACATTCAGCGTGCTTGCCGTTACTGTGTACGTTGTGCTTTCTGCTGGCGGCGTTGCTGTTCCTGATGCTTGTACATAATCGCTGCTTACATAGCCCGTGCGGCCGTTATAGTTGATTTTGTACCAGCTTCCGCTTTTACTCACCACAGATAGCGTTTGATCTTTCACTACGCTGCCGATAATCCCGTAAGTCGTTCCCGCTCCGCTTCTCACATTTAGCTTGCTTGCCGTTACTTTATATGTAACTGTCGCTGCATATGCCTTTTCTTGATTTCCTCCGATTGAGCCAAAGCCAGGCGTTACAGCCGTTGCAAGTGTAGCTGTTAATGCCATCCCCACCATTAATTTTTTCAACTGCTTTCCCTCCATTTATCTCTTATAAAATTCTACTATTTTCTATTCTTAATTCATTATCTTACCATATTCCAAAAGAAGGGAAAGGGTCAATAGATGCTTTTCACACGGCCTATAAAAAAAGACAGACCTCTTTGATAGGTCTGCCTCTTTCACTATTATCCTAAATCAACGTTGTGATATACTTGCTGCACATCTTCTAGGTCCTCTAATGCATCAATCATTTTTTCAAACTGAGCTTGTGCATCTTCAGGAAGAGTTACATCATTTTGAGCAAGCATCGTTTGCTCAGCTACTGTAAATTCCGTAATACCAGCATCGTTGAACGCTTTTTGTACCGCATGGAATTGATCCGGATCAGCATAAACAATTACAGAATCTTCTTCTTCTAAAATGTCACGCACGTCTACATCTGCTTCCATTAACAGTTCTAGCGTCTCTTCTTCATCCTTACCTTCTACACCAATAACAGCTGTTGGATCAAACATGTACGCTACTGATCCGCTTACTCCCATATTACCGCCGTTTTTACCAAAAGCAGCACGCACGTCTGAAGCTGTTCTGTTTACGTTATTCGTAAGAGCATCTACGATAACCATTGAGCCATTTGGTCCAAAACCTTCGTAACGAAGATTATCGTAATTTTCTTCTGATCCGCCTTTTGCTTTTTCAATCGCACGGTCAATAATTGCTTTTGGCACATTGTATGTTTTCGCGCGTTCTAATACAACTTTTAACGCTTGGTTTGATTCTGGATCTGGCTCGCCTTGTTTCGCAGCCACATAAATCTCACGGCCAAACTTGGCATATATACGACTTGTATTAGCATCTTTTGACGCTTTCTTTTCTTTAATATTGTTCCACTTACGGCCCATATTGTTTCACTCTCTTTCAAAATTGAATCTAATAAAATAAATAGGCAATGATATATCCGTCTTTATTATACATCAATTCCCTCTTATCTTTCGAGTTTAATACCTAAAAAAGACAAGCAATCTTTTGGTATATTTCATTAACTAAATAAATGAGAAAACCATTTGATAACCGGCTGAATGATTTTTGTATATACATTTTTAAGCGGTTTGTATATACATCTCATCCAAATCCACCGTAAAGGATAGTAGATCATATGAATTACGATCCACTTAACTCCTTTCCAGAAACAGAGAAATATACGCTGACAAAATGAAACCACAGGGATAACAATTTCATTATAAAATGGCAGCACAACATATTTCCAGAAAAGATAACAAGGGTAACAAACTAGATACAACACAGGGTATAAAACGTACTTCCATATAAATCTAGTTATAGGCAAAAAACATCGTTTCCAAACGAAGAGAATAAAAGGATAGATGAGGACACTCCATAGCCAAGAAATAGGATAAACGAACAAGAAACGTATAATGTATCTCCAAATGAAATCAATGACAGGTTGAATAATTCTTGTTCCTATCCATATGAGGGGCTTAGCGATAAAATATATCCATAGCTTACACAAAATTTGAAATACAAAATAAAAGGGAAAATACAAGACAAAAAAAATGCCTCGCAACACGTACTTTATACTTTGAGCTACTCCACTAATACTTTTCACTTCCTTTTTTATAAGTGAGTTTCGTTCATTTACCTACTCTATTATATAAAATAAATTGAGCAAGCAAATATATTTTTTAGCTCAATGAGAATTATATACAAAAACACCCTTCTATAATAGAAGGGTGTCTAGAACCTTATTATTCTACAGTAACTGATTTTGCTAAGTTACGTGGTTTATCTACATCGCAATCGCGGTGCAATGCAGCGTAGTAAGAGATTAATTGTAAAGGAATAACCGCTGCTAGTGGTGAAAGTGTTTCGTGAACTTTCGGAATCACGTAGCGATCTTCTTCTGTTTCTAATCCTTTCATTGAAATGATACAAGGATTAGCTCCACGTGCTACTACTTCTTTTACGTTACCACGGATGCTTAAGTTTACATGCTCTTGTGTTGCTAATGCAATAATTGGCGTATTGTTTTCAATTAAAGCGATTGTTCCGTGCTTAAGCTCTCCTCCAGCAAACCCTTCTGCTTGGATGTAAGAGATTTCTTTTAGTTTTAACGCACCTTCTAAACCTACATAATAATCGACAGAACGTCCAATAAAGAATGCGTTGCGAGTTGTTGCTAAGAATTGAAGAGCAATGCTTTCCATTTCTTCTTTGTCGTCGCAAAGTACTTCCATTGTGTTTGCTACGATTGCTAACTCTTGAACTAAATCAAATTCTAATTCAATGCCGCGTGTTTTTGCTGTTACAGCCGCTAGAATTGATAGCACTGCTAATTGAGCTGTATAAGCTTTTGTTGATGCTACAGCAATTTCCGGACCTGCATGAAGTAATAACGTATAATCAGATTCACGAGATAATGTTGATCCCGGAACGTTTGTGATTGTTAACGCTTTGTAACCTAGTTCTTTAATTTGAACTAATACTGCACGGCTGTCAGCTGTTTCTCCACTTTGAGAAATAAAGATAAACAATGGCTTTTCAGATAAAAGCGGCATGTTATAAGAGAATTCACTTGCTACGTGCACTTCTACTGGAACCTTCGCCCACGTTTCAATGAATTGTTTACCTACTAGGCCTGCATGATAGCTTGTTCCACATGCTACGATATAGATGCGGTCTGCTTCATCCATTGCTCCTAAAATGTCTGCATCAATGTGCAGTTCATTGTTCTCATTTTGATACTCTTGAATGATTTTACGAACAACTAAAGGCTGCTCATCAATTTCTTTTAACATATAGTGAGGGTACGTACCTTTTTCAATATCACTTGCATCAAGCTCTGCTGTATAAGGTGCTCTTTCTACCACTTCACCATCAAGCGTTTTAATTGTTACGCCTTCTTTTGTAACAATTACTGTTTCTTTATCCATTAATTCTACGTACTGATCTGTTACTTGAAGCATTGCCATAGCATCGCTCGCTACAACGTTAAATCCTTTGCCAACACCTACAAGAAGCGGGCTTTTATTTTTAGCTACGTAGATTGTATTTTTATCTTCGTTATCAACAAGAGCTAGTGCATAAGAACCGTGAAGCAAGCTCACTGTCTTACGGAACGCTTCTTCTACATCTAAGCCTTCTGCTGCGATTTTTTCAATTAACTGAACGATTACTTCTGTATCCGTTTCGCTTTTGAACGTTACATCTTGTAAATATTCACGTTTCAAAATAGCATAGTTTTCAATTACACCGTTATGCACAAGTGTGAAGCGTCCAGATGTACTTTGATGCGGATGAGCATTTTCTTGGCTTGGTACACCATGAGTTGCCCAACGCGTATGACCGATACCTGCTGGTGCTACAACACTGTTATCTACTGCCTGACGCAATTCTGCAATACGGCCTTTTTCTTTGAATACGTGTACGCCTTCATTGTTAACAACTGCAATACCTGCTGAGTCATAGCCACGATATTCTAACTTTTCAAGACCACGTAATAAAATTTCTTTCGAATCTTCTGTTCCAATATATCCTACAATTCCGCACATAGATAAAATCCTCCTTCATGTATGAAAAGAGAGTCTCTTTTCATCATCAATGATTATCATCTCAACGCTTTTGTCCAATAAGTCACCTCATTGTTTTTCACATCAAGTTTTCGGCCGTGATAATCAACAACCGGGAGGCATCCGCCGATACTTCGATAAACCTCCTCCTCGTCAACTAAGTCGTTTCCGTCCCTTTACTTAGTTCAGGCGCTTTGTATTCACTTTTAAACTAGATTATTCACTCCTTTACATAAATTAAGAGACGAACAGATTTAATATTACAATAAGAAGTGAGAAAACGTCAATTATCTTCTTTACTATCTGTAAAAACAGCCTTTAGCATCAGATAATTTCCAAGAATTTTTCTCAACAATATAAAAATATGCATAAACGGCTTGAAACGTCACCGCTTATGCATATAATTAATGAATTACTCTAAGCCCATTTCTTCTTTTACTACTTCTACGATACGCGTTACATAAGTTTCACATTCTTCTTGTGTTTGTGCTTCAACCATCACACGTACTAACGGCTCTGTTCCTGAAGGGCGTACAAGTACTCGGCCATTACCGTTCATTTCTTTTTCCACTTCTTCAATAACCACTTTTACCTTCTCGTTATCTGTAACATGATGCTTATCTGTTACTTTTACATTTACAAGAAGCTGAGGATATTTCTTCATTTCGGCTGCTAATTCTGATAAAGGCTTTTTCGTTGCTTGCATAATATTTACAAGCTGAATAGCTGAAAGCATACCGTCACCTGTTGTGTTGTAATCTAAGAAAATAATATGACCTGACTGTTCTCCACCTAGGTTATATTGATTAGCTTTCATTTCTTCCACTACATAACGGTCGCCTACACCAGTTTGTGCACTTTCAATCCCGCTAGCTTCTAGTGCTTTATAGAAACCTAAGTTACTCATAACGGTAGAAACAAGCGTGTTTTTCTTTAAACGCCCTTGTTCATACAAGTATTTTGCACAAATGAACATGATTTGATCACCATCTACAATCTCGCCTTTTTCATCGATTGCGATTAAACGATCTCCGTCTCCATCAAATGCTAACCCAACATCCGCTCCTTTTTCTTTTAAGAAGGCACTTAATGCTTCCGGATGTGTAGATCCTACACCGTCATTGATGTTTAATCCGTTTGGAGATGCCCCCATTGTAGAGATATCTGCATCTAGATCTGCAAATAAATGTGCTGCTAAAGATGACGTTGCCCCGTGCGCACAGTCTAATGCCACATGAATACCTGAGAAGTCTTCATCAACCGTTTGTTTTAAGTATTGCAGATATTTTTGTCCACCTTCGAAGTAGTCATTTACCTGACCTAAGTCTCCCCCAACGGGTCTTGGTAATTGATCTGTGTCACTATCCATTAACGCTTCAATTTCATTCTCTTGGGCATCTGAAAGTTTAAATCCATCTGGACCAAAGAATTTAATTCCGTTATCTTGAACTGGGTTGTGCGAAGCAGAGATCATGACTCCTGCTTGTGCGCCAAGTGCTTTTGTTAAATACGCTACCCCTGGAGTTGAAATAACACCTAGTCGCATAACTTCTGCTCCAATTGAAAGCAATCCTGCAACAAGCGCTCCTTCTAACATATGACCAGAAACGCGTGTATCGCGTCCGATTAATACTTTTGGTCGCTCTGAATCTTTTGTTAGAACGTAACCACCTAAGCGTCCAATTTTAAAAGCAAGCTCAGGAGTTAATTCACTATTGGCAACTCCTCGTACTCCGTCTGTTCCAAAATACTTACCCATTAATTTTCTCTCCTTCATGTCAAAACATTTAGTTTCCTGATGTATTATCTGTCTGTCCATCTACGGGTGTAGAATTTTCATCACTTTGATTATTACTACTGTCGTCACCAGTTTCTGTACTATCTGTTGGTGTATCTGTATTGTCCTCAGGTGTATCAGTCTCTTCGCTTGGTTTATCAGCTGAATCACCTGAATTTCCCGTCCCAGGATTTGTTCCTGATCCAGTTCCCGTGTCTGGCTTTGTTTCTTTATCGCTCGTACTTCCACTTGTTTCTTTATCTGTTTGCTCATCATTTGTCCCTGATTGTTTTTTCGCTGTTACACGAACTTTTGCCTGTTTAGTCGATAGAGCTGATGTAACGGAGTCGGGACTATTTATCATAATAGGAACCGTGTGCTCCCCGGCAGATAAATTCCCTACATTCGCTGACAAGCTAATGCCGCTTTTCGTCAACTTATCTAAATCAGATTTTGGTCCTTTTACATCCGCATCTACTGAAGTAGGAGAAAGCAGTTCATACGTGTACTTTGAGGATTGACCAGTTAAAGAAACCGGTAAATTCTTAAATGACTTAGTCTCAGCTGCACTTGCATCCGTTTCTTCTGCGTCTTTCTCATCACCTTGTTTGTCTACTTCCACATGAACGGTAATTTGTTTAGGACTTACACTATCTATTCCGTCTGGAACAGGGACGTTCACCTTAATATCTTTAGATTTCGTAATACCGGTAACATCGACTGGAATATTATCAATTTTATCGATTTTTTCTAAAGAATCAGATGGACCGATAATTTTTACTGTATCTGTTTTAGGCTCTAGCTTCGTAATGTTGACACCGTCGCCTGGCGTGCCTTCTTGAACCACATCGATCGGCACTTTTTTACTAATATTTCTCACTGGGATTGTTACATTGACCGTTTCTGGTTGAACTGTTACGTTCAATTTATTTAAATTCTTGTCTAGTGCGACAACAGTTGCTTGTTTCGTCACTGTTTTTGAAGCATTATCTAAATCAATAATAGCTTTCACATAAGCAACTTGGTCCAATTGACTTGATGCGCCCGTTACCGTGACGGCTCTTGGACTAACAGTTGCTTCCCCTGCTTCATATCCATTCTTGACTTTGTTTTTATCATAGCTTGCCTCTACTGAAAACTGTTTTGAATCGCGTTCTTCAATTGTTACGTTTACAATATCAGGCTTAACCACTACATTTAAATTATCAGAGATATTTCGATACTGAACCTTGACTCTATGCTGCCCTAAGCTTAAATTATCAAGGTCAATATAAGCTTGATAATCTTTTTGTAGCTTTGTTTGAGCCAAAATATTTTTAGGACCTTCCAGTGTCATAATCACCGTATCCGGAACACCTCTTACAATTCTGTTCTTCTCATTATAGGATACTTGAACCGGAACATCTGTTAATGTTTCTACTCCAGTGTTGGCAGAACTGCTTCGGTTCAGAATCTTATTTGATGAACTGGCACCATCATCTAAATTAACAGATAAATATAACATGAAGGCTAACAGCAACGCGATAATTTTCATAACCCACGATCGATTCATCAATTTATCCATTCTTCTTCAACCTCCATTGCCAACGAGTGGAAGAAGTTGCTTTAGAAGTTGTGACTAATTCTTTTTCTAGCATTTCTCTCAATGTATCAATTGTCAATTCACGATACAATTCACCATTTTTGGTAATGGAAATGCCTCCAGTTTCTTCAGATACAATGACAGTCACACTATCTGTTACTTCACTTATTCCTACAGCAGCACGATGGCGAGTACCTAATTCTTTTGAAATAAAAGGACTTTCAGATAAAGGTAAGTAACATGCTGCAGCGGCTACTTGATCCCGCTGTAAAATAACCGCTCCATCATGAAGTGGTGTATTTGGTATAAATAAGTTGATTAATAATTCAGAAGAAATATTAGAGTTGAGCGGTATACCTGTTTCAATATAATCACCCATACCCGTCTCTCTTTCGATTGAGATCAATGCACCTATGCGTCTTTTAGCCATATAATGCGTTGCTTTTATAATCGCCTCAATCGTAACGGTACGTTCGTCTTCTTCAGGCAAATTACTGCGTGAAAACAAACGTCCTCTCCCAAGCTGTTCAAGCGCTCGGCGCAGCTCTGGCTGGAAGATAATAATGATAGCTAAAAACCCATACGTTAACGCTTGGTCCATTAACCATTGCAGCGTATTTAGTCCAAGGAAGTTACTTATAAAGCGAACAACTAAAATCACCGTAATTCCTTTTAAAAGCTGTACTGCTTTTGTACCTCTTATGACCATAATTAATTTATATATGACGAACCATACCAGGAGAACATCAACAATTTTTCCTAAATATGAGAGGATTGGCAGGTCTCCAATAGGCATCTTCTCACTTCCTCTATATATGTAATAAAGATAACATAACCGTTTTATTATACCATAAAACAAAATTACACTGTAAATTACATCTTATTTTTAAATCCTTGTTCCTATATAATGTAGCCTTCTTTTTATATAAATAAAACCGTCCACTGTTCCTCTCTAACAAGATAAGCGGACGGTTTTATGTTTCAACTATTAAAAGTCAACAGCTTGTTTGGCATGAGTTTTGACGTTATACCATACCCAGTCAAAAATCTTGTCTAACTCTTCAATATTGCCTGTCACTTCTCCTGCAGAAGCTAGATACTTATCACCATGTATAACAGTAACGTTTCCATCTACTTTTCCTTCAATTTTAATATCGCCATTTCTCACAGTAATATCACCTTTGACGGTCTCACCTTTTGGTACAACCACTGTTTTATCGTGAATGACCAAGTTCGGCTGCTTTGAAACAGAAAAGTCTTCATCCGTTTCCCAAGCTGAAAACACGGTGCCTGACATTAACAGCACAAATACAGCAGCTGCACTAAGAATCGGGTGGTTTGTAAACCATCTATTCATTCGAATTCGATTCTTCTCACGTGGTAACCCAGCCATAACACCTGCTGTAAAGTTCATAGGTAATTCTATATGAGAAGTGCTTTGCACAAATGCAATGGTTCTTTTTAACTGATGCATATGCTGCTGACAACCTTTGCATTGATGCAAATGCTCTTTTAATAACAGTTCATTTTCTTTTGTAATATCTCCATCTAAATGCTCATGAATGAGATTTACATACATTTTTGGACATTTCATTCTTAGTTCACTCCTTACAAGTGGCGAAGTCGATTTCTTAAAGCTTCACGTCCTCTGTGAATTCTAGTCTTTACCGTACCAAGAGGCAGGTCTAAAATATCGCTGATTTCTTTTAACGACAGCTCATCTATATATTTTAGGACAATGACAGTTCGATATTTCTCAGGTAGCTTTAATATTTCCGACTGAATGAATTCTTGCAATTCTACTTGCTCTAGTTCTTCCTCTGGTAAGGCCTGATCGGCAGCTATTTGAGAGTACATATTTAACCCGTCGGTCCCGGCTACTTCTGCATCTAAATAATAGTCTGGCTTTTTTTTACGAATTCGATCAATACAAAGATTTGTAGCAATTCGATATAACCAGGTGGAAAACTTTTTACTCGTGTCATAGCTATGAATATTTACATAGGCTCGAATAAACGCTTCTTGGGCAGCGTCTTGGGCTTCTTCCCGGTTTCCTAACATTCGATAACATAGATGAAAAAGTTTATCCTTGTGATATTCTACTATGTCAGCAAACGCATCCTGGTCACCTTTTTTTACTTTTTTTATTTTTCTTTTTAATAATAAATCCATGTAACGGTTACCTCCGCCCATTGCGGGATAGTATATATACGTGTACTTTATCATAAAGTTTCACTTATGCTTAATTATTTTAACAAAAATTTGTCAAATACGTTTAAAAAGATCGTACGTAGGTTATGTAATTAGTATAGATGAAAAGAAGAGGAGTGGAAAGCTTGACTCATACAAAAGAGAACCTTTTGAATCAAATTGAAGAATGCAGAAATAACATGGTCACTCTTGCAGCAGAAAACCCTTTATCATCACTAACAGTAGTGAGAGTCAGTTCAGAGCTAGATGGTTTATTAAATGAATATGAAAAGTTTTTCTCTATATAAAGAAGCTCTCGAATCCGAACTAAGAGCTTCTTTTTTTTATCTTCATATATATTTTATGTACCTTTTGGTAGGTACTAATGTTTTATACTAATTTCTCTCCTAAAAGTGAGCCCATTAATGCAACAGCTACGGTAGCTGTTTTATTCCGTTCATCTAAAATAGGATTCACTTCCACAAACTCAGCAGAAGTGATTAGCTGAGATTCTGCTAACATCTCCATAGCTAAATGACTTTCTCTGTAGCTTATTCCACCGATGACCGGCGTTCCTACTCCAGGTGCATCATGTGGATCCAATCCATCTAAATCGAGTGATAGATGAACGCCATCTGTTTTATCACGCAAATATAAAATTGTTTCTTCCATTACTTTTGTCATACCCATTCGATCTATCTCATGCATCGTATACACTTTAATCCCTTTTTCCTTTATTAACTCTTTTTCTCCTTCATCTAAAGAACGTGCTCCGATAATCACAATATTTTCAGGCTTGACTTTAGGTGTATAACCACCAATTCGAGTCAATGCGTCGTCTCCTATACCTATACTTGCCGCCAATGGCATACCGTGAATATTTCCTGAAGGAGACGTATCTGCTGTATTCAAATCTCCGTGTGCATCATACCAAATCACGCCCAAGTTTTTATAATGACGACTTACTCCTGCTAGTGTTCCGATAGCGATGCTGTGATCTCCCCCTAGCACTAAAGGAAACCTTTTATTTGTAATAACATCACTTACGGTCTGAGCAAGCCTCTCGCTAGCATCTGCTACAGCTTTTAAATTCTTTAAGTTTGTATTTTCATCACTATGTACTCGTTCAGCTAAGGCAATTTCAATATTCCCTTTATCTTCTACACTATATCCAATATTCTCGATGCGTTCAATAACACCTGCATATCGTATCGCACTTGGCCCCATATCCACCCCTCGGCGAGTTTGACCTAAATCCATTGGTACTCCAATAATTGAAAGCTTATTCATAATATGTCCCCCCATCACAAATGTTGCTACTCTCCTATTGTAACGGCTAAATGAGCGATGGCTCAACTCGACACTTTTTTGAATATATATACAATTCTAATTTGTAAAAACTACACAAAAAAACCTTTAAGCAATTTGCTTAAAGGTTGTACGTTTATATGTATGGTGGAGCCTAGCGGGATCGAACCGCTGACCTCCTGCGTGCAAGGCAGGCGCTCTCCCAGCTGAGCTAAGGCCCCAATATCTTTTTTTATATAGAAATGGAGCGGAAGACGAGGTTCGAACTCGCGACCCCCACCTTGGCAAGGTGGTGTTCTACCACTGAACTACTTCCGCTTATTAAAATGAGCCATGAAGGACTCGAACCTTCGACCCTCTGATTAAAAGTCAGATGCTCTACCAACTGAGC
>NZ_JBFTKA010000014.1:0-53104 GCF_056395685.1 Priestia sp. 10L35 | reverse complement strand
GAGAGGCTGTTTTAGAAGTGAAAGATTTTGGGGTTGGGATTCCTGAAACGGACAAGCGCCGTGTGTTTGACCCCTTTTATACAGGTGAAAACGGAAGGAAGTTTAGAGAATCTACAGGCATGGGTCTATATTTAGCGAAAGAAGCAGCTGATCACCTTGGCCATCGACTTGAATTTGAATCCAAATTGGGTCAAGGGTCAGCCTTTCAAGTGATTTTTGGTAAAACACAAAACCTTACAAGGATGTAAGATAAGTGAAAGGAAAAACGATTTTTTTAAGATTACATAAAAGATATACTAATCACAAGTCAAGTACATAGAGAGGAGAGCTTGTGATGTTAAAAGTAAAGCAAGTGAGTAAGATTTATGAAGGGAAAATTGCCTATCGTGCTTTAACAGATATAAATTTGACCATTGACCATGGGGAATTTGTAGGGGTTATGGGTCCATCAGGAAGTGGGAAAACAACGCTACTAAACATGATTGCTACTATTGATGAACCCACAACAGGGGAAATCCTAATTAATGAAAAGAACCCTCATATATTAAAAAAAGATGCGTTAGCAAAATTTCGCCGTCGGGAATTGGGATTCGTCTTTCAAGACTTTAATTTACTTCATACCTTAACAGTTGAAGAAAATATTGTCCTACCATTAACATTGGACGGAAAAAAAGTGAGTGAAATGAAGGAAAAGGCATATGAAATCGCTGAGAAATTAGGAATTATGGGCATTATGAAAAAAAGGATTTATGAAATATCTGGTGGACAAGCACAAAGAGCAGCTGTGGCGAGAGCTATGATTCATACTCCTAAGCTTCTACTGGCAGATGAGCCAACAGGAAATCTTGATTCCAAGTCTTCAAAAGACGTGATGGAAATGCTTGAGTTTATCAATAAAAACGAGAAGACTACAATGATGCTTGTGACACATGAGGCGCAGGCAGCGAGCTATTGTAATCGTGTCATCTTTATCCGTGATGGTAAATTCTATTCAGAAATACACCGTGGTGATAATCGTCAGGCCTTTTTCCAAAAGATTATAGATACACTTTCTTTATTAGGAGGGAATGCACATGACCTTTCGACAGTTCGCGTTTAACAACGTCATACGTAATAAGAGGTTATATGCAGCCTATTTTCTTAGCAGTTTGTTTACGGTCATGGTCTTTTTTACCTTCTCTATTTTTGCCAACCATCCTGTATTAAGTGGAGACGATATGAGCTCAAGCGTAACAACAGGAATGAATGCGGCAGCAGGAATTATTTATGTGTTTTCCTTATTGTTTGTCTTATATTCCATGAGCTCTTTTTTACAATCCCGTAAAAAAGAGTTTGGTTTATTAATGATACAAGGTATGTCAATGAAACAAATTCGTTTGATGGTGTTTATAGAAAATATGCTCATTGGATTTTCAGCAACACTAGGCGGTATATTTCTTGGTCTTGTTTTTGCAAAGGCCATTTTACTACTAGCTGAAAATGTATTGATTATTGAACATGCGCTATCTTTTTATTTTCCAGTCAAAGCAATCATAGTTACTTTTGTTTCTTTTACGATTTTATTTTTCTTTATTTCCATATTTGTCACGTATATTCTACGTAGTAAAAAGCTAATGGAATTAATTAAAGGCAGTAAAATATCTAAGGGTGAGCCAAAATCGAATCTTTTTTTAACATTATTAGCTGTACTTTTATTAGGAGCAGGGTATGTTAGTGCCTTATTAGCAAAGGGAGCAATGGTTGTAGGTGCAATGATCCCAGTTATCATCGTTGTTTGCGTTGGAACTTATCTGTTGTTTACGCAACTAAGCGTGTTTATTATCGGAAGACTAAGGAAGAATGAGCGTGTTTTTTGGTTTAAAACCAACATGTTGCTATTTTCGGATTTGGCCTTTCGTATGAAAGATAATGCACGAACTTTTTTCATGGTAGCTATGGTTTCAACCGTCGCATTTTGTGCAATTGGTTCTTTATTCGGATTTCAAACCGTTATGACTTCAAGCGTAAAATCTACTTATGCAGCTACATTTTCTTATAAGCCATCTAAAGATAATGAGAAACAAAACGTTGCATTTATAAATAAGACTTTAAAGGAAGAAAACATTAAAGCAGATTCAGAGCACACAATGTTAGATTATTATAAAGTTGGCAGAGACAAAACCCTTATTATTAATCAGTCTGATTTTAACAGATTTGCCTTACTTACTGGAGAAACTCCTATTAACTTAAAAAATGGGCAGGTTATGGTTGTTGATTTTATCGGTACAAACCTCGAGCCAAAGAGAGATTTACTAAATGAAACAATTAAATTAACTTCAGGTTCTACTTTAAGAGCAAAGGAAATAATTCAATCAAAATCCCTACCTGTATCTGGTTCATACTATATCGTATCCGATGAAGACTATAGTCAACTTCCTAAGCCAGAGGATGAGCAAAGCTATTATGCTTGGCAAGCACAAGATGGAAAAGACAGGGTGATGGCAGCCTCTGAAAAGCTATACAAGAAACTACCAAGATCTGAGATTACAGCAGTAGATTATGAAATATATGAAATAATGAAAGGCTACGGTCCCATCTTATTTGTAGGACTATTTATTGGTATTGTCTTTTTTGTATCAGCTGGTAGTTTTCTATACTTCCGACTTTATATGGACCTGGATGAAGATAAACAAAAATTCAAGTCTATATCAAAAATGGGGTTAACTGATAAAGAACTTAAAAAAGTATTAAATAGGCAAACCATGATTCTGTTTTTCGTACCAATCGTTGTGGCGCTTATTCATGGTGCTGTAGCTCTTACGGCATTATCACACCTGTTCTACTTTAATCTATTTAAGGAATCCGTTATTGTTCTAAGTGTTTTTCTAGTCATTCAGATTGCTTATTTCTTCATTGTACGCTTTTTCTACACAAAGCAGATTAAGGCGTCAATTTAAGTTTAATAACAATACAGTAAAAAAGGATTAGACTTTGTTTAATTCTTTTTTTGAAAGAAAAAAGAAAAAATCCAGGGTTTACTTAATTTAAAAATGCTCTTTCGCCTCTCCTGCTTGACTCTTTTTAAGCACAACTCTATTTTCTTATCTAATATCTTATGTACAATTTGGCTAATTACGCATAACAATAGTGGTATCCCAGTGATAATTATGGATTTTGATAGTTACCAACAAGAACATTAGGAGAACTAAAGGTGTATACTTTATACATCTTAAATCCAGAAAAATTCCTCCATTAGTTAAGGAAGGTGTCTCTAACCCTGCATAGTAATTCATTCATACTGTATCTCGCCATTATATGGTTGAGTTTTTTCTCCAATCACCTATAAAAGATAAAAAGCCTGCACCATTTTGATGCAAGCTTTTCTTCTTGGCGCCCCTGAAAGGCTCTTACATTAAACATACCGGTTCATAACTAAAGTGCCTTGTGTGAGATAAGAATATCTACTTCAACTCTAGTTAATATGTTTATTGAAGTCACTGCTAAGTCTTTCAAAACCACCCAGTACTTCATTAAAATAAGTATTTAATCTTTCACAGCACTTAATTTTAAGTAATACTAATGCTTTGCTGTACGTGGACCACACTTTTTAGAATTAAACATTAAAAACCAATTCTTATTTTAAACTCCACTTACATTACTTACATTTTTCGAAAAGGGAGAAAATGCTACTATACTTCCTATAATTACAAGAGAAAACGACATTACACACCAGAAACAAATGGCTTTAATTACAAATAACTCTAGATAAGTTAAGTACATAGAAAACAATAATCCGATCACTAAGGAAACCTTAATAATCAACTTAAAGAAATTTCTTTTTAGGAAAAAAGTTAATATAAACAAGAACGTATAAAAAGAAATACCTAATATAGACATGGGTATATTACCTACTTCAGCGTATTGACTACTATTTACCTTCAAACAATCCCCTACAGGACAGAAATAACTACTAGCAACATGAGATAGATATAAATAGATACAAATGATCAAGCCTAAAATCGCTATTATTTGTAAAGTTATAATTTGCACACTAGTTTTCATCAAGACTCACCTTCATTAAGAATGTTCTGTAATTTCTCCTCATCAAATCCATTTAATCTCTTGACAATAACACCATTTTTATCAACTAGATAAAAAACAGGAAAAGTTTTAAAATTCATTTGCTTTTGAATATCTTTACTCGCCGAAATAAGAGGAAATTCAAAACCATGTTCTTTTTTTACCTTAGCATAAGCTTCCGGACTTCCTTGTCCTATTAATACAAATCGAGTATCTGGGTGCTCTGCTTTTAACTTTTCCAATGTCGGATAAGCTTTTTGACACACTTCACAATCAATTTTCCCAAGCATAACTACGAATTTATTACCCTCATACTGTTTTAAAGATATAGTATCCCCATTCACTTCTTTTCCAGTTATAAGTGGAATAGATTCCCCTTCTTCATTCCCACCCATGTCAAAAAATGTCTCTATAGCAGCTTGTGGATTATTATATGCCCAAATTCCAAATCCAACTATGATAATTACAAAAGCTAAAGCTCCAATTTGAAAATACTTCTTCATGTAGATACCTCCATAGCCCTTTTTGTTAACTGATTTTCATAAAGATTCCTATACTCACGACCCAGGTCTAGTAATTCCTCATGACTTCCAGTTTCTGTGATTTCCCCATTATCTACAACTATAATTTTATCTGCTTTTTTAACTGTACTTAATCGATGTGCAATAACAATTCTCGTACAATTTAATTTCTCTAAATTCTGATGAATCTTTTGTTCTGTAACTGTATCTAGTGCACTACTGGCTTCATCTAATAACAAAATTTTCGGTTTGTTTACAAGGGCTCGGGCCAAAGCAAGGCGTTGACGCTGTCCACCGGATAAATTGCTACCTTCCTCAGAAAGAACAGTTTCATAATTCATACGTAAACCCATTATGTCCTCATGAATTTCTGCAAGTTTTGCAGATTCAATTATCTCCCTAGAAGTAAGATTTTCATTATGGAACGCAATATTTTGAAAAATAGATTTGTTAAATAAATGTATTTGTTGGGTAACTACGCCTATCTGCTGACGAAACTTAGATTTATCCATATATTTAATATCTTGCTTGTCAAATAGTATTTGTCCTTCTGTAGGTTGATACAATCCTAATAAAAGCGAAGCTAAGGTACTTTTCCCGGAACCTGTAGTTCCCACAATAGCTATAAATTGACCCGGATGAACTTTTACAGATACATCCTTTACAATGGTAGGACCATACTGATTATATTTAAAGCTAACATTTTTAAGTTCAATTTCTCCCTGGAGTTCTGGGGGACTTACTACGAGCTCATCATTTTGTTCAGGAGTAGCTTCAAGTATATCTAAGATACGTCTAAAATAAGTTCCCATTAAAACCATCTGGTTAGAAGTTGTAACTAAAGAGGTTAAAGGAGTAAAAAAACTAATACACAGCGTATAGAAAGCTAACATTGAACCAATTGACATATTTTTAGAAATGACTTCCTGGGCTCCTATCAAAAGAACAATTAGAGGTGCAGAAATACGTAAAGATTGCATAACACTGTCTACATAAGCACTAAAGATTCCTCGCCTTTTAGAAGCCTTAATTTGTTCCAAAAACATATTTGCCCATTCATTATGTACCCTAGATTCTACCCCTACTGATTTCACTACCAATATACCTCGTAGCACCTCAGCCAAGTAACTTGAAGCCTTTGTTTGTTTCAAAATCTCCTCCTGAGATAATCGACTAGTATAACGGTTACCAATCAACATTAAACCAACTTGAATTATTCCTATAGCTACAACATAAATACTCAAATACGGAGACTTATAAAACATATAAAATAAAAAACATACAATTAAACCGCCGTCCAATAACATTGTTACCGTTCTAGTGGATAAAATCTCTCGAACAATCATATTACTGTTCGCCCTCAGTATTAAGTCTCCACTTGATCGCATTTGAAAGAAGTGAAAGGGTAGTTTTAATAAACTGCTAAAAAAACGTTCCATCAAATTCCAATCAAGACGGTTTTGTAAATAAACGAGAGTTCTTGCCCTTAATAAGAAAAAAATAAATTGAAGGGCCACTAATAGTATCAATGCAATTGGTAGTATACCTGTAAAATCATAGTTATCTTCTTTCATTATTACGTTATCCACTATGAATTGGACAGACATGGGCGTAACGATAGCAAGAAGCTGAACACATAGTGAAAATAAAATAATAAAACTGACTAAACGGGGCTCCTTCATTAAAAATTTAATATATTCATGCCAAACTTTTTTTATCTTACGACGTTTCAAATCTGCAGTTGGCTGAATAGAGAGACAGATAAATTCTTGATCAATATTCATCTCTTCTAAATTTATGACTCGACGCCCCATGGCTGGATCTACTATATGGATATTATTATTATGAAGTTTTTCTATTACCACAAAGTGATTTCCCTGCCAATGTAAAATGGCAGGGAGTTGAATTTTATCAAGGTTTTTAGCAGATACACGCTGAGCAGCTGTTTCTAAATTCAAGGATTCTGCAATCTTTTTTATAATTAGTAGGTTTATGCCTTCACGTCCGCCACCCCAATTATCCCTTAGCTCCCATAATGTGTATTCACTTTTATAATATGAAAGAATCATTGCTAAACAGCATAGTCCACATTCCGATTGTTCCATCTGTTCGATAAAAGGAATACGGTAACGTCTATTCCTGCTCTTTATCATTTTCCATTCCTCAAAGGAGTTCCTAAAGTGACTACTGGGGGAACTGTTTTAGGGTTAGCAAGCCTTAGCAATCCATATCCTACTCCAGCTAACCCTAGCATAAATCCAGGAGTCTCTTCATTTTGGGGAATTCCACAGAACCATCCACTCTTCTCAGCTTCTTTTACAATAGACGAACCAATCTGCTGTGCCTTCTCTAACAATTCATCATTACATAATATATCTGATGCTAATAAAAGAACTTCTATATTTCCGAAATCTCCATGACATTGGCAGTGGCTGCCTCCAAAACCTTCTTCTAATGTAGTTTTTATAGCTACATCTATTTCCTGAATCATTTCAGCATCTTCCCAATGAAGTTTTGTCATTAAACGTCCTAATGCTATACCTGCAGAGCCGTGACACCACTGAACTGGAGTACTAATCCCTAAGTTTCTTCGCTCCTCACGGTATCTTAAATCCGCCCAATTTCCCTCATCAGGAATAAACATACTGCGCTCATATCTAATAGCTTGCTTGCTAAACTCTAAAAATCTTTTGTCATCAGTTTGGGCATATAACTCTGATAAAGCCCATGCAATCCCGGTAGCACCATGAGACAATCCTACTAAAGCAGTCTCATTGTCCATAAATGAGACCCATCCATAGCCTTCCTTTTGCTTTCTTGCATTTTTGATAAGATGTTCGCCACATTTAATGGCAATATTCAGAGCTCTACTACAGCCCGTTAATTTATAAAGCCTTAAAGATACTAAGAGAGTGCCTGCTACTCCCCCTATTAAGTCGTACATATTATCTTTTTCAATCCATTTTTCACATTGGTAAAGAGCTTGAAGAGCCTCATTCATGTATTTTTCATCATTCCATAATACAGATAAATGACTGAAAACATAAGAGATTGATGCATAACCATGAAATGCAGATAATGAACTTAATCCATCGTACCTTTCGAGAAAATCATTGGCAGAATTTACAGCAGCTTTTGCTACGTTCTTATAAGATATTTCTCCAGAAACTTCCGATAAATAAGCGTAAAATAGGGAGACCCCTAATACTCCATCATATAAGGTTGCATCTAAAGGAGTGAATAACCATCGATCATTAAGAGAAGCACCTATGCCGATCCAGTTAATGTCCTTCTTATCATCTCCCCAGAAAGATGATTGTAAGAGTTTGTCGCCAATCTTTCTTGCCTCGTTTATAAAATCTTCTCTTGAAGATACTTTCTCTGGAATAAATTTAGAGCTATTACTTCTATATTCTTTAAAGTCCCATCTCTTTAACATCGTAGTCATAGAAGTTTGAATATACCTTATTTGTTTTTTGCAATCCTCTAAACTAAAATCCTCCACTCTACGTAAAGTATGATCAAGCGCAGAATTTAGGAAGAATTTTTTTATTTCTTTGCCCTGACTATCCCAAACAGATAAAGAGTCAACTTGAGCGACAAAATAAGGAATATCTCCATTTAATAAATCGCGAGTTTCAGATGAGATAAAGTGTTCCATCTTTGAATTAAATTTAACTATTCGCCATAAATAATCGAACAAATGAACACGGTCTAAACCGTTCTTTAGTTTATCTGGATGTAATGAAGCTTCTAGCATAGTTGAGTAGGATTGTGTATGACGGAGAATTGAACGCACTTTATCCCCTTTAAAATTCATAATAGGTCCTTGCTGACTTAAAAGTTCCTCTTTATTTTCTAAAAATATCATATAGGCTTTTTCAAAACCTTCAGTAATTTGAGGGATATAGTTTTCTGGTGCTACCTCTTCGCCATTTAACATTACACGATTTTTTGCACCGGTATGAAAGCCAACTTCCTTTATCATTTTCATCTTATCTGTATTCTTATTTGCTAATTTATAAACAGGTCTTGGAAGTCTTTGGCCAGCATGTCCCCCTATTCCACTTATTTCGATAGAACGAAAAGAACCTGTTTTAAAGAGTGAAGCAGGTAAAATAGCCGTTCTCAGAACAGATTGGGATAATTCTTCTGAAGTTTTTTGTAAAGCTGTAAGTTTGGTTTCAACTATTGCATCTAAGTTATGAAACAAAGACTCTAAATCTATAAACTGAGGGTGTTCTCCCGATGCAATCATATTTTCCATATGCATGTCTGTAGCATGTAACATATGAAGAATGGCAACATAAGCACCCAATCGTTCATAAAATTTATTGCAAGCCTCATTGCTTTCGCACTCTTCATAATTTGCAAATTCTTGCCATCCATACTGACCGCAATTTATTACATGTGGGGGTTCTAAGGTAGGTTTAAATCCTTTACTATTTACCCACTGAATTAATTTGTTAAAATGAACGTCAATTGATAAAGATCTTGGCTTGTAAACAATCTTTTCTCCTGTTGCAAATTCCATTGATAAAACACTTCGTCCATTACAGTGTAAGTCTCCTTGACCAGTATGAATTCTAACCAATTTATCAAAATTCCCTTTAAAAGAATGCTCAATTAATGAATGGTCTTTTAAAAGTCTGTCAATTGCTTCAAAAATGGCGTTTTGCCATTTTTCCATTGTTTCCACTAAAAGACGTGCTAGTACAGGATATTTAGTTAAAATTATGTATATATTGTGGTGTTCTGATATGTGATTTCTTATAAAATCTTGAAAGCGTAATTCAGAAGATTCGCCTTCTAAACGATTTTCAACTCGTGCTAAGTTTAATTCGTAAATTAATACTCTCATAGATAAAGTTAGTAAACCCTTACAAGTGGGTTCTATAACTGCTTTTTCTAGAACATCAGCTGGTATAATTGCTTCGTATCTAGTAGATTTATAGCCATTATATTTTTTATCAATGATGGATTTAGTATATTTTAAAAAGGGCTGCAAAAAAGGAAGAAAAGGATGTTTATCTAACTCTTTGTTATCAAACAATACATTTTCAAATTCCAAATTTCCCCTATTAAAAATAGCTTCTAATGTTTTAATCCAACTAGGTTCTTCTTGTGAAAAAGTGGGGTCATCCCTATTTGCTAAAATATTTTTGAATTTTTCTCTATTCAAACCATCATCTGAAAGACGCTTTTCTATATATTCCAAAGGTAACCCAGTTTGTTGAATCCATGTTGTTTCTTTATTTTCATTTTCCATCAAATTATTTGTAAAACTTATCTGTACATCACGTTCGGTTAAATATAATCCCCTTTTCAAATCTTTAAGATTTATTTCTTTTGAAAAAGTACTGACCATCATCTTCTCTCCCTCATATAGAGATAAATTCTACAAAACAATTAAGACAAGAGTGATAGATCTCCCTCTTGTCTTAACTTTACTTACAAATTGGTTTTTTTAATTAGCAACAAACAAATACACTGTTTGGACAATCATCAGTAATTGTGCATGACCATCCACATCCTGCTGCACCTGCAGCTTCTTCTAATTCCTCGTCAGTAAGTGAAACTAATACATTTTTTAACTCTTCCATGGTTAATTCCTCCCCGTATTTTTATGTATCAGGCGCCTAACAATTCTCATTATACACATATTTTGTAATTAATCTAGTACATTTTGTAAATTTTATGTATATTTTTGTAACAATAATGAACTTTATGTAAAAATAAAGATTAATTTACCATTTAAAAAGACCATTTTATATAAAATGGTCTTTTGGCAAAAATACTATTATTTTTATAATTATTCTACTCTTTGCTTAATAGTAATTAGGTGTTTATAGCGCATAATGGTAAAATATATAACTTGTATTATTATAAAGGAACTCAATACAAGAATTGACTCTCTAGCTAAATTAAAATTAAATAAATGTTGTAAAGCAGTTAATGCAACAATTCCATGAATGGTGGCTACTATAATTGGCACAAAGAAGATTGCCGCAAGTTGGAATGTAACGATACGTGATAGCTCTTCACTAGTTAACCCAAGCTTCGTTAAATATTGATATTGTTTTATTTCATCTTCAAGATCACTGTAAATACGGAAATAAACAAAGCTTCCAGCTGATATAAAGAAAACAGCTCCTATAAAAAATCCAATAAATAAAACTATATTAATTCCATTTTCATTAATTTTATCCGTTTGTGCTATCATCGAACAAATTCCTACAAGCGTACCTATAGAACAAAATGTAACAGTTAAAACGATTGTAATTATAAAAAAGAGACGAGCATTATCTCTCATTTTATATATAAGATTTGATATCACTATCAAATTTATATTATTTTTATAAAATTTTTCTATCTTTCTTAACTGATGTAAAACAAACACATTTAATTGTGAGAAAAATAAATAAGTCCCAATGATCACAGCAATCGTAACAGGAACCATCACAACTATTACAAGAACTTCTTTAGATATTAACGCTGTTACGTAGCTCACTCCTAGTAACAATAAAGAAATAATACATAAAGTAATTGAGGATTTAGGCTCAGGTTTTGGCTTACTATCACCTTTTAACAAGTCAATTAAATTATTATCTTTTACAAAGTTAGTGGTAAAAAGAGATATTATAAAAAAGAGCATTAAAAATGCTGTGAATGTTAGAATGAGAGCTTTTGTAGGAAAATAAAATGATAGTTGTCCTCTCATTCCAAGAGTATTTTCACCAACTAATAAAAGTAATTTAGCTATAAGTAAACCACCCACAACTCCAAAGATTATTGAAAAAAATCCGATAATCATATTTTCTAAAAATATTAAATATCTTAATTGATTATGAGACATTCCATTTATAACTAAAATTCCAAATTCTTTTCTTCGGGACTTTAAGAAAGTTCCCATTGAATATAAAACGAAAAAAATAGAAAAAAGATAAATAATAAACTCGGCAAAGTGTAAACCTAAAGAAACATATCCTCCTATAATATCTACGGAAAAAGCTGGATGATAAGCGAATAAAGCATACATAAAAAAAACCATTATAGAAAAAGAACTACTAAAGAAATAAGCACTATATGTCCTTTTATTACGAAAAATATTTTTACATACTAATTGATTAAATGTCATATTTCTTTCTCCTTTTAGTTAAATACAGGAACTTAAAGAAGAATATAAAATTGAATTTCACTTTCTTTATTAGAAAAATAAAATTCAATTTTATATACTGTAATCAAAAATCACTTCTTTGTTTAGCTAATTTTCATTAAAAAACCATTGTTTAAGTAAAGTTAAGACAAGAATAATTTATTAAAATCACTTCATAATTTTGTATTTAAATTATCATTGTACTTCTTGCTTTCGAAATTTAAAGCAACCCATTAATATAACAATTATAAATACAAAAGTGGAAAATACCATCATATAAACAGGAGATATACTACCTGCTTTTTCATTATTGGGTAGTAATGAAAAGTATGGAAAAGACCAGAAATAGTATCTACCAGCAGCGCTGTTAGAAATAATTATGGTAGCTATAGAGGCAGCTAAGCCTACTCCTACGGGAATTCCTATATTAGTAAAACGTATGCTGAGTAGCATTTGAATAGCTAATAGTGGTAAACAAGTTACCCAGCAAGCTAAAACCTTTAGGAACATGGTTTGATAAGGAATATCCCCTACACTTACAAGTTTACCTGCAATGATAATACCCACGTATAGTATCATCATCGATAAACCCACTAATAAGATATGGATAATCGTTTTGGCAATATATATATACGTTCTATTGATAGGAAGAGTTAATAAATATTTCCAATTATTCTCTGCATGCTCTATACGAGCTAGCCATACTGCTAATACTCCAATTGATAAGGGTAATAGCAATAAACCATAAAAAGTAACAATTTGACTAATTAATTTCTCCCAAGGTATAGCGTTACCTTGCAGGAATACATCTTTATAACGAACAAAATTGTAGGCTCCAAATGCAACCATTAATAAAGGTGCTGTAAACATTAGTAACCAAGAATAAGATCGTTTTAATTTACGGAATTCCATTTGTAGTATCTGGATAAAATGCACGGTCTAATGAACCTCCTTTTTATTTATACATCTTTGTTTACAAATTGGCGTAGACCAGCTCCAAAGCATAAAAATCCTAATATAACGGATTGACACACATACCATATAATATTGATTCCCTCATTTAATTTGATAGGAAGAGTTAAATATGGATACACCCATGGTAACCAGCGTGTAAACGTAGATTGTAATAGGAATAAAGCTGTGACTGTCCCACAAATTGCAATTGCTAAAGGAATACCAGGGTTTTCAAACTTGGTACTGAGCCAAAATTGAATGTTTAGAATTGCAAAAACTCCAATTAGTGCTCCCAATAATGTTTTTATAAGAAACACTATTGGTACTTGCCCAGGAAGATTTAGAAGGCTTGCACTCACAATCATACCTAATCCTAGTAAAATGGAACTTACTACTAATAGATAAAAGATAATAGAAAGTTTAGCTAAATAAATATATCCACGTTTAACAGGTAGGCTAAGTATATACTTCCAATTGTTATCTGTATTTTCTACTCCTATTAATATGCTAGACAATACTGCAGCTAAGATAGGAAGAATCATTACTGCCCAAATAACAGCATGTTGCTCAATAAATTTAACCCAAGGTATATCACCTTTCTTGACTACACTTTGATAACGAAACATAAAGTTTGCAAATTGAATTAGTAATACAAATAGGGGCGCCATTACAATTGAAAAAAGGACCCAATTGCTTTTTAATTTCATCCGTTCCGCATTTACTATACGCCAAAACATTTAGACCGCCTCCACTTGCCCTGTTATATCTAGGAAAATGTCTTCTAAAGTTCTCATCTTAACAACTAGGTGCTCAACATCTATATTATTTGATACTAACTGTTTATTAATTTCTGACGCTTTCCCAGTAAAATTATTAATAAGTAGAGTGTCACCTTCTACTTGAGAGATAACATCAAACTTTTGAAGAATGTTTTGCGCCTTATATAAATTATTTGCTTTTATCTCCAGAACAGGTTTGTTCCCTTCTTTAATTTCGTCTAGAGTACCCTGAAATTTCAATTTTCCAGATTGAATAATCCCAACATGCGAAGCAACCATTTCAATTTCTGCTAAGTTATGGCTGGATATGATAACGGTAATTCCAAACTCTTGGGGCATACGCTTAATTAATTGACGAATCTCGTGAATACCATTTGGGTCCAATCCATTAGTTGGTTCATCTAAAATAAGTAACTCTGGTGATCCCAATAAAGCTAATGCTATTCCTAATCTCTGCTTCATCCCCAGAGAATACTGTTTTACCTTTTTGTTGGCTGCTTCTGTGAGGCGAACAATATCTAGAACCTCATGAATTCGTTGTTCTGAAACTCCTAAAATCTTACTAGATAACCTTAAATTTTCGTATCCTGTTAGATTTCTATAATAAGAAGGGGCTTCTACTAGGGCACCTATTCGTTTTAATATCTCTAATCGACTATTACTAAAAGTTTTTCCAAAAAGTTCAACCTCTCCTTCTGTAGGCTTCATTAGACCTAAAAGCATTCGTATGGTTGTCGTTTTTCCTGCTCCATTTGGGCCAAGAAATCCAAAAATTTGACCACGCTTAATTTCTAAGTCAAGATGATCTACTGATATTTGATCTTCAAACTGTTTTGTTAATCGTTTTGTTCTTACTAGAACCTCATTAGATATACTTCTCATCTATCTCGTCTCCTTTTCAAAATACAAAATGGAATATTAAGTTAAATTTTTTAACTTTTTTCTATTTAAGTATAAATTTTATATAATTTATCTTACCATCCTTTCACCTTGAATTTTACTTACATTCTTGTAAGGTTCCATAATATGTAATTTTAATCAGAGAAATTAATTCTTTTAGTGGTCTACAATGAATCCCCTTATATCTTTAATTTCCTTACAAAATTGTAAGATTTGAAAAAGACAATCTCTCTAGCCAATTGTAATGTTTTTCCTTTAAAATAAGACTATCACAGGGAATAAGAATGATGATAAGGAAGTGTATTTATGAACATATTAGAAGTGAAGAACTTAACAAAAATTTATGAGGGTAAAGTACCCTATAAAGCATTAGATAGTGTTGAATTCTCTATCCAAAAAGGAGAGTTTGTAGGAATTATGGGACCTTCAGGAAGTGGGAAAACCACTCTTTTAAATATGGTTTCTACAATCGATTCTCCCAATTCTGGCGAAGTGATAATTAATAAAAAAAAACCCCATCGATTAAGTCGAAAAGATATTTCTTTGTTTCGTCGACGTGATTTAGGATTTGTTTTTCAATATTTTAATTTACTTGATACGCTAACAGTAGAGGAAAACATCCTGTTACCTCTCACTCTCGATAAAATTAACGTGAAAGAAATGAACAAGCGTGTGGAGATAGTCACACAAAAACTCGGTATTCATACTATTTTAAAGAAAAGAACATATGAAATATCCGGTGGACAGATGCAACGAACAGCAATTGCACGTGCTATTATTCACTCTCCCCAACTTATACTAGCAGATGAGCCCACAGGAAATTTAGATTCAAAAGCCTCAAAAGATGTAATGCTATTATTACAGCAATTAAATGAACAAGAAAATGCAACGATGATGATGGTAACACATGACACTGTAGCAGCAAGCTACTGTAATCGAGTTATTTTTATTAAAGATGGGAAATTTTACAATGAGATTTACAGCGATGGAAATCAGAAAATTTTTCACCAAAAAATTATTAACTTATTATCTACATTAGAAGGAGAATCTTAAAAGGCCCCGACAAACCCAATTTAGATCCAAATAGTAAGGGAGTTTTTCTTATGACTTTTACAGGGAGTAGTTTATATTTTGAAGTATAATCAACGTAAGAAAGAGCCTATTTATGAACAGATAGCTAACTACATAAAACAGTCAATTATTGATCAACGGTATAAAGAAAATCAGCCTCTTCCTTCACTAAGATCACTTGCTGATTATTTAGGTGTTAATATTCATACCGTACAAAAAGCATACAACCAGTTAGAACATCAAGGTTATATTTATACGTTAAAAGGCCAAGGCAAGTATATTGATAAATGCGATAAGGCCAATAAAAACATAAGAGTAGAAGTTTTAAAAGAAGAAATACTAAAATTATTTACCGAAATTTTATACTTGGGTACGAAGTCGGAAGAATTGTCATCACTTGTATATTTCAGCAACAAAATATATGGAAAATATTCAAAAGACATTTAGGAATTTATTTATAAAATAATAGATTTTAAGATTAGAATTTACACATGAGGAAAAATGTTGGATTTCTAATCATCTTTTTAAATTAAATCACCTTCTTTAAAAGCAAAGCATGTGACAAAATTGTCACATGCTTTGCTTTTTTGTTCGGGAAAAAGATGGAAATAACATGAATTTTTTTTATAATAAAAATAGACTTTTCAGAAATTATTTAAATACAGAAATGGAGTATATCTATGAATATAATAGAGGCAAATAATATCCATAAAAGCTATGGAAATAAATTCAATAAGCAAGCGGTATTAAAAGGCATAGATATTAACGTTAAAGAAGGTGAAATTCTAGGAATTATGGGAGCTTCAGGTTCGGGAAAAACAACTTTACTTAACGCCCTTTCCTCTATTAAGAAAATTAGTGGAGGAATCATTAAGTTTGAGGGAATCGAAATTAGTAGTATGAAAGAAAAACATTTAGCAGGTTTTCGAAAAAAACAACTTGGATTTATTTTTCAAGATTCCAATTTATTAAGTACACTTACTGTGAAGGAAAATGTTCTTTTACCTCTATCTATAGCCAAAACTCCTTATACGGAAGCTAATCAAAAATTTGAGGTGTTAGCTAAACAGCTAGGGATTTTCGAGCTGAAAGATAAATATCCAATTGAAATCTCTAAGGAACAAATACAACTTTCTTCTTTAGCACAAGCCATTATTCATCAGCCTAAGGTTATATTTGCTGATGAACCTACTGGTAATCTGGATTCAATTGCCACAATTAATTTATTAAACAAATTAGTCAAAATAGTTAAGAAAAGAAATGTTACTCTCGTAATAGTTACACATGACCCTGAAGTAGCAAGCTATTGTAACAGAATTATCTTTATAAAAGATGGTCAGACATACACCCAATTGTACAGAGGAGAAGAAGTGCGGACAAATCTTTTCAAAGATATTTTACAAGTACAAAGATTATTAAGTGGAGTATAAGAAAATATTAACTGGCTACTTCTACACTAAAATAAATTTGAGAGAAACAAATGACTGTTTAACCTTTCAATAACTACCTTTCTTTTATTTATAATCCTTCTTATTCATAGCAATGCCATTATAGTAGGTTCTCTATGGAATAAAGATCTAAATATAGTGAACAATGTTCAATTTCCAGATATAAAAAAGAACATAAAATTATTGAACATGGTAATTATATCCTTTAGACTAAATACAAGTCACTCATTTGAGTGACTTGTATTTAAAGAGTGTGAGGGATTATATGACTAAAACACCGGCTGGATTTAAGCGTTTAAATGCTGATATTCCCGAAGAATTGTTCAAAGAATTTGCAAAGAGGTGTATTGAAGAAGGCGTGAGCAAAAAAGAATTTCTTGTTCAACTTTTGGAGAAAGAACTCTTTAAAGATTCAAAGAAGTAGATAAAAAACAAAATAAAAGGGCACTTTCCCTGCCAGGAAAGCACCCCATGTAGAACTCGTAAGGACTTCTATTATAACATGGGTTGCCCTCAAAAAACAGGAGGGCTTATCATGGATCAAAGTGAAAAACTTTTAATGGGAATTGAACATATTTTGAGTATGGCATCTGATTTAGTTGACGAAGTTGCTTGTCTAAAAATGTAGAAGAGGAATGCAAAATCCTTAAAGAAAAAGTATTTCTTAATCAATTTACGGTTGCTGAACAGCAAGTTTTTGAGCTTGCTTTAGATGGATATTCTGGACGGGAAATGCAGTTGATTCTGTCTAAAGAAGAAGCCACAATCAAATCACAAAGACAAACTATTATAAGCAAATTAGGTGTATCCTCCATGAAAGAAGCCATTAAAAAATTTCAACATTTAGAGTACGAATCACCAAGAAAAATTCTTCAATCTTGATAAACTGACGTTACCTTCAGAGGGACTTCACATCATCAGAATATACACCATAAGTTACCTGTAAAGGGGACTTTATATCCACACTATATACTCAGAAAGGAACCTTAAGGTGTGCACCTAAGCAAATTTCGTGGTATCACGGTAAAGCTAGGCTCTGCCTAGCCCCACACACCCTGTGGGGGCAAAAACCCCTTATGCTCTTCAAGATGTTTTTTACGTTTTTTATGTTGATGCAATAAAAACACAGAAAAGGAGAACAAACATGGAGATTAAAGTGAGAAATGTATGTCCGGTTGCTGTGAGTAAAGTAGATCGTTTAGCCAAAGAAAAAGGGCTTTCTAGACAAGCTTTTTTGAAAGAACAAATTGAAACATTATCCATTATGGAAGAAGTAGAAAAGCAAGAACAAGCTATTGATGATTTGTATAACCGAACGATAGATACAATGCAAAGATGCTCAGATGCGATGACAAATATGGATCGTACATTTAATAAACTCTTTGGGGAGGATGACGAATAATGACAGCGAGCAAACACAGAAGAATGATTTCTTTAAGTGAAGAGGCTGATGAATACCTTCATAAACATATGAAAGAAAGAGGCTATCGTTTCCCAGGGGATGCCATTGCAGATATCATTCGAAAATATGAACGATTAAAAAATAATGAGCCCGATGAAACATTTTTAGACGCTGCTACAATTGACGCAATAGGTCAGGCTTATCTGAAAAGAGCGAGTGGATTTTACCAGTACTTAGACAGTGAGTTAAGTGAGGTAAAAGAAACTACAAAGAATACACAAATAGACACTCGAGTATTAATGGAGCTAGTCAATAACTTATATGACCACTTAAATATTCAGAAGTTTAAGTCAACACAGTTCGATGAAACAGAAGCTACTAAGAAGGCCAAAAGAATCGTGCTACATCAGATTCAAGAGGAAAGAATGCAGTTCATGGAAAAAAGAAAACGGGAAGAAGCAGAAGAAATGGACCACTTGTTTGAAGATTAACCTTAAAGGTTATGAGAGCAGGCTCAGGCCTGCTTTTCCCTTTTCTTTATAGTGGAATAAAATAAAGAAGATTTGTACTGATAGAAGCTTTGTTAGTTGATAATTTTGAAAACGACATTTATAAGGAAAATTAGCTTTCATGCGTATGTTTTGGCAGATCCACTACGGTTGTTTCATCAGGAACCTTCTAAACTATATAATTTGATGCTAAGGCTTCTAAAAGTCGTTGTGAGCCTGTGACAATCTAAAGAGTGTTATAAACTATTCAGAAGACATTAAAGGGGCTTATACAAAGCGTAAGAATCTTTTAGAGCTGTCATAAGGAACAGGCTAAACTATACACCTCCCTCTCATAAACAATACAGTAAAGATTAAACTAGCTATATATTAGGGCATTGCTTTTTAACATTTCCAAGTCGTTTACTCCTCTATTTTTAAATCTAAACGAGCGAGTTCAACTTAGGAACAACTTATAATCTATATATATCTAATAAAGAAACATTCTGTACTATCTTTTAGGGGGAAATCAGCCCTCTGAATTCATAGCTAAAAGCTACCCATACCACATTATGAGCATATTGAATAGGGTGATTTTTTCTCACCCCTTTTACCAAAAAAGGACTACAAAAAATCACCCTACCCAGGATAGATATTTACCATTATCATTAAAGGTGAACGAATTACCAAACCATTAACATTATCAAAAATGTAGCATTATAACATACTTTTAAGTACTTAGGGAGGGGTAAAAAAATACCCCTCCCCAGATTCCACAAATTCAGCTATGATGAAGTCGATCCCCAAAGAAATAACAAACGGATCGTAGCTAAAAATACTTGTTTTGATATATTTTGCTAATTTTTATTGAATTATGAGACTAGTTAACGCTATAATAAAACTAACAAAAACGTGCGGATAGAAAAAAGACTTCAACTGTTTAAGTAGTGTATCAGCACTCTTAAACCGTTCCCCCTAGTTACGGTAGGGAAAACACTTGTCGAAGTCTCTTGTTAATAGAGTAGTTTTGTATAAAATAAAACTTATGGCTTTATTTTATACGAAATTGACATCTATTTCAAGGGCTTAGTTCATCAAAATCACGGCATTGTTTTCCTTTCTTCAGGGAAACAGTGTCTTTTTTGTGTTCCTTAAAGGAGAAGATGAACAAATGACAAAGCTTTTTACCTGCTATTTACAAGATGTAAATACCTTCAACGGACGATTCACTTGGTTATGGAAAGAAAAACCGACCCTTCGTAAAAAGAAAGAAGCGTTTTTAGAAACCCTTCGTACTTACTTTAAACAACAACAAGTAGCCCTACATAAAGTATTCCCTAAAAAACGGATGGAAATGTTAGATTACGTGATTTATAACCTTGTTGCTACAGGCATTCAAGCGATTCACTCAAAAACACTCATGAAAAAATTTGATGTATCTCAAAGTACCGTTTCTCGCTTTGTAAAATCATTAAAGGAAACACCGTTTATGATTGTGGCACGTTATATCAAAGAAGATACAACAGGTGCTCATCCTGATAGCTATGTATTTATCCTTAAAAGCCATACGAATTTTGATCAAATTTGTGAGGAAATCTTTTTTGACCATGACACAACAGGTGTCCAAACGCTTCAACAAGAAGAAATGACAACTCCTGTGACAACTCCTGTGACAAGTCCAGAAAGTGATGAAAACGTTGATACACCAATCTTTGAGGACGAAAAAGCATCGTCCCCCTTTATTAACCTTGATTTACCTAAAAATCATTTAACTAATCATTTAATATCTGCTTCACAGGCATTTGCTTATATCAAAGGTGTTCCTAAAAAAGTAAATAATGTGTATGCAAGTAAATATGGTCATCAACTAAAAGACTTTTATGCTCGTATTCAAAATGCAGCTAAAGCCGTAAAACGAGATACAGAGATTGAGATTGTGAAAGAACAAGTTCATGAAGTCGCTTATACAGCCATTGTAGGCTTAGATAAATATGTCCATGAGGCGAATCATAAGGGTACTACCCTATCACTGGATGAAATGTGCCGTTTAGTTTATCAAATTGCTTATAATCAATTTACTAATCTACTTAAAGGGAATACAGAAGAACAATCATCTGAGTCCGACATACATACTGAGGCTGAAACAGCAGCCCTATTTACGCCTAAACATATCATCCGTAAGGAAATCGTTCCTGCTTGGTTAAAAGCTGAACAGGAGCAAAAAGAGCGTACACAAGATACAGCTCTTTCTCTAGATGAGCAGCTTGAAATGATCCAATTAAAGCAAGATTTAGGGCAAGAACTAACGCCAGAAGAAGAAAATTTGCTGCAGGAACACAGTACTACGTACAGTTCGTTCGAAATGGCGCAGCTGAAACAAGATCTAGGACAAGCCTTAACACCAGAGGAACAAGCTTTTTTACACGAACATGCTAATTTAAAGGAACCAGCTTCTTAATTTTTAAAAGTAGTCAGAAGATAATAAGGACTTGGCAGGATTTGAACCTGCAAGAAACCAAGTTGTATAGTGTAATACGACTGGCTGCTCTGCAATTGAGCTACAAGTCCATACTAAAAGTATGTGCATAATTTCTGTTTATATGCACGACAGGAGGACATGTAAAAAGTGAAGAAATCCCTTGGAAGCTGATGTTTATTAAGAGTATTATTATTTAGAACATACTTCTAAATAATCAATATATAAATCTATGTAGGAGGAGATCACTATGCCACATAAAATGACCCTAACAGGTTCTGCGACAGGACCCTTACGAGAATATGACCGTTACGTTGCCTTTGATATGCGAGAAAAAGGTTCACCTTCTGCGCCTAAAGGGTTAAAGAAGAGTACGTTTATTTCGTATACCGTGTTTGTTGCAAAGAAAGCATTTAATAAAACCGGACTAACAAAAAAGAGTATTATGCATGAGAAAATCTTAATTCAAGGGGAACCAACGCTAGATATTCCAATTGATGAATGCCCTGGCGAAATAGGTGTTATCTGTTTCCAGATTACCGTTCTCCCGAATAAAAACGATAAAGAAGCCAATGACTCAAACGATAAAAGAGAAGCGAAACAAGAAGTCTCTAAGGCACAGCAAGAGGTTGCAGCTACCAAGCAGGCAGAAAAACAAGAGTCTGTAGCAAAAGAAGCGAAAACGGTACAGCCAAAAGTGAACGAAACACCTGTTCAGGAGAAAAAGGCTGCGCCTCAAATGAAGCAACAACCTATTCAGCCAAAAGGGACAAAGGATGTCGTGGGTTTTGATGACATTATCGTTCCTGAAGCCTTCTTAAAGACACGTCCAAACCCTGTGAAAACAGAAGAAGTCATTGAATTTGTGAAGCGTACAGGACACCTTGACAAGCCGTTAACGATTGAGAAAGAAACGAAGGTTTTAAAGGATGGATATCGTCGTTATATTGTGGCCAAAACCATGAAAATGGACAACGTTCCGGTTGTCTATGACTTTCAAAAATAACGTACCATCTAAGGAGGGAGCTATGAATACTAAATATATGTCAGACTATGGGCTGCAAACATGGGCTTATCATCTAAGCATGAGTTACCCTTTTGATCTAGATTATTTATCGCCAGATGATCGAAGGTATAATATTTACGTGGCTACACTCATACCAAAATTAAGTATAGATGAAGATTCTATCCAGTTCTTTGAAGATTATATACGTTTTGACGTAATCGTTGGGACAGGAGAACATACTTCCAGAGAGACGCTGGACATTTCTATTATTTCAGATGATATGCCAGAATTTGATCACAGAAAGTTTGAATTTGCCTATGAGAAGCCACGTAAAGCGATGGTATTCACAGGTTGGGAGAAAGGGCCTATTGAGTTAAATCTGCTTCATGTCTATCTTGAGGAGTCAAAGTATTACTTAGATACAGAGATTGTTTATATTGGGCAAGCATTTAGAGAAAATGGAGAACGTCTTCCTGCTGAAGAGTTAATGTCTGATCCTACGTTACAGAAGGTAGAAGCAGATATTTTACGTGACTATCCAGAAAAAGATCTAGCCCTTCTACTATTGGAGTTCAAATCACAGTTATTAGAGGAAATAGACAGTGAGGACGAAGATCTAGTTCAACTACAAGAGCTAACAAAGAATCCCCCTCTGGAATTAAATAATCAGATCTTAGATGCAACTGAGGCAGCTCTAATCAATTATTTTAAACCTGAGTATAATAGGAAGCTCAATGATAAATTTCCTAATGTAGAAGATCACGGGTTGCGTTATCGTTCTGCCACTGTACAGATTCATCCCGATATTATGGGATTAAAGCTATTCTCAAAGGAAAAGACATACCTATCAAATGAACGTATTGTCTCTCCCCTTTTACAATCAAACAGTTAAAGGGAAATTAGTTTAATACTTCAATTAAAGAGAATCCCATTTCAAATTTATAATAATCTTAAAATGCCTCTGTGTGTTATTCTATACAGAGGTATTTTTTGAACAAATTAATCAGTAATCTTTTAAACAAACACAAGTTCAACATAAGTTAAACTTGAAGAAGGCGATTTTTAAGGTGTTTGTAATTTTATAAACTCTAGTTTCACTTAAGTTCAACTAAAAAGATATTGTAACGTAAAATTACTATAATATGAACGTTAAAAGAACAGGATAATATCGTTAAAAGAACGAATGAGTAACAAAGAAAGGAAGTGGATACTGTTGAGCGAACAATTAGGTTATTTTGCTAAACAGGTGTGTGAAAAATTAAATCTTAATCCCAACACTTTGCGTAAGTGGGCAATTGAATTAGAAGAAAACGGTTATAAATTTGAACGAAATAATAAGGGGACGAACGGTCAACGAATCTACTACGAACGCGATATTAACATTATAGCAGAATTCAAAGTTTTAGTAGAACGTACACACAGTGTGGAGAACACTGCAAAGCTAGTAATGAAAAGGGTTGAAGAGGGTTCGAACACAGAAATAACACATAGTGTTCGTGAAGAAAAAGAGCGTTCAAATCCTGTTACAGTAACATTCACTAGAGAGGAATTGGAACAATATACTCGTGGGATTATTGAAGAAACCTCAGCGAAAGTTGCAGCTGAAGTTTCAGCACAAACTGCAGAAGCTGTGTATAAAAAAATGGAAAATCTTATAGAACAACGAGACCATAAATTAATAAATCAAATGAATGCAAGTATGGAACAACGTCGATTAGAAGTTGCTGCGGCGCAAGAAGAACCTCCCTCTAGCTTTTGGGGCCGTCTCTTTAATCGTAAGTAAGAATTTTATATGCATCTAAAATATCGATTTCCCATTACTTTTAACGCAGTATCGAGAACGCTATAAATCTAGTAGTGACAAGGGGTCAAGAGTTTCCGAACACAAAAATAACACATAGTGTTCGTGGGCAAAAAGAGCGTTCAAATCCTGTTACAGTGATGTTCATAGAACGAAAATTAAAAAGAAGATACTATATACAAGATTTCAAGCTATAAAGCGAAAAAAGCCCTTGCTTCTATTTGAATACGAATATCTATAACAAAGACCGCCCATTACTTATAGTGTATAAGGCGGTCTTAACTGTATTCATGCTATATGATTATGAGGAAAATATCGACATTATTCATGCGTTGACATCTAACTGATGTATGAAATGATTAGAACCCCTAAAAAGCATAATAAATAAATATTTCCACTCCAATCACGCTTCATTTTATCATCAATAGAATAGCTGTTGTAAGATCCAGGAATAGCAGTCACCTTAAAATTGCGCTGCAACTCTATTTCTTCATCATCGCAAATCGAGTTTGATTCCTCCATTTGATGATCGTATGGAAGAAACTTGCCTTGATGATCCCGTAATCGATTGCTGACGTCTATATTGCTGGTCCGTTTCTTTTTTAATTGATAGTGATTCACTATTTCTTGGTGATCCAAAGTATTTAGCATTGATTGGAGAAGAATCTTTTCTTTGACTGACATCATCTTGTAATCTCTCCCTTTCTTTTATGATTGGATCTTGCTCTAACCATAAATAATGGTCTGAAAAGTGCCATAAATCGAAAGAGGGGGGAGCGATGTCATCTTGATGTCTATATTGAAATTGCTGCATTAAATCCAAAAATTGAGGGTTAGAAGGTGCTGTAAAAAGAGCACATCTAATAATTTGTGTGCGATCTAGGGAAGTAGATTGAAATAATTTATCTAGATATGTACGATAAATATCGCTGCATCGTAAAGTTGTGCGGTAAACCATAGAAAATAACCTCCTTATAAAGTTTTGACCGTTCAGATTCCTTTGTTTTTAACGTTTTCTTTTAAAATGATATCTAATAAGCGTTTACCTTCTTGTGTAAGGAAGACGCCTTTCAGGTCTTTTAAGACGATTGCCATTTCTTTTGTCATGTTAAACACTCCATTCGTGATGTCTTTAGGCACCTTACTGATACCTTGATAAAGTATATTGGGTAAGGCTTGTCCATTATGTCTAAAAGTATATAAAAGCATCTAAATTCGTATAAAAGCATTTAAAAAAGGAAAGGATGGTAACAAAAAGGAGTGGTTTCATGTCTTGGTGGAAAAACCCTAAACGTAGTAAATTTGGCAGGTGGCTTGATAAAAAGGGGATCACACAAGCTGAATTTTCTGAGTCAAGTAAAGTTTCAAGAGCAACAGTTTCAACCATGTGTAATGAAAAAAATTATTCTCCTTCTCCAAAAGTACTGAAAAAGGTAATGGATCAGGTTAAAAAAATTGATCGTAGTAAAGGGCCAGATGATTTTTTTTCAATGTAAAAAGCCTCGTTATATGTAATAACAAGGCTTTCTTATTGTCCAATTTTATATACTCTTCTTCATCCCGCACTCTCTACATTCACGTAAGAAAACGCCACCTTTTACGGAACTTTTGAAGTAAGCTGAGTTGCAGTTATCGCATCGGCCACTAACCTTATCCGGAAATTCAGCATAGTCATACACTTTATCAAGATCGATTTCTTCCTGCTGTTTCTCTTCCATGTTTTTCACTCACTTCTTATGTTATTATCTGAACTTGTCAAATTATATCTTTAAAGTAATACAAAGTACGATATATACGTTATAACGACCGACAAAGGGTTAATATTTCGCATAACACAAGTACTGACCCTTTAACAAAACGAATATTTACAACGTTAAAATTATTCCGATGTTAAAATGTATCCTTAATTAAATAAGAAACTTATTTTATAAGAATTGAGACTGCACTATACATTAATAATAAAGCCATTATTACATTAAACTGTCTTCTATACTTTGAGAGGAATTTTTGAAAAACTGAACCAAATAAGCTCCAACAGAAAGTACTTACAAACCCCACAAAAGCTAGAAATAACGAATACATTATTAAGCTAAAATTTGAATCGTGATATGGAAGAATGAAGGTCGCTATAGCCGTTATGCCATATAAAATACCTTTTGGATTTATAAATTGTAAAAGCATTCCCATGAAAAAACTGCTATTCTTGTCTTCATCGTTATTTTTATCATTATTTTTACTACTAATAATTTTTATAGCTAGATACATCATATAGATCGCACCTAAGATCCTCATATAAAATTCAATTTTTGGAATAAAATTTTTGAGTAAAAGATTAAAATAACTACATAACAACATTACTATAAGAAAGCCTGCACCTACTCCTAAACAAAATTTTGTAGTCTTTCTCAAACCGTATTTGTTAGCAAATAACATGGCCATAATATTGTTAGGACCAGGGGTAAAACTGGTCACAAAAATATATAGCAAAAATGATAATAATGGCATATTTGTACCTCCTCTAATATGTATATTATAATGTTCAAAAAGGACGATATAACGTCGTGCTTTTTATTTTACATTATGGTCGTTATATTGTACATAGTGATAGGAGTGTATTTATGGAGGAAATAAATCTTATTATCGCCAAAAACCTAAAAAATTTTAGAGAAAGTAAGAAATTAAGTCTCGAAAAAGTTGCAGAATTAACTGGGGTAAGCAAGACAATGATAGGGCAAATCGAAAGAGGAGAATCAAGTCCTACAATTACAACTATTTGGAAAATAGCTAATGGATTAAAAATTTCTTTTACTTCATTAATAAATAATCCTCAGCCAGACACCAAAGTCATTTCAAAAACCGACATTCAAATATTATCTGAAGACAACGGAAAATATCAAGTCTACCCTTATTTTCCCTTCGAGGATGATAGGCGCTTTGAAGTTTATTCTGTAGAAATAGAAGAAGGTGGATCTCTAGACGCTGATTCGCATAGGGAAGGGACTGAAGAGTTCATAACTGTCTTTGAAGGCGAACTCACTATAAGTGTAAATAGCAATGAATATACGATAAAGAGTGGGAATGCTATTAGGTTCAAAGCTGATAGAGCTCATTCTTATTATAATCGCGGAAAAACATTAGCTAAATTAAGTATGATTATATATTATCCAGTTTAAATCTCGTTCTTCAAGAACGAGATTTTATTTCTGTGGCCTTACTGGAAACGAACATCAATTAGTTCACTTAACTTCATTTTGTTTTTTAATTCAAATACTTCATCGATAAAAATAAACAAATTCCCCAGGGAATCAACAGATTGGATGAATCCCTTTTCTTTAATACATTGTCCCTTTTTGTAGTATGTAAGGCTTCAATTAAGGTGAAATTGATTTGTTCCACTTGCTCTTCTGTTAAAACAGGTTGAGATACTTCTAGTTGCTTGTTTATGACTTCCTTTATTTAAACGTAGTGTTCTCTCATTCGGTTTATATCTACTCTAGGTGAAAAGCCAAACATACGTGAATATTCTCGACTGAATTGCGATTGACTTTCGTATCCGACCCTGAATGCGACATCAGCTACATCTGTCGACTCAGCTAATAGCAAGCGCCTCGCTTCCTGTAATCTCAGTTGTTTTTGAAACTGAATGGGACTCATTGCCGTTACTTCTTTAAAATGTCGATGTAGCGATGAAACACTCATATTTGCTATTTCAGCAAGCTCTTCAATACGAAAAGACTCTTCATAATTATTGATGATATGATCTATAACCTCTCTTATTCTAGAAGCATTGCTACCTTCTAATGCCATTTGTTCAAGCGCTTCACCATGTGGACCTTGTAAAATCCAATAGAGAATTTCTTTTTTAAATAATGGAGCAAGAACTGGGATATGTTGTGGCGTTTCTAGCAAAGATGCTAACCTTAATACCGCGTCCAACAAAGATGGCTCTACCTTGCTAACATACATAGCTCGCTTTGCGTTCTTTCCCTGCCCAGTTTTAATATCTGTGCCATTTAAAACCTCTAAAACCTGGCTAGAGGTAAATTCAAGTTTGAAGGCTAAATATGGGGACTCGGTTGAGGCTTTGATGACTTGACCTGTAACTGGCAAGTCAACTGATGCCACAATATAATGACCAGGACCATATAAAAAGCGTTCCTCTCCCAATAAAATCTCCTTCTCTCCTTGGAGGATAATGCAAAAAGATGGCTCATTAACCCGAGAAATGGGTTCAGTAGTATTGGATTCACGGATGAGAAATAAAGATGGAATAGTGGTAGGGTGAACATCGTCCTGCTTTAAAAGGCGTTCAATGAGTTTAACAAGTTCATGTTGCTGTTTATAGGGGTTGTTAAACATAACTTATTCTCCTTTTCCTTATTTTCGGTTCATTATACCTAATAGTTATAGATTTAGTAAGGGGTTTTGAGAGGATTAGGCAAAAACTTGATAATAATAGGTTAAGGATTTTTTGATATTTATGACATAATTAAAAACGTTAAGAAAAAAAACAATTTAAAAGAAGTTCACAATCAATCAATTGTAATAAAAGTACCTAATATAAATGTGGACTTATCCAAATTTTTCTGTCAGGAGGCTTGTTTATGAATCGTATCGAAAAGAGCAAAAAAAATCCAAACAGCTATTTGGTGAAGGAGTACCTAGTACCCATGCCACTGATCCTGATTTTCAGGACATTCTGAGCCATTTTATTTTTGGGGAAGTTTTTTATCAAGGTAATCTGGATGACAAACAGCGTGAGTTAATCACCCTGGTGGTTCTTGCTACTAACCAGACATTACCTCAATTAAGAGCACATGTTAGTGCAGCATTGAATGTTGGGCTAACACCTGTAGAAATCAAAGAGGCGGTTTACCAATGTGCTCCGTATATTGGATTCCCGAAAACGTTAAATACTATCAATGAAGTTAATGAGGTATTCAAAGCAAAGAATATCGCTTTACCGATTGAAAGCCAAAAGACGGTAGATGAAGATAATCGCTTTCAAAAGGGTCTTGCAACTCAAGTAGAGAGTTTTAGAGATGTCATAAAAAAAATGCAGGAGAGTGCTCCATCGAATCAAAAGCATATGCAGGAATATCTTTCTGTTTTTTGCTTCGGAGATTTCTATACTCGTGACGGACTCGATTTGAAAACACGAGAGCTATTAACGCTCTGTATTATAAGTGCGTTAGGCGGTGCTGAAGGTCAAGTGAAAGCACATGTGCAGGGTAACATAAATGTGGGCAATAATAAGGAAACATTAATCACTGCTATCACTCATTGCTTACCCTACATGGGCTTTCCGAGAACACTTAACACATTAGCATGTGTCAATGAAATTATTCCTGAAAATTAAGAGATCTTGCTGAAAAGAAAGTTGTACCATTGAGGTCTTTTTTTTAAAAAAGTGCATGACTCATTAGGAAAGTAGGAGGCAATTAAATGGAGTATGTAAAACTTGGTAATACAGGCTTAGATGTATCTCGACTTTGTCTTGGATGTATGGGTTTTGGGGACGCCAACAAATGGCTTCACCAATGGGTGATTAATGAAGAGGACTCTCGCCTTATTATAAAAAAAGCCCTCGACTTAGGGATTAACTTTTTTGATACAGCAAATGTATACTCACTGGGTACAAGCGAGGAATACCTTGGACGAGCTCTTAAAGATTATGCTAGTCGTGATGAAGTTGTGATAGCAACTAAAGTACACGGACAAATGCATAAAGGCCCAAATGGTTCTGGCCTTTCCCGAAAAGCTATTATGAGTGAAATCGATAAGAGTCTTAAAAGGTTGGAAACTGATTATGTAGATCTTTATATCATCCATCGTTGGGATTACAATACTCCTATTGAAGAAACGATGGAGGCATTACATGACGTGGTGAAGGCTGGCAAAGTAAGGTACATTGGTGCATCTGCCATGTACGCTTGGCAATTCCAAAAAGCGTTACATATAGCAGAAAAGAATGGTTGGACTAAGTTTGTGTCTATGCAGAACCATTTAAACCTGATATATCGTGAAGAGGAACGAGAAGTGTTACCTCTTTGTAAAGAAGAGAAAATTGCTGTCACTCCATATAGCCCTCTTGCATCAGGGAGGTTAACGCGTGATTGGTCAGTAACAACCCATCGTTCTGAGACAGATCAAATTCAAAAATCTAAATACGATGCGACTGCAGATGCCGATCGGTTGGTTGTAGAGCGAGTGGCATCCATCGCAGAAAAACATGGTATTCCCCGTACACACATTGCACTTGCCTGGTTATTACAGAAAGAAACAGTAGCAGCTCCTATAATTGGTGCTACGAAAATAGCGCATCTTGAGGATGCCGTAGGCGCTTTATCAGTTAAGCTAACACCTGAGGAAATCAAGTTTCTTGAAGAGCCATATGTACCACATTCAATAGTTGGCCATAATTAATAGTAGGAAAGCTTTTATAGAAAAAGTGCCCTCATCTCCTTATGCAGGAACTGAGGGCGTGATTTATAAGGTTTTAATTACTGTCTGATAAAGTTTGCTCTTTTGCTTTAATGCTTGCTTGTCATTTCTCAACATTTCTTTTAGTATTTTAAAAATATAGTTTAGGGTGGCAGTTAGGATATAAAGGGACATTAATCTGGTTCTTCAGCGAGTATCCAAGGAACTGCTATCATTAATTAGGGTATGGTTTGCCAAATGTATTCGATTTTGGGTATCTTTAATCCAACTTAAATAGCAATTCGTAATTATATTTTATTTTGGCTTTAATTTTCATGAAGAAATACGAGTGAAAATATACTCACTCGTATTTCTTTAAAACAATAGCTGCATTATGGCCTCCAAACCCAAATGAATTAGATAAACCAGTATTTATTTTCACTTGGCGAGCAATAGCTGGTACATAATCCAAATCGCATAATGGATCGGCATTTTCTAAGTTAATTGTTGGAGGAACGATGCCTTCTTTAAGGCTCATTGCTAAAGCAATTGCTTCAACTCCACCAGCTGCTCCTAACATGTGACCAACCATAGATTTATTAGCCGTTATTGGAATCTGATACGCTTGTTGTCCAAACAGTTCCTTAATAGCCTTGGTTTCAGAGATGTCACCCACCTTTGTACTTGTGGCATGAGCACTAATAACATCAATCTCTTCAAGGGATATGTTTGCATTTTTTAAAGCTGCTCTCATCGCAAGATAAGCACCCTTACCCTCTGGATGTGTAGCAACCATATGGTGTGCGTCTGAGCTTGCACCATATCCAATGACTTCTGCATGAATGTTTGCTCCTCTACGCAAAGCGTGAGATAAAGATTCTAAGATTAGAATTCCTGCTCCTTCTGACATGACAAATCCGTCACGGTCTTCATCAAATGGACGACTAGCTTGAGTAGGATTGTCATTTCTTGTTGATAATGCGGTGGCATTTCCAAAACTGGCTACTGATAAGTCTGTTATAGCAGCCTCTGTTCCACCCGCAAACACAGCATCCACTTCTCCAGAACGAATGAGTCTAAAGGCTTCCCCAATAGCTGTATTTCCGATGGCACAAGCAGAAACAGGCGACATAGAAGGACCCATTGCATTCCACTTGATGCTAATTTGTGCTGCAGCAGCATTAGAAATCATACCTGGCACGAGAGTTGGGCTGACTCTCCTTGGCCCTTTCTGTCTAAGTGCATCAATATTTTCAATTAAGGTTTCAATGCCGCCTATACCTGAACCTACGTATACGCCTAACCTTTCTGGATCTATATGATTGAGATCTAACTTAGAATCTGCCCAGGCTTGTTCAGCTGCAGCTATAGCAAATTGGGAAAAGCGATCTAAACGCCTTGCTTCTTTCTTTCCTAAAATTTCATCTGCATCAAAATCCCGAACAATTCCTGCAATTTTTGCCTTATGGTCAGTAATATCAAATGTATCTATAGAGGAGATGCCGGACTCTCCTTTAATTAGGTTGTTCCAAAATGTTCTGATGTTATTTCCTATAGGAGAGACTACTCCCATACCTGTAATCACAACTCTTTCCACTTTTCATCACTCCAAATCAATAATATACTTGTATTTTACAGTCCTTTTATCCTATTACAAGGGATTGTTTATCCTGGTATAACTACTACTAGGGTAAATTGTATGATGAGGAGTTTTAAAAATGAACGATAAAACTAGGCTTGAGGCCCTGTCTACATTCCTAAAAGCTAAACGTGCTCAAATTAAGCCAGAGTCTATTGGGTTACCAGCTGGAACCCGAAGAAGGACACCCGGATTACGACGAGAAGAAGTTGCACAATTAGCAGGGGTAAGTACCACTTGGTACACATGGTTAGAGCAAGGAAGAGATATAAAAGTTTCTTCTATTGTGCTTGATTGTATTTCTACAGCTCTACAACTAAATAGCGATGAAAGAGACTATTTATATGATCTAGCATTAGAAACAAAGTTAGAAATTGTTCATCCAAAAAAAGATCAATTAGAGCTTAGCCCTTCTCTAAAGCGAATACTAGCTGAATTAACCTATTGTCCGACTATCGTGACAGATCGCCATTGCCATATTGTAGGATGGAACCCCGCAGCAGCTCATGTTTTTCTAGATTTCGAACAAATTCCAAATGATCAAAGAAATCTAATTCAATTAGTGTTCGCCCGAAAAGAATTGAAAGCATTAGCTGTCAATTGGGAGCATTTCGCGAAAGGTTTTCTTGCTATTTTCCGTACCTATTATGGACACTATTTAGGTGATGAATGGTACAACCAGTTTATTAGTCAGATGAGTCATTTACATCCAGAATTCCAGGCCTTATGGAATGAAAGCCAAGTGAGTAAAGCTCCTGAAATGGTTATTGAATTTAGACATGCCAAAGCAGGAAAAATGTTATTTAATTTAACTTCTCTCCAAGTTCAAGGGGATATGGATTTGCGGTGTAGTATCTACACGCCAGTAGAGAAAACGGATACGGAAAATAAGTTAAAACGGCTAATGAAAAGAGTTTCTGTAGAGCCATTTTAAAGAAATTTTATTATATTAAGCAGATTAAGATGACAGTCTCTTACTTCGAGACTGCTTTTTCACTCAAAATAAAAGGATAAAATTAAACGTTTAAAGCAACCTAAGGGCTAGGAATCCCAATTCCTACTATTCTTAACGTAGGATGTTCTAAAGAAAAAGCTACTTCCATGGGTAAGGAAGTAGACTTTTCAATCTATTACTTTGCTAAAAACGTTCGTAAAACTACATGTATTTTAAAGAACGTTCGTAAATTATTTTTAAATTTAAACGAACGTCGAGAATGATAAATCTTTTATACAAACTCAAAGTCCGTAAACGTATACTTTTACGAACTATTTAATTTATCTAGATTATCTTTATATGCAAAAAAAGCCTTGTAAATTTTACAAGGCCTTCTAATTTTCCTTTTTTACATAGTCTAATTCAGAAGGTTTCTCTACGTTAATACGTCATACTTAATTATCTTTTTAAGCTGAAGGCCTTTCTAAAGACTTATTGCTCGGTGCAAACCAACCTAGTAGAGCAATACCAACTAATACTCCATAGAAGATTAATGTCCAAATAGTACTATGGGGAAAATGAGGGTCTAAGACACCTATATCCTTATGAGCAAGTGTAATAACAGCAAGTTTGACACCCACCCAAGCAACAATGGCATATGCTGTAGTTTCTAAGGCAGGACGCTTTTCGAGGAGTTTTACAAACCAGGTCGCTGCAAACTTAATCAAGATAAGACCTGCAATTCCTCCCAAAACTACAACTGCAAATTGTCCCCCATCCATACCACCAATTTCACCAAACTGTGAATCTGGAAGACCAAGGGCTATAGCTACCGCAGCTAAAATAGAATCAATCGCAAAAGCCAAATCAGCTAACGCAATTTTTCCTACTGTCGGCCAGAATCCTTTTCCAGCAGACTCCTTTTCATCATCATTATGAATATTCTCGTTGTGTTTCCCAAACCGTGCCTTAAGGACATGCTTCAAACCTAAATACAGAAGATAAGCTGCTCCTACCGCCTGAATCCACCATACGTTGGCTATAAATGAAATAGCGAAGAGAGCACCAAATCGAAAAATAAATGCCATAAGAATTCCATAATTAATTGCTTTTTTCTTCTCATTATCCGGTAGATGTTTAGCTATGACTGCTAGTACAAGAGCATTGTCAGCCGATAATAAACCTTCTAAACCAATTAGAATTAACAACGCCCAAGCGTATTCGATCCATATGGACTCCATCTATTTTCCTCCTTTCCAAAGTATAGTTCATTATGTTAAAGAATTTGCTTACATTAGAGTGACCATCTATATGAACGGTAATCCTAGAGAATGGAACTTTCATTATTTTAACACTAATTCTATATATAATATTTATTAAAATGTAAATATTAGCAAAGTTACTTGTGTAACTTTGCTAATACTTCTTTTGAATATCATAAACACTTTTAGCCTCTCTATAATTACTGCATCTTTAGTGAAAGAAAGCCAGGTTACTACAATAGGGTTCTGAGGAAGCTAAATTGTATATATGTGAAATACATGTAAATAATAACATTACTTATATAGAACTGGGGATTTCAATATGAAGATGTTAGTAAAGTTAAAATTATATGTTCTTGGACTGTTACTGCTAATTAGCTTTGTTTGTACTGGTATCTTAGTTGAAATGGGCAAGTTTAGTGAATTTGACAAATGGTTATCATCTTTTATCCATCATAAACGATCTTCTTACTTAACGCCTATAATGAAATTTTTTGATTTTATTGGATCAACTTACTTTGTTATTGGAATCTGTCTTGCAATTTTATTTTACCTTTATTTTGTAACTAAACGTCGTTTTGCCTCTGTTCTATTCATTGTTGCCATGATAGGAGAAAGACTGCTTAGCGAGGGTCTAAAGTATTTATTTAGCCGTTCACGACCAGATGGATCTCATTTAGTAGAGGTGGATAAACATAGCTTTCCTAGTCAACATGCTATGAATTCCTTTGTTCTTTACGGTATACTTCTATTTCTGTTATGGACACATTTAAAGAGCAATAAAATAAAGGTCGTATTTTCCTTACTAGCAAGCATTCTTATCTTAGCAATGGGATTCAGTCGTATTTATCTAGGTGTACACCATCCAAGCGATATTTTAGGCGGATACCTTATTAGTGCGTTTTGGCTCATAGTTATAATGCTATATACAGTTCATTATAAAGAAAAGAACAAAATGTCTAACTAATTAATTTCAATTTGGTGACAGCAAGGTCACATACAAAGATAGTAGTTAACACAAGAATAATTATGATTATTCTTGTGACTATGCTATATAACTTCTCCGGTTTTAAAAAAGTAATTTCGTTTGGTTTTTTAAAGAATAGGCAATATAAACAAAAACAAAGAAAAAGGAGAAATAAGCTATATGAATAAAAAAATGGTAATGCTTTGTATTTCATTAGCCGGTACTTTAGCTACAGGATCTCTTGTAGGATGCTCTAATCAAAATGAATCATCGCAAAATACATCACAAAGTGAAAATAGCTCTTCTGAAAATAAATCAAATTTACAACAGTTCTCCAAAGATCCGGATAGTAAACAGCAAGGTGAAGACTTTGATTTAGTAGGAACATTAGAGAAAGAAACGAACGATGAGTTAACACTTGTTATCGATGGTAAAAAAGTAAAGATACCTAAAAGTAAGTCGTTTAAAAAAGAAAAAGATACACCTAAGGATATTGGTGGAAAACAAGTAAACGTAGAGATTGATGCTAAAAATAACAATGCAGAAAGTCTAGAGTTAACTCCTCAAGCAAAAGCAGATTCAAATGGTATATACGAAAAAGATGCTGATGGAGATTATAGCATAATTGGAAAATTAATTAATGAAACCGATAATGATGTAACAATAGAAGTGTCTAGTGGAAAAAAGACTTATAAAAAATCTAAAGACTTTGAGCAAGATGACGACAATATGCCTGGAGATAGTAAAAACAAAGTTGTGCGATTAGAAGTAAAGAAGAATGATGAAGTTGAAAGTCTCGAGGTAAGTCCAGAGGATCAATAAATGAAATAGAGAATTTAAGTAGCTTATTTGTGTTACCTATAATGTATGTTTTGTTCTTTTTAAAAAGGGTAATGACCAAATAAGATCATGTTCATTCTTAAAGTAAACACTTTTCCCTTTTCTAAACTATTTCGTTGGATATAGGCGCCCTAATAGGCGTCTTTTTTTTTGCACAAAAAAGGCAATCTACCACGTTTTCATGAATATAGATAGGATAATAATGAAGAAAGGAAAGGTGTGAATGATAAGGAAGTTATCTATTCCTATTTTAACTTTAGTGATACTATGGACAATTATTCTTTGCCTAGAAAAACAAGTTATGGTGGCCTGTTTTCTATGGATCGTTTATAGCGCCTTGCAGTTTTTCCGAAGGGAATAATTTTTATCTTCTACATAAAGATTTTTAGGAAAGTATATAAATGGTACATAAGAGGCGTTCTAATAGACTTTTGAATTCCTTTAGCAATACTACAAACTTAACCTCCTTCCATAAACAAAAGACACTGGCTCTTAACCAGTGTCTTTTGTTTATAATTTTATTTTATCCTCAATAATTTTTATAGAAATGTCATTCATACAAATCATTAGATACTTTTCAGTTTCCTTGGATCTGTTACTTTGTGTTTGTATTTCTTTTCAAATTTATTAAACATGGATATATTCGCTAGTACTCCTACAGCAAACATAAGCAATGTAAGAGAAGAACCACCATAACTTACAAAAGGTAACGTTACACCTGTGATAGGAAGAATTCCCGATACTGCTCCAAGGTTAACAAATGCTTGAATACCTATCATAACGGAAATACCGATAGCTAGTAGTGCTCCAAAAGGATCATTAGATTTTCTTGCTATTTTTAACCCTTGAAGGATAATAAAAAATAATAGTCCTAATACAAGAAGTACTCCCCAAAAACCTAGTTCCTCCGCAATAATTGCCATAATAAAATCTGTGTGGGATTCAGGCAGATAACCTGCCTTTTGAACACTTTGTCCTAATCCCATGCCCGATAGTCCACCACTCCCTATTGCCAAGTAGGAGTTAACCAGTTGGTACCCATTTCCTTGTTGGTTCTCAAAAGGATGTAGATAGCCAGTAAAACGAGCTAAACGAACAGGCGAAAACACGGTGTCTATATGTCCCGTCACTAATAAAACGACTAACATAATAAGGATGCCTACTACTCCTAGTAAGGCAATCTTTAGCATTGATTTTATTGAAATACCTGAACATAAAACAATAGCCGCAACTGTACCTAAAATAAGTAAAATCCCACCGTAATCGGGTTGCAAAGCAATTAAGAAACAAATAAACAATACAACAAGGGTAGGTGGAATAATAGCGCGCTTTAAATCATTGATATACTCTTGTTTATTCGCAAAAACAGCCGATAAATATACAATGATTGTTAGTTTCGTAAATTCTAATGGTTGTATTCTAATCGGGCCCAGGATAAGCCAGCTTTGTGCATTTCCTGCCGTATGTCCAAAAATAAGGACCAAGGCAAGAAGTGTAATCACTGTTATTAATAAGATTTTTAATACTTTTTTTTCTCGATAGATTTTATAAGGAATAAAGGCAGCAACACAGAAAAAGAAGAAGCCTGCTATCAGAGCAAGTTTTTGCTTTTGATAAAAATAATCCCCTTCAACACCGTAACGACTAACCGCCGTTACCATACTAGCACTGTAGACCATGACTAAACCGATGAGGCTTAGAACAATTAAGGCTACAATAAATTTGTAATCATAACATTTTACTATTTTCTTAAACATAAAAACTCCTCGTTCCTTGCAAGTGTAAAAATCTTATTTTTATCATAAAACAAAGATTCTTAGTAGATTATATAGAGTAAAAAGAACACTCAATAGTATAATAACAGTTCCTCGTGCTTTGTTCTTTCCTACGATATAATCATTTATACCATGTAAGAGAAAAGATACTGAAACCATAAGAACGGCTATATTGTACCAGTAATCGCTATCAAAAAGCCAAGCTATACTCATACAAATAAGCAATACAATCAACGTTGCATTTCGAATTCGATTATCAATAAAAATTTGTGCATATTTCATAAAAATCTCCCACTACTATCTCTTTTATTATATATCGTTACGTTTTATCCTTTCCTCTCCGTCTCACCTTATTAACTTATACACTTCTTAGACGTTCCTGTTTTAAGATTAATCATTCTCTTTCTTCCAAAAAATCAGGACATATAGAACATTTTGTTATATAATAAGTTGTTTTTTATGTTTTAATTATAAACATTAGGATAAGGAAAACAATAAAAAGCGAATCCTTTCTTTTTTATGCTATTCGTTATTATACAGCTACATTGATTTTAGAACTTTTTGTCCCTGATTAAAATATGAAGAGAGACTTATTTAGTATTCTCACACTTAAACGTGAGAAATAAGGAGAATTACTATGTCATCGACTACTACAGATGATTTCTTTCATTTCTTAATACTAGATATCATTCTTAGTTTCCTCCTGCTTTGTTTTATTATTTTTATAGATAAATATTTTGGTAAAAATAAAGATACAAGTGAAGAAAAGAGAAGAAAGTATCAGAAAGATTTCATTGCCTTGTTAGCAGTTGGATTAATCGTTTATTTTATGTAACATACTATAATGTATAGAATCGTTAATCACATGGAGGAGCAGCAGAATGATTCGCACAATAGCTATTACACAAGACCTACATGTCAAAGAAGATGTACCCCTTGATCACTTGTCTAATCCTTCAATTAAGTGGTTCTGGGTAGACCTTGCCTCTCCATCTGAGGAGGAAGCAGAAGTGTTAGAGACATTTTTCCACTTTCACCCTTTAGCTATCGAAGATTGTCTTCATTTATTACAACGCCCTAAGCTTGATTATTATGAGGATTACAGCTTTTTAGTTCTTCATTATTTAAATAGCCACACATTAGATGTTGAAGAAGTAGACGTATTTATCGGAGACAATTATTTAGTGACCTTTCACTTTAAACCATTACTTAGTATTGAAACAGTACAACAACGTCTTTTACAACATCCTAGTGGATTTAATAAAGGAGTGTCCTATATTGCCTATGCGGTTCTGGACCAATTAGTGGATGATTACTTCCCAATTGTGTATGAAATTGAGGATAAATTAAATGAAATTGAAAGCAAAGATGCCAAAAAATCAATTGCTTTACTAATGAATGATGTTTTTGATATCCGAAGTGATTTATTAAAGCTCAGAAAAACCATTCTTCCTATGCGTGATCTGCTATATCGAATTATTAATTCCGAACGTTTAAATATACCTGCGGAGCAGAAAGCCTATTTCAATGACATCTATGACCACTTGATAAAATTAACAAGCATGGTGGAAGCCAATCGAGATATGACATCAGATATGAGAGATAATTACCTTTCACTTAACGCCAATCGGATGAACTCCATTATGATGACATTAACAATTATCTCCTCTATTTTCATCCCCCTTACATTTGTCGTAGGGTTATATGGGATGAACTTTGATCATATGCCTGAACTTCACTGGCACTACGGATATTATATTGTTTTAGGAATTATGGCTTTAATGACAATTGGCATGATTCTTTGGTTTAAACGAAAAGGCTGGTTTAATGTAAATAAATAATATCAACAAAATGCTGACTTATTTTTTAAGATTTCCGATAATCGTATTATGGTAACTAAAAATGTATAACATATACAGCCTAAAAACAGAAAAAGACTACCTCTTCCCAGTTAAAAGTGGCAGTCTTTTTGTATTCGTTGAATTATAGTCGTAAACGATCCTTTCACGGCGTCTCACTTAGTTTGCTCATCTATTCGTTTTTATGTGAAATATATTTTTTAGCTAAGAAACCTTACGGGTTAGTAACATTATGGTTTTAGTTATAAGTAGTATTCTTTATAGTTCGTAGCCCTATTAATAAGCTAAAAATTAAGAAACTGCTTAATATCAGGAAAAATATAAAATTAGATGGAATAGGGCTCTCATCTGCTGGTGACATGGCTAACATCGGTTGCGCCCAAGGATAAAATTGGCCAAACGTTGAGTTAGCAACCAAGATTGATGGTAGTGAAAGAGCAATATTCATCCCCAATGGAGCACCAAAGCTATGCCAACGTAAAGATAAGGCTAGTTGGGCCGTAGCTAATGGAAGTGCAGCAACCCATCCTCTTACAATGAATATTAAAAGCGAAGAGAGAGGAATTTGATCTTTCATATCTATACTGAAGCCACCTAAGATAAATAAAAGAAGGAGAATAACTTGAGTCAGAGCCAGTAAGACGAATATAGTTAGTAATTTAGAGATAAAAACTGTCTCTCTTCTTATAGGCAATGCTAAAAGTTGCTTCCATCCTCCATTCATATACTCGACACGGCATAGCATGGAAGCATATACGCCTGTTATAACAGGTAATATTAACGGTGAATAAAAAATTTGTACTTGTGTCCATGCTTCTAGCCATTCATTATCACCAATATCGTTCATAAATACATCATAGTTTGCTTGAAAGTTAAACCATGCAAATAGAACACCGATTATAGGACCTAACCCTACTAGCAACCATATTTTAGAGCGTTTCATTTTAAACCATTCTTCGTACATTAATGTTTTTAGGAGGTTCATTTCATTTACACCTCTTTCTTTCGTGCAAATAACCACGCAGCTACAGTTAACGAGAATATTCCTATAACAAAAGAGCAGATCAATACATACATTAAATCTGGGTTTAAAATAAGGTGTTGTGTACGATAATTGAGGCGAACTGTAGATCCATTTAACGGATAAGCCCATGGAATCCATTTAGTTAAGGGACTTAGAGCGAAAAATAAACCAGCCATTGACGAGAGAGCACCTGTTAAAATAGCAAATGATTGATTTTTAATACTTATCGAAAGGTACAACTGAAATACCATTATAGGAATAGAACATAAAAAAGGTAATACGCTATCCCCTAAAAGCTGCAGCCAAGGAATATCATCGCCCAAGTCAAAGAACAAACCAAAAAGCAAGTAAACAAAATAACTAACCACTCCAGATAGACAAATAGCTAAAAACAGCAACGCAAACTTTCCTAAAAATAGAGAACTTCGTTTAATGGGAAGAGCTAGGAGTTGCTTCCAGGCATTCCCTTGATGTTCGGTATTGGCTATTACTGAGGCAGCCAACGTGATACTTAAGGGAATTGTTAAGCTCAATATAAATTGTTTATCATATAAAAAGATTTGCCATAAACCTGTTTGTTTCTCTTCTGCTTGGTGAATCATTACTTCTATACGTAACAAGAAATTAGTACACTCATAGAGAAATGTAAGCAAAGGTGCTAAAAAAACTATAGGAACTAATACCGTACGTCTCGCTTTCATAATATCTGCCCTTATCATATGTCGTATCATAGGCTTTTTTCCTTTCCAGTTATCTCTAAAAAGATTTGTTCCAAAGACGGTTTATAGTACGTAAGTTCAAATACATCATAGCCAGCTGAAATCAATTCATAATTAATAGTTGAAACAGCTTCTTTAGCTATTGATGGTGTCCACAAGTATCCCTCTTTTAGCGTTGTTACAATTCCTTTTTGTTGTAGAAATTTCTTTGCCTCTTCCAGATTATCGGTACCAATTTTTAAGGAGGGTTCACTTTTCTTTCTTAACATTTCAATAGAATCCTGAAACAGTAACTGTCCTTTATTAATAATTCCTACCTGAGTAGCCATTTGATCAATTTCACTAAGAAGATGGCTAGACACAATAACGGTCATCCCATACTTTACGGGTAGTTCCTTAATTAATTCCCTTATTTCTTGTATACCTGAAGGATCTAATCCATTTGTTGGTTCATCAAGTATTAATAATTTAGGTTTGGAAAGTAAAGCTGCAGCAATACCCAAACGCTGTTTCATTCCTAATGAATAGTTTTTTACAAGACGATTGGCTACTTCTGAAAGCCGCACAATCTCTAAAACTTCTTCAATTCTTTGCTGCGGTACTTGTAATAGACGAGCAAGTGAAGCTAGGTTCTCATAGCCTGTTAGATGTCCATAGTAAGACGGGGACTCAACTAAAGATCCTACATGTTTTAAAATATCTATTCTTCTTGTTTCGAGGGGAAGATCAAATACATAGATGTTACCACTAGTAGGAGTTGCTAATCCCAATAACATTCGTATAGTGGTGGTTTTCCCTGCCCCATTAGGGCCTAAAAAACCATATATATCACCTTCTTTTACTTTCAAGTGTATTTTGTTCACAATTGTTTGTGCTTTATATTTTTTGGTTAACTGTTCCGTTTCTACAACATAATTTGTCATCTACTCTCACCTCTTTTACAGCTTACTAAGTAAAGTTAAACGGGCAAAAAAGTGAAGTTAAACAGAAGTTAAACTTTATTAAAATTAAACATCAAGGTGCTATTATCTATTGATTTACCAAAAGAAGGATGACTATGATGGAAGAAAAAGTGTTTTTAAGGTAGGGGAGAAACATGGAACCTAAGATTCTTCTTGTTGATGATAATGAAGAAATTCTAAGATTGTTAACTGTAACATTAAGAAAAGAAAACTTAATCAATATTTTTACAGCTAGTTCTTCAAAAGAAGCAGTAGATATTTGTAAGGTCATAAGGCCACACATTATTATTCTGGATGTTATGTTGCCGGATAGAGACGGTTTTGAGACATGTAGAGAACTTCGGAATTATACAGATGCACCTATTATCTTTTTGACTGCTAAAAATACAGACTTGGATAAGCTTACTGGTTTTAATTTTGGTGGAGATGACTACGTTACTAAGCCTTTTAATCCTTTAGAGATTGTAGCGCGTATTAAGGCCCAATTAAAACGTTTGAATATGAACGAACGAAGTAAAGAACCGATTATACAACAGGTTTACCATTATAACGATTTTAGTCTGTATGTAGATTCTGCCCAATTAGTAGTACGAGGAATAGAGGTAGAGTGTCCAGCTAAAGAATTTCAACTTCTTTGCTTTATTTGTGAGCACCCCAATAAAATTTTTACCAAAAATCAATTGTATGAACATATTTGGGGCATGGATAGTTACGGCGATACGCATACAGTCATGGTACATATCAGACGACTTCGAGAGAAAATCGAAAAAGATCCAAGTGATCCTAAGATAATTGTGACAGTTAGAGGGTTAGGTTATAAGTTAATAGGAAGCGAGTTAAAAAGATGAATTTACGAAATAAGCTAGCTAAACAATTTCTTATTTTCTTGTGCTTTCTTACGTTCGTTATTACACTATGCATATTTGTTTCCTCTACTTATATGGACTTTGTTCTTAAAGATGTTTCAAGTAATTCTGTACCAATTAAATATCAGATTCAGTTTATGGTTATGTTAGGTGTTATCTGCTTGTTAGCTGTAGTAATGGTCGCTTTTATTTTTGGAAAGTTGTTTGGATCTCCTTTATTGCATATATCAAGTTGGCTGCAAAATCTTGCAAACAACAAATTAGAAGAGCCGAAAGGAAATAAAGGAATCCCTGCTAGTCAAAGGCTTAATGGACAGCTAAAACAAACTTATAAAGTTTACGATGATGTAATAGCTGATCTTCATAAACTCACAGACACTTTAAAAAGCAGTGATTTAGAAAGAAAGAAATTAGAGAAGACAAGGGAAGAGTGGATGACCGGTATTTCCCATGACCTAAAAACACCTATATCTGTAGTAAAAGGATATGCTGCGCTATTAGCTAATAAAGATTATAGATGGAGTTCTAAAGAGATCAGGGAATTCTCCAGCATTATTCATGGACGTATGGACTATATGGAAAGATTAGTAGAAGATTTCAACTTAACCTTTCAGTTGAAAAATGCTGCGCTCCCTATGAAGTTAGAGTTATGTAACTTAGTGGAATTAGTTCGCCAAGCTATTGTAGATATCGCAAATGATCCTCAGGTAGAAAATCAATACGAGTTTAGTTATGAACCAACGCTTGAGGCTATTTATAGGGAAGTAGATCCAAAGTTATTTAAAAGAGCAATGATTAACCTTATTAGCAATGCGGTAAAGCATAATTCTCCAGGTACTATTATTCGTATATCTATTCAAAAGAAAAACAATAACCAAGGAGTATCTTTAATTCATATTATTGTACAAGATAATGGAATAGGTATGGATGAAGTAACAATTGAAAATTTGTTCAATCGTTATTATATAGGCTCAGATTCGCCAAAAAGAAAAGGCAGTACAGGCCTAGGAATGACCATTTCGAATGAAATTATACAAGCTCATGGAGGAAAAATAGAAGTAGACAGTATCTTAGACGAAGGTACAACATGTACTATCTCCTTTATTGAATAAATATATTGATGCCGATAAGTCGCATTATGGTAAGGAAAAATGTATACTTTGACGGGCGAGATATTCAAATCTATTACAAGATGTTAAAGCAATTACTATCGTTAATAAAATAAAAAGCAACCTCGGTATGGCAAGCGAGGTTGCTTCTTAAGGGATTACACCTATGAAAGTGTAAAAAATCAATTCGTTTAAATTATAGCATATTTTTGCTATAAAGGATATATTTCCCCATCTTTACATATGTATAAAAGGTGCACTTCTTATACATTAGTTTCTCAACCACCTACTGATAAAGCGTTGATAAATCAAGGATGTATAAAAAGCTGCATACTCCGGAAAAAGAACCCTTGTCAGAGTCCTTCTGCCATACGGGTTCTTTTTTATGGTGTGTACCGGAAAGAGTGATTATGTTAACTAACTTTGTATATTATATACAGCGTAAAAAGAGAAAAACTCCTGCTGTTGACCAGGAGTTTTTTCAGTAACGTATCAAGGTATTAAAAGTGATACGTAACGTATCTTGAGTAGTTTGCTCGAATAATAATAACTTATTCATTTTTAAGAACTTTTGTTAGAAGTACTATCTGATTATGCAACTCGTTCTTAGTAGGTAAATGTCTACAGTTATCATAATCTGCAATTAGACATTTAACCTCCCTATAGAATAGGAAATGTTCATAATTATCGAGCATATTTTCTCCCCCTGATGCTATCCCTATCTTTTATATGTACCCCTTCAACACGTTCTTCTAACACATGATTTCCGATAACGTACATTATGGTAACAAAAAATGTATACCTTTTTGAACTATCTACACTGGACAGCCTTCAACATAGGTTAACTTTATATAGTTATTAATAAAAAAATCCTTTGCTATAAGTAGCAAAGGATTTTTTTATTATGATAATCTAAATTAAGGGCATTTTCTTTAACAAATCTCGAAATTCTGCCAACAGCTGTTTATATTTAAAGCGTTTTAATCCATGACCATGAATACTGTTGCGGCAATTCTAAATCATAATTCAAACGATTGGCTGCATAATATGTCCAGTGAGGATTCACTAATAATTCACGTCCTATAAAAACTAAATCGGCACGTCCATTTGAAATAATTTCTTCAGCTTGTTCTGGCTGAATGACTTTTCCTACTGCCCCTGTAGCAATCTCTGCTTCCTTGCGAATAGACTCTGCATATAAAACTTGATAGCCAGGAAATGTTTTTGCTTTTGCAGGCGTAAGTAATCCATTACTTACATCAATTAAATCTACTCCAAGCTCTTTTAACCATTTAGCATATACAATGCTATCTTCAATTGTGTTGCCTCTCTCTGCTTGATCAGTTGCAGAAATCCTTACAAATAAAGGCCCCATCCACTCAGACTGTACTTTTTCAATGACTTCCTTCAGAATACGAAATCTGTCTTCTGGAGAGCCTCCATACTCATCAGTTCGATAGTTAGTAACTGGTGAAAGAAACTCATGAAGTAAGTAACCATGCGCAGCATGGATTTCTACCACATCAAATCCAGCTTCTGTACAACGTCTTGCACTTTGACCAAATGCCTCTACTACTTGATTAATTTGTGTCTTAGTAAGCTCTTCAGGAACTTTTCCACCTTTTGAGAAGGCTATAGCAGATGGAGCCGCAATAGGATCATCGATTTTAGCTTTACGGCCTGCATGATTTAATTGCATTCCTACCGCCGCACCTTGACCTTTAATTAAATTGACTAGGTCCCTTAAACCTTCTACTTGCCCATCTTCCCAAATACCGAGGTCGGTTGGTCCCATTCTTCCTTGTTTAGTAACTGCTGTTGATTCAATTATGACAAGTCCCACTCCGCCAACAGCTCTTGCAGGATAATGGATACGGTGCCAATCTTGTACAAGACCGGAACCGTCTTTACAAGCATACATACTCATGGGAGACATGACAATTCTATTTTTTAATTCTAAGTTTTTAATTTTATATGGACTAAATAAATTGGACATTTTATGCACACTCCTGCGAAATGATTGAGGAATGGCTCTTTTCTATAGATCGACTTGAATCTTTTCTTTGAACCGTTTAATATTTTCCTCATTTCTTCGATAATAAGTCCATTGGCTAATATGTTTCGATTCCACTAAGCCTACCTTTTGCAGCTGAACTAAATGATCGGAAATGACTGATTGGGACATCCCAGTTTTCTTTTTAATAGAACTTACACAGACCCCTTTAAAGTCGGAGTTTTTTGGTAAATTAATTTGAGGTTCAAAGTTTTCATCCGGATCTTTTAGCCATTCTAAAATGTTATATCGGGTTTCATTAGACAATGCTTTTAACACAGGTAAAGTTAAAGTATCCATATGCTATCTACCTTTCTAAAAATAAAATCGAATAAACGAATATATAATATATTTTTGTCACCGTTTAAACATAGTATTTATAGTTTATCATATTTAACATTTAACCTTCCTGTAGAAAAAGCCCGGAGATATATCCAGGCATTTTTTCCTCTTTTTTATTTAGTTTGTTTTGAAAAGATTTCGTTCATGAAATCTCCAGCACTTAGAATAGCTTCCTTGCCTTCTTCTAGGAAAGAATGAAATGCTGGCCAGTTATGAACCATACCAGGGAAGGACCTAAATCTAATGTCGATTCCTGCTAATGCAGCATTGTTAACAAATGTTAAAGCCTCACTTAACATTACTTCAACTTCTCCCACCATTACATAGATTGGTGGTAACCCTCTTAAATCACCATAAATTGGTGATGCTAAAGGAGCCTCTGGTGAAGTACCATTTAAATACGTTTCTGCTAGATATTTAACACCTGCAGTTGAATTCATTGGGTCAATTCCTTCTTTTGTTATATAAGTTTCACCAGTTTGAGCCAAATCAATCCAAGGTGAAATCATTACACCACCAGCTGGAAGAGGTAACTTTGTATCACGAATGCTCATTAATAATCCAGCAGTCATGCTTCCTCCTGCTGATTCACCAGCAATAATAATATTTTTAGCGTCATAACCTTGATCTAATAACCATGTATAAGCTTTTAGTGCATCTTCAATTGGTGCAGGAAATGAATGCTCAGGAGCTAATCGGTAGTTAATTGCAAGTGTACGTGCTTTCGCTGCTCTTCCTAATTCACTCGTTTCTCCGCGATGAGATGCAATACTTCCAAATAAGAAACCTCCGCCGTGTAGGTAAAGAAGTACACGATCATCCTTAGATTCAGGAACGATTTGCCACTCGCCTTCCATTCCGTTAATATCTACTTTTTCTGTTGCTACATCATCAGCAACTGGTAATTTCCCATACATTTTTTCAGCTTGCACACGTAATTCTTCAACCGGAATAGTGAAGTCAGGTATATTATCTTTGAAGAAATTATTTGCTTTTTGAATATCTTTATAGTTACTCATATATAACACTCCTTAAAATTATGAAGATTAACTTCATTTATTCAGTTAAAACTACACCTATTTATTACAAACATTAACTACTCAAATATAGAACCTTTCAAGCACAATACAGAGTATTAATCGGTTTTTACCGATATTAACATTTAAAAATTTTTATATGGTTTATTCCTATATATTTTTTAATTCTATTCTATATCACTAAAATTAAAAGGTACCTCTATCCTTTCAAGCTTTAAATAAAACACATTTATTAATCGGTAAAAACCGATTAACTGGTGTAAAAAAATATATTTTGAATATTTCAATTATATCCACGTGGATATAATTAACATTATTGTAAATGAAAGTTAGTTAATCTCTTTTTCCCGATATTGTAATGCGAAAGATGTTTAATATTGCGCTTGAAAGGTGTAAGGCAAATTTAACACACTTAAAATATATCGTCAACCAAAAAACGATAACCAATATATTACAGTTTATATCTGTATCATAATACAAAGTTAGTTTATATATCCAATTATACTTAGTTTTGTCTATTATTTATTTGAAATTATGTTACTTATCACTCCTTATATAGATATAAAGTTTTTACTTCTTATCATATACCACTCTCTCTTCTACTTTCCTTTGGAGAAATTGTTATATTCGCGATAAATAAACATAAAACTTACAATTATTTAATGTTCATGTATTTTTAATAAGTAAAATTCAATCAAAAATAAAAATAATACTTATTTTATATAAAACAGTAAATGAATAAACTATTTTCTAAAAATCATTGTTTTATCATTTACTCTACATGACGACAAATATGGGCTTTTTCTACATTATATGTAATAGTTAAACTATAATTAAATATAATGTTTTATCATTTACTCTTATAAATAAGATAACAATAAATATTATCTATATTAAAAAATAAAAAATGTTAATAATAATTTAGTATATATAATATTTTATATAAAACACATTATGTTAACTAAGGGTGTATACATTATAAAAACAGTAATATCTGTTTTATGTATAATTCTGTTTTTATCAAGAAATACAAACGAATTAAACTTATATTCACGGATTACCACCTTATTAATTACATCATAGCTTCCCTATAAACATAAAAAACCTACTCCCTGTGCTTTGGGAATAGGCTAGATGACATGAAATGTTAAAAATAATCTCCAATATGCTTTTTTATTCTACAACAATTTAACGAAGAAATCACTTATAATTTTACTCTTAAAAATATAAAAAAATTGTGGAACAAAATCATCGGTTTATTAAAAAGCGAGTTCGTTCAATGGTAGGATTACGATACTTTCGCACAGCTACATCCATTATTTCTGGAATTGAAGCAATACATATGATAAAAAAGCGGCAATTTGTTTTACAGGACAAATCTTTCCGAAATCAAATGAAGTTCCTATATCAACTATTTAGAAAGGTTGCCAAAGAACAGATTCGGTTAGGAATCTATGTGCTTCCTTCACGGGGACTTAATCTTTGCACCAGAACCGCCTTTAATGATCTTAGGAAAGAGCACTTAAATAAAGATTTAATGAATCTTCTACCTCTTTTACAATTAATTGAATGAAATCTTGATAATTGTTGGTTGTATGAGAGTTATCTAATGCTTCATAATAAGCTAATCGGTTTTCTACTTTAATTACGACTGCAGGAAAACCAGCTTTCATCAATTCTAAATTTAAAAGAAGGCGAGATGTACGCCCATTGCCATCAATGAACGGATGGATTCCAACGAATATTGCATGTAGCATAGCTCCTCGCTCCACTGGATGTAACTTTTGGGCTTCATTCTCATACCACTTGATTAACTGTTCCATTTGTTCCTTGATTAAATAAGGCGCTGGTGGTGTATGTTTTGCACCAGCAATAAACACTTGTTGGTCACGATACACACCTGCGTACTCATCATCAATTCCTTTTAAAACTAATCGATGGAGGTTTTTTATTTGCCATTCTGTTAATGGCTCTCCTTTTTGCACAATTTCTTCAACGTATGCAATCGCATCTCGATGATTAATGACTTCTAAATGCTCTCGCATCGTTTTACCACCGACAGTAATTCCTTCTAACACTACCTTTGTTTCATTCATTGTTAATGTGTTACCTTCAATAGCGTTAGTATTATATGTCCATTCAAGCAATAGCTTTTCACGCAAACTCTTTAATGTATACTTCGGTAATGGACGTAAGGTATCTAGCTTCACCTTTTTCCTGTTTATTTGTTCAAACATCTAATTTCACCTCTATGCATCGTTCTATATTTCTTATCTCAATTTTACACTAACTATTAAGTAAAAACAGCTTACACTATTCTAATGATGAGCAAACTATTTTATCAATCTTTATTTCAAAACAGTACAACTTTATTCTAAATCACACTAATAGGATATAAGGAAAAAGAGTCTTATACAGCCTTGTTATTACATAATGAGATTATAAAAGGGGTTCTACACAAAACAAGTAAGTCTATTATCAATACACTGGTTGTTGTGCTTTTTACTGTTAATAACATGTTTTATGGTGTGACAAGTAGTCGCTTTTATATAGTTTGGCTTACGTCACTGGTTTAGCCTCAAAAACTATCCCCGTCCAAAACTGCGGGCTTGGTAACGAATTCGTGGGTTGCATGCGAAAATGCGGAAACAGAGAGTCAGTGCACGACTCGAAACACTGCTAGGGGAAGACGAGTATGGTGAAAAATTGTGAAGGTTTGTAAGCTTCGTCAGTGTTAGCTCAGGATCGTGCACAGATTTGCTTGGGTATTGGCAAGAGGAAGAGGAATTTCATAATGCTGTTGTGACACGTCCTGTATCTTGCCCGGAGTAAAGAACCCACCTAACCTCGTCGTATCTATAAGATGCGGAACTTGGTAAGCCCTTTGTCATCTGTGTAAACAATAGGATGACTGTAAAGTCAAACGATGTAGCAGAGGGTAAAGGATACGAGAGAAAGCGAATGCCATTGTCTCGAAAGAGAACAGGAAAGCAGGAAACTGTATAACTGGATGGATACTATCGTCCGTATGGACAAACCCATGATAGACCCGAAAGGGAGCCGACTTCTCGTTGGTTTCTCGTAGGAACATAAGTTTTTCTATAGAATGTATAATAGTTAACGCTATTTTTAATAAAATACGTTAAAAGTTACTCCTGTTAATAACATTAAATTAAACTTTCATAAACATCATTATCCTTTTTATTTATGTACCATATGTTACAAAACTAATTATTTTCACGAAACACTTTGCTATTTACTTAACATAAAACGAATTCTAGGAAGGCTTGGTTCTGGAGTATCTTGATACTTTAAACCAACTATTCTTTTTTTATGATAATGCATAATGACCTTCATAAGATTCCCGCCTCATTAGTACCTATCAACATTCCCCAAAATATCCACAATGTAAAAAAGATTTGCTTTAGGACTTATCTTCTACAATGACATTCTTAGGCACACTATACGTGCACATTTACTTATAAATATCCAAGATAGAAGGGAAATTTAATATTTTTCGAGAATTTTTTTAGACAAAAATAAGATATAATCCTTTAATTGTTCACGTGTTTTGAATTCATGTATTTTTTGTGGCATAATTTTCTAGAGAAAAGGGAGTGAAAAGATGAAGAAAATATTAATTATTGAGGATGATCCCAAAATCGCGGAGCACCTTCAGTCTTATATAGGGAAATATGGATATAATGTCACCATCGTGGAGAATTTCGATTATGTGATGGAAGAATTTTATAGGCAAAAGCCCGACCTTGTATTATTAGATATTAACCTTCCTAGCTTTGATGGTTATTACTGGTGCAGGCAAATACGAAACGAGTCTATCTGTCCAGTTATATTTATATCCGCACGAATAGGAGAGATGGATCAAGTGTTGGCACTTGAAAATGGTGGCGATGACTTTATTACAAAGCCGTTTTATCCTGAAATTGTAATGGCGAAAATTCGTAGTCAGCTTCGCCGTGCCTACGGAGAATATGCTTCAAAAGTTCAAGAACGAATATTAGAGGTAGAGGGATTAAAGCTGTTTCCTGAAAGATTAGAATTATCATTCCGCAATCAAACAATCCTGCTGTCAAAAAAAGAAAAAGATATAATTGAAAGTTTACTAGAACGATATCCTCGTGTTGCGGGGCGTGAAGATTTGCTAGAAAAACTGTGGGATGAACAATTCTATGTAGATGAAAATACGCTAAATGTAAACATAGCAAGAGTAAGAAAGAAATTTGAGGAAGTTGGACTTTCAGGTTTAGTAGAAACAGTTAGAGGTGCTGGCTACCGCCTAATCGTTACATGGTGAAGGGGTGGGATGAAATGAAATTATTCTTTAGAGAGCATACTTTTTTAATTGCTATACAAATCATACAATTTTTTGTGGTTCTTTCTATATATTGGCTTGATGGGTATCGACACCTTCTTCCAGCCTTCTATGCAGTCTTTCTTGGACTATTTTTTCTCACAGGTTACCTTGCTTGCCACTATTTCAGCCGCCGTAAATTTTATAGGAGATTAACAAACGAACTTTCTTCCTTGGATGACTCTTTTCAAACGACGGAAGCTTCTCCAATTTCCCAAGCGCTTGATTATTTGCTAAAGAGTCAGTACAAGCATTATCAAACCAGAATAAAAGAGTTAGAGGCCAAGCAAGACGAGCACTTAAAGTTTATGGATCAATGGGTACATCAGATGAAAACACCTCTTTCTGTTATTGAACTAATTGCTCAAAACTTAGATGAACCTGAATCTTCAAGTATTCGTGAGGAGACAGACCGAATGAAAACCGGCTTAAACACGATCCTCTACATGGCACGACTCCGGACCATTGAACAAGATTTTCATATTAAACCTGTAAATTTGTCCATGATGATTAAGGAAGTAAATAGTGAAAATAAAAGGTTTTATATACGGAATCGAGTATACCCCAGTGTCCTGCAGCAAAGAGAAGAAGTGATTGTTGAGACGGATGAAAAATGGCTGTTCTTTATTTTTTCACAGTTAATTAATAATGCAATCAAATATTCTAAAGGGATGAGCAATAGAGTTGATATTACCATTTTTGAAAAAGAAGGAGAGGCTGTTTTAGAAGTGAAAGATTTTGGGGTTGGGATTCCTGAAACGGACAAGCGCCGTGTGTTTGACCCCTTTTATACAGGTGAAAACGGAAGGAAGTTTAGAGAATCTACAGGCATGGGTCTATATTTAGCGAAAGAAGCAGCT
>NZ_JBFTKA010000013.1:0-59230 GCF_056395685.1 Priestia sp. 10L35 | reverse complement strand
TGCCCACGTGTTACTCACCCGTCCGCCGCTAACGTCATAGAAGCAAGCTTCTAATCAGTTCGCTCGACTTGCATGTATTAGGCACGCCGCCAGCGTTCATCCTGAGCCAGGATCAAACTCTCCGAAGAAATGTTTGACTTGCTCAATTTTAAAAATAAAATTTAACGTTGACGTTTGTCGCTTTGTTCAGTTTTCAAAGTTCAACCGTCGCTCTTGAGCGACTTTTTTATATTAACAAGTTGTCTTTCATTTGTCAACAACTTTTTAATATTTTATTTCTGATGAATTGCGATTGTTTTCCAATCACTCATCAGCGACATTTAATAATTTAACATCTGTACTATATAAAGTCAACACTTTTTAAAAAGTTTTTTTCGTTTTACCAAAAAACCTTATTTACTTCCCTGTTTTCACTGAACCTTAGCAAGATCTTTGAAAGGATTTGGTACTTCTCTTGAATGTTTCGTTCAAGAACTACATGATTCAAACTTTGTTGAAAAGCAACGTTTGTTCTTTTCATTTCTTCTCTGAGTAGTGCTTCTAACTCTAAACACTCCACTTGATTAAATAAACAAATTTTCATTGATTCACCTGCTTTTTGCGACATTGATTCTCAAAACATCAAAATAAAATCAGTCGTTCTTTTCCTTACCTGTTATTAATTGTAGACAAAACGCATACAAATTAGACAAGTACTACTTATTAAATGAGGTGACAAAATGAATATGTTTTATACTATTCGAGCCAAAAGAATCAAACAAACAATGCTTATCGTAGTTGCTGCTTTTTTTACAAGCTTTTTTCTTTATGCTCAACAGACGTTTCACTTTCCTGTTTTTTCAACAGATAACGGTCCACGAGCTGTTTATAAGGCGGATGATAAAAATCCCGAAGTCGCTCTTACATTTAACATCAGCTGGGGAGACGAAAGAGCTATTCCTATTCTAAATGAACTGAAAAAACAGCATATTGAACATGCTACTTTCTTTTTATCTGCTTCATGGGCTGAACGTCATCCAGATGTTGTAGAGCGCATAAAAAAAGAAGGCCACGAAATTGGCACAATGGGCTATGACTATACTTCCTATACAAGCCTAAAACCTAATGAAATTAGACAAGATCTTGCAAAATCAAAGAAAGTCTTTGATTCCCTAGGACTTAAAGATGTTCACCTTCTTCGGCCTCCTAACGGGCAATTTAATAAAGACATCTTAAAATTAACAGCGGATATAGGATATACAACCGTGCACTGGAGCATCGACTCTAAAGACTGGACAAATCCAGGAGTTGAAAAGATTGTATCGAATGTTACAAAGCCTTTAGACGGGGGAGATATTATCTTGCTGCACGCGTCTGACTCCGCTCAACAAACAGCAAAGGCTATTCCATATATCAAGAATTCATTACAAAATAAAAAAGTCTCAAACGTAAGTGTTTCAACATTAATTTCAAATTCAAAAACCCAAGTAAAAGATATCCGCTAAGATCTATTCGCACTGTATATGGAAAGCAAAAGCAGACAAATATACTATTTGTCTGCTTTTGCTATTCTTTCGTGCGTAAGAAGTTTCGGCAAAATAAGAAGTTGATACATATTACAAATTAGAAGTGGAAACACCATAAGGTAAAGCCAGCTTTCTTCGTTCGTTCGCAGCGCAGGGAACCATTCAATTGTCGTTACAACAATCATAAAAAACAGCGCTGGTACAAAAGCCTCTTTATTCGTCTGCTTTTTCTTTGCATACGCCACTAACAACCCTACCGCTAACAAGAAAACGCTTAACAAAATATACTTGCCTATGCCTTCTCCCGGTTGTTGAAAGAACTTATATCGAAAATAAGCAACGTCAAATAATACAAATAAAACAAATACAATTTGAACCGATTTCCAAAGTGATGCAGATTTAAAAATTCCCAATCCAAATCGGTGAATAGTTAAATATGCAAAAAACCCCATTTGACTAATTAAACTAAAAATAAACCCTACGCCTACGAGCCATGTTAAAACAGCAACAATTTCTCCTATCTTTCCTTGTTGAAATAAGTGACCGTATTCCCCCCAGCGCACCGCAAACCCAACAAAAGCTGTACTTATCCCCCCGACAGCTAACGTGGTTAGAAATAGACGAACCCAATTTCGACTATTCACTTCCATCTCCCCCATAAGTTACAAAATTGTACCTTTTCATAAATTGTACCAATCACGTTTTGAAAAATCTAGAGCTCTTTTATGAATAAAAAACCTTGATTATCTCATATTAAGCGTAAGCATATTAGGAAAGGAGCTCATTACTATGAAAAAGCGACTCATGCTCCTCATTTATATAGGAATGTGTATGCTTTTAGCTACAGCCTGTGCACCGCAAGATGAAGAGAACAATGGTATGGATTATGATCAAACAAAGAAAATGGTTGTTGATATTTTAAAAACAGATGAAGGAAAAAAAGCAGTCGAGGCAATTATGAAAGACCCTTCTGTTAGACAAGATATTTTAATGGATCAAAACGCGATAAAAGATACAATTTCTCAAACCCTAGTCTCAGATAAAGGCGTGGAATTTTGGAAAAAAGCCATGGATGATCCGAAGTTTGCTGAAAGCTTTGCTAAAAGTTTGGAAAAAGAAAATAAGACGGTCATCAAACAACTGATGAAAGATCCTGAATATCAAGGAATGCTTCAAGATGTTTTAAAGGATCCGGCTATGGAAAAAGAAGTACTGACTGTTTTAAAGAGTAAAGAGTATCGCACTTATTTACAAAAGATTATGACTGAAACGTTTGATAGCCCTCTTTATCAATCTAAAATTCAAGACATTCTTTTGAAAGCCGCTGAAGAAACACAAGGTGGACAAAAACAAAGCAGCGACGATGGTGGTTCTTCTTCCTCTGGATCTGATTCAGGCGGAGAACAGCAACAGCAGTGATTAAATACGCATCTCATATGAGGTGCGTATTTAATTATGTCATTTATTTTTATTAAAAAACCTAAATAACTTCTTTATATTTTTTAATACTTAGTATTTTTATTGGAATTGTAAACTTTAATTCTTAGCTTTATGGTAAAATATTAGCAATTAACACAATCGTTTTATAGCAAAAGGAGGGAATTCGATGGAATTTCGCGTTATTAAAACGTTTCAAACCATTGTTCGTTTAGGAAGCTTTCAATTAGCCGCTGAATATTTAAAGTACTCTCAGCCTACCATTACACTGCACATTCAAAAGTTAGAATCCGAACTAGGATTTAAGCTTTTAGAACGAGGAAAAAGCATAAAACTTACTGAAGCAGGTAAAATCTTTTACGAGCGGGCAAATATTTTACTAAAGGAATATGAATATCTAAATAACACCTTAAAGGATTATTCAACAGGCGAAGCTGGCACTATCCGTATAGGTGCTCCAGAGCCTACAGCAAGCAGTCGACTGCCTTCCATTCTCTCATTATTTAAAAAAAGATATCCCAACACAGAAATTAGCTTACTCGTTGCAGACGAAAAGCATCTTCATCAACATATACGCAATCAAGAAATTGATTTCGCGATTGGCACTGTCTCAGAATCGTTCAGAGATATAGAATTTGAGGCACTACTAACGGAAAAACTTGTGCTGCTACTACCATTCAATCATGCTCTAACAAAAAGAAAAACAATCTTTGCAAAAGATTTAATACACGAAACGCTGATTACAGCTGGGCACTCTTCCGTTCAAAAGAAAATTGAGCAGCTAATCTTTGAACGAACAGGCCAACTGCCTGCTAAAGTCCAGTTAGGCACTATTAGCACACTTCAGCATTTTGTAAAAGAAAACTTAGGAGTAGCCGTTGTTCCACAAATAAGCGCAACTCTTCCGCCAGATCAAGTGGTGGTTAAAACGATTCATGACTTGCATGAGGGGCCTGCAATCGGCATTTTAAAGCACCAGTCTCACACCGTAAGTACAGCCGGAAAAACATTTTTAGCTCTCTTAAAACAAAACCTTGCATTTGATTTAAAAAAGGCGCAGATTGAACTCTCTGTATAATAGCAAAAAGCACGCGCTGTTCGAGCGCGTGCTTTTCGTTATTTTCCTGTTGCTGCTTTTTCATTTTCGCAAATAAATGCAATCTTGCTTGCAATCTCTCCATATATTTCACCTAAACGATGCGATTCATCGTAAATGGAAGGTGCAAAATCTTCTTCATTCCAGTCAGGCTGACTTAACGGAAGCTGTCCTAACAGCTCTGTCTGAAGTTCCTCAGCGAGTTTTGGACCTCCGCCTTTACCAAATACGTACTCTTTTTCCCCTGTTAGCTGGCTTTCAAAGTAGGCCATATTTTCTACAACTCCAATTACCTCATGGTCGGTTTTCAAAGCCATAGCACCCGCTCTAGCTGCAACAAATGCCGCTGTAGGATGTGGTGTTGTAATAATCACTTCTTTACAAGCAGGAAGCATAGAGTGAACGTCTAATGCGACATCACCTGTTCCGGGAGGTAAGTCTAGTAGAAGATAATCTAATTCTCCCCATTCAACTTCTGTAAAAAAGCTTGTCAACATTTTTCCAAGCATAGGTCCTCGCCAGATAACAGGTGAATTATCTTCTACAAAGAAGCCCATGGAAATAACTTTTACTCCGAAACGGTCAACTGGGATAATCTTTTCACCTTCTACTACAGGACGCTGTGTGATTCCCATCATATCTGGAACGCTGAATCCATAAATGTCAGCATCAATTAAACCAACTTTCTTTCCTAAACGAGCTAGAGAAACGGCCAAGTTAACAGAAACTGTTGATTTACCAACGCCTCCTTTACCGCTGGCAATAGCAATAAATTCAGGTGCATTCGGACTAGTTAGTAAGTTGCCAGTATTCGGTTGCTCAGCGCGGTACTGCTGAAGTTCTTCAGGCGTAAACTCAACAAATCGAAGTCCAACCGACTGTACACCTGCTTTTTTTAATTCTTCTACAATTGTGCCTTGAAGGCTCAGCTGTTCACTAGTACCTGTTTTTGCAACAGCAATCTTCAGGCTTATATGCTGTTTTTCAGATTTAATTGTTATTTCTTTAATCGCATCTGTTTCTGATAGTTTTTTATTTAAAAATGGATCTGTAATTTCCCCTACTACTTCTTTTACTTGCTTTTCCGTTAGCATACTCCCACCACCATGTTAAAATCTATTTATTTATACTATCAAGTATATCATACATATTAGATTTTTCTGAATAGAAGGATGCTATGCTTTTTATTTCGGCTTTTCTCCAGTAAAATACCGGCTGACTCCTTCATAAACGGATTCAGCTAACTTTTTTTGATAGCGTTTCGATTGAAGCATTTTACGTTCTGTAGGATTTGATAAGAATCCTACTTCAACCAAAGCACCTGGTGGCTTAGAATGCTTAAGAAGGTAAAGAGTTTGAATAGCTTTTGCTTCACGACTCGTATTATCCAGATTATTTCTTAGCTCTTGTTGAATGAGTTTAGCCACTTGCTCGTTTTCTTTTAGGGACCCGTAATAGAAAGTTTGAGCCCCTCTCCATGCAGAGGATGGAATAGCATTCAAGTGAATACTTAAGTACAAATCAGCATTGGATTTATTAATCATCGTTAAGCGATTTTTTAAGTCCTCTACTTTTCTGCGACTGTATCCTCTTGTGTCTTTGGCCGCTAGGTCTTCGTCTTTTTCTCTCGTCATAATAACAAGTGCTCCTTGCTCTTGCAGATAGTCCCGAAGCATCAACGAAATTTTAAGAGTTATTTCTTTTTCAAGCACTTCATCCTCTCCTACGGCTCCTCCATCAACACCGCCATGTCCAGGATCTAGTACAATAACTTTCCCGCTAAGAGGGAGTGAAAGCGAACCGGATGATGTTCTATGATCTATCTGATATTGTACAATGACAAAAAGAACGAGAAGCGCTATAATTGTGCTCATTATTTTTACTTTAGACATTTTATCCCTTCCCTTCTTGCCTCACCTATTTATTTCTATATGGGACAAGAACGGGAATTATGAGTACTTTTTAATGCAAACGTAACCGACGTCTTTTTTCTGCAGTACGATAACCTTCTTTCCACCAGTCTTGCACATATCCTTGACACAAATAATACAGACCGTCTTGATAAAGATCTGTTACAGACATGCTGACGGCTCCGTACAATGTATCAATTAAAAGAGACTCTTCTTGCTTACTGTGCTTCTGAAAGTCTTCGTAGCCTTTACCACGTTTACTCACCCGGGCACCTAATAAAAATGATTCGATGGCAATATCAAGACAGTACTCCTCCACATGTTCGTCTCCTAGCATATTCCACTGAAACATGGGATGAAAATAACGGCGCAGCCTCTCTTGAAGCAAATCAAACGACAGTTCTCTTAGGACTTTGCGTTCATATTTCATTTCTTTTTCATAACGTTTTTCTTTTAAATATGTAACCTCGTTCACCATAACGCCTCCCTTTTTTACATATTGTCTGCACAAGCCTTCGTCTCATACGCAAACAACAAATAAAAAAAGCCTTGGTCCAAAGACCAAGGCTTGAAACGTAATATAAAATTAACGTTTTGAGAATTGTGGTGCACGACGAGCGCCTTTAAGACCGTATTTTTTACGTTCTTTCGCACGAGCGTCACGAGTTAATAGACCAGCACGTTTTAATGTTCCACGGTATTCAGGGTCTGCTTCTAATAAAGCACGAGAGATTCCGTGACGAATAGCGCCAGCTTGACCTGCATAACCTCCACCATTAACGTTTACAAATACGTCATAGTTACCTACAGTTTCAGTTAAAGCAAGTGGTTGTTTTACTACTTCACGTAGTGCAGCAAATGGAATGTATTCTTCGATTTCACGACCGTTGATTGTTACGCGACCGTTACCTGGTACTAAACGTACACGAGCAACAGAGCTTTTACGACGACCAGTTCCGTAATATTGTACCTGTGCCAAGATAATAACCTCCTCTTATTAATTATCCGCGAAGTTCGTAAACTTCTGGTTTTTGTGCTTCATGTGGATGTGTTTCACCAGCATACACATGTAATTTTTTGAACATTTGACGGCCTAGGCTACCTTTTGGAAGCATGCCTTTGATTCCTAATTCAAGCATTTTCTCAGAGTAGTTAGTACGCATTTCTAATGCTGTACGTTGTTTCAAACCACCTGGGTGCATGCTGTGACGGTAATAAATTTTATCAGTTAATTTCTTACCTGTTAGTTCGATTTTTGACGCATTGATAAGGATCACGTGATCACCAGTATCAACATGTGGTGTAAAAGTTGGTTTATGTTTACCGCGTAAGATTGATGCTACTTCACTTGCTAAACGACCTAAAGTTTTACCTTCAGCATCGACAACATACCATTTACGCTCTACTTCGTTTGCTTTCGCCATGAAAGTTGTACGCATGAGTTTCCCTCCTAATTTTCATCATCAATTATAAAATTATTTCAACCTTCTATTTCAACACGATTAATTTCCGGGGCTAACCGTGGGGTTAAAATACATACCATATGATATATTATATCTTTAAGCTACTAATGTCAAGAAAATGTTACACCAGGTTTAGTTGTCATAGAAAACGCGCCATAAATATAGTCCTTGCGAAGGCGCAGTTTTCCCTGCACGAGGACGTGATTTGCTTTCTAGAATATCTTTTATAGCATCTGGTTCAATACGGCCTTGTCCCACTTCTAAAAGCGTTCCAACAAGAATACGAACCATATTATACAGAAAGCCACTTCCAACGAATCTAAACACAAGCTGACTATTCTCTTCATACATATCAATCTTGTAAATCGTACGAATCTTATCTTCCACTTCTGTTCTCGCTGAACAAAAGCTTGTAAAGTCGTGTGTACCGAGTAAATATGTGATGGCTTTTTTCATTTTTGAGTAGTCTAATGGATAAGGGTAATGGTATGCATAAGAACGAGTGAAAGGATTTCGATCTTCGCCGCGCAAAATATGATAGCGATACTCTTTTGAAGTAACGTCATACCGGGCGTGAAAATGTGCATCAACTTCACATACATTCTTCATTACAATATCATCTGGTAGCATTGAATTCAATGCTTTTTTCCACTTATCACATGGAATATTTAGGTTTGTATCAAAATGAATGACTTGCCCCTGTGCATGAACATTTGTGTCCGTTCGTCCAGAGGCGTAAATCGGAACTTTTTTGTTATGCATTTTCTCTAAAACGGCTTCAATCTCCAGTTGAACAGTTCGCTTATTGGGCTGAACTTGATAACCTGAAAAGTGTGTGCCGTCGTATGCAACTATACATTTTAAACGTTTCATCTTTTCACCAAACAATCTTTACGTTCTAATCAGCACTAAAACAACTGCTACTGCCAGCAGAAGTAAAAGCATAATTGTATCTATGCTTCCCCATTTCAATTGACGATACTTTGTACGCCCTTCTCCGCCTTTATAACCCCTTGCCTCCATGGCAATAGCTAGCTCTTCAGCACGCTTAAATGAACCTATAAATAGAGGAACAAGTAAAGGAACAACAGCTTTCAAACGATCCGTAACGGGGCCGCTGCTAAAGTCCACTCCTCGTGCTGTCTGCGCTTTAATAATTTTATCTGTCTCTTCCATCAATGTAGGAATAAAGCGAAGAGAAATGGACATCATTAAAGCTAATTCGTGTACGGGAAGCTTAAGCTTTTTAAATGGATTCAGCAAGCTTTCCATTCCATCTGTTACTTCAATAGGCGTAGTCGTTAAAGTTAGCATCGTCGTAATTAAAATTAAGAACAAGAAGCGCAAGGAAATTAAAACACCTTGAATAAGGCCGCCTTTATAGACAGAAAACCATCCCCATTCAAACAAAAGAGGACCTTCCTTTGTCATAAAAATATGCAAAAGAAACGTGATGATAATAATAAACATAACGGGCTTTAACCCTCTTAAAATAAACGAGACGGGCACTTTACTCATGGCCACTATCATAAGGGTATACACACCTAAAAAAGCATAGCCAATAGGGTTATTTGCTAAAAACACAATTAATACATACGCAAATACGAGAAGCAGCTTGGCCCGAGGATCCATTCGATGGACAACCGAATGCCCCGGCACATACTTACCAATAATGATTGAGTTCATCATAATCGTTCACCTTGCTGCATAAGGTGCTGCACTTTCTCTACCACCTCAGAAAAGGTAATAACCGTATCCGATGCTTCAAGCTGAAATTTCTCTTGCAGCTTCAGCATAAAGCGAAGCGATTCTGGAACATCCAATCCATATTCTTTTAACTGCGTATGCTGACCAAATACTTCTCTAGGTGACCCTTTCATCGCAATCGTTCCCTTATTCATCACAATTAGCTCATCTGCGTACATAGCTGCATCTTCCATGCTGTGAGTCACGAGAATCGTCGTCAAGCCTTTTTCTTTATGAAGACGATAAATCATATTCATAATTTCTTGACGCCCTCTAGGGTCCAATCCAGCAGTTGGCTCATCTAAAATTAGCACATTAGGATTCATCGCTAGAATACCTGCTATCGCTACACGACGCATTTGTCCACCACTCAAATCAAAAGGAGATCTGGCGAGAATGTCTTCTGGCAACCCTACTAACTTGATAAGCTCTCTTGCTTTTTGCTTTGCTTCTTTTTCCGAAACGCCATAATTCATTGGTCCAAAAGCTATATCTTTTTCCACCGTTTCTTCAAAAAGCTGATGTTCTGGAAATTGAAACACCACGCCTACTTGCTGACGAATAGCTTTTAAATTCTTTTCTTTTCGATTGGCTTTAATGGTGCGCTCACCGATTTGAATTTCACCAGCAGTTGGCTTCAATAAGGCATTCAGATGCTGTATGATTGTTGATTTCCCAGAACCAGTATGGCCAATAACAGCCAAAAATGTACCTGATTGAATGTTTAAATTTAAGTCATGTAGAGCAATTCGTTCAAATGGTGTATTAACTTGATAACGGTGCTCTACTTCTTTGAATATAATGTCCATAGTTCGTCCACCAAGTCCTCATCTGTTAAATGAATTTTTGATAAAGGAATTCCTACGGAAGCAAAACGATGGCTTAGTTTAACGGAAAACGGCAAGTCTAGTCCAATATCCGTTAACTTGGAACCTAATGCAAATACTTCGCGTGGAGTACCTGTTGCATAGATCTTCCCTTTGTTCATCACAACGACTCTGTCAGCCATTGCTACTTCATCTAAATCGTGAGTAATTGAAATAACCGTCAGTTGTTTTTCTTCTTTTAATTTTCTAACAGTTTCAAGTACTTCAGTTCGCCCAATAGGATCTAACATAGATGTTGCTTCATCTAGAATGATGACAGATGGCTGTACGGCAATTATACCCGCAATGGCCACACGCTGTTTTTGTCCACCTGATAGCTGATGAGGCTCTTGATCCAGAAAAGCACTCATATTGACCATTTCGATTGCTTCAGGTATACGTTTTTCCATAATCTCAAATGGAATCCCGTTGTTTTCAAGCCCAAAAGCAATATCGTCTTGAACGGTTGAGCCAACAAATTGATTATCTGGATTTTGAAACACCATTCCAATCTGCTTGCGCACATCCCATATTGTTTCTTCAGATAAAAGAGTATCGCCCACTCGAACCGTTCCTTTTTCAGGTAGCAAAAGGCCGTTTAGAATTCGTGCCAGCGTCGACTTACCAGATCCATTATGTCCAGCTATCGCTAACCATTCACCTTTATAAGCAGAGAGAGAAAGGTGATCTAATGTTAGGTCTGCTTCAGGATCATATCGAAAGCATAAATCTTTTACCTCTAAAGACATTTCTTTCAACGCTATCTTCCTCTCAGCTTTTTCTATTGCAGCATTGCCTACATTGATTTTTTACGCTATTTACCCAGTTTTAGGTATAAAAAAAGGGCAACGACTAGTTACACACTGTCTCGCCCTTTTCTATCTGTATTAAAAATATTAAACTAATTCAATGATAACCATTGGAGCACCGTCACCACGGCGAGGTCCAACTTTTAAGATACGAGTGTAACCGCCTTGGCGATCTTCGTAGCGAGTAGCAATATCGCTGAATAGTTTTTGTAAAGCGCTTTGACCAGCTTCTTCGTTAGCTACTTCATTACGGATGTAAGATGCAGCTTGACGACGAGCGTGTAGATCTCCACGTTTACCTAAAGTAATCATTTTTTCAACAGTTGAACGTAATTCTTTTGCACGAGCTTCAGTTGTCTCAATGCGTTCACTGATGATTAAATCAGTTGTTAAATCACGAAGAAGCGCCTTGCGTTGTGCGCTTGTACGACCTAATTTACGGTAAGACATGTGAGGTCCCCTCCTTTGTTAAGTAGTTAAACAGGTAGATATAATCAGTCGTCCTTACGTAGACCCAAACCTAATTCTTCAAGTTTAGCTTTAACTTCTTCTAAAGATTTACGGCCTAAGTTACGAACTTTCATCATATCTTCTTCTGTTTTATTAGCAAGCTCTTGTACAGTATTGATGCCTGCTCGTTTTAAGCAGTTGTAAGAACGAACAGATAAATCCAGTTCCTCGATCGTCATCTCTAGAACTTTTTCTTTCTGGTCTTCTTCTTTTTCTACCATAATCTCTGCTTTTTGAGCTTCATCTGTTAAGTTAACGAAGATATTTAAGTGTTCAGTTAGAATCTTTGCACCTAAAGCAACAGCTTTTTCTGGCTCGATGCTACCGTCAGTCCAAACATCCAACGTTAACTTATCGTAATTTGTCATTTGACCAACACGAGTATTCTCTACATAATACGATACGCGAGTAACAGGCGTATAGATTGAATCAATTGGAAGTACACCAATTGGTTGGTCTTCACGCTTGTTAGCATCGGCAGGATTATAACCTCGACCTGTGCGAGCAGTAAGTCTCATACGGAAATGAGCATCTGACTCAAGTGTTGCAATATGAAGATCCGGATTTAGAACTTCGATATCGCTGTCTGCTTGAATGTCAGCAGCCGTTACTGTACCAGGACCTTTAACATCGATCTCAAGTGTTTTCTCTTCATCAGAGTAAATCTTTAACGCTAACTTTTTAACGTTTAAAATGATGTTTGTTACATCTTCAACAACTCCAGGAACTGTTGAAAATTCATGTAATACACCTTCAATTTGAATAGATGTTACAGCTGCACCAGGGAGTGAGGATAATAGGATACGACGTAAGGAGTTACCCAAAGTAGTACCATATCCACGCTCAAGTGGTTCGACGACGAATTTACCGTACTTTCTATCATCGCTGATTTCTACCGTTTCGATTTTTGGCTTTTCAATCTCTATCAATATAAACCCTCCTTCAAAACGTCGAAACCTCGGCTAGACGGCTGATTTCTCAAATGCCTAACCGAAATTCCCTATTAGACAGTTCCCGAATGTGCACAACAAATGGAAAACATTTCGTTGCATGAATAAATTCTACACCATCATCATTATAGACAACGAAATAGAATCTATACATATTAATTATACACGACGACGTTTTGGTGGGCGGCATCCGTTGTGAGGTACAGGAGTAACATCTTTAATAGCTGTTACTTCTAAACCTGCAGCTTGAAGAGCACGGATAGCTGCTTCACGACCAGCACCAGGGCCTTTAACTGTAACTTCAAGAGTTTTCATTCCGTTATCCATAGAAACTTTAGCAGCAGTTTCAGCAGCCATTTGCGCAGCAAATGGAGTAGATTTACGAGAACCTCTGAAGCCAAGTGCGCCTGCACTAGACCAAGCAATCGCATTACCGTGAACATCTGTAATTGTTACAATAGTGTTGTTAAACGTTGAGCGAATATGAGCTACACCAGCTTCAATATTCTTTTTCACGCGACGTTTACGTGTATTAGTTTTACGTGCCATCTGTTAATGACCTCCCTTACTAATTATTTCTTCTTGTTCGCTACAGTACGGCGTGGGCCTTTACGTGTACGAGCATTGTTTTTACTGTTTTGACCACGAACTGGTAAACTACGACGGTGGCGGATACCACGGTATGAACCAATCTCAATTAAACGTTTGATGTTTAAAGAAACTTCACGACGAAGATCGCCTTCTACTTTATAGCTATCTAAAATATCACGAATTTTACCTAATTCTTCTTCTGTTAAGTCACGAACGCGAGTATCTTCAGAAACTCCAGCTTCAGCTAGAACTTTTTCAGCAGTTGGACGACCAATACCGAAAATGTATGTTAATGAAATTACTACACGCTTGTCACGAGGAATATCAACACCAGCAATACGTGCCATATGAATAGTGCACCTCCTTATTGATTAACCTTGTTTTTGTTTATGCTTAGGGTTTTCACAAATTACCATTACTTTACCTTTTCTACGGATAACTTTACATTTTTCGCAGATTGGTTTAACTGATGGTCTGACTTTCATGTTTCATACCTCCTTGATAGTACGGAGTGCATAGGTTTTATTTGAAACGGTACGTAATTCTACCGCGAGTTAAATCGTATGGTGACAATTCTACAGTTACTTTATCACCAGGTAAGATTCGAATGAAATGCATGCGAATTTTTCCTGATACGTGAGCAAGTACTGTATGACCATTTTCTAATTCTACCTTGAACATAGCGTTAGGTAAAGTTTCAGCAACTGTACCTTCAACTTCAATTACATCGTCTTTTGCCATTAAAGTGCTCTCCTTTCTTTGAAACAGTAACAAGCTATCATTAAACGACTTAAAAAGAACCTGTTCTGAACATCCGGAGATCGTAATCATTAAATTCAAGATGATTGACGCTAATATACATCTTTACCATTTTAACAGCAATTCAGACGAAAAACGATCATCGTGAATTTAGATAATTACTGTTTACTGTCCAGTGCATCTAGCGAGGAATGGATAGAGATAACATCCTTTAACATTACAATGCTGTCAGAATTTCATATCCCGTCTCAGTAATTGCAATAGTATGTTCGAAGTGCGCACACATTTTACCATCTACTGTGACAACTGTCCAGTTATCAGGTAATGTTTTTACATATCGCATACCAGCATTCACCATTGGCTCAACTGCCAATACCATGCCTGGACGTAGACGCGGTCCTTTATTCGGTGGACCATAATGAGGTACTTGCGGATCTTCATGTAAGTCTTTGCCGACCCCATGGCCAACATATTCTCTTACAATCGAAAAGTTACGTGATTCTGCGTACTGTTGAATAGCATGTGAAATATTCGACAAACGCTCACCCGGCTTAGCTTCTGCTAATCCCTTGTAGAGAGATTGCTCAGTCACATTAAGCAGCTCTTGATTTTCTAATGAAATCTTTCCTACTCCATATGTCCAAGCTGAATCACCGTGATAGCCACCGAATTTAGCTCCGATGTCTAAACTGATGATATCTCCTTCATTAAGCTTGCGTTCACCCGGAATACCATGAACTAATTCTTCATTCACAGAAGCACATACACTGCCGCGAAAACCATTATACCCTTTAAAAGACGGAATTGCATCATGTTGACGAATAAAATTTTCAGCAATTGCATCCAATTCTATAGTCGTAATACCTGGAGCGATATGCTTTTTTAACTCTAGATGGGTTAAAGCCACGATTCGTCCAGCTTCACGCATGACCTCAATTTCCTCTGGTGTCTTGCAAATGATCATTGCTTAACCCCAGCAAGTAATTGACGAACATCCTCAAACACAATGTTAATATCTTGATTACCATTAATATTGCGTAGATAACCTTTTTCTTGATAGAAATCAAGTAGAGGTTGAGATTGTTTAACATTAACTGAAAGTCTAGTTGAAACCGTCTCAGCATTGTCATCTGCACGTTGGTAAAGCTCTCCGCCACATTTGTCACAAACTCCTTCTTTCGCAGGAGGATTGAATACTAAGTGGTAAGTAGCTCCGCAATCTTTACAAATGCGGCGTCCAGTAAGACGCTCCATTAAAATGCTTTGATCTACATCAATATTAATCACATAATCAATTTGCTTGTTTAGTTCTTTTGTAATTGTTTCAAGAGCTTCTGCTTGGGCTACTGTTCTTGGGAAGCCATCAAGTAAAAAGCCGTTTTCACAATCTTGTTTGTTTAAACGCTCGCGCACAATTCCAATTGTTACTTCATCAGGAACAAGGTTACCTTGGTCCATAAATGATTTAGCTTTTAAACCTAGTTGCGTTCCTTCTTTAATTGCAGCTCGGAACATATCTCCTGTTGAGATATGAGGGATATCGTAATGCTCAACGATTTTTTCTGCTTGAGTACCTTTCCCAGCACCAGGAAGGCCCATTAACACTAAATTCATTTCTTGCTTCCCCCTCAGTATCTTATCCGTTTAATGGGAAAGCAGCTTGCTTCCCACTAAACAGCTTTACTTAATAAATCCCTTATAATGGCGTTTCACTAATTGACTCTCAAGCTGTTTCATTGTCTCAAGAGCTACACCGACAACAATTAACAAACTAGTACCGCCGATCTGAGCAGATGATGGTAAGTTTGCAATTTTGATGAACAGAACCGGCAACACAGCAATTAACGCAAGGAATATCGAACCGATTAATGTCAGACGATATAACACTTTCGTTAAATAAGCTTGTGTGCTTTTACCAGGACGGATTCCTGGGATGTAGCCACCTTGCTTTTTCAAGTTCTCTGCTACTTGTTCAGGGTTAACTTGAACAAATGTATAGAAGTAACAAAAAGCAATGATTAACGCTACATACACTATCATACCAATTGGCTTAGTATAGTCAAATGTATTCTGAATCCACGTCGTTACATCATTTGGACCGAAAAATGATGCAATTGTTGGTGGTGTGATAATAAATGAAACTGCAAAGATAACAGGAATAACCCCAGCTGCATTTACTTTTAACGGTAAATGAGTGGATTGACCTCCAACAGGATTACGACCAGCTGAACCCTTTGCATATTGAATAGGAATTTTTCGTAGCGCTTGTTGGAAGTAAATAACCCCAACAATAATAGCTAAAACTGCAATCGCAATTAAAACTACCGTTACGATACGAATGAATAATTGATCCCCAACGTCTTCAAATTGCTGTGCATAAATTTGATTTAATGTTGTCGGAATACCAGCTGCAATCCCAGCAAAGATAATGATGGAAATACCGTTACCTACGCCTTTTGCAGTAATCTGCTCTCCTAACCACATTAAGAAGGCAGTACCTGCCGTTAACACTGTAGCAATTAGAAGATACGTAGAAATTCCTGGATTAGCGATCAATTGTCCGCCCGAAATATTGTTGAATCCTATAGACATACCTAAAGCCTGGATAAATCCAAGCACAATTGTTCCATAACGAGTTACTTGAGCTAATTTACGGCGCCCAACATCTCCCTGCTTTGACCATTCTGTAAACTTAGGTACAACATCCATCTGCAATAATTGGACGATGATGGATGCTGTAATATAAGGCATAATGCCCATAGCAAGAATGGAGAAGTTTTTTAACGCGCCGCCGCCAAATGTATTCAGAACCCCGAATACATTTAACCCATCTTGCAATTTTAGTACATCCGTATTAACACTTGGTACAGGAATAAATGTACCAATTCGGAAGACAATTAACATTAACAAAGTGAAAAAGATTTTTTGTCTTATTTCACGCACGCGCATTAAATTGGAGATTGTTTGAAACATTAGATCACCTCAACTGTACCGCCAGCAGCTTCGATAGCTTCTTTAGCAGTTGAAGAGAATTTAGCAGCTTTAACAGTTAGCTTAGAGTTTAATGTACCGTTTCCTAGTACTTTAACGCCAGCTTTTGCTTTGCTTACTAAACCAGTTTCGATTAATAATTCTGGTGTTACTTCAGTTCCATCTTCAAAACGGTTAAGAGCTTCTAAATTAACGATCGCGTATTCTTTGCGATTGATATTAGTGAACCCACGTTTTGGAAGACGACGGAATAAAGGAGTTTGACCACCTTCGAAGCCAGGTCTTACGCCACCGCCAGAGCGAGCGTTTTGCCCTTTGTGACCTTTACCTGAAGTCTTTCCGTTACCTGAACCAGTACCACGACCTACACGGTTACGTACTTTACGTGAACCTTCAGCTGGTTTCAATTCATGAAGTTTCATTCCGGAGCACCTCCTTAGAGTGACAATTTATACTTATTGCTCTTTTACTGTAACAAGGTGAGCTACTTTGTTAATCATTCCGCGAATTGCAGGATTATCGTCTTGAACGACAGTTTGATTTAACTTACGTAGGCCAAGTGTACGAACAGTTACACGTTGATCTTCTGGACGACCAATTACGCTACGAGTAAGGGTAATTGCTAGTTTGTTTGCCATTCCATATCCCTCCCTTATCCTAACAGTTCTTCTACAGTCTTGCCACGTAGTTTTGCAACATCTTCAGCACGTTTTAGGTTAGCTAAACCGTTAAGAGTTGCACGTACCATGTTGATTGGAGTGTTTGAACCTAAAGATTTAGATAGAATATCACTTACTCCACCCAATTCTAGTACCGCACGAACTGGGCCACCAGCGATAACTCCTGTACCTTCAGAAGCAGGTTTTAAGAAAATTTGACCTGCACCAAATTGTCCAAGGATTTCGTGTGGAATAGTTGTACCAACCATAGGTACAGTAATTAAGTTTTTCTTCGCATCTTCAATTGCTTTACGGATTGCATCTGGTACCTCTTGTGCTTTACCAGTACCGAATCCAACGTGACCGTTTTTGTCACCAACTACAACTAATGCAGCGAAGCGGAAACGACGTCCACCTTTCACAACTTTAGCTACGCGGTTAACGGTAACAACACGTTCTTCAAGCTCTAATTTATTTGGATCAATACGACGCATGATTTTCCCTCCTTTTACAATTAGAATTGTAATCCAGCTTCACGAGCAGCGTCAGCTAATGCTTTAACACGGCCATGATATAAATAACCGCCACGGTCGAATACTACTTCGTTTACACCTTTTTCTACTGCGCGTTTAGCGACTAATTCGCCAACTTTGATAGCAGCTTCAGTGTTACCAGTGCTTTCTAAAGTCAGGTCTTTATCTAACGTTGAAGCACTTGCGATTGTTACTGAATTTAAATCGTCGATAACTTGTGCGTAAATATGTTGATTAGAACGGAACACGTTTAAACGCGGACGAGTTGCAGTTCCAGATAACTTCGCACGAACACGAGCATGTCTTTTTTTACGAACTTTGTTTTTATCAAGCTTCGTGATCATTTCGGGCACTCCTTTCTTTTACCTAACCGGCATTACTTCTTAGCAGTTTTACCTTCTTTACGACGTACATATTCGCCTTCGTAACGAATACCTTTACCTTTGTAAGGCTCTGGTGGACGAACGTCACGAATATTTGCAGCTAATGCACCTACGCGTTCTTTATCAATACCTTTAATAACGATCTTAGTTTGAGAAGGAACTTCGATTTCGATTCCTGTTTCAGGAGTAATCTCAACTGGGTGAGAGTATCCAACGCTCAATACTAATTTGCTACCAGATTTTTGTGCACGGTAACCTACACCGACTAATTCTAAACCACGTTCGAATCCTTTAGTAACACCTTCAACCATGTTACCTAAAAGGCTACGAGTAGTTCCGTGAAGAGCGCGGTGCTCTTTATTGTCACTAGGACGATTAACAACTAATACGTTGTCTTCAACTTTAATTTCGATTTCAGGGTGGAATGTACGAGTTAATTCACCCTTTGGTCCTTTTACAGTTACAGTGTTGCTCTCGTTCGTAACTGTAACACCTGCTGGAAGTTCTAAAGGCTTTTTACCAACACGTGACATAGTTACACCTCCATTCACATTTAAAACTTATTACCAAACGTACGCTAATACTTCTCCACCAGCTTGCTTTTGACGAGCTTCTTTGTCAGTTAAAACACCTTGAGAAGTAGAAACGATTGCGATACCTAAACCGTTAAGTACACGTGGTACTTCGTTATTTTTCGCATAAACACGTAGACCAGGTTTACTGATACGTTTTAAGCCTGTAATTACACGTTCGTTATTTGAACCGTATTTTAAGAAGATACGGATAATACCTTGTTTGTTGTCTTCGATGTATTCTACATCACGTACGAAACCCTCACGCTTAAGGATTTCTGCAATTTGCTTCTTAATGTTAGAAGCAGGAACTTCAATTTTCTCATGACGAACCATGTTCGCATTGCGGATACGAGTTAGTAAATCTGCAATAGGATCAGTCATTACCATATTAATTTACCTCCTTCCCAAACTTGGGTTTTACCAACTAGCTTTTTTAACACCAGGAATTTGACCTTTATAAGCAAGCTCACGGAAACAAATACGGCAAAGCTTGAATTTACGTAGTACTGAGTGTGGACGTCCACAACGTTCGCAACGTGTATACTCTTGTACTTGGAATTTTTGCTGGCGTTTTTGCTTCGCAATCATTGATTTTTTAGCCACATTTTCGCCTCCTCTGCTTAACGTTGGCAGTTATTACTTCTGGAATGGCATACCGAACTGAGTTAAAAGCTCACGAGCTTCTTCATCAGTGTTTGCTGTTGTAACAATAACGATATCCATACCACGAACTTTAGTTACTTTATCATAATCGATCTCTGGGAAGATCAATTGTTCTTTAACACCTAACGTGTAGTTTCCACGACCATCAAATGCTTTTTTAGATACACCACGGAAATCACGCACACGTGGAAGTGATACTGATACTAGTTTATCGAAGAATTCGTACATACGCTCGCCGCGTAAAGTAACTTTCGCACCGATTGGCATACCTTCACGAAGACGGAAACCAGCGATAGATTTTTTCGCACGAGTTACAACAGGTTTTTGACCAGTGATTTCAGCTAGTTCTTCAACAGCGTTATCTAAAGCTTTTGAGTTAGAAACAGCATCACCGATACCCATGTTGATTACGATCTTGTCGATTTTTGGCACTTGCATTACAGATTCATAATTAAACTTGCTAACTAGAGCAGGAGTAATCTCTTTTGTAAATTTCTCTTTAAGACGGTTCATGTGAACTAAACCTCCCTTCACATTTCATTAATTATTTATCTAAAGTTTCACCAGATTTTTTTGCTACACGTACCTTTTTGCCATCGATAACTTGGTACCCAACACGAGTTGGCTCACCAGATTTAGGATCCAACGGCATTACGTTTGATACGTGGATAGGTGCCTCTTGGCTAACGATTCCACCTTGTGGATTTACTTGAGAAGGTTTAGAGTGTTTTTTCACAACGTTCACACCTTCAACAAGTACACGGTCTTTCTTTGGGAAAGCTGCAAGTACTTCACCTTGCTTACCTTTGTCTTTACCAGAGATAACCACTACTTTGTCGCCCTTTTTAACATGCATCCTATTCGCACCTCCTTAAAAGGCATTTTGTATTTGTTCTATATATCAATTAGATAACTTCTGGAGCTAATGATACGATCTTCATGAAGTTGTTATCACGTAATTCACGAGCAACTGGTCCGAAGATACGAGTACCACGTGGTCCTTTGTCGTCACGGATGATTACGCAAGCATTTTCGTCGAAACGGATGTAAGAACCGTCAGTACGGCGAACACCACTTTTTGTACGTACAACAACAGCTTTAACAACGTCACCTTTTTTAACAACGCCTCCTGGTGTTGCTTGTTTCACCGTACAAACGATAACATCACCAATGTTTGCTGTCTTACGACCTGAACCACCAAGTACTTTAATAGTAAGTACCTCACGTGCACCAGAGTTGTCTGCAACTTTTAAACGAGATTCTTGTTGAATCATGTACGAAACCTCCCTTCGGATGAATCATTCTTATCCGATCTATCTTAACTATTAGATGATAACAGCTTTTTCTACAACTTCTACTAGACGGAAACGTTTAGTAGCTGATAACGGACGAGTTTCCATGATCTTCACGATATCGCCTAGTTGAGCTGTATTGTTTTCATCGTGAGCTTTGAATTTCTTTGAGTATTTTACACGCTTGCCATAAAGCGAATGCTTTTTGTAAGTTTCAACAAGAACAGTAACAGTCTTATCCATTTTGTCAGAAACTACGCGGCCAGTGTAAACTTTACGTTGGTTGCGTTCACTCATTCTGAAAGCCTCCTCTCAGACTTAATTATTTATTAGCAGCAATCTCTCTTTCACGAACTACAGTTTTCATACGAGCGATCGATTTGCGCACTTCGCGAATACGAGTAGTATTCTCTAATTGTCCAGTCGCTAATTGGAAACGAAGGTTAAACAACTCTTCTTTTAAAGCCTTAACTTTTTGTTCAATTTCAGCAGTGGTAAGGTCACGAATTTCATTAGCTTTCATTAGAATCACCACCAATTTCTTCACGTTTTACAAACTTACATTTTACAGGTAGCTTGTGTGCAGCTAAACGTAAAGCTTCACGTGCAACCTCTTCAGATACACCTGAAATTTCAAACATTACTTTTCCAGGTTTAACAACTGCTACCCAACCTTCAGGAGCACCTTTACCAGAACCCATTCGGACTTCTAGAGGCTTAGCAGTATAAGGTTTAGAAGGGAAAATTTTAATCCATACTTTACCGCCACGTTTCATGTAACGAGTCATTGCGATACGAGCAGCTTCGATTTGACGGTTTGTAATCCAAGAAGCTTCAGTAGCTTGTAAACCGAATTCACCGAAATGTACTTCCGTACCACCTTTAGCGCGTCCACGCATTTTTCCACGGTGTTCGCGACGATATTTAACGCGTTTTGGTAATAACATAATTATTTTCCTCCTTCCTCAGTTTTCTTTTTAGTAGGAAGAACCTCTCCACGATAGATCCATACTTTCACACCAAGTTTACCATAAGTAGTATCTGCTTCAGCGTGAGCATAGTCAATATCAGCGCGAAGTGTATGAAGTGGAACTGTACCTTCACTGTAATATTCAGAACGAGCAATATCAGCTCCGCCTAAACGACCAGATACCATTGTTTTGATACCTTGTGCGCCAGCACGCATGCTACGTTGGATAGCTTGCTTTTGAGCACGACGGAATGATACACGGTTCTCAAGTTGGCGAGCGATGTTTTCAGCTACTAGTTTAGCATCTAAATCTGCTCGTTTAATTTCAAGGATGTTAATGTGTACACGCTTGCCTGTTAATTGGTTAAGAGCTTTACGAAGTGATTCTACTTCAGTACCACCTTTACCAATTACCATACCAGGTTTTGCAGTGTGGATCGTTACGTTTAAGCGGTTAGCAGCGCGTTCGATTTCAACTTTAGAAACAGCTGCATCGTTTAAACGTTTAGCGATATATTCACGTACTTTTAAGTCTTCATGTAATAAGTCAGCGTAGTCTTTGCCAGCGAACCATCTTGATTCCCAATCACGGATGACACCGACGCGAAGACCGACCGGATTTACCTTTTGACCCATGAATTATCCCTCCTTCTTTTCTGATACCACGATTGTGATGTGGCTTGTGCGCTTGTTAATTTGGCTTGCACGTCCCATAGCGCGTGGACGGAAACGTTTTAAAGTTGGACCTTCGTTAACAAAAGCGTCAGTAATAACTAAATTGTTAGCGTCCATTTCATAATTGTGTTCTGCATTGGCAATAGCAGATTTTAATACTTTCTCAACGACTGGAGAAGCAGCCTTTGGTGTGTGAAGTAGCACTGCTAGCGCTTCACCCACTTGCTTACCTCGAATTAAATCTACAACTAAACGAACTTTACGAGGAGCAATACGTACTGTTCTCGCGACAGCTTTAGCTTGCATTTAAAAGCCTCCTCTCATATTAGCGTCTTGTTTTCTTATCATCACTTGCGTGACCTTTGTAAGTACGAGATGGTGCGAATTCACCAAGTTTGTGACCTACCATGTCTTCAGTAACATAAACTGGTACATGTTTACGACCGTCATATACAGCAATTGTATGACCAATGAACTGAGGGAAGATAGTTGAACGACGAGACCAAGTTTTTACTACTTGCTTGCTGTCAGTTTCGTTTAACTTCTCAATTTTGTTGATTAAATGGTCATCTACAAAAGGTCCTTTCTTTAAGCTGCGACCCATAAATGAACCTCCCTTCGTGATTGTCCTACGGTTCGTTTGAACCGTAGCTCAATCCCGTTATTTTTTACGACGACGAACGATAAATTTATCGGATTTGTTTTTCTTCTTACGAGTTTTGTAACCAAGTGTTGGTTTACCCCATGGACTCATTGGAGACTTACGTCCGATTGGAGCACGTCCTTCACCACCACCGTGTGGGTGATCGTTAGGGTTCATTACAGAACCACGTACAGTTGGACGGATACCTAACCAACGAGAACGACCGGCTTTACCGATGTTGATTAACTCGTGTTGTTCGTTACCAACTTGACCTACAGTTGCACGACAAGTTGCAAGAATCATGCGTACTTCACCAGAAGTTAAACGTACTAATACGTATTTACCTTCTTTACCAAGTACTTGAGCAGATGTACCTGCAGAACGAACTAATTGTCCACCTTTACCAGGTTTCAATTCGATGTTGTGTACTACTGTACCAACAGGAATGTTAGCTAAAGGAAGCGCGTTACCTACTTTAATGTCAGCTTCAGGACCTGACATAACTTCTAAACCTACTTTTAGGTTTTTAGGAGCAAGGATGTAACGTTTTTCACCATCAGCATAATGAATTAATGCGATGTTAGCTGAACGGTTTGGATCATATTCGATTGTAGCAACGCGTCCAGGTATTCCATCTTTATCGCGTTTAAAATCGATGATACGGTATTGACGCTTGTGCCCACCACCTTGGTGACGAACAGTCAATTTACCTTGGTTGTTACGACCACCTTTTCTCTTGACAGGTGCAAGTAACGATTTTTCTGGTTTGTCAGTAGTAATTTCAGCGAAATCAGAAACTGACATGCCACGACGACCATTTGAGGTTGGTTTATACTTTTTAATCGCCATCTCAATTTCCCTCCTTCTCTAGTAATCTTAAGCTTCGAAGAATTCGATTTCGTTGCTCTCTTGAGTTAGTGTTACTACCGCTTTACGACGACGGTTAGTAAGACCACTGTAGCGACCTACACGCTTGAATTTACCTTTGTAGTTCATGATGTTTACTTTTTCAACTTTTACGTCAAAGATTTTTTCGATAGCATCTTTAACCTCAGTTTTATTAGCTCTTACATCAACATCAAACGTATATTTTTTCTCAGCCATTAAGTCTGTTGAACGTTCTGTAATTACGGGGCGCTTAATAATATCACGAGGATCTTTCATTATGCAAGCACCTCCTCTACTTTTTCAACTGCGTCTTTAGTGATTACAAGCTTATCATGGTTCATAACGTCTAATACGCTTAAACCATTAGCTGCAACAACTGTTACACCAGGAATATTACGTGCTGAAAGTGCAACGTTTTCGTTAAGATCAGCAGTTACTACTAATGCTTTGCGTTCTACTGTTAGGTTTTTAAGAACTGCTACCATTTCTTTTGTTTTTGGAGCATCAAAAGAAAGAGCTTCAAGAACAACGATGCTGTTATCTTGAACTTTAGTTGATAATGCAGACTTAATTGCTAAACGACGAACTTTTTTAGGTAATTTGTAGCTATAGCTTCTTGGAACTGGACCAAACACTACGCCACCACCACGCCATTGTGGAGAACGGATAGATCCTTGACGAGCACGACCAGTACCTTTTTGACGCCATGGCTTACGGCCACCGCCTCTTACTTCAGAACGATTTTTAACTTTAGAAGTACCTTGACGTTGAGATGCGCGTTGCATTACGATCGCGTCGAAAAGTACTTTGTTGTTTGGTTCGATACCGAAAACGGCATCTTGAAGTTCGATTTCTCCAACGTTTTCACCGTTTTGGTTAAACAATGCTACTTTTGGCATTGGTTATTCCTCCTTTCTCGAAGAATTATTATTTAGATTTAACTGCAGATTTAACAGTAACTAGAGATTTTCTAGCTCCTGGCACGTTACCTTTTACTAATAAAAGATTGCGTTCTGCGTCAACTTTAACGATTGATAAGTTTTGCACAGTGATGCGCTCTCCACCCATGCGTCCTGGTAATAATTTACCTTTGAATACGCGGTTTGGAGCTACAGGACCCATTGAACCTGGGCGACGGTGGTAGCGAGAACCATGAGACATAGGTCCGCGAGATTGTCCGTGGCGTTTAATAGCACCTTGGAAACCTTTACCTTTTGAGATTCCTGTTACATCAATTACATCGCCTTCTGCGAAAATATCAACCTTGACTTCTTGACCAACTTCATATGCTGAAGCGTCCACACCGCGTAACTCACGGATGAAGCGCTTAGGAGCAGTATTAGCTTTAGTAGCATGTCCTTTTGCAGGTTTGTTAGATAGTTTTTCACGGATATCTTCGAAACCTAATTGGATTGCTTCGTAACCGTCTGTCTCAGCGTTTTTAACTTGAAGAACTACGTTAGCAGAAGCTTCAATTACTGTTACTGGGATCAAGTCACCATTTTCAGCAAATACTTGAGTCATACCGATCTTTCTTCCTAAGATTCCTTTGGCCATTAGTCACACCTCCTAAGTATCTTTTCATTCTTTATTTTAAATTAAAGTTTAATTTCGATATCTACACCAGATGGTAAGTCTAAACGCATTAATGAATCAACAGTTTGTGGTGTTGGATTCACGATATCAATTAAGCGTTTATGCGTGCGCATTTCGAACTGCTCACGAGAATCTTTATATTTGTGTACTGCACGTAGAATTGTATAAATTGATTTTTCAGTCGGTAATGGAATCGGACCAGATACAGCCGCACCAGAACGTTTTGCAGTTTCTACGATTTTCTCAGCAGATTGATCAAGAATTCTGTGATCATATGCTTTTAAACGAATGCGAATTTTTTCTTTTGCCATTATTTTCCCTCCTTTTTCGCCTATTTTACAATAGACATTCTCCGCGGAAATTTCCCCACACTCGCCATGGCAAAGCGGCCGGGTGTGTCGGCAACCTTCCGCATCATCGCAGTCAAAGACCAACATTTTTATTATACTAAAAATGGGTTCATATTGCAACAATAAAGTTAAAAAACTTTTTTATGTGTCGCACACTTTTTTCATTATATATAAAAGGAGATCATTTTGCAAGTGTAATAGTAAAAACTATCTTTACCTTTTATCACCAAATAAAAAAGGAGTAGGTTACCCTACTCCCTTTACTGAAACGAGAAATTACTCGCTGATTTTAGCTACAACGCCAGCGCCTACTGTACGTCCACCTTCACGGATTGAGAATTTAGTACCTTCTTCAATCGCGATTGGAGCGATAAGTTCAACAGTCATTTCGATGTTGTCGCCAGGCATTACCATTTCTACGCCTTCAGGTAAGTTACAAATACCAGTTACATCAGTTGTACGGAAGTAGAACTGTGGACGGTAGTTTGTGAAGAATGGAGTGTGACGTCCACCTTCGTCTTTAGAAAGAACGTATACTTCAGCAGTAAATTTAGTGTGTGGAGTGATTGAGCCTGGTTTAGCTAATACTTGTCCACGTTGGATTTCTTCACGTGCTACACCACGAAGTAAAGCACCGATGTTGTCGCCAGCTTCAGCATAGTCAAGAAGCTTACGGAACATTTCTACACCTGTTACAGTAGTAGATTTTGGCTCTTCAGTTAAACCGATGATGTCGATAACGTCACCAACTTTAACTTGTCCACGCTCTACACGACCTGTAGCAACTGTACCACGACCAGTGATTGAGAATACGTCCTCAACTGGCATCATGAATGGTTTTTCAGTGTCACGTTCTGGAGTTGGGATGTACTCATCAACAGCGTCCATAAGCTCGATGATTTTAGCTTCCCAATCAGCTTCGCCTTCAAGAGCTTTAAGAGCAGAACCTTTGATTACTGGTACATCGTCACCAGGGAAGTCGTATTCAGAAAGAAGGTCACGTACTTCCATTTCTACTAATTCAAGTAGCTCTTCGTCGTCTACCATGTCACATTTGTTTAAGAATACAACTAGGTAAGGTACACCTACTTGACGAGAAAGAAGGATGTGCTCACGAGTTTGTGGCATTGGACCATCAGCAGCAGATACTACTAAGATACCGCCATCCATTTGAGCAGCACCAGTGATCATGTTTTTAACATAGTCAGCATGTCCTGGGCAGTCAACGTGTGCATAGTGACGAGTGTCAGTTTCGTACTCAACGTGTGCAGTTGAGATTGTGATTCCACGCTCGCGCTCTTCTGGAGCAGCGTCGATCATGTCGTAAGCCATTGCTGCACCTTTACCACTTTTCTTAGCAAGAACAGTAGTGATAGCAGCTGTTAAAGTTGTTTTACCATGGTCAACGTGACCAATTGTACCGATATTGGCATGTGTTTTTGAACGGTCGAATTTTTCCTTAGCCATTCGAAAATCCTCCTTAAAATTCATGTAGTTTATGTTTTATGAGGCCGTGAAAGGGAATGAGCTCCACTTTCACAGCGTACATAAGTAGTTATACTTCAATAAAGAGTGAAAATCAATTATTCACCTTTATTTTTTTTAATAATTTCTTCTGAAATTGATTTAGGAACTTCTTCGTAGTGATCGAAGTGCATAGAATATGTTCCGCGACCTTGAGTGTTTGAACGTAATGCAGTTGCATAACCAAACATTTCAGAAAGTGGAACGAATGCACGTACAACTTGAGCGTTACCGCGTGCTTCCATACCTTCTACACGTCCACGACGAGACGTAATGTCACCCATGATATCTCCTAAGTATTCGTCAGGGATAACAACTTCAACCTTCATCATTGGTTCAAGGATAGCTGGGCTACATTTTGATACTGCGTTTTTAAGAGCCATAGAAGCGGCAATTTTAAACGCCATCTCACTTGAGTCAACGTCATGGTAAGATCCATCAACTAAAGCAGCTTTGATATCGATTAATGGATAACCAGCAACAACACCGTTTTGTAATGCATCTTCAAGACCAGCTTGAACTGCAGGGATGTATTCACGTGGAACTACACCACCAACGATTTTGTTCTCAAATTCAAAGCCTTTTCCTTCTTCGTTAGGTTCGAACTCAATCCAAACGTGACCGAATTGTCCACGACCACCAGATTGACGAGCGAATTTACCTTCAACTTTCGCACCAGCGCGGAAAGTTTCACGGTAAGCTACTTGAGGAGCACCAACGTTTGCTTCTACTTTGAATTCGCGACGCATACGGTCAACGATGATGTCAAGGTGAAGCTCACCCATACCAGAGATGATGATTTGACCAGTCTCTGTATTAGTTTCCGCACGGAAAGTTGGATCTTCTTCTTGTAACTTTTGAAGAGCTGTAGTCATTTTATCTTGGTCAGCTTTTGATTTTGGCTCAACAGATAAAGAGATAACTGGCTCTGGGAATTCCATAGACTCAAGAATTACAAGACTCTTTTCGTCACATAGAGTATCACCAGTAGAAGTATCTTTTAATCCTACAGCTGCCGCGATATCTCCAGCGTATACTTCAGAAATCTCTTCACGAGAGTTAGCATGCATTTGTAGGATACGACCTACACGCTCACGCTTACCTTTTGTAGAGTTCTTGATGTATGAACCAGAGCTTAGTACACCAGAGTACACACGGAAGAACGTTAATTTACCAACATAAGGATCCGTCATAACTTTGAACGCTAATGCTGAGAAAGGAGCGTTGTCGCTAGACTCACGCGTAACTTCTTCTTCTGTGTCAGGTACGATACCTTGGATTGATGGTACATCAACTGGAGATGGTAGGTAGTCAATTACTGCATCTAGCATTAATTGTACACCTTTGTTTTTGAATGCTGAACCACAGATAACTGGGTAGAATTCAACGTCACAAGTACCTTTACGGATACCAGCTTTTAGTTCTTCAACTGTAAGCTCGCCTTCGTCTAAGTACTTCATCATTAATTCTTCATCAAGTTCTGCAACAGCTTCTACTAAGCTTGCACGGTATTCTTCAGCTTGCTCTTTGTATTCCTCAGGAATTTCACGAGACTCTGAACGAGTACCTAAGTCATCTTCGTAGAAGTATGCTTTCATTTCCACTAGGTCAATGATTGCTTCGAACTCATCTTCAGCACCAATTGGCAACTGAATTGGGTGAGCATTTGCACCTAAACGATCGTGGATCGTTTTTACAGAGTACAAGAAGTCAGCACCAATTTTGTCCATTTTGTTAACGAATACGACACGGGGAACACCGTACGTAGTCGCTTGACGCCATACTGTTTCTGTTTGAGGCTCAACACCAGATTGAGCATCAAGAACTGCCACAGCTCCATCAAGTACACGTAATGAACGCTCAACTTCAACAGTGAAGTCTACGTGTCCAGGAGTATCGATGATGTTAACGCGGTGACCTTTCCAAGAAGCAGTTGTCGCAGCAGACGTGATAGTGATACCACGTTCTTGCTCTTGCTCCATCCAGTCCATTTGTGAAGCTCCTTCATGAGTTTCACCAATTTTATGGATACGGCCAGTATAATAAAGAACACGCTCAGTTGTTGTTGTTTTACCAGCATCAATGTGAGCCATGATCCCAATATTACGAGTGTTTTCTAAGGAGAACTCTCTTGCCATCTTAGGTATTTCTCCTTCCATATTATAATTTGTTTTTTAAAAAGTTTCGTTAAAAGATTACCAACGGTAATGAGCAAATGCTTTGTTAGCTTCTGCCATTTTGTGAGTATCTTCACGTTTCTTAACTGCAGCACCAGTGTTGTTAGCTGCATCAAGGATTTCGTTAGCTAAACGCTCTTCCATCGTTTTTTCTCCACGAAGACGAGCATAGTTTACTAACCAACGAAGACCTAAAGTAGTACGACGCTCTGGACGTACTTCTACAGGAACTTGGTAGTTAGAACCCCCTACACGGCGTGCTCTAACTTCTAGTACAGGCATGATGTTTTTAAGAGCTTGGTCGAATACTTCCATAGCTTCTTTACCACTGCGCTCTTGTACTAAATCGAATGCTCTATAAAGAATAGCTTGTGACTTACCGCGCTTTCCATCAAGCATCATTTTGTTGATTAAGCGAGATACAAGCTTAGAATTGTAAATCGGATCTGGTAATACGTCTCTTTTTGCAACAGGTCCCTTACGTGGCATTCTACTTCCTCCTTTCACTTTTAAAAGTTTATCTATTAATTGTTAAGCTATTATTTTTTAGCTGCTTTTGGTCGCTTAGTACCATATTTAGAACGACCTTGCATACGGCCATCCACACCAGCAGTATCAAGTGCACCACGTACGATATGGTAACGTACCCCTGGTAAATCTTTTACACGTCCACCGCGGATAAGTACCACGCTGTGTTCTTGTAAGTTGTGACCAATACCTGGGATATAAGCTGTTACCTCGATACCGTTTGTTAAACGTACACGAGCATATTTACGAAGAGCCGAGTTCGGTTTCTTCGGTGTCATAGTACCCACACGTGTACATACACCACGTTTTTGTGGAGAAGATTGGTTAGTTTGAGCTTTTTTGAAGCTGTTGTAACCTCTGTTTAAAGCAGGTGAGTCAGATTTTTTACCTTTACTCACACGACCATTACGGATTAATTGGTTAATAGTAGGCATTTAAATTTTCCTCCTTTCGCCTTTTGTAAGACCACACATCCAGGTGGTTCATTTTTTAGCAAAAAACAAAGTCTTTGAAACTAAAAGTTCAAAAACGTGTTAACTAATAATTGCAACAGTTGCAGCGTTAACTTCTATCCTACAAGCTTGACCAAGCTTTCGCATAGAAGGGACATACGTATACGGAACGTTTTCTTGCTGTGCTGTTTTTGCCACAATGGATGTGACATAAAAATCAGCGTCTTCAGCAATGATGACTTCCTTTACTGTACCTTTTTTTAATGCTTTCACCGTCTGCTTTGTTCCTACAATAATATGATCAGCCTGTAATACTTTTTCATAAGACATTATCATATCCTCCAAAGTAACAGGTAGTTTATAGGAGCACCTTTGATATAGTATCATTCCCTAGAATGGATGTCAACTAACGTTTTGTAGTTTTTTTAAAAAACATCCATTCTAGAGTAATGATTTTATAATTAGTCGATTGTTACCGTTTCTTCAGCTTGGTTTTTGATCGGTTCAGCATTACGATATCTCGTCATACCTGTACCAGCCGGAACTAGCTTACCAATGATAACATTCTCTTTAAGTCCAAGCAACTCATCACGTTTTCCTTTGATTGCAGCATCGGTAAGAACACGGGTTGTTTCTTGGAATGATGCAGCAGATAAGAAGGAATCAGTTTCAAGAGATGCTTTTGTAATACCAAGTAATACAGGACGACCCGTCGCTGGACGATTACCTTCAAGTAATACTTTTTCATTTGCATCAGTGAATTGGTGAATATCAAGTAATGAACCTGGTAATACATCTGTATCTCCTGAATCCATTACGCGCACTTTACGAAGCATTTGGCGAACCATTACCTCTACGTGTTTATCTCCAATTTCTACCCCTTGCATACGGTATACTTTTTGCACCTCACGAAGCAAGTACTCTTGTACAGCCGTGATGTCTTTTACTTTTAGTAATTCTTTAGGATCAATTGAACCTTCTGTTAATTCTTGACCACGTGCAATGCGCTGTCCTTCAATAACTTTCAGACGTGCACTGTACGGAGCTGTGTAAGAACGCGTTTCAATCTCTCCTTGAACAGTAATTTCATGTTGACGATCGCGTCCTTCAGAAATGCCGGCAATTGTACCTTCAATTTCAGAAATAACGGCTTGACCTTTAGGGTTACGCGCTTCGAAGATCTCTTGGATACGCGGTAAACCTTGAGTGATATCGTCTCCAGCAACCCCACCTGTATGGAATGTACGCATCGTTAACTGTGTACCTGGCTCACCGATAGATTGAGCAGCGATGATACCAACTGCTTCACCCACTTCAACTTCTGAACCAGTTGCAAGGTTACGACCGTAACATTTTTTACATACACCGTGGCGAGTGTTACAAGTGAATGCAGAACGAATCCATACTTCTTCAACACCAGCATCCACAATTGTTTCAGCTAGGTCTTCTGTAATTAGTTCGTTTTCTTTCACTAACACTTCGTTTGTTCCTGGGTGAAGTAGTGTTTTTCTTGCATAACGTCCAATTAGACGCTCATCAAGTTTCTCAATTTCTTCTGTTCCTTCTTTGATTGCAACAGCCAGAATACCGCGGTCTGTACCACAGTCGTCATCACGTACGATAACGTCTTGTGCCACGTCAACCAGACGACGAGTAAGGTAACCTGAGTCAGCAGTTTTAAGAGCCGTATCGGCAAGACCTTTACGTGCACCATGGGTAGAGATAAAGTACTCTAATACTGTTAAACCTTCACGGAAACTAGATTTGATTGGTAACTCAATGATACGACCAGACGGGTTGGCCATTAGTCCACGCATACCTGCAAGCTGAGTGAAGTTAGATGCGTTACCACGGGCACCAGAGTCACTCATCATGAAGATTGGGTTGCGTTTGTCTAATGACGCCATTAATTTACCTTGGATAACGTCTTTCGCGCTACTCCATACAGAGATAACACGCTCATAACGCTCATCTTCAGTAATTAAACCGCGACGGAATTGTTTTAGTACGTTATCTACTTTAGCTTGCGCTTCTGTTAAGATAACTTCTTTTTCTCCTAAAACCACGATATCAGCTACACCAACTGTAATACCGGCTTTAGTAGAATATTTGAAACCTAGGTCTTTCATACGGTCAAGCATTTTAGAAGTCTCAGTAATTTTGAAACGTTTAAATACTTCAGCGATAATATTACCTAAGATTTTTTTCTTAAACGGTGCGATAGCCGGTTGATTCTTGATGAATTCCTTCACATCTGCACCTTTTTCAACAAAGTACTTCTCAGGAGTTTTCACTTCTAAGTTTTCTCTTGTTGGTTCGTTAATGTATGGGAACGATTTTGGTAAAATTTCGTTGAAAACTAATTTACCAACCGTTGTAACAAGCAACTGTTGATTTTGTGCTTCTGTAAACGTTTCGTTGTTTAAAGAACCTGCATACACACCTACACGTGTATGAAGATGCACATAACCGTTTTGGTACGCTAATAGTGCTTCATTTGTATCCTTGAACACCATACCTTCTCCAACAGCCTCTTCACGCTCAAGCGTTAAGTAGTAGTTACCTAATACCATATCCTGTGAAGGTGTAACAACTGGTTTACCATCTTTAGGGTTCAAGATATTTTGAGCAGCAAGCATTAAGATACGTGCTTCTGCTTGTGCTTCTGCAGATAATGGGACGTGAACCGCCATTTGGTCACCGTCAAAGTCAGCGTTATATGCTGTACATACAAGCGGGTGAAGACGGATAGCGCGACCTTCTACAAGCGTAGGTTCAAATGCTTGAATACCTAGTCTGTGTAGCGTTGGTGCACGGTTTAAAAGAACTGGATGCTCTTTAATAACCGATTCTAATACGTCCCATACTTCAGGTTGCACGCGTTCAATTTTACGTTTTGCACTCTTGATGTTATGAGCTAAACCGCGTTCAACAAGCTCTTTCATTACGAAAGGTTTGAAAAGCTCTAACGCCATTTCTTTTGGAAGACCACATTGATACATCTTTAAGTTCGGACCTACAACGATTACCGAACGGCCAGAGTAGTCAACACGTTTACCTAATAAGTTTTGACGGAAGCGACCTTGCTTACCTTTTAACATGTGAGAAAGAGATTTTAATGGACGGTTACCTGGTCCTGTTACCGGACGTCCGCGACGACCATTATCGATTAATGCATCTACAGCTTCTTGAAGCATACGCTTTTCGTTTTGAACGATAATGCTAGGAGCTCCAAGGTCTAATAAACGCTTTAAGCGGTTGTTACGGTTAATTACACGACGATATAAATCATTTAGATCAGACGTAGCAAAGCGTCCACCATCTAATTGAACCATTGGACGAAGTTCTGGCGGAATAACCGGTAGAACGTCTAAAATCATCCAAGAAGGTTCGTTACCAGAATGACGGAAAGCCTCTAGTACTTCTAAACGTTTAATAGCACGTGTACGACGTTGACCTTGAGCAGTTTTCAATTCTTCTTTCAAAGCATCTACTTCTTTATCAAGATCGATGTCATGCAATAATTTCTTAACAGCTTCAGCACCCATTGCTGCATGGAAAGTTTGTCCGTACTTCTCACGATACGCACGGTATTCTTTCTCTGATAAAAGCTGTTTCTTTTCAAGTGGTGTATCACCAGCATCTGTTACTACATAAGAAGCAAAATAAATGATTTCCTCTAGCGCACGAGGGGACATGTCTAAGACAAGTCCCATGCGGCTAGGAATACCTTTAAAGTACCAAATATGAGAAACAGGTGCAGCTAGTTCGATATGACCCATGCGTTCACGACGAACTTTTGCGCGCGTAACTTCTACGCCGCAACGATCACATACAACACCTTTATAACGAACGCGCTTATATTTTCCACAGTGACATTCCCAGTCCTTTTGTGGACCAAAAATACGCTCACAGAATAAGCCGTCTTTTTCAGGTTTTAACGTACGATAGTTGATCGTTTCAGGTTTTTTTACCTCACCGTACGACCAAGAACGAATTTTATCTGGCGAAGCTAGACCGATTTTCATATACTCAAAGTTATTTACATCTAGCAAGGAGCCTACCTCCCTTTTAATCTACAGGTTTTTTCCCTTAACGTTTATATGAAAGTAATTCCTTACTCTTTTGTGACAGGATCTTTTTGTCCTTCAGAAAGGCTTTCTTCGTTATCAGCAATAATTGATTCTGTTGGTTGCTCATGGTCCTCTTCTGAGTCCATGATATCAATTTCTTGCTCGTCAGCAGAAAGCATCTTCACATCCATACCTAAACTTTGCAGTTCTTTAATTAATACTTTGAACGATTCAGGTATGCCAGGTTCTGGAATGTTTTCACCTTTAACAATTGCTTCGTATGTTTTCACACGACCTACTACGTCATCTGATTTCACTGTTAAGATCTCTTGTAATGTGTAAGCAGCACCGTATGCTTCAAGTGCCCATACCTCCATCTCACCAAAACGCTGTCCACCGAACTGCGCTTTACCACCAAGTGGTTGTTGTGTAACAAGTGAGTATGGTCCAGTAGAACGAGCGTGAAGTTTATCGTCTACCATGTGAGCAAGTTTGATCATGTACATGATTCCTACTGATACACGGTTATCGAATGGTTCACCTGTTCGACCATCATATAGAACTGTTTTAGCATCACGAGACATGCCAGCTTCTTCGATTGTTGCCCAAACATCTTCCTCACGCGCACCATCAAATACTGGAGACGCAACGTGAATGCCAAGCTTACGAGCAGCCATACCTAAATGAAGCTCTAGCACCTGACCGATGTTCATACGAGATGGTACCCCTAATGGGTTTAACATGATGTCAATTGGCGTACCGTCTGGTAGATAAGGCATATCTTCTTCAGGTAAAATACGTGAAATTACACCTTTGTTACCGTGACGACCGGCCATTTTGTCACCTTCAGAAATTTTACGCTTCTGAACAATATATACACGGACTAATTGGTTTACACCTGGTGGTAATTCGTCGCCATCTTCACGGTTGAAGACTTTAACATCAAGAATGATTCCACCGCCGCCGTGCGGTACACGAAGAGAAGTATCACGAACTTCACGCGCTTTTTCACCGAAAATAGCGTGTAGAAGACGTTCTTCAGCTGTTAGTTCTGTTACACCTTTTGGCGTTACTTTACCAACTAAAAGATCTCCGTCTTTTACTTCTGCACCAATGCGGATGATTCCACGCTCATCTAAGTTGCGAAGCGCATCTTCACCTACGTTTGGAATGTCACGCGTAATTTCTTCAGGTCCAAGCTTCGTATCACGAGACTCAGATTCATATTCTTCAATATGAACAGACGTATATACATCGTCTTTCACAAGGCGTTCACTCATGATGATGGCATCCTCATAGTTGTAACCATCCCATGTCATGAAACCAACCATTACGTTTCGTCCTAAAGCAAGCTCACCTTTTTCCATTGAAGGACCGTCGGCTAAGATCTCACCTTTTACTACTTCGTCGCCAACTGAAACAATTGGACGCTGGTTGTAACAAGTACCTTGGTTAGAACGAACAAATTTTAATAATTTGTATTGATCTAAGTTACCTTTAACTTTTTGTCCGTCTACTTCTTCATAGCGGCGAACAAAAATTTGTTTTGCTTCTACGCGCTCTACAACGCCAGGATATTTACAAATCACGGCTGCACCAGAGTCTTTACCAGATACGTATTCCATACCTGTACCTACGATTGGTGCTTCAGGATTTAATAAAGGTACTGCTTGACGTTGCATGTTCGCACCCATTAATGCACGGTTAGAGTCATCGTTCTCTAAGAATGGGATACATGCTGTAGCGGCAGATACAACTTGTTTTGGTGATACATCCATATAATCTAAACGATCGCGACGGATAACCGTGTTTTCTCCACGGAAACGTGCAACGACATTTTCATCTAAGAATGAACCATCATCACCTAGACGAGCGTTCGCTTGGGCTACAACATAGTTATCTTCTTCATCAGCTGTTAAGTAGTCAATTCGCTCTGTTACTTTACCTGTTTCAGGATCGATACGACGGTAAGGTGTTTCGATGAAACCGAATTTGTTTACTTTTGCATAAGAAGATAGTGAGTTGATTAACCCGATATTCGGACCCTCTGGCGTTTCAATCGGACACATACGGCCATAGTGGGAGTAGTGAACGTCACGCACTTCGAAACCAGCGCGCTCACGAGTTAAACCACCAGGTCCTAGAGCTGAAAGACGACGTTTGTGCGTCAATTCGCCTAATGGATTCGTTTGATCCATGAACTGTGATAATTGAGAACTTCCAAAGAACTCTTTAATCGCCGCAATAACTGGGCGAATATTAATTAATTGTTGAGGTGTGATTGTATTCGTGTCTTGAATTGACATTCTTTCACGAACAACACGTTCCATACGAGATAAACCGATACGGAATTGGTTTTGTAACAATTCACCTACAGAACGCAGACGACGGTTACCTAAGTGGTCGATATCATCTGTGTCTCCTACTTGATGAAGCAAGTTAAAGAAATAACTGATTGATGCTAAAATATCAGCAGGTGTGATATTTTTAACTTCTTCTGTTACATATGCGTTACCTGATACAGTGATGATTTTTTCACCTTCTGGATCATTTGGCGCATAAATCTTAATAGATTGTAATGTAACATCGTCTTCTACTACTCCACCAACCGGACTATAAGTTTTGAAGTTTACTCCACCTTCAAGCATCGGAATCAAGCGATCTAGCAGACGGCGGTCAATCATTGCGCCTTTTTCTGCAATAATTTCACCTGTTTCAGGATCAACTAATGTTTCAGCTAGCTTTTGATTAAATAAGCGATGTTTGATATGAAGCTTTTTATTAATTTTATAGCGACCTACGTTCGCTAAGTCATATCGTTTTGGATCAAAGAAGCGAGATACTAATAGAGACTTCGCATTCTCAACTGTCGGTGGTTCACCCGGACGTAAACGCTCATAGATTTCTAATAGCGCTTTTTCCGTTGTTTCCGTATTATCTTTTTCAAGCGTATTACGGATGTATTCATTATCACCGATTAAATCGATAATCTCTTGGTCAGAACCGAAACCTAGCGCGCGTAACAGCACTGTTACTGGCAGTTTACGAGTACGATCAATACGCACGTATACTACATCTTTTGCATCAGTTTCATATTCTAGCCATGCACCACGGTTAGGGATAACAGTTGCTGTATATCCTTTTTTACCGTTTTTATCAAGCTTTCCACTATAGTAAACACTTGGTGAACGAACCAACTGTGATACGATAACACGCTCAGCACCATTAATTACAAAGGTACCTGTTTCGGTCATCAATGGGAAATCTCCCATGAACACATCTTGGTCTTTTACTTCACCTGTTTCTTTATTAATTAACCGCACCTTAACACGAAGAGGTGCTGCATAAGTTACATCACGTTCTTTGGACTCTCCTACTGAATACTTTGGCTCACCTAAGCTGTAATCAATAAATTCTAGTGATAAGTTACCTGTAAAATCATCAATTGGAGAAATATCTTGGAACATTTCTCGTAAACCTTCATCTAAAAACCATTGGTATGAAGCCGTTTGAATCTCGATTAAGTTCGGTAACTCTAAAACTTCACTAATACGAGCATAACTTCTGCGTTGGCGGTGGCGTCCATACTGAACTAGTTGACCTGTCAACTGATTCACCCCTCAAATCAAGCGTTATTATTCAAAATATATAATAAACCATATGTTTATTATTGAACAAAAGAAAAATGGTCTCTTTAAATAGAAAACCACAATTTCATAAAAACGTACTATTGATTTTATTAGTTTTTCCCATATAATTCAAAATTATACCTTTTATTTTATGTATAACCCGAGCTTATATGGAATATTTATATATTGGCATTTTATAATGCTAACATACTAAAAAATATTAGTCAACATTTTTTAGCACATATGATATAATACCCTTTTTTCTTGTCTACTACTTCTACTTCATTAAATAGAGATTCTAATTTCGCAAGAGCAGATGGCGCTCCTTGCTTTTTCTGAATCACAATCCAAAGTTCTCCTTGGTCGGCAAGGTGATCTAATGATTTTTCTAGAATTTCATGAACAACTTTTTTACCCGCACGGATCGGCGGATTACTAAGAATAGCTGCAAAATTCGTTTCCTTCACATTTTCATAGCAAGAGCTTTGATAGATTGAAACATTTGATACTGAATTAACTTCAGCATTTTTTTGAGCTAGTGCTAATGCACGTTCATTAACATCAACCATATGAACGTTTCTTTGACTGTCCTCTTTTGCAAGTGCCAACCCAATTGGGCCATATCCGCATCCAACATCCAGAAGCGGGCCGGGATTCTCGGGCATTTGAAACGTTTCAATTAACAGGCGCGATCCAAAATCGATCTCTTTTTTTGAAAAAACACCGCGGTCACTCGTAAATGAAAAAGAGGTTCCTCTCAATTCAAATGAAAAGCGCTCTTCATTACTTGCAGACGATGGTGTGTTAGAAAAATAATGTTCTGTCAAAATAGAACCTCCTAATCAATATGTTCTTCTTTACTATAAATGAAAAGGATGACAGAAGCAAAAAAGCTCGCTTGTACAAGCGAGCTTTTTTATATCAGTTGTTAAGCAATAATTACTTAACTTCTACAGAAGCGCCAACTTCTTCAAGTTTAGCTTTTGCTTCTTCAGCTTCTTCTTTAGAAATACCTTCTTTAAGAGCTTTTGGAGCGTTATCAACGATTTCTTTAGCTTCTTTTAAGCCAAGACCAGTGATTTCACGTACTACTTTGATAACTTTGATTTTTTGTCCGCCAGCACTTTCAAGTACTAGGTCAAATTCAGTTTTCTCAGCAGCAGCTTCACCAGCAGCACCGCCAGCTACAGCTACAGGAGCAGCAGCAGTTACGCCAAATTCTTCTTCGATTGCTTTTACTAAATCGTTAAGTTCTAAAACAGTCATATTTTTAACTGCTTCAATGATTTGTTCTTGAGTCATTGTTAATTTCCTCCTTGTGATTGTGTTATATATAACAGACTAGATTATGCACCTTGTTCTTCTTTTTGATCTGCCACAGCTTTTGTAGCAAGAGCAAGGTTGCGAATTGGAGCTTGAAGCACGCTAAGCAACATAGAAAGTAAGCCTTCGCGAGATGGTAGTTCTGCAAGTGCTTTAATTTCTTCAACAGATGCAACATTACCTTCAATTACACCAGCTTTGATTTCTAACGCTTCGTGTTCTTTCGCGAAGTTGTTTAGAATTTTAGCTGGAGCAACAACATCTTCTCCACCAAATGCGATTGCATTTGGACCTACTAACGCATCATTAAGATCTGTTAGTTCAAGTTTTTCTACAGCACGGCGAGTTAAAGTGTTTTTGTAAACTTTGAACTCAATGCCTGCTTCACGTAATTGCTTACGAAGTTCAGTAACTTCAGCAACATTCAAACCACGGTAGTCAACGACAACTATTGAGTTACTCGCTTGAAGTTTTTCAGCAATTTCGTCTACGACTTGTTTCTTTTGTTCAATTACGTTGCTCATCTTTACACCTCCTGTAGATTTCCTTCCGTACACTCAGACAAGGTGCAATAAAAAACCTCCATGACAATAAAGACATGGAGGTGTAGTAAGCGAACCATAACGTTTCACTAATTTATCTCACACACCTCGGTAGGAAATTAAGCTTTGCAGCACCTACTGTCTACGGTACAAATGTTATTCTTTTTAACAACATTATCTATTATAATCAGGGACTTTCAAAAAGTCAACACCGATTTATTTCCAAATTTATTAAGCAGAGAATGAAGCAGTATCAACTTTGATACCAGGGCCCATTGTTGAAGTAACAGCTACGTTCTTCATGTATGTGCCTTTTGCTGCTGCCGGCTTAGCTTTTACCATAGTTTCGAAGATTGTAGTGAAGTTTTCAACTAACTTGCTCTCTTCGAAAGATACTTTACCGATTGGTACGTGGATGTTACCAGCTTTATCAACGCGGTATTCTACTTTACCAGCTTTGATTTCGTTAACTGCTTTTTGAACATCAAATGTTACTGTACCAGTTTTAGGGTTTGGCATTAAACCTTTAGGTCCTAATACACGACCAAGTTTACCAACTTCACCCATCATATCTGGAGTAGCTACGATTACATCGAACTCGAACCAACCTTGTTGGATTTTGTTGATGTAGTCAGCATCGCCAACGTAGTCAGCGCCTGCAGCTTCAGCTTCTTTAGCTTTTTCGCCTTTAGCGAATACTAATACACGTTGAGTTTTACCTGTACCGTTTGGTAGTACTACTGCACCACGAATTTGTTGGTCAGCTTTCTTAGGGTCAACTCCTAAACGGAATGCTACTTCTACAGTTGCATCAAATTTAGTTGTGTTTGTTTTCTTTACTAATTCAATCGCTTCTTGTACTGAATAAGTTTGTGTACGATCTACAAGCTTAGCAGCTTCAACGTACTTTTTACCTTTTTTAGCCATTTTTGTTTCCTCCTTATGTGGTTTTAACGGAATAACCTCCCACTAATAAAGGTTGCGAGCATAGGAAAACTTCCATTTCTCGCAACCTTCTAACACCCAATCAAATGGAATTAGTCTTCAACTACGATTCCCATACTGCGCGCTGTACCTTCTACCATGCGCATTGCAGATTCAACGCTAGCAGCGTTTAAGTCAGGCATTTTAGTTTCAGCAATCTCACGCACTTTGTCACGCTTGACTGTTGCAACTTTATTACGGTTTGGTTCACCAGAACCAGACTCAATACCAGCCGCTTTCTTAAGTAGTACAGCAGCAGGTGGAGTTTTCGTAATAAATGTAAATGAACGGTCTTCAAATACCGTGATTTCAACAGGAATGATAAGACCAGCTTGATCAGCTGTGCGAGCGTTAAACTCCTTACAGAAACCCATGATGTTAACACCGGCTTGACCTAATGCAGGACCAACTGGTGGCGCTGGATTTGCTTTACCTGCAGGAATTTGTAACTTAACAAGTTTAATTACTTTTTTAGCCACGAGACACACCTCCTTAAGTCCGTGATGTGGTAATAGGGCGATGCCCTCCCACTCAATGTTCTTTATATATAAAATAAAGAAATAGTTGTTTTAGTCTCTAGTTTTGAGACATACTGACTTATGAAATATTAACATTAAACTTCATGAATTGCAAGGTCTTACAGATTATATTTTTTCAATTTGTGTAAAGTCTAGCTCTACTGGCGTTTGTCTTCCGAACATATCCACATGAACCTTAACCTTACGTTTATCTGTATCGATTTCTTCAATGGTACCTTCGAAGTTTGCAAACGGACCTTCTTGAACCAATACTGTTTCTTTTAGTTCAAAGTCAAAGTCAGCATGCTTCTCGTCCATGCCCATTTGTTTTAAGATCATTTCTACTTCTTCTGGTAGAAGAGCAGTTGGCTTTGAGCCAGAACCTGCTGAACCTACAAAGCCCGTAACGCCAGGTGTATTACGAACTACATACCATGAATCATCCGTCATGATGATTTCAACTAACACGTACCCTGGAAATACTTTTTTCTTTGTAATCTTTTCTTTGTTGTTCTTAATTTCTCTTTCTTCTTCTTCAGGAACAACAACGCGAAAAATTTTATCTTGCATACCCATTGTTTCTACGCGCTTTTCTAAATTTGTTTTTACTTTATTTTCATATCCAGAATAAGTATGGACTACATACCAATTTTTCTCCATTTCTGAGGACTATACGTCCTTCCCTCCCAGCTCACTATAAAATAAGATGTCCTAATCTATTGCACAGACAACGCACTAGGAAAATAGTTGACTCCTAGCACAATCATTCTTAAAGCAAATTAAAAAACCCGTCTCCGGGCTTTTCTGAAAAAAACATAATTTAGCTTTATTATACCATGATTCAAGTCAATTTATTCAAGGGATTAAACGAATAAGTGACGAAATTCCGTAATCAACTACTACAAAAAAGAGTGTCATAAATACAACTGTAGAAATAACAGTAATTGTATAACGAGTTAGCTCATTTTTTTTAGGCCAACTTACCTTCTTCATCTCACGCCCAACATCACGCAAGAAATTTCCTACACGGTTCATGTTTGTAACCTCCAATAAATTAAAAGGGGTATTAGTCTGTGCAGATTATTGATCTACTTTGTTTCACGATGAATCGTATGTGCGTTACACGTTTTGCAAAACTTCTTCATTTCTAAACGCTCTTCGTTTTGCTGTGTGTTTTTCATAGTCGTATAGTTACGACTAGCGCATTGCACACACGCAAGTACAACTTTTTTACGCATAATGTCAACCACCTATAGAGTGATAATGTCTATAAAAAAGTATCACAGACTTTCTTAGCATGTCAATATGAGGATAGAAGGCTACATTGTGATTTCACGAATCTCGAGGTAGCGCTCTAATTTCCTCTTCACACGCTGAAGTGCATTATCGATGGATTTGACGTGGCGGTTTAACTCTTCTGAAATCTCTTGATAAGATTGACCATCTAAATAAAGAACGAGAACTTTTCGCTCAAGATCACTTAAAAGTTCAGCCATCTTTAATTCAATATCATCAAACTTCTCTCGATTAATGAGCAACTCTTCTGGATTTGCTACTTTTGTCCCCGAAATAACATCCATTAAGGTTCGGTCGGACTCTTCATCATATATTGGCTTGTCCAATGATACATAAGAGTTTAATGGAATATGTTTTTGCCTTGTTGCGGTTTTAATAGCGGTAATAATTTGCCTGGTAATGCAAAGTTCAGCAAAAGCTTTAAACGAAGTTAGCTTATCTTCTCTAAAATCTCTAATTGCCTTATATAACCCTATCATACCTTCTTGCACAATATCTTCACGGTCTGCCCCAATTAAAAAATATGACCGCGCCTTTGCTCGCACAAAGTTTTTGTATTTATGAATCAAATACTCTAATGCGTCAATATCGCCTTTATGCACAAGATCGACAACTGTTTCATCCTCTTGTTGTTCGAAATGAGCATGCAGTTTTCTCCCATAATTATCGCCCATATCGATCCCCCCGACCGCACAGTAGATAGAAATATTATACAGTAGCTAATTCCGTACCGTCAATAACCTCACCGCTGTCCCCGACGCCATTTTTCGAAAATTTCGGCTACTTGATTGGAAAGTTGAATGCGTGCCGCTGGCTTTTGATTTTGAATAGACTTCACATCAAGATTAATATGTTTCTCAATCTGCTCAATTTCGTTGTACAATTCTCGAGCAGAAATTCTAAGCGCACCTTGTCCAAAGATTGCCCACTGCTCCGTGAAATCAGATGTAGCAACATGAATCTGTGTCTTTACATTGTTTAGCTCTTGAGCCAGCTTTTCAATGTACTCATCCGCTGTTTCATTTTCTCTTGTAAATACAACGTCAACCTTATGATTTTTTGCCTTCTTTTCAATTCCTTCGACCATATGAGCATCGAAGACAATAATGACACGATACCCCATATATGCTTGATACTCTGCCATCTTTTCGATTAACAGATCTCGAGCACCGGCTAAATCATTATCTCTAAGCTTTCTTAGGTCGGGCCACGCACCTATCATGTTATAACCATCCACCAGTAGAATATCCATTCTTATTCACCTAGAGGATGGCGTTTTCGGTAAACCTCATACATGAGAAGACTAGCTGCTACAGATGCATTTAACGATGTAACATGCCCAACCATTGGAAGCTGTACAAGGAAGTCGCATTTTTCACGAATCAAACGACTCATGCCTTTTCCTTCGCTTCCAATAACTAACGTAAGCGGCATACCTCCATCTAAGTTGCGATAATCATCGCTTTCTTTCGCATCTGTTCCAACAATCCATACGCCTCGATCTTTTAATTCATCAATCGTCCTTGATAGGTTTGTTACCCTTGCTACGGGAACATGTTCAATCGCTCCTGTAGAGGCCTTAGCTACAGTGGCCGTTAATCCAACTGAACGGCGCTTTGGAATAATAATACCGTGTGCGCCAACGGCATCGGCTGTTCGCATAATAGAACCTAAATTATGGGGATCTTCAAGCTCATCTAGCAGAAGAAAAAACGGACTTTCATTACGTTTTTCCGCTAAGTTAAATAAATCATCTAACTCTGCATATTGATAAGCAGCAACTTGTGCAGCTACTCCTTGATGAATACCTTCTACCATTTGCTCAATTTTCTTTTTCGGTACAAACTGCACCAATACACCATTACGTTTTGCTAACTGCGTGATTTGCCCCATAGAACCGCCTTGCGATCCTTCGGCAATCCATAGTTTGTTAATGTCGCGCCCAGACTTTAGGGCTTCTAGGACCGGATTACGTCCAATGATAAATTCATGTTCCATGATTCATTCCTCCCTCTCCTTCATCGACGAAAGAGATAGCTTTAGTAATAAGTTCCATCATTCTTTCTTCTTCACCTAAAAGATACAAATAGCCTACGACCGCTTCAAATGCCGTACTGTAGCGATACGTTTGCACATCTGTGTTTTTAGGGACTGTACCGGACTTTGCATTGCGTCCTCGGCGCAGTACACCTTCTTCTTCTTCAGTAAAAAAGTTTTCATTTTTAAAATAATATACGATTTGCGCTTGTGCTTTTGCTGATACGTATTTTTTAGCTTTATTATGAAGCTGGTTAGGGCGCACTGTCCCTAACACCAGCAGGTGGCGGCGAACATGTAAATCAAACACCGCATCACCCATATAAGCAAGAGCTAAGCTATTTAGCTGTTTTACATCTAATTTACTGCTGCTCATAACACTATTATCCTCTTTTCCATCTTGTTCCTTGCGCCGTATCTTCTAAAATAATATTTTTAGCCTTTAATTCATCTCGAATTTGATCTGCTAATTGGAAATTACGATCTTTACGAGCCTGAATACGATCTTGGATCAATTGATCAATTTCTTCGTCTAGAAGTTCAGCTTCTCCAAACGTAATGCCTATTGCAGCACCTAATTCTTTAAACTCTTTAATAAAGGCTTCAATTACATCTGTAGACGTTGTTTGTTCTAATAAATACAAGTTAGCTTGCTTTGCTAGCTCGAACAGAACAGAAATGGCATTTGCCGTATTAAAATCATCATCCATCTCTTCAACAAACGTTTCGCGAAGCTCTTTTAGCTTTTCGAACCATTCTGAAGCATCTTCTTGAAGATTTGTTGCTGCCTCTAAACGGTGAGTTAAGTTGCCGTAAGCTGTTTGCAGACGCTCAAACCCTTTGCGCGTATTCTCTAAAATTTCTTCGTTATAGTTAATTGGGTGACGATAGTGAACAGATAAAATAAAGAATCGAAGTAGGGACGGATCATGCTTTTTAATAATGTCATGAACTAACACGAAGTTCCCTAGTGATTTAGACATCTTTTCATTATCAATATTGATATATCCGTTATGAAGCCAGTATTTCGCAAACGATTTCCCAGTGAGCGCTTCTGATTGGGCAATTTCATTTTCGTGATGAGGGAAAGCTAAATCCTGACCGCCTGCGTGGATATCAATTGTATCACCTAAATACTTGCGTGCCATCGCAGAGCACTCGATATGCCAGCCTGGTCTTCCTTGACCCCAAGGGCTATCCCATGCGATTTCTCCATCTTTGGTTGCTTTCCAAAGAGTAAAGTCTAATGGATCTTCTTTCTTTTCTCCAACTTCGATACGAGCACCGGATTGCAATTCATCAATAGATTGATGTGATAATTTTCCGTATCCTTCAAACTTACGTGTACGATAGTATACATCACCCTCTGACTCATATGCATATCCTTTTCTCACCAGTTCATCAATGAACTCAATAATGATATCCATATTTTCAGTTACGCGTGGATGCACATCGGCATGCTTGCATCCAAGAGCTGACGTATCTTCAAAGTAAGCATCGATAAAGCGGTTTGCGATCGTTGGAACATCTTCTCCTAACTCTTTTGCTGCCTTAATTAATTTATCATCCACATCTGTGAAGTTTGAGACATACTCTACATCGTAGCCTCTAAATTCTAAATAGCGGCGCACCGTATCAAATACGATTGCAGGACGCGCATTTCCAATATGAATATAGTTATACACGGTCGGTCCGCACACGTACATTTTGACTTTGTTTTCTTCTAGAGGTACAAATGTCTCTTTTTGACGTGTTAACGTGTTATATAGCTTAATTGCCATGGTGAATCTTCCCTTCTTTTAATTCCTTTAATTGATTTTGCAGGTGTAAAATTTCTTTCTCTAGCTGTTTAAAACGCTCTGCATCTGGATCTGGCAAATCTTGATGATTCAAATCTTTTGGAATCCGGACGCCATTTTGAATGACGACTCGGCCAGGGATACCAACAACCGTTGAGTTTTCTGGGACGTCATTTAACACAACTGAGCCCGCTCCAATTTTGGAGTGCGCATGAATCGTAATCGACCCTAGTACTTTAGCACCTGTTGCAATTAAGACATTGTCTTCGATCGTCGGGTGACGCTTTCCTTTTTCTTTCCCTGTTCCTCCGAGTGTTACTCCTTGATATACTGTTACATTATCTCCAATTTCGCACGTTTCCCCAATCACAATTCCCATTCCATGGTCAATAAAAAAGCGGCGGCCAATTTTCGCACCCGGATGGATTTCAATCCCTGTGAAGAATCGGCTAATTTGTGAGATTACACGTGCCAGAAAAAACCACTTTCTTTTAAAAAGCCCGTGAGCGAATCTATGTGCCCAAATAGCATGCAACCCCGAATAGGTTAATATCACTTCAATATAACTTCTTGCTGCAGGATCTTGTTCAAATATGGCTTCAATGTCTTCCTTTAACAACTTTAGCATCATCTCACCCCAATTCCGCTATTCCTCTATCTACTCATTGATTGTATAAAAAAACGCCCCTATGTCAAATGACACAGAGACGTATATACGCGGTTCCACTCTGTTTGGATCAACAAACGATCCCAACTCTTCTCTCATAACGTGAAAGTACCCGCTTTTGCCTACTTACTTTAGCAGCATTCAACAAAAGACTCAAAGGCGCACTTCAACAAGTTTTGTCATAGGTTACTTTCAGCCGGTGATAACCCTCTCTGATATGCAATGAACTTGCCTACTCTTCCTTCTCAACGATATCCATATTTGATTATTCTATCATATGGGCAAAATAGAAATTTGTTAACTATAAATGCTTTCTAGACGAGCTAAAACTGTTTCTTTCCCTAAAAGAGAAATAGCTTTTGGAAGCTCAGGACCGTGTGTTTCGCCTGTTGTTGCTACACGAATTGGCATAAATAGTTTTTTACCTTTTTGACCTGTTGCTTTTTGTACAGCCTTTGTTGCTGCCTTAATTTCATCAGCACTGAATTCTTCTAAGGAAGAAATTTCTTCAGCAAATGCTTTTAACACTTCCGGTACTTGCTCTTCAGCAAGCACTGCTTTTGCTTCTTCACTGTAATCAATTTCTTTCTTAAAGAACATTTCAGTAAGTTCAACAATCTCAGCGCCAAAGCTCATTTGTTCTTGGTATAGAGCGACTAAGTCACGTACCCATTGTTCTGTTTCTGCATCGCGCGTTTCTTCAACTTTTCCAGCTTTCACTAAGTGAGGAACTGATAAAGCTACTACCTCGTCTAAATCCAATTGTTTCATGTATTGGTTGTTCATCCAACGTAATTTGCTTGTATCAAATAGTGCTGGAGATTTTGATAAACGAGCTGGGTCAAAAATTTCAATGAACTGTTCTTTAGAGAAGATTTCTTCTTCTCCCACAGGTGACCAGCCAAGCATTGTAATAAAATTAAACAGTGCTTCCGGCAAGTAGCCTAATTCTTTATATTGCTCAATAAACTGAATGATTGACTCATCACGTTTACTTAGCTTACGGCGATTTTCATTTACGATTAATGTCATATGACCAAATACAGGAGGCGTCCAGCCTAAAGCTTCATACACAAGAATTTGCTTCGGTGTATTAGAAATATGGTCATCTCCGCGTAGAACATGTGTCATCTTCATTAGATAATCATCAATGGCTACAGCGTAGTTATATGTTGGTGTACCGTCTTTTTTCACAATAACGAAATCACCAATGCCTTCAGATTCAAATGATACTTCATCTTTGACTATATCATTCCATTTAATTTCTGTGTTGCTAGGAACACGGAAGCGAATGCTTGGCTCACGGCCTTCTGCTTCTAGTTCAGCACGCTGTTCAGCTGTTAAGTTACGGCACTTACCTGAATAGCGCGGCATTTGACTGTTCGCCTGCTGTTCTTCACGCTCTTTTTCAAGCTCTTCTGACGTACAGTAACAGTGATAAGCTAATCCTTTTTCAAGAAGTTCTTCCGTATATTTTTGATAGATTTCCGTACGTTCAGACTGGCGATAAGGACCGTACTCGCCGCCTACGTCGATACTCTCATCCCATTCAATACCTAACCATTTTAAATAGCGCAGCTGACTTTCTTCTCCGCCTTCGATATTACGCTTTTGATCTGTATCTTCAATACGGATAATAAATTTACCGTTTTGATTTCGTGCAAATAAATAATTAAATAGTGCTGTTCTTGCATTCCCTATATGAAGATGTCCAGTTGGACTCGGGGCATAACGAACTCTTACTTCGCTTGACATAACTAAGATGACCTCCAATTTAATATTACTTATAGTATGTATTTATATGTTTTAGACATGTTCTAATTTTATCACCAAATAGGTATCTGTCAAAGTCAACTGTTTTTATTTTTGATAAACTAAAACGGCTGCTTGGGCGGCAATTCCTTCTTCACGTCCCGTAAAGCCTAACTTTTCTGTTGTTGTTGCCTTGACGTTAATTTGAGAAATGCTTGCTTCTAACAGCTGCGCAATACGCTCTCTCATTGGTTCAATGTAAGGAGCCATTTTAGGTTTTTGCGCGATAATTGTGCAATCTACATTGCTTAATTCATAGCCTTCATCTTTTAGCAGTTTCCATACGTGTTGAAGAAGCTTTGCTGAATCAGCATCTTTAAATTCAGGGTCTGTATCCGGAAAATGCTTTCCGATATCTCCCTTAGCCGCCGCTCCTAATAAGGCATCTGCGATTGTATGCAACAGCACATCTGCATCTGAGTGGCCTAATAATCCTTTTTCATACGGAATTTCTAAACCGCCGATGATTAAAGGTCTTCCTTCTGCAAATTCATGTACGTCGAAACCTTGTCCTACTCGAATGTTCATTTTTCCACTCCTTCAGTCTTGTTTAGCTTTGTTAATATAGCTTCTGCATATAACAAATCTTCTGGTGTTGTTAGTTTTATATTATCGTAATTTCCCTCTACAATCGATACTTTTTGCCCCGCTTTTTCTACTAAGCTTGCATCATCGGTGCCTAAGTATTCATTTGTTTTTGCTTTTTCGTGTGCATCCATTACTACATCAAAAAGAAAAGCCTGCGGCGTTTGAATAGCCCACAAGCTAGAGCGCTCAACTGTTTCAATGACAGTACCCTGTTCCACACGCTTAATTGTGTCTTTTACTGGAACAGCCAGCACAGCAGCCTTATCACTAGCAGCTTTTTCTACTAACTCATGGATTGTGTTTTGTTGAACAAATGGACGAGCACCATCATGAATTAATACCATCTGAGCCTGCTTTAAACTTTTAAGGCCGTTATAAACGCTATGTTGACGTTCATCGCCTCCAACTGTCAATGATTGAACCTTTTGAATTGGATATTCGATTAATAACTCTTCAAAAATCTCCACTTCTTTTTCGTTTACAACTAGTACAATTCCACTGCACCAAGGATCTTGTTCGAATTTTTGCAGCGTATGAATGATAAGCGGAACGTTTTGAATAGTTAAAAATTGTTTGTTCCGCCCCGCTTTCATTCGCTTCCCCTGACCTGCAGCTAACACGATAATTTCATACTTCATAGGTATACTCCCTTTACCTGTTACGTCACAGTGCTTTTTCTAATAACTTGGGTTTCGCAAAAATCATACGGCCTGCTGAGGTTTGGAGTACGCTCGTCACCAGTACATCAATTTGCTTTCCAATATAATTTCTTCCTTCTTCTACCACGATCATTGTACCGTCATCAAGATAGGCAATACCTTGATTGTGCTCTTTACCGTCTTTTATAACCAATACGTTCATTTCTTCTCCTGGAAGTACAATTGGCTTGACGGCATTTGCTAAGTCATTGATATTTAAAACGCCAACATTTTGAAGTTCACATACTTTATTTAAATTAAAATCGTTTGTCACGACCAAACCGGAAGTTAGCTTTGCCAATTTAACCAGCTTGCTGTCTACTTCTTGAATGTCTTCGAAATCGCCTTCATAAATTTCTACCTTCATTGCCAGTTCTTTTTGAATACGGTTTAGAATATCTAGACCTCGTCTACCTCTGTTTCGTTTTAGAACATCCGACGAATCAGCAATATGCTGAAGTTCCTCAAGCACAAAGCGCGGAATAACAATCGTTCCGTCTAAAAATCCTGTTTGACAAATATCTGCGATACGGCCGTCAATAATAACGCTTGTATCTAAAATCTTAAGAGACTTTAATGATTCTTCGTTATCTGTTTCTTCTTCTTGTCCTTTTTTCTTCCCAATTCGAGCCGGCATCGAAAACACGCTTACAAGTTCATCACGTTTTTTAAACCCGACTTGAAACCCTAAGTAACCTAAAAGAATACTTAGAAAGATTGGTAAAATGGTACTTACTACTTGAAGTTGAATTCTGCCTAAAAAAGCTCCGACCAAGTAGGCCACAATAAGCCCTAAAATCAATCCTAAGCTCCCAAAAAGCACATCCGTTACAGGCGCCTTCAGTAACGCTTCTTCCACTCGGCGAATTAATTCAACTATATAATCAACAATCCAAAACGTGACAAGGAAAAACAAAATGGCTCCTAGTATTGCATCGACGTAAGGCTTTTCTAGAAATGCTACATCTTGCAGATTTAATAATTGAATAAGTTCAGGTATAAAAAAGACGCCCAATGTACCACCTGTAATAATAAAAAATAACTGTACAAAACGTTTTAACACGCCTTCACCTCCCTTTATCATTATAAACAGTTTACAATGATTGAAACCTGTTATTTAACCAAAAAACAGAATTTGTAAACAAACTGTCACTTTTTTTGTATTTTCACAATATCTTAATGAATCAAACATTTAATGTCAATTAATATCCTATAGCTGACGGTTTGTAAGATGCTGCTCTTTTAGTCTTTTTAGACCTTCTCTGATTTTCCGTGCTCGAATTTCACCGATGCCTTCTACCTCATCCAATTCTTCTACCGACGCATCTGCTATCGTTTTTAAATCCCCTAATTCATCAATGAGATTTTCAATAATAATCGATGGAAGTCTTGGAATTTTATGAAGCATTCGATACCCTCTAGGAATAACGCTGTCTTCAAAGCTTGTATACATGGGATATCCCATTAAGCGAAGAAGCGTTTGGTCATCGAGAAGAACATTATTTGACGGCTGCTGCATACGTTCAATTACTCGGTAAGGGTCAAAGCTGAGGTCATACATATAATCTTTGATTAATAAAGTTGCTTCTTCCTCTAAATGGGAAAGTAGTTCATTCATTTGGAGACGGATTAATCTTCCTTCTGTTCCTAACTCGCTAATATAGCTCAAAATTTCATTTTTAATACGCAGAACCATTTCTGTACGATGAAGCGACTGCAGCACGTCTGTATGAGTTACTTGCTCTTCAAACTCTAATGCACTGAGACTTGTAATCGATTCGTCTAATACCGCCTTGTACTTTTCAAGTGTTCCAAGCGCTTGATTCGCTTTTGCTAAAATAACGCTAATGTCTTTCAATACATACTGCAGAGACCCTTTGTAAAGCGTAATCACATTTCTTCTTTGTGAAATGGCTATTACCAATACACCTGACTGCTTAGCTACACGCTCTGCTGTACGGTGTCGCATTCCTGTCTGTGAAGAAGGAGTAGAGGGGTCTGGCATGAGCTGAGCATTAGCAAATAATATCTTGCTTCCGCTGTCATTTAAAATAAGCGCTCCATCCATTTTGGCTAACTCGTATAAATGCGCAGGTGTAAATGCACAATTAATCGAAAATCCTCCATCTACCATCTTTTTGACTTGTTCATTGTAGCCCATAACAATTAAGCCGCCCGTCTTTGCCCGCAAGACGTTATCGATACCGTCACGAATAGGGGTTCCTGGTGCTACAAACTGCAGAATTTCTGATATTTGTTTTTGACTAACTGTTGTTTTTTCTCCTTCCACTGCTTATCCTCCTAATGTATATTGCAGAGCCTCCGCTACTGTTGATACCCCAATCACATCAATACCATCTGGGACTTTCCATCCTCCTAAATTTTTCTCTGGGATAATAATTCGTTGGAACCCTAATTTTACCGCTTCTTGAACGCGCTGTTCAATTCTAGATACTCGGCGTACTTCACCTGTTAATCCTACCTCTCCTACAATAACATCCGTAGCGCTAGAAGCAGCATCTCTGAAGCTTGAAGCAATACTAACGGCTACAGCTAAATCAATTGCTGGTTCATCTAATTTCACTCCACCTGCTACTTTTAAATAAGCATCTTGATTCTGCAGCAGCATTCCTACACGCTTTTCTAAGACAGCCATGATAAGCGAAACGCGATTATGATCTACTCCCGTCGCCATTCTTCTAGGGTTTCCAAAGCTCGTTGGACTGATTAGCGCCTGCAGCTCTACTAATACGGGCCTTGTCCCTTCCATTGAAGCGACAACAACCGATCCTGCTGCTCCCTGAGACCGTTCTTCTAGAAAGATTTCAGATGGATTCAATACTTCTTCTAGCCCACTTTCTTTCATTTCAAAAATGCCCATTTCATTTGTGGATCCAAATCGGTTCTTAACTGCTCTTAATATACGATACGTATGATGGCGCTCTCCTTCAAAATAAAGAACCGTATCCACCATATGTTCAAGAAGTCTTGGTCCTGCAATGGCCCCTTCTTTCGTTACATGCCCCACAATAAAGATGGCAATTCCATTCGTTTTAGCAACACGCATTAGTTCAGCCGTACACTCTCGCACCTGTGAGACGCTTCCTGGCGCTGATGTGACATCAGCATGGTAAATGGTTTGAATTGAATCAATCACCACAAAATCAGGCTGCATGCTTGAGATGGCCTCTAGTATTAATTCTAAGTTTGTTTCTGCGTGAACATAAAGCTCTTCAGCTTTTACACCTAGCCTGTCCGCTCTTAACTTCGTTTGTTTGGTTGATTCCTCTCCCGAAATATATAGTACTTTATTTTGTTTCATTGCTAACTGCGCGGAGGTTTGCAAAAGTAAAGTAGACTTTCCGATACCCGGATCTCCCCCTATTAAAACGAGTGACCCTCTGACAATACCTCCTCCTAATACACGATTTAACTCTGCAGAAGGTGTGAAAATTCGTGGTTCTGTTGTAGATTCAATCGCTGTAATTGACTGAGGTTTTTGGACTTTAGAAGCAGTAGCTCCGGAAAAAGCTCCTCGGCGTGATGATTTCGTTTCTTCCATTTCTTCTACCATAGAATTCCAGCTTCCGCACCCGGGACATTTCCCCATCCATTTTGCTGATTCATATCCGCAATGCTGACATGCAAATTTTGTTTTTCGTTTCGCCATTATGTTATCAATCTCTCCGTTCATTCAATCGATTTCTATCTCTATTGTACACTATTTCCTAAGCTAAAATAAAAAGGGAGGCATACGTGTTTTTTCGTATGCCTCGTCTTGGTTTGAGTAAATTTAGCTGATGCTGCTTGGAGCGGAGGAGTTAACAACAAATTCTCCTTTGTCTACATCTAGCGTCACTTTCTGACCTTTTTGAACAACCCCTTTTAGCAGCTCTTCAGATAAACGGTCTTCAATATGTTTTTGAATTGCTCTACGAAGTGGACGAGCACCGTATTCTGGATCAAAACCTTCCTCTGCAATCTTATCAATTGCCTCTTTTGTTAATTCAAGATCAATTTCTTGCTCTTTTAAGCGTCTTGTTAACTGATCCGCCATTAATTTAACGATTTCAGCTAAGTGAGGTTTCTCTAATGAATGGAAGACGATAATTTCATCGATACGGTTTAGGAACTCGGGACGGAACGCGCGCTTCATTTCCGCCATTACTTTTCCTTTCATATCTTTGTAGTCTTGCCCTTCCGCTTCTACTGTGAACCCTAAGTGCTTGCTTCGTTTTAATGTATCAGCACCTACGTTTGATGTCATAATTAAAATCGTATTACGGAAATCAACTGTACGGCCTTTTGAATCTGTTAAGCGTCCATCTTCTAACACTTGTAATAAAATGTTAAATACATCCGGATGCGCTTTTTCAATTTCGTCTAAAAGAACAACTGAGTAAGGTTTTCTTCTTACTTTTTCCGTTAACTGGCCGCCTTCTTCGTATCCAACATATCCCGGAGGTGAACCTACTAAGCGTGAAGTAGAATGTTTCTCCATGTACTCAGACATATCGATACGAATCATTGCATCTTCATCGCCGAAGATTGACTCCGCTAATGCACGTGCAAGCTCTGTTTTACCAACCCCTGTTGGTCCTAAGAAAATGAATGAACCAATTGGACGTTTTGGATCTTTCAAGCCTGCTCTAGCACGGCGCACAGCTTTTGCAACTGCTTTTACCGCTTCTTCTTGCCCAATTACACGAGAGTGAAGAATCTCTTCCATGTTCAGCAGTCTTTCTGTCTCTTCCTGTGCCAGTTTAGAGACCGGTACACCCGTCCAGCTAGATACCACCATCGCAATATCTTCTACGGTTACAGCTGAGTTTTCTTTACCTTGCTGCTCTTTCCAAATTTTCTTTGTGTCTTCTAATTCTTCGCGTAGGCGTTGCTCTGTATCGCGTAAAGATGCTGCTTTTTCAAATTCTTGACTTTGAACAGACGCATCTTTTTCATTGCGTACTGATTCTAATTTTTGCTCTAATTCCTTTAAATTTGGCGGCGTTGTAAATGAACGTAAACGCACTTTTGAACCAGCTTCATCAATTAAATCGATTGCTTTATCCGGTAAGAAACGATCGGAAATGTAGCGATCTGATAGTTTCACCGCTTGCTCGATTGCCTCATCAGAAATAGATACTCGGTGATGGGCTTCATAACGGTCACGAAGCCCTTTTAAGATTTGAATAGACTCTTCCAACGTTGGTTCATCCACTTGAATTGGCTGGAAGCGACGCTCTAACGCTGCATCTTTTTCAATGTACTTTCTGTATTCATCTAAAGTCGTAGCACCGATACACTGAAGTTCTCCACGAGCAAGAGACGGTTTTAAAATATTAGAAGCATCGATAGCACCTTCTGCACCACCAGCGCCAATTAATGTGTGTAACTCATCGATAAAGAGAATGATATTACCTGCTTGACGAATTTCATCCATTACTTTCTTCAGGCGATCTTCAAATTCTCCGCGGTATTTTGTACCAGCAACGACCGTTCCCATATCCAAAGTCATAACGCGTTTATCGCGTAAAATTTCTGGAACCTCATTGTTGACGATTTGCTGAGCCAAACCTTCAGCGATTGCCGTTTTACCGACACCTGGCTCCCCAATTAATACAGGATTGTTTTTTGTACGTCGGCTTAACACTTCAATAACACGCTGAATTTCTTTCCCACGTCCGATAACAGGGTCTAAGCTTCCTTCGCGCGCTACAACTGTTAAATCGCGTGCTAAGCTGTCTAGCGTAGGTGTATTAGCGTTTGAAGAGCCTCCGCCTTGATGACTTGAAGCAGCTTCATTGCTACCTAATAAATGAAGCACTTGCTGACGAGCTTTATTTAGGCTAACACCTAAATTATTTAAAACGCGTGCTGCAACGCCTTCACCTTCACGAATTAAGCCTAGTAAGATATGTTCTGTTCCTACATAAGAATGACCAAGCTTTCGGGCTTCATCCATTGAAAGTTCAATGACTTTTTTCGCTCGAGGTGTATAATGAATGGTCTGCGTTAATTCTTGGCCTCTGCCAATTAATGCTTCCACTTCTTTTTGAATTTTTTCAGTGCTTAGGCCTAGAGCAGAAAGAGCTTTTGCTGCAATTCCTTCACCTTCACGAACGATACCTAATAAAATATGCTCCGTTCCAATGTTGTTGTGACCTAGGCGTAGTGCTTCTTCCTGTGCTAAAGCTAATACTTTTTGTGCGCGCTCTGTAAATCTACCAAACATCATATAATCGTCACCCTCCACGTTTAATTTGTGTTTTTATTTATAGTGAGACGTTCTCGAATTAAGGTGGCTCTTTTAATGTCACGTTCTTGAGGCTTTAGGGGACCTCCCGAATACTTTTGTAAAAAGCCTGGCTGCGTCATAATGATAAGTTCATTCAATATATTTTGACTCAGTCCTTTTATATACCCTAAATCGATTCCTAATCGAACATCTGATAAACATTGTGAAGCTTCTTTTGACTCAATAATACGGCTATTGGCCAATACTCCATATGAACGATACACTCGATCTTCTAACTCTACATGAGATGTTTTAAACAGCGCGTCTCTTGCAGAGTGCTCTTGTGTAATCAACTGCTGTACGACACTATTTAAATCTGCCACAATATCTTCTTCAGATTTCCCTAAGGTTATCTGATTAGAAATTTGAAAGATATTCCCTAAAGCTTCGCTACCTTCTCCATAAATTCCTCTCACCACTAAGCCAAGCTGGTTAATAGCGGGAATAATACGATGAATTTGACGGGTCATCACTAAAGCCGGCAGATGCATCATCACAGATGCACGTAGCCCAGTACCCACATTTGTGGGACAGCTGGTTAAATACCCTCTATTTTCATCAAACGCATAATCTACGTATTTCTCAATCCAATTATCTACTTTATTCGCTGTGCTTAAAGCTTCAGATAATTGAAGGCCTGGAAATAAACATTGTATGCGTAAATGATCTTCTTCATTAACCATAATACTCAAATCTTCTTTTTCTGATAAAAAACAAGCTCCGTTGTTATCTCCTTCAGCCAAGTTAGGACTGATAAGATGCTTTTCAACCAACACTTGCTTTTGAAGAGGCTGTAATTCGTTCATCTTTAGTAAATGCAAATTCCACTGATTGGTGTTTTCACTTTTTTGAAAAACTTGCTCGAATACTCGAACCACTTCAACTGCGTGTTCTTTAGAAAAGAGAGTTGGAAAAAGATAATGAGTTAAATTTCGAGCCAGCCTGATTCGACTGCTTAGAACAATATCTGAATTCGAAGCTTCTTGACGCATCCAAGAGCTAACAGGCTGGGAAAAGAACAAATCCTGGGACATGAATTACGCTTCCTCCTCTCTCGATTCGTTCATCTTCTTTTCTAGTAACCGAATGTGATCTCGGAGTTCAGCTGCTTTCTCAAACTCCTCTTTTTCGATATACTCTTTTAAGTTCAATCTTAATGCCTGTAATTCCTTTTTTAAATGAAGATTACTTGCAATTCTTGCTGGTATTTTTCCATGATGCAGATAATTACCTCCATGCAGCCTCTTCAGGAAAGGAATAAGAGGTCGCTCAAATGTTTTGTAGCAATCTGCACATCCAAACCTGCCGATTTTAGCAAATTTTTGATATGTCATGCCACAAGTAGGACAAGAAAGAACTTCCTGACTTTGTTGCTTATAATTTTCAGTTACTGCTGGATCTAGGTTAAGTAGGCCAGCTAGTAAGTTATTGATTGAAAAACCTTGCTGATTTGAAAAAGAAAATGCATCTCCATTTTCTGAAGCGCATTGTTCACATACATGCATCTCCGTCTTTTCACCATTAATGATTTTTGTGAAGTGAAGAGTTGCAGGTCTCGTTTCACATTGCTGACAAATCATCCTGTCATCACTCCCTGTTCTAAATAAAATAGATCATGAGCTTATCGGTAGCATAATGAATTAAGCATTGCTTTTAAAAGATTAGCCCTTAGCTCATCACGATAAGGAAGTTCAATATTAATAACTGAACGATTGATAACACTCAACATAATTTTTGCTTCTCGTTCTGTGATGACTTTTTCTTCAACTAACCTAATAATGACGTTTTCAGCACTTACTTGTGAAATTTCATTTTGAATCATCTCAATTACTTGCTGAAACAAATCCGCTGCATCATGCATTTTTACTTTTGCAATACGAATAAAGCCGCCGCCGCCTCGCTTACTTTCTACAAGATAACCTCTCTCAACTGTAAAACGGGTATTGATAACGTAATTAATTTGCGACGGAACGCATTGAAATTTATCAGCAATCTCACTGCGCCTTATTTCAACAATTTCTCTTTCACTTAATTCAAGTACTTGTTTTAAATACTGTTCGATAATGTCAGAGATATTTGGCACGCTGCCCCCTCCTTCTGACTTTGACTATATTTGACCTTAATTTAAATATAAAAGGAAACGAAAAAATTTTCAACTATGTACTATTAAAGTTTATTCTTTACTTTTATCGTTGCCACTAAAATTTATTTCAAAACCTGCAAATCGTGAATTTTATTGTTCTTACTATACTTTTTCATAAAACAAATAAATTGTAAACAAAAAAGGACTAGCTAAAATAGCTAGTCCTTTTTCAGGTGCCTGGCAACGTCCTACTCTCACAGGGACAAAGTCCCAACTACCATTGGCGCTAAAGAGCTTAACTTCCGTGTTCGGTATGGGAACGGGTGTGACCTCTTCGCTATCGCC
>NZ_JBFTKA010000012.1:0-61735 GCF_056395685.1 Priestia sp. 10L35 | reverse complement strand
AGAAAGAACAGCGTTTGGCCAAAATGAAGGAGTTTGAACAAAAGCATTCCTTTGATAAGGTGTACAAATTAAAAAAAGAAGTGCTGCAGGAATTAAAAGAGCTCAATTTGACTGATTCTCAACGTGAGAAATTAACCAAGCTTGAAAAGACTTTAGACACGGAGAAAAAGGATCATGACAAGCAGAAAAAAGAAGAGAAATCACAGAATGGATTTACGAAGTTTTTTGCACGGAATAGTGGAGCAAATTCTTCAAAAAAACAGAAAGAGACACAAGAAATGGAACGTTAAAAAAAGCAAAGTTTAGACGGAATGGGAGGGCTGAAAAGCTCTCCTTTTTCATATCGTGGAGTGAAGGAGGGATTTAGGTGGGAGAACGAAAATACGTCAAGGAGGAGGAGGTTATGAAAGCCAGAGACATTGATTTGTTGTCGTATCTGGAAGCCAAAGGCGAAACCTTTGTAAAAGAGGGAAAGTATTATCGTCATACGGAACATGATAGCTTACTCATCAAAGGAAATATGTACGCTTGGAATAGCCGGAATGAAACAGGATACGGGGCAATCAGTTTCGCTCAAATGTATTATGGGATGTCGTTCCCGCAAGCTGTATTAGATATCAACAAAGGCGATTATAAAGAGCTTTCTCATTCTCACGAACAGCACACTAATTCCAAATCCAACGAGCCTTTTCGCTATCCAAAAGAGTTAGAAGTGAAGGATCAAAGCAAAGCAAAAGACTATCTCATAAAAGAACGTAAAATAGATCCTCGATTAGTTGACTGGCTCCTTCAAAAAGATTTAATCGCCCAGGACAAACGGAACAATGTGGTGTTTAAATGGCGTCAACATGGAGGTAAAGGAAAAGTGATTGGGGCAGATCGACAAGGAACAGCTTCGATAAAAAATAAACGAGGTTCTTTTAAACAAGTCTTACCGAACGATAACCCACATACAGGCTTTTCAGTTGATGTTGGTCGCCCAAACAAGATTCATTTCTTTGAAAGCCCCATTGATCTTCTTTCTTATTGGAGTATACAGGAGACTCAATTGCAGAATACACGTCTTATTAGTATGAATGGCTTAAAACCTAAAACTGTTGCTCAGTCTTATATTGAAGCTCGAAGAGAAGGCTTAAGCATTAAAGAAATGGTGTTAGCTGTCGATAATGACCAAGGAGGAAAAGAATTTATTGACAAAATGCACCAAATCGTTAATGCTGATTTAATAAGAGTAGATATTCCAGAGGGAGCGAAAGATTGGAACGAACAGTTAAAGAAGAATGGAAAAAGCATTCAACCTGTGGCATCACGTCTCCGGAATAAACAAACAGAACAGGAGCTTTCAATGAATGGATAAAGTGTTTCAAAGTGTATTTTATCTTTTTCTTATCATCATTTTATTTAAGCTTTCTCAATTTGCTTACCGTGTCATTCGTGAACGGAGGTATATGAAAGAGTTAGCCCAATCTGGTATGCCTTATATTGATAAGATGGATGGGTATCAATTTGAGGTATATTTGCGAGCACTTTTTCAACAACTAGGATACAAACCACAGATAACGCCAAAATCAGGTGATTTTGGGGCTGATCTAGTGATGAAAGGTAAAGAAAAGGTTGTGATTCAAGCCAAACGGTATAGTGCTAAAAATAGGGTCAGTCTTTCAGCAGTACAAGAAGTGTATGCAGCAAAAGCTTATTATAAAGCGAATCAAGCGTGGGTCGTGACCAATAGTTATTTCACGAAACAAGCAAAAGAATTAGCAGCTGCATGTGATGTGACCTTAGTAGATCGGGCGGATCTTCAAAAGTTTATTAATGAAGTCAATCCTGTCTTTAAGGCACGAGAAATCTTTGAAAATATCACACCGGAACCTCGTAAATGCCCAAAATGTGGGCAAGATTTAGTTGTTAGAGATGGAAATGGCACTCGCTTCTTTGGCTGTTCCTCTTTCCCTTCTTGTCGTCATACGGAAAAAATTAATAAGGAAGTAAGTAAGAACAGACCTTCATTATAGTAGGGTCTGTTTTTTTCTTACTCTAAAAAGGAGCCGATGTTAATGGAGAAGGTAGAAATAGCAAATGAGCTATTAAAAAATAGTGAAAATGACTATATAAGGGCATTAATAAAGAATTATCTCTTAAACTTTGAAGAACTTGAACAAGGGAAATGTGAAAATGAAATGTTAATACGTTTTCACAATTGTGTTTCTTATATAAACAAAGTGGACTTTAATATTACTGGATGGATGTTGAACGAGATTCCTACCTTTTATGCTCATTGTTTTTGGAATAAAAAAACGAATGAAGCATTTGATTTAGGAGTGTGGGCTATAGGGGAGGTAATACCACGATATTTAGATAGTCAGGCAAATGAACAGGATTCTAAAAATATAGAAGAAGCAATAAAAAAATTTATAGTTCCAAGTCTTACTAGATAAACAACTATAAAATATTTACCTACTGTATAGCGCTGATATTTGCATCGAATGAGCAGTTATACGCAAAATAAAAGTTAATTTTGTCAGAGAACGTTTCTCTGCAAGGAGTAGAACTGAAATAGTGCCTAATAGAGAATAAAAACAGGGGGATTTCAAATAATATTAATAATTCATAAATAATGGAGGTCGTCTATGCGTTCAAATAATAATTTTGTGACACTACTGTTCTTCTCTATTTTGGGTATGGTTGCTACCATTGTTTTTAGCAGTGTTATTATTTCTCAGAATAACCGTCTATTAAGGGAAAGAAAACAAAGATAAAGATAAAAAGAGGTCAATTTGTTGTAAAGCAAAGTTGGCCTCTTTATTTATTAAATAATCGTTGCGATAAGCATCTGTCCATTTGGAAGGTGCTTTTTTCGTTTCTTATAAAAATATAAAAAAGAGGAGAGTTTTTATGAAGAACATTTTTATGAAATCGATGATCATTCTTACATTATTAATGGTCGCATTATGTGGAGTAAATCAGGGGAAAACAGAAGCAGCAAGTAAACCAGCGAATCAAGATTTAATCATCATTAACAAATATTACAACAAGCTTGCGTATTTTCATAACGGCTATATTGAAATTGTTGATCCAGTAGCAACGGGTAAAACGTGGGAGAAAACACCTGTTGGCTTTTTTAAAGTCGTGAACAAGATTAAGAACCGCCCTTACTACACAGGACATATTCCTGGGGGCGATCCTCGCAACCCATTAGGAAAACGTTGGTTAGGATTAAATGCAAACGGTACGTATGGCGATACATACGGTATCCATGGCAACAACAATGAAAGTAGCATTGGAAAATATGTAAGTCAGGGTTGCGTGAGAATGCATAATGCAGATATTGAAAAGCTTTATGATAAAGTTGAAGTAGGCACACCAGTTGCGATTACTTATTCCTATAAGAGCTTTGTTGATCTCACTAAAGTTTATGGATATACGTTTAAAGGCTATAAGTTAAAAAATAACTAATAATTAGGCAGCATCTCGTTTTTATTACGGGATGCTGCTTTTTTTTTGTCTTCTTTCCATATAGCCCTTATCATAGAAATAGATGAAAAATATGGTGAAGGAGGATATGATTATGCGAGCAAAAATCGAAAAGGCTAAACATGTGGTCATGTTTAGAGCTACAGGAGAGTTTTATGCGCATGAGGTCAATCAAGATAAAATAAGAATGGGTTTTTTTGTCTGTCCTTCATGTGAAGTCACAGTACATTATAAACACGATCATTTCTTTTCCCGTGAACATAAACGAGATTGTATCTATGTGAAAGAACAATTTAAGAAAAAAGCCTACTAGGTAAATGAAGATTCAATGATTTTATATGGAACTAAGGAGAAAAGGGGGGAAACGATATGAAAAATCATGTTTATCAAAATGGACGCTTAATTCAAACGAATAAAAAGTTTTCCGCATTAAAGCAAAAGCAGAAAGAATGGATAACGAACGAATTAAAACAACGTTATATTAGTGCGATCAACTATCCTCATACCAAATTAAACCCCAAGAAACGAGACCGAGTATTAGATGAAGTTTATGATCTTATTGTAGCGAAGGATACATGGATACCTTTTCATGAAGTGAAAAAACATTACTTTAGAAAAATCCCTTCTTTTATAAGCAGTCATCGAAAAATGATGGAAAAGCAAAAAGACGACGAAACTGAGTAATTATTTTTAAAGGGGAGTATCTAATGAATGTAGAAATAGGGTTTCTTCGGAAAAGTTATATAAGTGAAGTTCCAGCAGACGGTGATTTTTTTCCATTTGGAATAGATGGAGAAGGATCTTATATCATAGAGTACTACGAAAGCCAAGAGTTAGATATAGAAGTCTTTTTTGACAATTGGATGGCACAGTTAAACAGATTTCCCATATACACACTTTTTTCATATGGGAAAGTCGATGAAGAAGAAATAGATCATACATTTTCATCTGCTAATATTGAGTATGTAAAACTTAAAATAAAAAGGAAACGCTTTATTAAATCTAAAGTACAAGACAATAAGCAATTTGAAATTGTTATGTCTTACTTATATAGACAAGGAAGTATCAATGATTTTGCTGGTTGGTCTCTTTCTGAAGACTTATTTAGCTTTGACAAACGAGATATGAAAACCTTATTTGGGAGAAGAAAAGTTCATATGCCCGTTGTTACACTTCAAAAAGACTCTACAATGTTTTGGATTTGTTATGATGGAAGCTCTGTTATTTCCATTTCTAATGCCACCCTATTTTCTACATTTGATTCAATTATTAGCTCCTTTCCAACAGGTGTTAAAGGAATTAAATCTGAGTATGAAGAGTAATTTCAGATTGTATATCGCATTCACTACTAGTTAACATAGTTCAGGTTCTCCGAAATAAAAAGCCTTTGTAATTTACAAAGGCTTTTTATTATAGATAGTTCAAGAAGGTACACCTTTTTAGGCTATAAAAAAATCAATGATATTAATTCTATTTAATATTAAAAATAGATCTTTTTAGACGTTCAAAAATAAATAGACCTTTTTATACTTTTTGTCCTATACTTAAACTATCTATTATAAACAAGGATGGTTTTCACAATGGGAATTAATTTTGGATATATTCGTGTAAGTACCAATGAACAAAATTTAGATAGACAGTTAGAAGCAATAAGACCTTATCTAACAGATGAAAAGTATCTATACAGTGATAAGGCGAGTGGGAAGGACATGGAACGCGACGGCTTTCAAAATATGCTGAAAGCACTGAGAGATGGCGACACACTGTATATTAAATCCATTGATCGTCTAGGCCGGAATAAAGCACAAATAAAAAAATATTTAGAGCAGTTTAAAAAAGAAGGAATCAGAATCAAAATTATTGATTTACCTACGACTATGCAAGAGGTACCAGAAGGTCAAGAGTGGGTCATAGACATGATCAATAATATCATTATAGAGGTTTATACATCTATGGCGGAACAAGAGCGAGCAACCATTTTACAGCGCCAACGAGAAGGAATAGCCGTTGCTAAGGCAAAAGGGAAACATCTGGGTCGCCCAATCATTGCCTTTCCTAAAGAGTGGGATAAGTTGTATAAAGAATGGAAGTCTGGAACAATCACTGCTGTCGCATTTATGAAGGAAATAGGCATGAAAAAAGCGACGTTTTACAATAAGATAAAGGCTTATGAAGAAAATAAGTAACTATAACAAGAAATAAAAAGAAGCCTAAGCTGAATTTATAAGATATCAGATTAGGCTCTTATTTACATTGTTTTCTTTATATGACCGTTTTTACCTTTTTTACTTACAAATAGACCAATAATTAATACAACTATTCCAAGTTATACACGACATATTCCTGGGGGCGATCCCCGAAATCTTTTAAGAAAACGTTGGTTAGGGTTAAATATTTATACATAAGGCATTCATAGTAACAACAATGAATGCTGCATTGGAAAATATATAATCTAAGGTTGCATGAGAATGCATAATGAAGACATCGAAAAACTTTATGATAAAGTCCAAGTGGGTTACATCGGTTGCTATCAATTATAGCTACACATTCAAGGGGTACCATATGAAGGATATCTAAAACTAAATCAAAAAGAAAGTATGTGTTCTCTTTTTTGTGATTATTTTAGGAGAAACTAATAATTAATTTCGGTATTGAATGAGTTACGGCAAGACATACAGTCCCAGTTATAAGTCAAAACTATTTTCGTTTCCAATAAGCGTAACGTTAATTAGAACATTTCATAATAATACTATATAAACGTTAATAGTAAATGTGTTACAAACAGGACTAAAGTTTCAAAAATTACAAAATATTCTAAAAATAGTTTATTTTTAGGTAATAAAAAAGTAAAATAATGGTTGTGATATACAAAGGGGGATGATGTTATGGAAAAAGCTGTTCTTTTATTCTCAGGTGGACCAGACTCTACTACACTAGCTTATTGGATTAAGGAAAAAGGGTACGATTTAAACACTTTAACTTTTAATTTTGGTGAAGAAGAAGGAGAGGCTGAAAAAAGGACTGCACAATATTTTGCAAGTGAACTAAATGTTCCTCACAAATTTGTTAGCTTTGAAAAGGTTATGCGAGATTTTTATATGGGCGATGAAGACCCTATCCATATACTTAGAAAAGCAGCAACAAATGATGCACCTATAAAAGCTTTTGGTGCTGGTGTTGCAATATCTTTAGCAGCTTCTTATGCAGCAGAAATCGGTGCTAGTCATCTATTCTACGCTGTTCATAAGGATGACACCGTTTTTAGAGAAAATAATAAAGAATTTTTCCAATTAATTTCGAAAGCAATTTCGATTGACCTTGGAAAAGAATTTACTGTTCATACCCCTTTCCTAGATAAAACAAAAGCTGAAGTTCTAAAAATTGGACATGATTTTGGAATACGTCTTGATGAAACCTGGAGCTGCGCTACAAATAGTTCTATTCATTGTGGATCTTGTGCACCTTGTCAGGATAGAAAAAATGCATTTAAGCTAAATAATCTACCTGATAGTACACTATATAAAGAGATCACTTCCAAAAGCGAAACTCTACAACTAGACACTAAAGCATAAATTTAAAAACTGTTAAAAACCTATCTTTTGTAATTTATTAAAGGTAGGTTTTTTTATTAAATGATAAGGAGTAACTAAATGTTAACCTTAAAGAATATAAATAAAACGTTTGATAATAAGACTGTAATAGAAGATATTTCTTTACAATTTAAAGAAGGAGAAATTGTAAGCATAGTTGGACATAATGGAGCTGGTAAGACAACTTTAATGAAAATTATTACAGGTTTAATATTACAAGACTCAGGAACAGTCGAAGTTTACAATCAGAAAAGAAATAAAAAACACTTGAAAAAAATGTCATTATTATTTGAAGGAAATAAAAACTTTTATTCAGAATTAAATCTATACCAGAACATTCAATATTTCTATCGGCTAAGGGGCTTTAAATACTCAATTTCCACACATAATAATGTAGATAACTATTTGAAAGCGTTTAATTTATATGAATATGCTAAAGAGCCTGTTTATAAACTGTCACGTGGTATGCAGCAAAAAGTTTCAATCATTTTAAATTTTGTACTCCCCAGTACAATTATTTTGTTAGATGAACCGACATTGGGATTAGATGTTTTTTCAATAGAAGAATTTGAAAAGCTTATTGTTCAAGCAAAGTTAGAAGGGAAAATTGTCCTTATAACTTCTCACCAGCTTGATTTATTACAGAGACTTTCTGATAAATTAATAGTTCTTCATAAAGGGAAAGTCTTATTTGACAATAAACCGAATGTATTTCTAACAAAATATGCTCCTACAATATACACATTGAAGTATAATCAGAAAATTCCAGAATTTGATATAGCTAATATAACTTCCTTAAAAAGGGAATATAAAATTTTAACCGAAAAAAATGAAATAGTACTTCCCTACTGTACTGATTTAAAGTTATATGATTACTTAAAATATTTAAGCTTAGAATATATTGAAAGTATAAGTACAAACGTCCCCAAATTAGAGGATGCTTATAAAAAGTTTTGGTCCAATGAGGAAATAATATGATAGAAGTTATAAAAGGGAATATTATAAAAGAAGTACATTTAATTAATAATCGTAAAATAGGTATGCTTTTTACTGTTTTAAATTCCTTTTTACTTTTCTTTGCCTTATATATGTTATTTAACAATATTGTACAAGCAAATGACAATGCAAGGTCTACTTTTATCATAAGTTATGTGTTTTGGTATTTTTCTCTTTCCGTAATAACCGATCCAGGATGGGTTATTGTAAATGAATCATCTAGAGGAACTATTGAACAATGGTGGTTATCTCCTTATCCTTTTTGGGGAATACTTTTATCCAAAATAATAGCTGGAAACCTCGTGAACTCACTTAGGACTATAATGCTGTTAATATTAATAATGATTACAACTAGACCTGATATTCTATTTAATTTACAAACAATTATCATTCTATTTATAGCTTTAGTAGGTATGTATGGTGTTGGATTTATATTGGCAGGGTTCTCCATAATGTATAAAAGGATTCAAGATATCATACCAATCTTACAATATATACTTTTAGCAACTATTTCTTTACCTGCTATTAATCATGTCTCTTTTACCTTAATACCTATATACTCTAGCTCTATCTTATTAAAAAAGAGCATAATAGGTAAAAATATAGCTTTTTTTGAATATGGCTTGTTTACTGCATCATCGGTATTAGTCTTTATTTTAGGAGTTCTTTTCTTTATATGTTGTGAGAAAAATGTTAGAAAAAAAGGAAACCTTAGTAAAGTGTAGGTGAAGATTTTGAAAGAATGTATATTCTGCAACATAGTAAACAAAAAAAGTAGTGCTCATATTATTTTCCAAGATGAATATGTAACTTCCTTTCTTGATATAAACCCAATTACAAAAGGTCATACCCTCCTTATTCCTAACCAACACATAGAAAGATTAGATCTTATAGAGGATGAGGAGCTAGCATATCATTTAATGGGTTCCTTAATAAAAGTATCAAATATCCTTATTGAATCGGGAATATGTGAAGATTTTTCAATAGTTCAAGATAATGGAGAGCAAGCAGATCAAGATGTACATCACCTTCACTTTCACATAATACCCAGATATATTATGGATGGAGTAAGCTTAAATTTAGAAACTAATAAGATTTATTCAAGTAAGGAGAATTTGTATAACACTTGGAAGGAAATTTACAAGCCTATGAAGTAATTACGTCCTATATGAGGAATTTGATAAAATTAGAACATCTTGAACTGACTCAGCTAATTTGAAAAAATAATAAGTATATTTTCTTTTTATTAATATAAAATGTACAGTTTTATAATATAGAATACAAAGACAAAAATAAAAAAACAATTTCTATAAATATAATTTAATGTTATTAATAAGAGTAATATTAAAAATATTTTATTTAAAAATACTTTTAATATTACTCTTATTGTAGAAAAATTGGTTCTTTTTCTACAAAGTATATACAATATACAACAAATATGGCCCAGTGACAGGGTAGGAATATTTTGTGGGAAAGTCGAAGTTGTTTTATTGAATAACAACTTCGGTATCGGATTTTTGAAACTATTTGAACATGATAGCATTCACGAAATAAGGTTTGCAAATATTCCAATAATATAGGGTTTATGAAGTGTTGTTCGTTAACAAGATGTTATATGACATATCCGAAAACTCAATTTCAAATTTTCCTATACAGTGACAAGGTGTTTTTTGTTCGAAAGGAATTTGTAACTTTTTAATAGAATAATGATGAAGATGATCAGATAATAAATTTTTACACATAAGGAGATAAAACTATGGCAAAAAACAAATTATTAAGAATGGACAATGTCAGCATCGTTGTAGAATCCCTCGATGACGCAATTTCTTTCTTTGAGGAGATCGGCTTGAACCTCGAAGGGCGAGCTACTGTCGAAGGTGAATGGGCTGATCGCGTAACCGGATTGGATTCTCAGTGCGTAGAGATTGCTATGATGGTTACCCCAGATGGCCACAGCCGAATCGAACTTTCGCGATTTCTTACCCCCTCTACTATATCAGATCACCGGACTGCTCCTGTAAACGCCCTCGGTTATTTACGCGTCATGTTTACCGTTGAAGACATTGACGAAATGGTATCCAGACTCACTAAGTATGGTGCTCAGCTCGTTGGCGAAGTGGTTCAGTACGAGGACTCGTATCGGCTCTGCTACATTCGTGGAATTGAAGGACTTCTAATCGGTTTGGCGGAACAACTGGATAACAAATAAGTAATTGGCGTTTTATAAAAGGCCTTTACTGAAATATACATTACTGAAGTAAAAATATTTAAAAAAAACTCTTATTCAATAAAAGGGCGCTTTTCTGGAGGAAGGAGTGCGCCCTTTTCACGTCTACGTATTTATAGCAAAGACCATCTAACGTCCAATCAAGTGATTTTTTTAGTTTTTATTACTAATTATGTTTTATTATTCCGAATAAATAGTAGTTAAAGAATTTTATCATTCAATTAATGATATAGATTCTCCATATGTTCTTCTTTTTGCTATCTATAAAATGACTCCATCTTTCTCCTTGGCTAATATAATCATTAAACGTAGCATTCTTTATTACAATATGACCTCCACATTTATCTGCCAATTGTTTAGCAGACTCCTCATCAATGGGAAATGCTAACGATTCATCATTAGTAAATTCGTAACTGGATACCTCTTTCTTTTTTACGTCCTTATACGAATGGTATACGTAATATAAATTACCTACCTTCATAAAATAGTATGGATACTCTCTGTTAGGCAACTTACCTCCCTCCATTTCTGCATCCTTTAACTGCTTTATAAGTCACTATTACTATCTTACTTGGACTTAAAAAGGCAAAATCCTTCTACGCCAAAGGATTTCCTTTTTCTTGTGTTCCGGAAATGATGATTATGGTAACTAACTTTGTATAGAGTATTCATTATTCTTTTGCTAATTCTTCTTCCTCAATATCAGGGAGCAAAGGACGATGAGATATAGAAGATGAAAGGATGATAGATGTAGTTACTTGTCCATAAGGAATAAGTTTATCTACTAAGTCTTCTAAAAGATGAATAGAACTTACAGCTGTTTTCATAAAATAGCTATCCGTTCCCGTCACTCGGTGACACTCAAGAATATCTTGCTCATTTTTTATTTTTTCCTCAAATTCACGACAACCACATTTAAGATTACCTATTTGGATAATTGCTTGTACACTTTTCCCAATTGCTTGTGGAGATATACGAGTAGTAAACCCTTCTATTACACCACTTTCTTGAAGGCGTCTTAACCGTTCATTGATGCTGGGACGACTAAGGTGCAATTCTTTAGAAAGTTGAATAATGGTCATTCTACTGTCTTCTTGAAGAAGTTTAAGAATCTTATAATCGATGTAATCCACGTTTTTCACCTCTTTTTTCACTTTTGCTCATTATCTAAACGATTTTTATCCAAAACCAAAACTACAATTCCATTATTTGTACATTTATGCATATAAATATACCTTATTGTTTTCTATAATGCTAGTAGACATGAAGATATGGTAAAAGGAGGAGATGGATTGGATAAATCATTAAAACAGACAATTTCGGCTCCACAGGGGGTAGCACTATACGTAGGAGCTGTTTTAGGGTCAGGAATTCTTATTTTACCAGGGATGACAGGCGGAATTGCTGGAGCTAATGCCCTTATTTCTTGGATTGTGATGATATTGTTAAGTGTTCCCTTAGCTTGTACATTTGCTTTTTTATCGATTGATCATCCTAGCTCTGGAGGTGTAGCTACTTTTGCTAATAAAGCCTTTGGTCATTATACAGGTGCCTTGGTAGGGTGGTTCTTTTTTATAGCAGGTAGTATTGGACAAATTATTGTATCTTTAACTGGTGGAACTTACATTGCCTTTGCTTTTCAGTTGCCTCATTACGTTGCTTATATCATTGCTGGAGCTTTACTTGTTATTTCTGTGACAGGAAATTACTTTGGGTTAAAAACGAGTGGTAAAATGCAATTAGGAATAGCTGCTCTTACATTTTTCATCCTATTGGGCACTATCTTTTTAGCTATTCCATCTATTCGTTATGAAAACTTAGTTTGGAATGTTGGCCCTAACAGTATTAAGCCCATAGCTCAATGTGTCATGCTTATTTTTTGGTCTTTCTTTGGCTGGGAAGCTATCTCAAGTTTAGCTCCAGAGTTTAAGAACCCTAGAAAGAAAAATATTCTCATTTCCACCGTGGGAGCAATTGTAATTGTAGGTATTCTTTACATAGGCATTGCGTTTGCTGTCATTGGGACAAATTCCTACTCTACAGGCGCTGAAAACATGAATGAAGCCATGAATCATGCATCACTCTCAGAAGTAGTCACCAAGGGAATTGGAAAAAATGGAGGCTGGGCGACTGGAATCGTTGCCTTTACGATATGTTTAGGAACAATGAATGCGTTTGTGGCTAGTATGAGTCGGTTAGGATATTCCTTAGCTAAAGATAACATTGCACCCTCATGGCTAAACAAAATTAATGAAAAATATTCTACACCAACCCGTGCGGTATTAGTAGTAGGTAGTATTGCTGCAATTGGTTTATTAGCGAGCTACATTTTTAAAGTTGAATTAGAACAACTTGTATTTATTCCAAATTCGTTAGGAATTGCAACGTATATAGTGGGATCTGCAGCAGGAGTAAGATTAATTAAACACCTTTTAGGTAAGGTGTTTGCAGCCATTGCTTGTATTTTATGTTTCATTGCTTATTTCTTTGTAGGTTCTTTTCTTTTAATACCCATATTAGTATCTATATGTTGCCTCTCTTATCTTTATATAAAGAGTAAGCAGTCTAATAAATTAGCTAAAGAAGCTTAGTCTAATCAAAAGCAGACCTTTAGATTTATGAAAGGTCTGCTTTTTTGCTGCAGATAAAGTATATTACGTGAACAAGAAAATCCTTTAAACAAAAGGTCTGGAGGGTATTTTTATAGAAGTATAGTTAAGTTGACTACTGATACCTTGTGTAATGTCGAGAATGAATAGTGAAATAGGGGGAATTTCAAATGTCACATCACTCATTAAAATTGTACGACTACCATGTATGGGCAAACCAAAAAATTTTCGACCGATTAAAAGAACTTTCTGAGGACATTTACGAAAAGGAAATTCAGAGCGTTTTTCCTTCTATATCAAAGGTGATGGCGCACATTTATGTCTCTGATAACATATGGTTAGATTTTATTTCTGGTAAAAAATTTGATGAAGTATATGCGTCGGCTGATCAATTGAGAGAACAGATGGAAACGAAAAGAATCGAGGAAGTAGAAACGATGTTTTGCGATTTATCTGACCGGTACAAAGCCTTTCTCGATCGTCAAGAAGATATGGAAACGGCCATTGTACTTGAAACCCGATTTGCTGGACGACTCGAAACTCGTTTATCTGACTTAGTACAACATGTTGTCAATCATGGAACATATCATCGTGGCAATATCACAGCTATGTTGCGGCAATTGGGCCATCCTGGTGTTATGATTGATTATGTTTTATATTTATATGAAAGGGATACGAAAGAGTAGTTTTTCCTCTATTGAGGATATACTAAATAATATTCTTAACAAAGTTTAGAATATTATTTATATAATCAGTTAACAAATCGTGTAATAAATGAAACTTTTCAAGGATTGGCTCAATTAAAAAGGCAACAAATCTTAACCTTTATAGATAATAAATAAAAAGAGAAGAGATACTTTAAGTACTCTTCTTTTTTTTATGTGTTCCTATTCTGAATTATGTTAACTAACTTTGTATATAGCACACAAAGATAAATTATAGAAAAAATGATAGTATATGGATAATAGATAAAAAATAGAATAACGGGGGATATCAATGAAAAAGTGGTGCGTAGCTTTGGTTAGTGTTTTACTTTTTATTTCTTTAATTGGATGTCAAAGTAAAGATGAAAAGCCCTTAGATTTTTCTGGTAAGGGAGATCATTGGTCAACAAAAGTGATAGTAAAATCAAGTGGAGATAAAAAAGAAAACAAAAAAATTAATTTAACTTATATAGGTAATGATTTAGATTCTGTTGGAGAATTTGAATTTAAATTAGATGCACCAAATGGTCAATGGGGAATGGGTGCTATTAAATTAGACAAAGAAGGTAAATTTGAAGGTGAAAATAATATGAACGTTAGCGAGAAAACTTCTAAATCTAATCAATTAGTTCTACATATTGAATGGGGTAATCAATCTGAAGAGGTTGTTTTAGAAAACGAATAAGTTCTCAGAAAACCAACCATGTATTCACGGTTGGTTTCTTGCTTGTAATACTCTTTACATCAACCCTGGTATACGATATGTCTAAAACTAGAACTTTTGATAAAATGGAATTAATAGGAATTGCGGAGATTAGGAGGTAGAAGTGAATTTTTTTAAAACGATATTGCGAAATAAAAACTTAAGTATTGTATTGGGAAGCCAATTAGTATTTCAATTAGGTATATGGTTCGGAACAATTGGAAACCTGCAATTTTTACAAACACATGTCGAATCTCATTTTTTTCAAGCGTTTTTTCTTGTCATTGGAGGGATTATAGGCGTTATCATCGGTCCATATGCTGGACGTTATATAGATGTTACGCTCAAGGTTAAGGTATTGAGATTAGTAGGAGTAATGAGAATTGTTTCTGTTATAGCTATGTTAATTGCTATCTATACAGGATCGATTTATTGGATGATGATATATAGCATAGGGATTGGCTGTTCTGCTTCATTTTTTAATCCCACAATACAGACCATTTTACCTTCAATCGTTGATAAAGAGGATCTGATTACGGTTAATGCAATTAATATAAATATCATCACATTATCAAGAATCTTTGGTGCTGTATTAGCAGGTTTATTACTAACGGTTGCACCTTTATATGTATTGTTTCTAATTGCTCTTATTGCCTATCTTACTTTGTATTTTATCAACTTTTTGCTAATTGTTCCTGAAGCCTTGCATCAAAACGTTAAAAAGACTAAGACTAAATTTAAAGACATCTTTCCTATTATTCTAAGAGATCATTCAATAAAGATTGTGCTAGTAGTATCTATTATTCCCCTCATTTTCATTTCTGGATTTAATTTATTTGTCATTGAAGTGGGTAAAGGCCAGTCTGGTTTTATTATGGGAATCCTCTATTTTGTAGAAGGCACAAGTATATTAGTTGCGGGATTATTTATAAAAAGGATAATAAAACGATATAAAAAGCATGTACTCATTCTGTTGTTTGCTTGCTGCTTAATGGGAATAGCTCAACTTCTATTGTCATTGACAAGTATCTATATAACAGTCTTAGCATTTGGTTTATTTGGTTTGGCGTACGGCATGTTTAACCCTCTGCTATATACATATTCTCAACAAAAAGTGCCTTTAGATATCCATGGACGATTTTTTTCATTTAAGACCATGATTGATCGAACCATTATGCAGCTATGTCTTGTGGTAATTGGTTTTTTACTTGATCAAATAGGATACAAAAGTTTAATGATGTTATTAGGTCTATGTACTTTCACTTTAGTTTTTTCTATTTTTATTGATTCTAAGCGTTCTAGGAATAAAAATAAAAATAAGTATTATCAGGGTTAAAATAAGGACAGAGCTTGTGGAATCAATGCTCTGTTCTTATTTTGGTTCCGAGATTTTACATTATGGTAACTACGTTTGTATATCTTATACAGCCTAAAAAGCGAAAAAACCTACTAATCATGGACGATAGTAGGTTTTTCTTTTAGCTTATTTATAGTACACGATGAAGGATTGAGAATGAACATCTCTCCGCCTTTTCAATAGTGTGCTCAAAATTTTAATTTTTATGCTTTAATAGATATCGACTTGTACTACAGTATCCGTTGTGGATGTGTTTCCCCTATAGTAACCATGTAACTGAAAGAGCTTTAAAAGCTAACATTTTCACCTTACTATCTACTTTAAATGTCTAGATCTGTCACTGCCCCTTTTGAAGCAGAAGATACAAGTCGCGCGTATTTTGCTAAAACCCCTGATGAGAATTGAAGTGGAGGTTTAATCCAGTTATGCCGTCTCACTTCTAGATCTTGTGAGGAGATATCAAATTTGATTTCCTGCGTTTCACTATTAATAGTGATAATATCTCCTTCCTCTAATAAAGCAATTGGCCCTCCAACTTGAGCTTCAGGCGTTACATGTCCAACTACGAAGCCATGAGAACCTCCTGAAAACCTTCCATCTGTAATTAAAGCTACTTCTCCCCCAAGTCCTTTGCCGACTATCATTGCTGTAACAGACAACATTTCCGGCATTCCTGGTCCTCCCTTTGGTCCTGCATATCTAATAACAAGGACATCTCCCTTACGTATCTCATCTTTAATAATAGATTGGGTTGCCTCTTCTTCACTATTAAATACTCGCGCAGGTCCAGAAAAACTAAGCCTTTTTAACCCAGACATTTTAGCTACTGCTCCTTCTGGAGCCAAGTTTCCTTTAAGTACAACTAGTGGACCATTTGGTTTTAAAGGATTATTAAAAGGTCTAATAATAGTTTGATTTTCTTGCAAGGGTTCTATTTCAGACAAGTTCTCAGCCAATGTCTTGCCCGTGACAGTTATACAATCTCCATGTAGTAAACCTTCCTCTAATAGTAATTTCATGACCCCGGGAACACCCCCAATGCTATTAAGATCTTGCATAGCATATTTTCCACTTGGCTTGAGGTCAGCTATATGAGGTACTTTTACACGTATACGTTCAAAATCATCCAATGTTAAATCAACTTGTACCGAATGAGCGATGGCAAGTAGATGTAAGAATGCATTAGTTGAGCCTCCAAGAGCCATTACAACAGTAATTGCATTTTCAAATGCTTTTTTAGTCATAATATCTCTTGGATAAATCCCTTGTTCCAAAAGATTAATTACTCTTTTTCCTGCTTCCTTACATTCGAGTGCCTTATTAGAAGAAATAGCAGGTGTCGATGAAGACCCTGGCAGACTTATTCCAAGAGCCTCAGCAGCTGATGCCATCGTATTCGCTGTATACATTCCTCCGCATGCTCCGGGACCAGGACATGCGCTACACTCCACTTTATGTAACTCTTCGTCTGTTACCTTACCGTCGTGATATTGTCCAACTGCTTCAAAGGCACTTACAATATCGACTTTTTTTCCCTCTAAGTTTCCTGGTTGGATAGTTCCTCCATATACATACACAGCAGGTAGATTCATACGTCCAATGGCCATTAGACAGGCGGGTGTATTTTTATCACATCCACCTACAGCTACCAGGCCATCAAAACGTTCTGCGTTCGTAACAATTTCAATAGAATCAGCAATAGCCTCACGACTTGGCAGTGAGAACCTCATACCATCATGTCCCATTGAGATACCGTCAGAAACTGTGATGGTATTAAAAATCAATGGTGCTCCGCCATGGTTTTTAATACCTTCCTTTGCCTGAAGTGCTAGTTCATTGATATGCATATTACAAGGGGTTACTTCGCTCCATGTACTAGCTACCCCAATCATCGGCTTTTTAAAATCTGCATCCGTAAATCCTACCGCCCGCAACATAGCTCGGTTAGGAACGCGATTTACTCCCTCACTAATCACTTTACTTCGAATCCTCAAATCTTTTTTGTTATCCACTTCTATCCCGCCCTTTCTTTATTAAATTAATTCGTATAGCTCATGCATAGGTCTTATTAAGTTTTGTTTCATCATAACAGAAGCCTTTTCATAGTCACGTTCTTCCATTGCATCAATAATAGCTGAATGTTCTTGAACAGAGGCATGGGTACCACTCATCGGCTGTTTTAGAAATACATACTTGAACCGACGAATATGAATTTGAAGTGATGAACTAAAAGACGAGATGTAAGGATTATCAGAGATATCAATAATAAGATTATGAAATTGCTCATCTAATTCCATTGCTTCGTAAGGGGTTCCATTTGCAATAGCGTCACCAAACTGTGCATTTAATGTTTTTAATTGTTCAATCTGTTCAGGCAGAATGACTAACGATGCTGCTTCAGCAGCTAACGCATGTAGGGAGGAAAGGGTAGAATACATCTTCAGGATATCTTCTTTTTCAATATTCTTTACTCGTGTATCTTTTCGAGGTAACAATTCTACAAGACCTTGAATCTCAAGTAGCTGTAAAGCTTCTCTAATAGGGGTTCTACTAACACCTAACGCCTCTGCTAATTCAGCATCTACTAATCTCTCTCCCGGTAAAAGGGTTCCATCTATAATCCATCTTTGAATTTGAGAAAATGCTCGTTCCTTTGCTGACATTCTAACTTTTTTAGAAAAATTACTTGGTATTGGCACCAAAACTATCCCCTTTCTGTGATATATTACGTAATATATCACAGAAAGGGGATAGTTTGCAATATTTAGATAATTAAACTCCGAAATCATCTTAAAATTAATAGGGAATTTCTCTTTTTTTCCGTGATCTAACTCTTTTTTCTAAATTAACGAAACAAATGATAATAGAGTTGCTATTGTTAAAGCAAGTCCTATATAAAAATTAATTATCTTGCTATAACCTAGATAAGAAGAAATATAAAAACTGAACTTGTCAATATTTATTGGACACTAAGTTAGGCTACTATGATGAATAGGCTTTTTCGTATTCAATAGGGTGAAGGTAATGCAGAGAAGAATGCATTCTTTTGGTATTGTAATAGAGCTCTATGTATTTAAATACTTTTTTTCGAGCTCATTCATGCATTAACATAAGGATTTCCTTTTCTACTAACACTTGAGACAGCACCATACTTTTTCAGTATGGCTTGAAAATTACGACCTGTATATTGGGATCCCTGATCTGTATGGATAATTCAATTTGTCCCTGTAAAAGGTTTTATGTTAACTAAAATTAATCCTAAAAAGACAACTTTATTAGAAATGAGGATAGTTTGGTTGTTCTTAGATGTTAGAAGCTAAAATGTTCAATCTATAATATTAACTATATAGATTTTTTCTTCATTAACAAATATAGTTACCATGCATTAGTAAAACCACCTATAGCTATTACAATCACTATTAGACCTATGGCCATGTAAAGAAAGGGTCCCCTTTCTTTACACTCTAAATAGGTAGTGTAACTATTAAAAACGAGCGATGATCCTAACAAAACAAGGCCAAATGACTTCAAATAAAGTGAATGCTGAAAGTAAGAAACGATAGCTAGAATGGCTCCCACTACAGCCAAAAGCACATAAAATACCTTCAATACTTTAATATATGTCATGTATTTCCCCCTTTTGCATCAACCGTATACTATCCTCTGTTACCCAGCATATGTTTGTTCGATATGAATTTAGGTCTAATTTCTAAAAATAATCAAATAAACATTTGAATATTTTTAGAAATTGGCGCCATCTCTAGTTCTAGGTGTGGCTATTAATATTTAATTTCACTATCTGTAAGGTACATTAGGCAAAAATGAATTGTGCTTAATAAAAAAAGAAACCTTTGCTTATATAAGCAAAGGTTTTTTAAATTTATTGGAATAGGGGGAATACGTTATTAGTCTGGCCAGATTTGTAGATTCATATACATATATCTTTAAAAATAAACGGTGTAATTGCCTCTTTTATTAGAAAATACCTTTATTCAAGTAATGTTGTTAGTGGAGTAAATACTAATTTATTTAATATATTATTAATGTTCTACTATTTACTCTACCTGACGACAAATGTAGACTTTCCGAACTGTCAGTAAAAATCTTGAAAAGTTACATGAGAAAAACAAATAGAGATGATTGTTTGGTACATAAGGAATCGTTCTCTGTATATGTGTCGGAAAGAGATATTTCGTTAACTCCTGTTGTGTATCATATACAATCTAAATACGATTCTAGTCATTATTTTCATAATTTAATTTATTGCGTTTTTTTTTTATTTTCCAAAATACACTTGTGAGAAATGCGCTAAAAGCACCAATAGCAATTAAACAAAAAACAACTTGATACAAAATAAAATTCCAACTGTCCTCTAAAGAAAAGAGTGTAATTTTCCCTGAATCTACAACATCAAAAATAATAAACAATAAAACTATAGTAAGATATATAACAGGGAATTTTTTGAAGAAATAGCTCTTATAATTGCTGTTCATTTTATTCACCTCACCTTAATTCTACGATAAGTATATATATGTGTAAAGATATACCAAATATTCAATTAGAATCCTTTAGTCTATGTTATACGCATAGTATTTCTTATTTTTTGTATATTTTTAAAAATATCCCATATTTAGTTTATATATACAAATAATACATATATAATTCAAGGTGATATTTTAATAGAAAGGAAGTTATAAAGTGAAAAAGTTAGTGATGGTATTGTTTTTAGCTCAATTTTCAATTCTTTCACCTGTACTTATGAGTAGTGCAAGTGCCGAGGCTAAAGAAAATGAAGATAGTAATCCTTATTTAGAAGAATCGTCTATTAATGTGGAAGAAAATCAACCTGAATTAAGTGAATTCAGTGATCATGAGTCATTGCCAGAAGAGTATAAAATGGATTACTCTAGAGAATCAAACCCCTGTGATGGAATTTGTACACAGGCAGCAGGAACCGGTTTAGGAGCTAAAACTTCCGATACAGCGAAGTCTAGTATTATAAAAGGTGGAACCAATAAGATATACGGCGAAGTTTATTCAACTGGAAGGGCTCAAGATTTTTTCTATTCAACATTTAAGGGATATGGAAAAACGACATATAGTGGTACTAAAACGCCTAGTAGTATTAAAGCTACAGTTAAAGTAAGTGCTACTGGTGCTGCGCCAATGATTTCATCTGGTGGATCTACTTGGAGTATTTTAAGTGCATCAAGACAAGTAGCAAGTGATTCTAATTCAAAGAGTAAAAGTGCCACTGCAAATTATTCTAATGTTAAAATTCAAGCCATATCGACACTTACAGCTATTTTCAAAAATACATCTTATATTAAAGTTTCAGGAGTAGGTTCAGAAACTTGGACAGAAGATATATGGTTCTGGTATTAATTTACTAAAAGGGATGCTTCTATGCATCCCTTATTTATTTTAGGAGTGTTTCGATTGCAAAAAATAGCAATAATAGCTATCATTTTAGTTTTTTTTACAGGATGTATCAACCAATCAAAGAATCAAGAATCTAAATCTAGTATTAAAGATGAGTGGAATAGAAAAACCGTCGATTTAATCAATAAAGGAAAAATATCAAATAATGTTTATTTTGATTATTCAAGTTTATTGACTCAAGATACCTCTTTAGACGACACATGGAGATACTTGGAATCTTTAAAAGTTTTGAATATCGGATTGAACAAAAAGACTATAGATTATTTAAATAATGTTGAAGTTGAAAATTTACAAGAAAAGATAAAAGTTAATTATCTTTTAAGCTTTTTTTCAGTTAAGAAAAGGTATGAAGTAAATATAAGCTCATACTTAATGGGGATTATAAATGATAATAATACGAATTCTGAAAATAAGATTGAAGAAATATATTATTTAGCTTATTTTACTAATTTGGATGTCCAACAAAAAGATAAAGAAGCATTAAATAAGTTCTTAACAGAAACGCTTCAAAAAAATGTACCAAAAGATAATAATTTGATATATGAAATATTATTTATTAGTCATAAAATAAAAATTGACTATAGCAAATATTTTGATAAAAAAATCTATAAAGAGAATTTTTTAGATTTAGTTGAAAATAAAAGCAACAACATTATTGATATATACTATCTATATTTCATCAATAAATATTTAGAAACAAAATTAGTTTTTAAATATGACTATCTTATAAAGAAATTTCAAACACAGGATAAAGGTTTTAGTAAATCAAATAAAATAATTGGGGATAGTATAACTACATTTATAATATTAAAAATCTTAGAGAGTGAATCTAAAACGGATTTAATCGATAAGGGGTCATTAAACAAAACAATCAATAATAATTTGAATAGTAATGGTGGATACAATATTGGGCTAAATATAAATCCAGACAATATAAATACGACCTCCTTATTAGCTTTATTATCTTTAAAATATCTTAAATACGATATTAATACCGAGGAACACTATAAGTATTTATTAAAAGGAAATACGTTGAATTTAAGAGAGAAATATTTAGGGTATATGTTGATAAAAGAAGATATTACAAAAAAAGAAACACAAGCCCTTAAGAATGATTTAAATACAGCTATCTCACAAATTGCTGAAGCATATAATTTAAATAATAACATAGTAAAAAAACCAGATGTGATTGAAGCAATTTATTACTTAACAATATTTCAAAACGATTTGGATTTTGAGTTGAAGGATTTCAATAAAATAAGCTATATTACTAAAGCAATGATTGATTTTCAAGTAAATAATTTTAAAACGACTGATTCATATCTCTTAATGTTAGCTGTTGAAGTGGCTGTAAAATTAGATTATACATTTGAACAATCAACCATTGTCAAATATATTGTCACCAAATATAATAACGAAAAGCAAATATTCATTGTGAATAATAGGAAAGACTTTTTGCTGAACTATTCGTATATTAGGATTTTATTTTCATTAGAATACAAAGGAGAAATAGATTTAAAGGAGTCACTTCGAAAGTTTAAAGATGTAGATGCGGGATACAATACTATAGTTAATCATAAAGAAACGTCTTCATTAACTGTAACACTTTTAGGCTTGATGTTAAGTGATTTAATTAATGAACATTAAACTCATATTTAAAGAAGACGTATTATATGGGCAGTCTTTTTCTAAACTAATATTTTTAATAATTTACATAAATAAAGGCAAGACAGTAAAACTGTCTTGCCTTTATTGTTTTCTGAAACATCGTGAAGCCTTTGATAACGTTTACAAATTTTGTGCAGCATATAATAACAATTCCTCAATGTTTCTTTTACCTAATTCCTTCGCCTTTTGTTGTAACTCTTCCTTCAAATCACTTGTTACTTTCACTCGTACAATCTCTAAGTCGCTATCAATATAAATGCCACGGCTACGCTTATTAATTTTTCCTGAGACAAGAACCGAATCTAATAACTCCACGATTTCTTGTGCTGATTCTGTCAGTAATACCGGTTTAATTTCAATCAAAAATTGCTCTTTCTCTTCTTGTGGTGTAATTCTCATATTGGTCGGGCTTAGGTACTGATAAAATAAATCCATGAGTTTATAAAGCTGTGATTTCGCATAGGCTGTTTGCTTAAAGGCAAATGTAGCATAGCCTTCTTTGGTAATTGTTTTTTTCGATTCAATCTCATAGGCTGCTTCAAAACCTCGGTTCAACAACTCCTCTAATGTTACCTCTTCATGTTGTTCTGTAACTGCCATAATCGGATCTTCTACCGAGATGATACGAGCAGACTGCTCTTTTTCTTCGCCTTTCTTCACAAAAAGCTGAAATAGGGCCACATTTTGTTCAACGTGATAGAAATGACGCTTACTTGGCTTGCGCCCAACTTCGTGTGTGAGCTTAAACGCTTCTAGATCTTCTTCATTCACAAAATAACAATTAATGCCCCGGTATTCTTCTTGGAACGCCGGTAACAGTTCTTGCTTAATATACTTATTAACCGTTGTAACCGAGATATCAAGTTGTTGCGCTACCTCTTTTGTCGTAAGTCCAGGCTTCTTTAACTCTTCTTGTAAACGAACAACATCCTCGATATCAAATTCATAACGTCCTTCAATATGCCAATCATCTTTATTAATAGGATTTAACTTTTCTTGTTGAATATATGTATAAATCGTTTTCTTCGATGAAATAGATAACATTTCCATCACATCTTCAATGATAATAATTTTAGTAGGATTATCAATCATGATATACACTCCTTTTATATTTCTTATATTTAATAATATATTGTATCACATTTATATAAAGTTATAGATTTAAAGTTATTATTTTAGATATGTAAATATTATAACTAACTTATAAAAATATATGTTTTATTATTTACTTTAAGTGACGACAAATATGGGCTTTTTCTACAACTTATATAAAAGTTATACTATATTTAGAGAAAGTAAGTTTACACTTTTACTTTTAAATAAGATAAAATAAAGAAGTGATATCTATAAAAAGATAATTTAATGATGTACTTAATTATATAAATACTTGATATTTAATTAATATCTTTTGTACTTATATAACTATAACGGATGCTATTAGTAGTATTTAGAGGTTTTTTAGTGTCTATGTACATATGAACACATACATAATCTTAAATAGAGAAGAAACTGCCTTAATACCAGAAAGAGATATGAATAACATGATCCGTGGAAGGAGAGGTTTTATGAACGCTTTCTCTTTAATGAATATAGGAACAGAAGTTGGAGAGACAAAAGGAGATTTCAACAAAATTGTTTCATTGATGTTAGATACTACGTATTATGATGCTTTAGAAGAAAGAAATGAGCATCACCAGCGAAAAAACGAAGACATGTTCAGCGATTTTACAGATGAAGAAATGATGTACTACTATGTCCATCAACGAAAGCATATTCGAAAGAATCGAGAACGAAAAGAAAACACAAAGACCGAATACTTGCGGATTTTGTTGCAGTTTTATCAGTATGCGGTAGACAGTGAGTCATTCTTACGACAAGATGTAGACGATTATATAGAAAAAACGATTTTTAAAAACCTAAGACCTTGGCATATACGGAACTACCAGACATATTTAAGCACAGCATTGTTAGGAAAGGGTGGCAAACCCTATTCACCCGCAACCTTAGATGCTAAGATGACGATTTTGAAGAGTTTTATGAAATGGTTACATGATGCTGAGTATATTCAGTATCCGTTACATAAAGAAATCTTGAGCACCTCACTATCTGAACAAGAAATTCCAAATCGAGATTTGTATTACCATGAAGTCAAGCAGCTGTTAGACTATTACAAAGACCATCCTATCAACCATGGATTGTTAACCATGCTGGCCATGACAGGGCTTCGGGTACAAGAAATAGCCAATGCTTCGTGGGGAGATGTTTATCTAGACAGTTTAAGTGGCCATTATCGATTAAGAGGAGTAGGGAAGGGTGGAAAGAAATTTGATAAGTTACTTCATCCATCTTTATATGAACGAATCCTTGCCTTTCGATCACGACGCCATGTCAGTACGGCATTAAATACAAGTGATCAAGGACCATTATTTCCAGCCAAAGACGGAGGATATTATCAATATAAGAACTTAAGTAATTATATTGTGCGTATTATCGAACGAACGGAGTTACCTTTTGTGAAAGAACGGACTGATAGGATTACGCCTCATTATTTTCGTCATTTTTATGCGATTTATAGTAGGCAGCAGGGAGCAGATATCTTCTTAATTCAAAAAGAGCTTGGCCATAGTGACCGGAAAACAACCGAGCGATATCTGGAAAAGGTTCTGCAGCGAGAACAAGAAATTGGACTGATGTGGAAGGAGCAAGATTTTTAACCAGTATTTTATATCAAAATTGGAAATCCTCATTGTTGCGAGTTGACAATATATATCAAGAAAAGCTACTGATCCTTTTTCAGTAGCTTTTCTTGTCTTTTTAATATGTATCTTGTGCATATTTAGATCCACTTGTATATAAATCCCAATATTATACATAATAATAAAAAATTACTTTCTCAAAAGGGGCTTTCGATAGTGAATAAAGAACAAGTCATTGAAATTTATCAAGATGTTCTAGATAAGAGAAGAAAACGATTTCCGAATTATTTCTTTGTAGGTAATGAAGGAAAAAAATATATGCGCTATATGACATGCTATTTACTTGAGCAACGCTTATCGATCCCTATCGAGGAAATCCCTTTTCAAGTAAGCGCTAATAAATTGTGGTCTCATCGTCTCAGACCCCCTGCTATGCTATATGGATGGAATTATTATGAAGTCATTGATAATGCCTACCCAGGAAGATTTAAAGCTTGGCAGTTTCAACAAGTTCCTGATAAATATTGGGATGGAGACGAGGGGAAAAAACGGGCTATTGAAGCAGTAAAGTATGTAATAGAGGAAAAACTAAAAATCCCTCTTAAAGAAATTCCTATTCAGGTTAATATTCACTTTTTTAATCAACATAGCCTAGGAGGTGTCTTTTCCCTTTTCGGTCAATCCCCTTTTCAAGTAGTAGAGGCTGTTTATCCTGGAATTTTTAAACCCTGGCAATTTGCTCATGTTCCTATGAATTGTTGGAAAAATGAAAAATATATTCGAGAGGCAATGGAAGATTTTTTATTCAAACAGCTTCATTTCTCTTCTTATTACGAGGCTTTTCTCCAATTAAAGGGAAGTCATTTTACCGATTTTCAGTTAACGGGTCTTTTTCAAATGGCTTTTGATTCTAGAATGAATAATGTAAGGGAATGGATAAAAAACCAGCTAAATAATCTAGATGATGAATTATTTTATGTGAACTGAACCATTGATTAATGAAAGAACCGATTGAAACGGATAGCCTGAGCTACATTCCTATTATTGTTATCTCCTATTTAAAAAAATAGCGATTTATAAGTATGTAGTTACTTGCTTTGCTTTTTCTTCTTCATAAAAAGATATAAAGATTCAGCAAAAAAAAGAAAAAGAAGAAAAAAGAGCACAAATAATTCGGCAACCTCCATTACCCGAAAAGGACTCACGGCGTTATACAACGCCTGAGAAACATCAAATCCTTGAAGAATATCGATGCCTAAAGAAAAACCCATTAAGCATCCCATCATTAAAAGACTAATACCCATGATTTTCATATTTATCACGCTCCATTTAATAGGGTCTTCTCTTTTTTCTATGATGATACATAAATGTTTGTTGTTAATTTTTACATAAAAAGTTCCTATATGGTTAAAGTAATAAAAACTTAAAGAAGGGTGCTTAAATCTATGCCTTCGTTTTTTAAAGATCGAAAACCCAAAAAGAAACGACAACAGAATGGTGGGAATCAAACTACTGATTATCCAATAGAACAGATAGAAGTTTCATTATCTGGAAACCTTAATAACATTAAAAAGAAAACGGGCAATAGTTCAGATGTTGTTATTCGTGAGATAAAAATGGGGAGCAATTCCGATATTAAAACAGCCATTGTCTATGTAGATGGAATTGTAGACAATCAGTCGATTCAAGAGTATCTACTGCAATCTATGATGAAGGATGATCATAAAGAAGAAATAAATCAGCACAATGCGTTAGACCTGCTTTCTGAAGATATGATGACAATTGGAAATATATCCTCCGTCACTAACTTGGATGACCTGTTTGCATCTTTAATGGCAGGCGATACTCTTATTTTAATAGACGGAGTAGACCGAGCGCTAAGTGCTAGCACCAAAGGTGGAGAAAAACGTTCCATTTCGGAATCAACTACCCAAATGGTGGTAAGAGGTCCAAAAGGAGCATTTACCGAGTCTCTGGGAACCAATACAGCCATGGTACGCCGGATCATTAAGACCCCCGATTTATGGATGGAGTCTTTAAAAGTCGGACGTGTAACAAAAACAGATGTAACAATTATGTACATACATGGCATTGCTAATGATAAAGTCGTTAAAGAGATTCGTCAGCGATTGCACCGAATTGATATTGATAGCATTTTGGAATCAGGTTATATTGAACAACTAATAGAGGATCAAACATTCACCCCTTTTCCAACTATGTACAACACAGAAAGACCTGATGTTGTAGCTGGAAACCTGTTAGAGGGACGAATTGCTATATTTGTGGATGGGACCCCTTTTGTACTTATTGCGCCAGCTATATTTATGCAATTTTTCCAATCGGCTGAAGATTATTATGCCCGGTTCGACATTGCAACCTCGATTCGTCTTTTGCGTATTTTTATGTTTATGATTTCTTTAATTGCACCTGCTACCTATGTCGCCGTTACAACTTTCCACCAGGAAATGGTGCCAACCACGCTCATTGTAGCTATTGCGGCACAGAGGGAATCCGTTCCTTTTCCCGCATTTGTGGAAGCCGTTCTTATGGAAATAACCTTTGAAATCTTACGAGAAGCAGGGATACGCTTACCTAAAGCTATTGGTTCAGCAGTATCCATTGTCGGAGCCCTTGTAATTGGGCAAGCAGCCGTTCAAGCAAGTATTGTGTCACCAGCAATGGTTATCATTGTATCAATCACAGCCATTGCTAGTTTTGCCACGCCTTCTTTTGATATGGCAATTTCAGCTCGTTTAATTCGTTTTTTGTTTATGATTGGCGCAGCAACATTTGGTTTCTACGGAATTATTCTGTGCCTTTTGATGATGGTTGTCCATCTATGCAGTTTACGTTCATTTGGGGTACCCTATATGGCCCCATTTGCTCCCTTCATCCCGGTAAACAATGCTGATACTATTATAAGATTACCGTGGTGGACCCTGAGACAAAGACCACGGTTAATTACTGCTAACACGATTCGGGAAGGGGCAAATCAATACCCACATCCTCCTTCATCTCGTGGTATGGTGAACCGGGACCTTGAAGAAGGTGACAATAATGAAACGTAAAGGAGTTTTTCTTTTATTGATGATGACAATGACGCTCTTGCTCACAAGTTGCTGGAGTAAAAAAGAATTAACGGACCTTGCTATTGTATCAGCCATGGGGATCGACGAAACGAAAGACGGAAGATTTCACCTAACACTTCAAATTATCAACCCAGGAAACGTGGCAGGAGGTATGCAAGGAGGAGGCGGCAGTCAAAGCCCTCCTGTTACCATCTATTCGGCTTCAGGGGATAATATAGTGGAAGCAAGTAGACGGGCTTCAGGAAGAATCTCTCGACGATTGTATTATGCTCATACAAACTTAGTTGTAGTTGGAGAAAAACTGGCCAGAAAAGAAGGGCTTAATACGTTAATCGATAGTTTAGATCGGGATCCAGAATTTCGAAATACTTCCACTCTTGTGGTTGCGAAAAACTCGACCGCAGCTGACCTTGTTAAAACGTTAACGCCAGTTGATAAGATTCCAGCGAATAAAGTGCTAAAAACCTTAGAATTTACGGAAAGAAAATGGGGAGAGAACGTAAAAACATCACTCCAAGAAGTGATGAAGAGCATTGAATCCCCTGGAAGAGGAGCTGTCGTTTCAGGATTTCGTCTAGATGGGAATCCCCAGCAAGCACAAAAGCTGGATAACCTTCAAGAAAGTGCACCTGGAGCGACGCTTCGAGCTTCGGGAATTGCTGTTTTAAAGCAAGGAAAATTAGTGGATTGGCTGTATGGAAAACCAGCAAGAGGAACGGTATGGATTCTCAATAAAATCCAAGGAACGAATATTAATATTGATTGGGCAGGAAAGAAAGAAGCTATTGCTTATCAAACCGTACGACAAAAAACAAGTGTATTTGCCCAAGTGAAGAATGGGAAACCTCATATTTCTGTTCATACACGTGTTGAAGGAGATATCGGTGACATGGAGGTACCTGTTGATATCACGAATCCAAAGGTTATTACAAAAATCGAGCAATCTGTGAGGAAAGAAATTAAAAAAGAGCTAAGGACAGCTATTAAACGTGCACAAAAAAACAAAACAGATATTTTGGGATTTGGCGAAGTAGTTCACCGTACTAGACCCAATCAATTTAAAAAATTAAAAACAGAATGGAATGATGTCTACTTTCCAAAGTTAGATGTAGATATCACAGTGGAAGCCTATGTACGTCGAGCTGGATTACGAAATAAATCGTTTCTTTCAGGAGTAAAAGAGAATCAAAAGTAAGGAAAAGGAGGTGCCAGTTAAATGGAGAAAGCAAAAATTAGTGCCAGTCAGCTCTTTATTTTAATGGTCCTGTTTGAGCTGGGGAGTGCTTTACTGGTACCTCTTGCGATAGATGCAAAACAAGACGCTTGGCTTGCAATTCTGCTTGGAATGGTATTCAGTTTCATTCTATTATTAGTCTATCATAGGCTTTATACCTATTATCCTGACCTTTTGCCTACAGAATATATGCAAAAAATCTTAGGGAAAGTGATGGGGACTGGACTTGCCTTTGTTTACATTCTTTACTTTATGTACGATGCCTCAAGGGTTCTACGTGATTTTGGTGAGATGCTGTTAACCTTTGCCTATCCTGATACGCCTTTATTCATCGCGAATGCATTATTGATGCTTGTCATTATTTATACCATTAGAAAAGGGATTGAGGTCGTAGCTCGATCCGGAGAACTGCTTTTTATTTTTATGTATGTCCTTGCGGTTGGAGGCTTTATCTTAATTATATCTTCTGGCTTAATTGAGATTAAAAATTTACAACCCATTTTAGAAGAAGGTTTATTCCCTGTTCTAAAAGTGGTATTTACTCAAACCTTGTATTTTCCATTTACAGAAGTTATTGTATTTACGATGATTTTGCCCTATTTAGACAATCCCCAAAAAGCAAAGGTAACTATGTTATGCGCAACAGGATTAAGTGGAATCAATTTAATTATTACCATGCTTATTAATGTCTGTGTACTGGGTGTTGATCTAACTGAACGTTCACAATACCCACTTCTTAGCACAATTGAGAGCATCCAAGTAGCTAATTTTTTAGAACGTCTTGATGTATTTTTTATGCTTGCCTTAATCATCACTATCTTCTTTAAAATCTGTGTATTATTTTACGCAGCTGTCGTAGGAACTGCTAGTTTATTTAAAGTTAAATCACCTTCACGGTTATCGTATCCTTTAGGGCTAATCATTCTCTTTTTATCTATTACCATTGCGAGTAACCTTCAAGAACATAACTATGAAGGACTGAAGGTGGCAATGTTCACTATACACATTCCTCTTCTTGGGATTATTCCTCCTTTGCTTCTTCTTGTAGCTTTCTTTAAAAACAGGAAGAAGCATGAGGAAAACACATTTAACTAGCTAATTTTCATATGTAATATTGTCATTCTTGTTAAGCTCCCCAGTAAAGTTCTTACCCGTAGACAGAATACTTTTAGCCTAGAATTAACCTTAAAGTAAATCTGCTATCTATTACATAACGTTTAAAAGATTGTACGTAATGAAAGGTCGAGAAAGCAAAAGATTAATTTAAATAAAATTAGAAAGGAGGTTCCAGTTGAATGGAGAAGGCAAAAATTAGTGCCAGTCAATTGTTTATTCTAATGGTTCTGTTTGAACTAGGTAGTTCTTTATTGGTACCTATTGCAATGGATGTAAAACAAGACGCCTGGCTTGCGATTCTGCTTGGGATGGTAGGAAGTTTTGTTCTATTTCTAGTCTATAATAAGCTGCATTCTTATTATCCGGATTTGCTGCCTACCGAGTACATGCAAAAAATCATGGGTAAAGGGATTGGAACGGTACTTGCCTCTGTCTACATCCTTTATTTTATGTATGATGCAGCGAGGGTTCTCCGTGATTTTGGCGAGATGTTGTTAACCTCCGCCTACCCTGAGACTCCTTTATTCATTGCACATACTTTATTAATGCTTGTTATTATTTATACGATTCGAAAAGGAATCGAGGTTGTAGCTCGCTCAGGAGAAATCCTTTTTATATTCATATATATTTTTGCCATCGCGGGGTTTGTTCTCATCGTATGTTCAGGTTTAATCGAGTTTACAAACTTACAGCCAGTACTTGAAGAAGGTGTTTTACCTGTCCTGAAAGTTGCATTTACTCAAACCATCTATTTCCCGTTTGCAGAAGCGATGGTATTTACAATGATATTGCCGTATTTAAAAGACCAAAAAAAGGCAAAAATGACGATGTTATGTGCAACAGGACTAAGTGGCATCAACTTAACTATTACAATGCTTATTAACATTAGTGTACTTGGGGTTAATTTGACTTCACGTTCACAATTCCCTCTTCTTAGTACCGTACAAAGCATCCAGGTAGCTGACTTTTTGGAACGTCTTGATGTATTTTTTATGCTTGCTTTAGTTATCGGTGGTTTCATTAAGATTAGCGTGTTGTTATATGCAGCTGTCATAGGTACGGCTAACTTATTTAAGATTAAATCACCTTCACGTCTTTCCTACCCTTTGGGCTTCGTTATTCTATTTATGGCTAGCACGATTGCGAGCAATTTTCAAGAACATCTCCATGAAGGACTAAAGGTAGAAATGTTTATTCTACATATGCCTATCCTCGCGATTATTCCCCTTCTTCTTCTTCTTGTTGCTTTCTTGAAAAACAGCAAGAAACAGAGAGGGTAACAAGTTCATTTGTATCATTTTCCCGAAGTTGACGTGATTCATATCATCTGTTGAATTCTTATAAGTTAGTGCTTATCAAGGTGAATTTAAACGATTTGAGGTGTTTTTTATGTATACGTGGTTTTATGATCATTTTATTAACACTATCCTTTTTCCTCTTACTTGTATAGTGATGGTGGCCATCACTTTAAGTTCGTATGCATACTTTAAACTGGGGAAAACAAAGAATCAATAGTCTCTTTTCTGGTTTAATCAAAAGAATTATTACAGAAGATGAATTTAATGATCTATCTGATGAGCTTTATAAAAATCAAACAAGATTAAGATCTACAATGGAGCTAGAAAAGGAGTTATATCAGAGATGAAGCTCTCAATTAAAAAGAGAAAAAACTACTGCTCCTGTTACAGTAGTTTTCCTAGTCGTTGAAATATAGATGTTATGTTGACAATGCTCTATTGCATCTTGGGTAGTTTGCTCAAGCTGTTATTTATTATTCTTTTTTATAATTATTAAATAAAAAGAAACAGACTTGTTAGGAAGTCTGCAACTGCAACAAGAAATAAAGCTATTTACATACAACAGGTATTGTTTATTTAAAACTACACATGAATAAGTACATCTTCTATTGCCTTCTGTAAACTTGATTTTATAGTCAAACTACTGAAATCAATACCAATACTTACAATGGTCTGTGCAACTTCCGGACGAATTCCTGTTAGAATTGTTTCTACACCAAGAAGCTTTAACGAGTCTATCACTTTGAAAATCCGATCTGCTACCATAGTATCTATAATATAAACACCTGATAAATCTAATATTAAACGTTGAAGTTGTAGTCTGTTTACTGATTTCAACGTTTCTTCCATTAGATAATTGGCTCTTTCCGTATCTATATTTCCAATGAGAGGTAAAACAGCGATTTCTTTGGCTAAAGGTACAACAGGCACCGATAATTCAAGAAATGCACTTTGCGCACGTTCAAGGGTTAATTGATAGAAATGCACATAACTTAAACTAAAGGAATAAGCAGCATGATCTAAAAGAGGATCAATAATTTCACCTACTTCAAATACCGTATCTATTGATAGATTGTTTTCCTTTATTACTTCCTTCAATTTCTTCCATAAGAAAGTTCGATAATATCTTGTATCTTTTAACGCTTCATCCAATGGCACCTTCAAATTGCAAAACATTTCTCCTTTTTCTTTTCCCCATTGTGTAAATTTTTGGAGGGCTGTTTTTTCACCTAGATGATCCCTAAGAACTTCACCAAATAGACTTATAAAGTGAGCTCGGATATTAATAAGTTCCACTTCAAAAGCAGCCAATTGTTTTTTTTCTTCTTCTGTAATACCAATCATTCTACTTTCATGTACTTCATTAGCGATTTCAAATCTATATTCTAAGATTTTATCTCCTAAAAACTTTATTTCATCTTTCATTTTTCCTCTTTTCCTCCGAAAAGCCTGTTGAGGCTATTAATTAATTTTTTATATTAATTATATCACCACATGTCAAAATACTTAGGGACCGTCAATAATTTTCTGTAAATAAAAATTTATAAGGATGAAAAAGATAAATAGAAAAGAATAATAAGTCAATAGGGTATACCCAAACGATAGTTAAATAGAGTTTTGATTTTTCTATATAATTCAACTATCATATACACTTGTCTTTTGATTAATAATTTTGAGGAGGTTTTTTATGATTTTTGGGTATGCGCGTATTTCAGCCTTTGATCAAAATTTAGATTCGCAGATTGAACAATTGAGAGAGGAAAAAGTCGATCGTATTGTGCAAGAAAAAGTATCTGGTATCCAGCATCAAAAAGAAGAATTAACACAATTGCTTCATCAACTAGTAAAAGATGACACATTGATCGTGACACGAATGGATCGTCTAGGAAGAAACACGAACACCTTCAGGGAAGTTTATCTTAACCGTTATGTCTGCATTTAGTGAACTTGATCGAACGATGATTAAAGAAAAGAAGCAAGCTGGAATTGCGATTACAAAAAGAAAAGGTATATATAAAGGAGAGAAGCAAAAATTCACGTTAAAGCATGATGAATTACGACATGCCATCGAACTACATGAAACCACTAATAAGCCTGTAAAGGAAATCTGTAAAATCACAAATATAAGTGAAGCTACTTTTTATCGTCGGTGGAGAGAATACCAGAATATCAAAAATGCGGTGACTCCGGGAGAATAATAGAAAGAATTTTATTTTACACTACATAAACAGCTACCTATAGTCGATTAAAGTAAAGAGAATTAACTATTTAGTTGTAATATAGTGGATGGTCACTATAAAATAGGGTTTTAAGCTTAAAACAAACGGTAAATGATAAAAAGTATTTATGTAAGGAGGTACTATTATGAAAAAGTCTATAGCAGTTCTGCCAGAAGAGTGGATGAAGCTAGTTAAAGATGCAATGAATTCAAATGTGAGTAAAGAAGAATTTAAACAGTTTCTAGAAGCAAAATCTCAAGATAACACGATAACAAAAAACATTAGATAGCGTGCCTATCTAATGTTTTTTATTATCACTAGGTTTGTTTATTATCTAAGAATGCTTTTACTTCTTTAACCGATAACCCTACTTCCTTAGCCTCTTGGATAAGTCTAATCCATTCTTGGTCTAAATGTGACGTTATTACTTCTTTTTTACTGTCCATAAACATAAATTCCTCCAGATTTTCAGGAGGCTCAGCTGTCATAGTCAATTGACTTTAGACCTGTAGCTTTGCGTCCTAGCTTTTCAACTAGTTTGCCTTTATCTGAATGTGTATATTTATATAAAATATTACTACATAATGGATGTTGAAGTATGTCAAAATAAGTATTCCTATAATTATTTTCTGAATTAAACAACTATTTCTAACTCCAAAAATAATGCTGAGAGTTATCAGCTGGGAAGAGACGTAAAACAAGCGTACAATAAGGCCTAGTATTTTTAATCCGTCTAAAAAGGTGTACCTTTTTGGACCATCTACATTGGACAGCCTTAATAATAGATGATGTAGTGTATCCTCAATGAATCAATATAACAAAAGCACCGAAATAAACATAATGTTACAAATAATAATGTTCCATATTTTTGTTACACTGATATTAGGGTTTTAGAGATTCATTGTACTTTTGAGTTATCAGTAACAAAACTGGTCGTTTTTGTTGCGTATGAAATACATAGTTTTTATTTTTGGTTGCATAGAATGGGGAACAGGTGAAAGAATCTTATTTGAAAGAAGGAAACATCTCTTTTTTATAGAATGTAAGTACTTTACTTAAGAGGAGAGTGATCTCATTGGGAAAAAGAGCTTTACTGGTATTTTCATTACCAGCATATAAAGAAGAAATTGGCCGATGGCTATGGTGTTTAGAAGATGTTCGCCGTACTCTTCTAACACAATTAAATGGCATCAGCCAATGTATGCTTGATACAAAAATTGATGAAAGACAAACGATTAGCTCACTATTATATCACATTGCATTTATCGAGGCAGATTGGTTATATAATGAGGTTCTTGTTACTGAATGGGATTCCGAAATACGGTCGTTGTTTCCATTAGAAAATAGTTCTGAAGATGGCTCTTTAACCCACATTAAAGGACAAAGTTTAGAGGAACATTTTTACCGTCTTAATAAGGTGCGAGAAGTATTTCTTTATCACTTTCGTTCAATGGATTTAACAGATTGGCGTAAACCAAGAGTACTTGAACATTACGACGTTACACCTGAGTGGGTTGTTTACCATTTGATTGAACATGAATCTCATCATAGAGGTCAAATTTTCCAATTACTTAGAGAATTACGAAACGATTAAGATGTTAAAGTAATGAAATAAAACAAAAGAGGTGCCAAAAATAACTATTTATATTGCTTTATTACGAGGCATTAACGTAGGTGGACACAAATTAATAAAGATGCAAGAATTAAAGAACGTATTAACAAACATGGGATTAGATAAAGTTAAAACCTACATTCAAAGTGGAAATGTAATATTTCATTCTGAAAGCAATGCAGAACAATTAGAAGAACAAATGGAGCAAGAGATTAGAAGTGCTTTCGGTTTTTCTGTCATTATTATCTTAAGAACAGGTTCAGAATGGGAACAAATTATTAACAATTGCCCTTATCCAGTTAACTCGTTATCGGAAGGGGAGAGTGTACATATAACGTTGTTAGCTAAAGAACCTTCTAAGGAATGCATAAATCATTTACTCGACTATAAAAGCGAGATGGAGCAATGTTGCATAAGGGGCAGAGAGATTTATTTATATTTGCAACAAAGCATTCGGCATTCTAAGCTTTCTGCTCAACTTCAGAAGGTAGGTGTTCCAGGAACATCTCGCAATTGGAAAACCATTAAAAAGCTCGGAACTATGGTAAATGAAATACAATAAGTAGTTTGAAGAAATCCTTATAATTTCGTTGTTCAACTAATACGAAGAGTGTGTTAGTTATTTATTATGTATCTTGCGGAAAAATAGGCAATTTTTCTACTTAAGTCGGGTAGAAAGGAGTCCTCGCGGACGCCTTCCCCCCCAAGAACCGTACGTGACAGATTTCCCGTCATACGGCTCAAGCCTTCTTTTTATCCAAACAACTCTTTTAATTAATACAAGGTACATGTACCAATTTAACAGCTTTACCTGTAGAAACTTCTAGATTTCGTCCAGTAACCTTTTCTCCATTTTGTAGAGTTCTGATACACTAAAATTAATGGGCGGTCTTTGTTATGAATATTCATCTGGAATAAGGTTTTCTTGTACTGCCATCCGTACAATAAATTATTGTTTCTTGAGATTATTAAAATAATCTTTTAATGCTTGGAATGAGGGAGCTGTTTTATAATAAAACGTATGGTCTTTATTCGTGATTTCATAATCAGGCCAAGGAATAGATTGATATAATTCATTCATTGAATTTCTAGACCCAGCTAATATAAATTTAGCTGTATCAGGTTGAGTAATAGCTATATAAGCTAGGCCACTTTTACGACTTAAAGTTTGGAAAACAGAGTATTTCCCTTGAATTCCTAAGGTAGCTAAATTAGCAGGATAGTAGACAACATCATTACAAGGTGTTGGTAAAACAATTAAGTCTTTAACTAAAGTAAATGGAGTTAAATCTTCTGTTACCATTTTCATCACCTCTTCTATATAAGATAGACTAATTATTAATCATAATCGTGAATTTTACAACTAAATCTTCTGTTTGTAATTACTTTTAAACAAAAAGGACAAAGAACTTCTTCCCAGTGATTCTATTTGAATTTATGAAATGAATATACCCATAATTTAAAAGAAGTAAAGGACAAGGATTTTAACTGGTCAATTTCTTTTTGCGTAATCGGTTTAATCTTCGTTGAACCCCATGCCTTGATCGTCCTATTAGTTGGCCGATTTCTTGTTGTGTGCGATTTTCCTCGTAGAACATATACCATAGACGAGCATCTTCTTCTTCTGTCCATTTTTTATTTTCATGTTTAGGGCGATTAGAATAATCACATCTTCTTTGTTTCTTTACCCAATCAGGCTCTGGAATTAGAGTATTTCTAGGTATCTTAGAAAAGTTAAGAAGTTCTTTATTCTGTTCAGCCCATTTCCAAAAAGCCAATACATCGATTCCTATAAAGTTCCGTGTTCTTGCCCTCGTCATTTTATAAGGCAATCTATTATTCTGAATCCAGTTATAAATGGTATGAACATCAACTTGGAGGCACTTTGCTAGTTCATACACCGTAATATTTCCTGTATGGGCCCTTACTCCATATACACCTAAGCGATTTAATCTAGACTCTAACGCAGGTATACTTCGCTTTAGTCGTCTGGATATGTGTCCAAGAGATTTGGATCCATAATATTTTAGTAAATATTCATCCTCTTGCTCCGTCCATCTACGCAGTGTTTTTCTTCGTGTTAGTTTTAATATTTTAATACGAGTAGCAACAGAAGAAGGGCTCTTACCTAAATGATTTCCTATTTCACGATTATTCATGATATCAATGTTTTCTTTTAAAAAAGTATCTTGCTCCGTTGTCCATTTTTTATGTAAGCAATTCTCTTCATTCCGAAGGTTTAATCGTATAATCCGTTTATTAACGGATTCTTTGCTACGATTTAAGTGTTCACCAATTCTTTGGAACGTCATCTGTCCATATTGCTTTTTAAGGAATAAATCTTCCTCCTTGGTCCATAGCTTTTGATTTTTACCCAATGTTATCTCCCTCCAGTGCGTGTAGAAATCTTAAAGTGAAGAAGACAGTAAAAAGGACGTTAGTAACCTGTACTAACGCCTTTGATGATATTCATATTTTATGGATTAGTAGTGCTTTTATTTGTGATTATCTAGATTAGTTATAGTATGCCGTATTATAGGTATATATATATACTATATCATATTTTCACATGGACAAATAAATATAAATTTCTCTTTATAAAGCTATAAAGTACTTAGATATTACCTTTCTAAATCACAGAAAGTCAATTATTATTTAACCTTTATTTCGACGTACATTTGTCTAAAAGGATGTACCTTTTTATACCTTCATTAAATTTTTATGTCTAGCAATGGAGGTAGTTCAATAGTGTGTGGTCTTTACTATGAATGCGATTTGTTACCACAATTCATAAATGTAAAATATCAGGATAATCTATTGTGTAGCATTTATATCCTATCGGAGGTAACAAATTTGAGCAGAAACGACAGTAGATTAACTTCCTCAGAAATTACAAGCCTGTGGGTACAGTATATTCGGGAAATAATGGCAATTTGTATTAGCAACCGTCAAAGATTCTGAAATTCGTTCTCTTTTTGAATTTTGTTTAGAATTATCTGCAAAGCACCTCAAAGTGTTAACAAAGCTTTTAAATAACGAGAATTTCCCTCTACCAAATGGCTTCACGGATAAAGATGTAAATCTGGAGGCTCCTCCTTTATATACAGATTCCTTTTGGTTACAGTACATACATGATATGACGATTCATGGATTATCGGAACATGGGATGTCGTGTAGTGGCTCAGTTCGGAAAGGTATTCGAGATCATTACTATCAATGTAATATTGATGCGATGGACGTTTATAATAAATCAATTGATATTCTCTTATCTAAGGGAATTTATGAAAGGGATCTTTAGTATTCTACACCACAAAATATTGGATTCATTACAGACTTAGGATATGCGATGGATATACTGGGGAAGAAAAGACCTTTAAATACGATGGAGGCTGCAAATATATACTTTAATTTGAGAAAGAGTATTGCAGCAAAGGGGATTATTCTTGGGTTTCAGCAAGTAACTAAGGATAAAAAAGTACATAAATTTATGAGCGATGCTTTAAATTTATGTAATAAACATATCGGTATTTTCTCTTCGATACTACATGAAGCAAACCTTCATTCACCAAGTTTATTAGATACAAAAGTTACAAATTCTAAAACGGCTCCTTTCTCAGATAAATTAATGTTATTTCATGCAGGATTTATGTTTAATTTAGCAATGGTATATTACTCCAATGCTATGGCTGCAAGTATGAGGGTAGATGTAATAACACATTGTGAGGCATCTATTCTAAGAGATTTAAAACTTACTACAAGTTGGGGAAATATTATGATTGAAAGAGGATGGTTAGAGCAACCACCCGAAGCAAGTGATCGAAAGGAATTACCTAATAATTAAGGATTAAAAGAATATATATTATTTAAATGATAAACCTAAGAAAAAATAGGCTTAGGAGATTATAAATGAAACCAATTAAACTAGGCGCGAAAAAATCAAATCTCAATGAAAAATTAACAGCTGCAGAACTGGGAAAACTTTGGGCAACATATATGGGCAATAGCATGTCTACATGTATTCTAAGTTACTTTCTTCAACATGTTGAAGACCAAGATATAAAAAAATTATTGGAAAATGCACTAAACTTAAGTAAAGAATTTCAGAAAACCATAAAAGATATTTTCATAAAAGAGAACTTTCCTATTCCACATGGTTTTACAAAAGAAGATGTTAATCTTGATGCTCCAAAATTATTTGAAGACGAGTTCTATGTACATTATTTAAGATATGTAACTAAAGTAGGACTTAGTCTTTACAGTGTAGGAATACCGTTAATGTATAGAGAGGATATAAGAAAATTTTCTCTTCATTGTATGGAATCAACTATAAAATTGGGGGAACAGATCAAAGATATTTCAATAAATAAAGGGTTGGTTATTAAATCGCCTATTATTCCGACACCACAAAAAGTAAATATAGCACACAAAAATTATTTAAAAGGTTTTATTGGAGATGTTCGACCTTTACATGCATTAGAAATTGCCCATTTATACGATAATCTAGAGACTAACGTGGCAAGCAAAGCCTTAGTAATGGCATTTAGTCAAGTTACAAAAACGAAAAAGATTCGAGAGCTATTTATAAAAGGAGAAGAACTTACGTGTAAAGCGATTGAAGGTTATATAAAAAAACTTCACGATGATAACTTGCCTTCTCCGGAATTAATTGATCATTTAGTGACAACTTCAACATCTTCTCCTTTTTCCGATAAATTAATGGTATTTCATAAAATGGACATGTTTTCGATGAGAGTAAGAAACTTTGGAAATTCAGTAGCTGTAAACGGAAGACGCGATTTAGCGCTAATGTATGCAAATTTTTTAAAGGATATATCAGGATTTGTTAATGATGCAGCTGATATCATGATAGAAAACGGATGGATGGAAACACCACCCGAAGCTGCGGATAGAGAAGACTTATCTTCAAAGTAGGGACTACACAGTTGTCAATGGTAGGCGGGCCGGGAGGCATTAAGGAATTGACAATGTCTTTATACGAAGACCCTCTTGGCACTCGAACAATCGTGTTTGAGTGCCAACCGGCGAGAGAGCCCCTTCACTTTCGTTTATCATACCTATCTTCTCCTAGCAGTATTCTGGGCCATGCATTTGCCCTCTGTTCCGCATTTCCTCATGCAACCGACAGACTCGTTACCAAGCATGCCGGTTCGGATGGAGATCATCTCCGCGTCTAGATGAGTAGCGTTAGCTACACTGTAAGAAAGCGACTTCTTGTCGCACCATAATGGACTTTATAGGTACTCTTTTGGCTCAAAAAAAAGAAAGCCCCTGAAAATAGTTTCTAAAGGTTTTCTTTTTATAATAATCCTCTATATTTGGCTGCTTTTTTTAATTCTTCAATATCAGCATTAGGAAGCTTCTTTTTTCCAGGTAAATGATCAATGATTTCTTTATCCGTAAATTCTTTTGTTTTATCAGCCTTTTCTTCTCTCATATCTGGATCAAAAAACACTACCATTACTAATGAAATAAATATCTCTTCTAGAACAATTGTTGAGTTAGTCGATCAGTACCGCGCTAAGGTTGCTCCTTTAGCTGAGAAGTGAAAGGAATGTAAAAACAGTCAAGATGAGCAAACAGAAACACCTGTTGAAGCTAAAAAAAAGGAAAAGAAGAGTTTTTAGACCTTTCAGCCTCTGAAGGAGTGTCAGAAGAGAAGATTGAAGAGTCTGACGATAGCGCGGAAAATGGTGCTACTTAAATAAAGAAGGAAGGGATAGATTCAATTAGTCCCTTCCCATCAATTTAATCGATTTCTCTAGAAAAAATGATTTCAAAATATGCGGCAGTACCATACGAAGCAGTGCCAGGAGCGAATATTTGAACTAATTCCCATCCATCCTTTGCAGCCTCATGAATAATTTCGTGATAATCCTCTTTAGGATCACGCGAGAAGGATTTTAGTTCAATTTTTTCAAAACGATATTCTTTCATATTCTAGCCCCCCTTTCCTAATAACTACGGTTAAAATTGGAAAAGGTTTCAAAAGATGATGAATTTGACTCCTTTTAATTGGAGGATAACCGTGAAGTACAAGGAAGCACAGGCTGAGTTTCAAAAAGTATTTGACCATCAACAAACAGTTAGTGTTCCAAAGTTAAAGCCGTTGTTCGAGTCATTAAATATATCCGTAAAGAAACCATTAGGAGATTCGAATAAAGAAATATCGTACTTAAAAGGTGAAATATCTAAGTTGAAGAAGAAAAATAAGCGATTAAGGGAGGGGAAGGGGACCTTTTGATAATAATTATGAGGAAAAAATTTCAAGACAAGAGACTATTAGAAGACAAAAGGTTTCGACAAACCCTTTGTTATAAGTTGGTGATTGTAATGTATATTAAACCCACTACAATATATAAAACTATGAAACTTACAAGACATCCAAATGATCGTTTATTCTTAGTACGTCTATTCATTATGTTACTCCTTGTGCTATGTACTAAAGATTACATTATATACGAATATATGGAATGGTTGCAAAAAAATCAAAAGATTGTCTTATTAGTCTATTAATGTAAAATATTCAAATTGTATGCTGTGAAAAAATATTATTGCGGTAGCTCATTTAGAAAAGAACTAATTAAATCTCTAAAGCCAAGAAAAAGGCTGTTGAGGGAGAGATAGCAATGGAAATCATGGTTGGTCAAAATTATAAAATCACATCGGATGCACTTAACATCATCTTAAATAAAAAGTATCTCAAAAAGGATAAGCAAGGCAATGTAACAACGGAAGTGGGTTTCAAACAAATCGGTTATTACACCACTCTTGATGGAGCTTTTAACGCTCTCATAGAGAAAGAAATCAAGAGGAGTGATGCAATTTAGTCTAGATGAGCTGAAAAAGCATGTAGAAAGCATAAAAGAAGGTATCTTTGAGGCTTTGAAGTCGGTGAAGGTTGAAAGTGTGGTAAATGTGTAAAAGGCGGTCTTATTACTCACAGTTTAAGGGGAGATCCTAACGCTTCGATTCCAACACCACAGTCACACTTGTGACTTATAACGACTTAGCTTTCGGTTGCTCCCATGTAGGGATAAATAAAAAAGACGCTCTGCCAGGAGCATCTGTGTGATAAAAAAGAATTTGTTACAAGGTAGTCTCATTATACACTACCACTTGTGAAATTGAACCAGGAATCTCTTCCCAGTAAACCTAATGCAAAAGACTTAGCTGCATCCTTTAACACGTTTGTTTCTTTTTTCTTCTCCACATTCTCCCCGTCTATAATCTATATGAATTAACTGTATGAAAGCTCCATGCACACTGTCTATATTAGTATATCCTTCAAAAAATTAGTGTATATTATATACACTCTTATTTAACATAATCACAATATAAGGAACAAATTATCAAAACGAGCCCTTGATACGCAAGGACTCGCCTACCTTCTAAATTTATTATGAGAAGTTCATATAAGAGATTTTAGGATCGATACAACTTAATTGTGCTCTTTCTTTTCTCTTGTTTAAAGCGTTTTAAACGTAGCTCCATTTTTTTATCCAACGCTCTGTGTAATATCCAGGTAATAGCACATATAAAAAATAGGATTACAGTAATAACTACAGCTTGTGGTAATTGAAGATAGAAGCACAGTATGGCTACAATTGGAGCGATAACACAAATGCAATTAACGATCCACTTCCTGTTTCTGTGGGCTTCAAGATTCCTTTCAAGTAACTGTTTTTGTCCTTCTTCACTTGTCATACTTTTTAAATCATTGTGTGTAAGACCCATCGTTGTTTCTCCCTAAAAGTTAATTTTGAATAATCTAAGATAGCACTCTTTATTTTACCAGAGTCGCCAAATTGTAGAGCAAAAGAACTGGCGTTTTTACTTTATTAGTATAAAACAGTTGAATTCAAAAGTTTATAGCTACTTTTGTAAAAAGCATTTCATCTTAGTTATCATAAAAAGCTAGTATCTCTTTCCTAAATGTTTACGGTAAAACGCAAAAAGGAGGCCACTAGAATGTATTCTAGTGGCTTTACTTTTAAAAATCGCTATATTCTTCTAAGTCATCATCGTCTAATGAGCCAGATATATTTTCTAAATCCGCAATCTTTCCTTCTTTGACTTGTCTAATCCTTTACATAAGCGACAGGTTAACCATAAAGATGGGATAAAAACCAGTAATTACGTTAGTAACCTCGAGTGGGTAACCAATACAGAGAGCCATTACACAAAGATAAAAAAAGATATGCTTACAATCATCATAATAGTATTAAAATGGAACAGTTAGATGAAGCTGGAACCGTTCTTCGAAGGTTTCGTTCAATGACCGAAGCATGTAAACAAAGGGGATTCCATACGTAGATAATAGATTGTATAGTTTCTTTTGTATCATTAAACGTTGTACTCCATTGTTGTTTCTTCATTCCCATCACCCATCACCTTCTGTTAGCTTACTCAACATTGTCTTTATTATAAATAAAAGAACACACAAAAGAAAAAGAAATACTACGTAACAGGTGTTTTACCCATTTAGACATAATCGCTTATAGCAACTTAATTCTTTTATTCCGTGGTTGTCAGGATGATTCCTGTAAATAAAGGTATTTCATTTGATTCTTCATCTTTTTCTTGATTCGGTAAAGGGCATTATCCACTGTTTTTTGAGGAAGATGTAGGTTTTTAGCGATTTGCATATATGTTTGTCCCTTCATGTACAAAGAAAATACATCTTGTTCGATAGTTGATAATATTTCTTGCAAGATTTGTTCTCTCTCTCTTTTATTCTCGCTTTCTACAGCTGCCTTTTCCGGACTTACTGCGTGGGGATGGGGAAGCATCTCCATAAGGGTTATGTCGTCTTCTGCTCGTTTTGAATTTCTAGATATGTTTAAAGAAAGAGCATTATTTAAAGGCGAATGTTTTTGACGATTACCTGCCTTTATCACTGTAATAAGTTGACGTGTAATGCATAGCTCCGCAAAGCCTCTAAATGAACTCTTCCCTTCTATTTTAAAATCACGAGTAGCTTTATATAATCCTAACTTTGCCTCTTGTAAGAGATCCTCACGATCTCCTCCTAATAGGAAGTACATTTTTACCTTCAAACAAACTAAATACTCATATTTCTTTACTAGTACATTGAAAGCATCGTCGTCGCCTTGTTGAAACTCCTGAACGATCTCTTCATCACTTAGGATAGTCTTGTTTTCTCTTGGTTTTACATCAACTAACATGTTCATCTGCGTTCCTCCTCTTGTCCTATGCTTTCTGTGTACTTTACATTATAAAAAAGAGAAGGTATAAAAAATGTCGAAAAAACAAAGAGTAAAAAGAATATTTAGGTAAAAAAAAAGGAGACATTCCATACAGCCTCATATGTTGCTTTATTATATATATTCATTATAGTTACATCTGATTCATACACAAATATCTAAAAGAGAGAAGTGCCTTTATGCGAAAGCTGAAACCCTCATTTCAAAATCTCATTAATGAAAATAAAAACAAGATCCAACAAGATAGAAGACTAATGGATGAAATTGAAGAACGCATTGACTATCGGCATGAGCATGCCATGAAACAAAAAGTCACAAAAAACAAAGGATAAAAGCCACTCATATGAGATCAGTGGCTTTTATCCTCTATATCTTCCTATCAGTATGATGATGGCTATTCCATCGTTTCTTTACCTTATCTATGCATTCACGAGAAAGTTCAACAGCAAAAAAAACAGCACTACTAAGCAGCATTCCATGTCAAACCGACCAGCACCCTTATGTTGCCACATACACTCTGCACATGTCGAGGTAGTATCGCAGATAGTTTTAAAAGAAGAAGCAGGTTCCCGATAAGGGAATAACCTGCTTCTTTTCAAATTCTGGGGCAGTGAAGCGATAATGGGTCCGCCATCTGCCTTTACATCAATTCGATTAATTAAGCCATGCAACGTATCCGGTAATCAAGTGGTTATTTATAGGGGGCTTTCCAGAAGTTTCGCGACTTTTTGGAGGCCTTTATTTCATAGATATTTCTATCTATACAGAGAATAAACCTATATTTTACCTCAAATTAAAATATATTGTCAATGGAAAAGTTGTGATTTTTTTAAAAAAATGTTATAATAGTCTTATAAATGTTTTTTTGATCGTATTCCGAATTCCGCCGTATTTTTTTACAGATAGAATTATGGATACGTTTTTTCAATATCCTTGTTTAAACCGAAGAAAAATTCAAATAGTTGTGTGAGCTTTAAAGGTAAGTTATAAGTTAGTTGAATAAAATTATCAATTTACTATCTAATAGTAACCGAGTTTTTATTCTACAAGGAGGCCTAGAATAATGAATCTAATCAATAAGAAAGTTACACACGAGCGTTTTGGTATGGGAAGTATAGTTAAATATAATGATTCTAGTATTGAAATACATTTCGCATCGGAAAATAAAAAGTTTGTTTTCCCCGATGTATTTGGAAAGCACCTAAAACTGCATGATAAAAGGGTTGCTAATTCACTCGAAAAAATTATACAAAAAAAGGAAATGAAACGAAAGGAGGAAGAATGGAAGAAGGAAGAGGAAAAAAAACTACAACGAAAAAAACAGGAACTTCGCTGGGGACATGAAAAACTTATGAAAAATCATAAACTTCATCCCGAATCACAAGTGGTTTTTTGGTGTGACACAGAAGAACAGAATAGTTCTTTTTCAGAGTGGAAGGTTTTTTCAGGCGTAATAAAAAGTGGTAATAACAAGGGGAAGCCAACCAAACCTATCCGCTTGCACCAAAATAGCGCTGTCTTGTTAACAGCAATAGATTCCAGCATGCCTGAAAAAGACAGACGTATCTTAGGTGTCTATATGGTGAATGAAGATTTTATCGGTAAGCTTTGTGAAGATGGATATATTCCTGCTCATTCAAAATACAGACTTCAACTTACAGAACAGGAATCGGATCAGATGCTTTTCTGGGAATATTATGAAAACGGAAAATTCCCAGAAAAAATGACATGGAATACAGGTAAATACCGTTATTTTGATAATTCATGGATGGCTCAAATGTTGCTTGATATAGTTTCATTAAAAAGTGACCCAAAGGAACGAGAGCAGGCACAACAATTTTTTGAACATTTTTGTAAAATGAATCTGATAACAGCTGAAGAGTTACCAAAGCCTAATGGCGCATTAACGCGTATTTAGACGTTAGCTCAAAGATAATAAGAATGATAGGGGACTTACACATTTTTCCCACCCATCACTAATGGCGAACAGTGCCTGGCTCTGTTTGCTAATAAGAGTGTAAATAAAGCAGATCTTCTTGCAGTTATTTTTCTTAGTGTTTTTGGTGTATTTATTAACCAATGGTCCTTTTTTAGAGGCTTACAAATAGCTGATTCAACAACATCTGCTTTAATTTTGGCAACAACACCTATTTTAACAGGGTTGTCTAAAACTTAAGAAAATAGTATGGACTAGTATTATGTAACTTGCCCAAGATGAATATTTTCTTATATAGTGAGCAAACTATTCAAGACGCCGTGAGGCATCTACAACTTATTTTTATCTATCACCCGAAAACCCTACTGACCTCAACAGTAGGGTTTTCTTTTTTAAGCTGTATAGGATATACAAAGTTAGTTAACATAATGGATTTTCTAGGAACCTAAGCAAGCAAACGAGCCATTGATGCATAAGGGCTCGCCTAAATTCAACATTTATACATCGTTGATTTATTAACATTTCGAGCCCTTGCTAAATAATATGTTCTACATAAGAAAGGAGAACTTTATGCTCCATTTCATTCAGATACATCAATTATCGAATTCGATTAATCCTCCTCCCCACCATTTTCTTTCCAACTTTTTTGTAGTTTCCGAATATAAATGATTTGACCAATGTGATATGCGTTATGAGTAGTTAAATTTCCAAGTACCTCCCACCACTTTACATGTTCGGAAAAACCCTTTACATCTCTTTCGACTTTTTCCTCAGTTAATAACTCTTGCCATTGTAACAGGACTTCTAATAGTCGATTTTTTAAATGATCAAATGGTTGATTTTCGGCAATTATAAAGCTTTTATTATTATTTTCTATAGAAGGTACTGCATTGACATGAGACTTTTGATATCTAATTTGCCATGTTTCATTCCAGTAAAGTAGATGTTGCACAATCTCAGCTATACTATGACTATCCTTGTTAGGCTTCCATAAAGCCTCTTCTTCTGACAAGTTTTCAATTGAAGCTGAAAATGGCTGGTACCAGCTAGGGTCATTAGCATTTGCTAACAACTGGTCGGCTAAAACATCCTTCGCGTGAAACATGATTTCCATCCCCTTTACAAAAAATTTCCGATTTATTCACAAGAAAAATTAAAATTATGTAAAGGTGCCTTGCTGAAAATGTCATAAATCTATTTTCTTTCCACTAACATACATTCTCTTATATGTAGTTATTTTCCTTTCTTCATTCAACCACTACCTTTCATTTGTTTAACAAATGAAAACTATATACTTTTACATTAGAAGAATATATTTTTGTTTATTTAAAGGGATTTTTGGTTTCTGTAACATGAATTATGTAAACCTACATCTTGCATGTAGGTTTTTGATTTTGTTAAAAACTATCATTGCTTTCTTTAATAAAACCACACAGGATCGTCATCCTTATTTGAGTGTTTTAGAATTCTAACGCTTACTCATCGAACAGTTATATATTTACGTATAAAACTTAAGGAACAGTTATATTTATATGCGAAAAGAAATAGATTTGATAGAGTGACAAAGGGCTTTCAAGCATAAATAACAGCAGAGAATTTGTAGAACATATAGGGCTGATAAAAACGTAAAGAGAGGGAAAACAAATGAGAAAAAATACAATGGAACAAGGCAAGAGTAAATTCTCCAAAAAAGGCTTGAAAAGAATGCGCGATGTGATGATACGGCACGTTGAGTCTGGAAAGATTCCAGGGCTCGTCGCTCTAGTTAGTGGGTACGGCGAGACACATGTCGAAGCGATCGGCACAATGCGCCATGAAGGTGGCTCACCTATGCGCCGGGACACGATTTTCCGGATGGCTTCGACATCTAAGCCAGTTTCGGCTGCGGCGGCAATGATCCTGCTCGATGAGTGCAGGATGCGGTTAGATGACCTGGTAGAGACTTGGTTGCCGGAACTAGCTGACCGACAGGTACTGAAGCGAATCGATGGACCTTTAGATGATACTGTACCAGCGCAGCGACCGATTACCGTACGGGACATTTTGACTTCGACTTTCGGACTTGGCATGGATATAACGTTGTTAGGCACCCCTATTATGGGGGAGATCTTCAAACAAGGGCTCACGCCTGATCTACCGGAGCCTATGCCTGAGCCAGATGAATGGATGCGCCGTCTTGGTACACTTCCGTTGATGTACCAGCCCGGGGAGCGCTGGCAGTATCACATTAGCAACGACCTACTTGGTGTACTCGTTGCTAGAGTCACAGGACAGTCATTTGAAACATTTTTGAGAGAACGCATTTTTGAACCTCTAGGGATGAAGGACACCGGCTTCTATGTATCTGGTAACAAAATCGACCGGCTTCCGCCCCTCTATGCCCCTGATCCAAAGACTGGAGAATTTACCGTGTGGGACGAAGCTAAGGGAGGACGCTATAATCAACCTCCGGCGTTCCAAGGCGGCGGTGGTGGACTGGTCTCAACTGTTGATGACTATCACGCGTACTTCCAAATGCTGCTGAATCACGGCATGCATGGGAACAGACGAATCCTGTCCCGACCTGCCGTTCAGCTAATGACTACCAACCGCCTCACGTCCGAGCAACAAGCTGCCCGAAACACTATGGCTGCTAATAACGTCCATATTTCATTCGGACAAGGGCAGCACGGCGGCTGGGGTATGGGGATGGCGGTGCGTACTTACCGTGGTGACTATGCGCCCCTCGGCCAATTTGGCTGGGACGGAGGAAGTGGCACTTCTACCTACGCCGATCCAAACAACCAGGTAACCGGAATGCTGCTCACTCAGGTTGGGATGTCCACTGCGGATTCTGCAAGGGTTATCCACGACTTCTGGACCATGGTCTACCAAGCAATCGAAGACTAACACCTAGCCCGAAGTTCATTTATAAAAAAGGCCTCTGCTAGGAAGCAGAGGCCTTTTTAATATTTATATTTTCGATAATTCACATTATGTAACTAAGGGTGTATAGAGTATACATTTAATTTAGATTTATATTATAAAGATTAGATCAAGTTAAAAAAGCTAAAACCATATATCGAACAAATAGTAAATACGATGGTCCATACTGCTAAACTAGTTGTCATCCATCCTATTACATGTCGACGCGAAGATCCGAAAGTTAGAGCAAGTACTGCAGCAATATCTGTTCCTACTAAAATAGGAGCAAGCAAAGCTAATCCTGGTATGCCGTATTTTTCCCATATCTTCTTTGACCTTGTTTCTTTTTTAGTTGGACCCGTAATCCCTTTTTTCATTCTTCTTTTTGTTCGCCATGCTGAAAACTGTTTAAAAAATAGCCCTAGCAATAAAATCAAAAGAAGATTACCGATAAATGCTGTTACCCCAACCCCAATGGGTGACAATCCCCATATAACTCCAAGTGGAACAATAATAGATACATCCATCCATGGAGCTACGGCCAGCAAAAATAAAACGAGATATTGCCATACACTATTTGCATTTTGTGCCCATTCTAATAGATTCATTTCTTTTCTCCTCGCATCTTTAAAATTGATTTAGCTTGCGTATAGTTAACCAATATACAAGGTACTGTCCTAACCCCAAAGCTCCTATACTTAGTAACGGAATAAAGCGACTAGTAGAGAAGAGAAAACAGATACCTGCGATTACAGGTAAGGCATACGTATAATAAATATATACGTTCCTGCAAGCTTTAAAAGTAATCCATTGTTGTCCTTCATCTGTTTCTTGAAATTCCGGGGGGATTAGCCCTAAAGAATTAATGCGGGCATGGGGATGTTTACGGTTATGTAATTGCGCCAATACTGTCCAGCATAGTGTTATAGCAATTAAGGCTAAAAACACCATTCTAGCTAACATAGATTGATTTGGATAAAAATCCATAGTAGAAATGGTAAAACATATAATGATTAAAAGAAACATACTCATAGGTATGAATGGGGATCTTATAATACGTTGTAGCATGTTATTCCTTCCCTTCCTTCAGGTAAAATACGTCTTCAACAGATACATTAAATGATTTGGCGATTTTTAAAGCTAGGGCAACAGAAGGAGCATAATCTCCTTTTTCAATTAAACCAACTGTCTGCCTTGTAATGCCGACTGAATCAGCTAAGTCTTGTTGTGTCCATTTAAAACGGGCACGTAATTCACGAACTCTATTTCTGAGCATTTAGAAGCCTTCCTTATCCAATTATTTACTTTTAATTGTAAGTTATCATTTGCAAAATGTAAAGGATAGTTTGCATTTTAGGCGATATAGCTTTATTCCTATAATATGGATTATGGTGCGACAAGAAGTCGCTTTTATATAGCGTGGCTCACGCCACTGGTTTAGACGCAAAAACTATCCCCGTCCAAAACTGCGGGCCTGGTAACGGGCTCGTGGGTTGCATGAGGAAATGCGGAAACAGAGAGTCAGTGCACGACTCGGAACACTGCTAGGGGAAGATGAGTATGGTGAACATTAGTGAAGGTTTGTAAGCTTCGTAAGTGTTAGCTTAGGATAGTGCACAGAATTGCCTGGGTATTGGCAAGAGGAAAAGCAGATTCATAAAGCTGCTGTGACGCGTCCCGTATCTTGCCCGGAGTAAAGAACCCACCTAACCTCGTCGTATCTATAAGATGCGAAACTTGGTAAGCCCTTTGTCATCGTAACGGAAACGAAGGAAAAGGCTGAAAGCATGTATAGGAAACTCATTCCTTACTTACAAAAGCGAGGAATTACACTTAGTAAAGAGAAAACTAGAGTTACACATATTGAGAACGGATTTAATTTTCTCGGTTTCTCGCTGCGTCAATACAAGACGGAACAAGGCAATAAGCTACTAATCAAACCTAGCAGAGACAGCATTAAAAAGGCAAAAAATAAGATAAAAGATACGTTCGCAGTAATGAGAGGACGACCAATAAAAGAACTAATACGTGTTTTAAATCCAATTATTCGTGGTTACGGACAGTATTGGAAACATGTCGTTTCTAAAAAGACGTTTGGATATATGGATAATTACTTATTCCTCAAAATAACAAAACACCTTAAACGACTACATCCAAAGAAGTCGTGGAAATGGATTACCAAACGTTATTTTAAGAAGCCCAACCATGGAGGGAATGATAAATGGACTCTCACATGTCCACTTACTAACATTCAATTGTTAAAGATGTCCTGGATTAAGATAGAACGGCATGTCATGGTAGCCTATAAAAACAGCCCAGATGATCCGAGTCTAAGAGAGTATTGGGAAAAACGAGACCGTAAGGTCTTTAATAATGAAAATACATTGGATAGGATGAAACTCGCAAGAAAACAAGGATATCGTTGTGCATTGTGTAAGCAGACTCTACAAAATGGAGAGAAAGTTACAGTGCGAAACCTAGAGGTTTCTACAGGTAAATTTGCTAAATTAGTACATGTACCATGTATTAAATAAATAAGTTGTTCGGATAAAAAGAAGGCTTGAGCCGTATGACGGGAAATCTGTCACGTACGGTTCTTAGGGGGGCGGGCGCTCGTGAGAGTGCCTGCCTACCCAACTTAACTAAGATTGAATACTGTATTCATAGAAAAATAGTGATCTACTTATCATTAAAATGAAAATAATGGTATTATTTAAATATAAAAAAATAAGGAGAGAATGATTTATGATTAAAAGACTTGATATCAAGAACAGAAAGATAGCAACTGAGATATTGAGTATTCAAATTCCTTCTTATTTGGTTGAGGCAAAGATTATAGGTTATTATGATCTTCCACCATTAATAGATACCATTGATTCGTTACAACAATGCCAAGAAACTTTTTTTGCTTATTACTTACGAGAAGAGTTATGTGGAATTATATCGTTCAAATTAGATAAAACTGAGGTCGATTTACATCGATTAATTGTGCACCCAGAGCATTTTAGAAAAGGCATAGCTCAGAAGCTTTTAGACTTTGTTGAAACGATAGAAGGAGTGAAATCAATGAGAACAACAACGGGGGCTAAAAATACGCCGGCCATTAATTTCTATTTAAAGAATGGCTTCCGTAAGTTACAGGAAGTCAAAGTTGATGAACATCTTACACTCTCTTCCTTTAGAAAATATATTATTTGAATAACTTCTAACATTGATACCGGGAAAATCCATTATGTTATGTTTACATAATGTGAAATATCAGTAGTAAATAAAAAAGAGAGCCCTAAAATAAATAAGGATCTCTTTTTATTTGTAGTCATTTTTGTATCCTTCTAAAAAATAGAATTTATTCTCTCTTTAATTTGTTTTAGCATTTCCTTCAGCACTGACTCCTCAAGATGTTCAGAGACATTTCCAAACAATAAATGATCTATAGGTTCAATTCCTGTAAACTCAAATATCCCAACATCTGATGTAATTTTTAACCCAGCTGTCATTCCAATTTTGTCATACATCTCTTTTGGAGCACCGTGAGTATTAATTATCAAACCTTTCTTACCCTTGAGTAACTGAATAATTCCTTCCTCACCATAAGCATACGCATAGCCATAAGAAAATACACGATCTACATAGCCTTTGATAATGGCAGGAAGACCAGCCCACCAAATTGGATATATAAATGTTATTACATCTGATTGAGTAATGAATTCTTGTTCCGTTTTAATATCATCTGGGATATGGCCAGATTTCATAGCATCCGTATCTTCAGGTTTCAGTACAGGCTGAAAATCTAATGCATACAAGTCTCTCACAACAACCTCATGACCATTGTTCTCTAAGGCTTGAACAATGGTTTCCATTATAGAATAATTAAAACTTTCTGGATGTGGATGGGCATATACAACAAGGTGTTTCATTCATATTCCTCCATTTATATTGGATTTCTTACACCAGAACCAACATTACTGTTCTTTTGAAATATTATTCTTTCTTTTTCTTCTTACTATGAGAATAATAGCAACGACAAAGGCAATTGCACTATATATCCAGGTAAACATAAAGGCAAGACCCAATCCAATATTAGCGTCCACATAGTCGCTGTTCATATGGTCTATAGCTAAATAGAGAAGTGGGAAGCCTCCAATAATAAGTAAGGGTATCAAGAAAATACTCCTTTTTGTCTTTCCGGTTGTTAGTAAAATGATCAGAAAAGATAGCAAAAGAAACATTTCCGAAGCTATCGTCAAAATTAACAGCCTGTTCATATTAAATTTTCTCCTTTATGTAATTGTTTGGAATTTTGGAGTTGCTTGTAATATATTCAATAATGTCTATCATATGAAAATTTTCATTACGTTTCCATATGGAACCCAACATCCGTATATCAATTTTCATAGGGAGCTGATTTCGGACTATTTACTTGTTTCTTACTTTTTTTCTTCCGATTGGTCAATATAGCGACTCCAACTCTAGGATGGAAAAGATGTAAAGGAGGGCGTAGTAAATTCATCACTCTAACTAATCTAAGGTAAATCTCAGGATCAGAAGCTGAAAGCTGGTAAACTTTCTTACTATACCATTGTTTAATCGGCTGTATGAAAGGTTTCTCCCCATTAATATCGGGATGACGAAATGCCTCTGTAATTGCCATATCCCATGGAGTTGCAATAAGAGTAGAAAATCTCTTGTGAAGTATTTTGGTAAACCTTTTATTAGGATATGCAAAATTCCCAAAATAGCGTTGCAACTCTAAGGCTTCCATAGCAGCAACAGATATTCCCTGTCCAAATACCGGATCAAAACGACAGTGAGCGTCTCCAACCACTAAGAAACCTTCTGGAACATTGGCAAGGTCAAAGCGTCGACGTACTTGATAAGGAATTGCATGTATTTTTATTTCTGAAATTGGTTCTACTTGTTCTAGGAAATGAAGTACATCAGGTACAGGTAACTTTTGTGCATAAGAGAAAAACTCCTCAGTTGTTCTTGGTGCATTTTCGTTAGCATAACCACTAAAGGTGATAGAAAAACGATTCCCTTCAATCCTTTGAATATATGCACCATAAGGGTTATCAGGGAAACTAGGAGAGATTAGAAGATTACACCAGTCAGGTCGGTCTTGATTCTTCAGACGAAAGAATCTGGTCGCGTAAAAAAGCTTAATCCCAACCTTCTCTTCCTTAACTTCTATACCATATGATTTTAGCCACTCTACACTCTTTGAACCAAACCCACTAGCATCAATAATAACATTTGCAAGAATTTCTTTTTCGCTTCCTGTCTTAGGGGAGCGCGCTCGTACCCCGGATATTTTATTACATTGATGATCTAATAGTAGTTGCTCGACCTTTGTTTCATACTCGGTTGTAATATTAGGAATTTGTTCAATACGATGTTGCAAATGCCACTCTAACATAGGGCGGCTTTGTTGAATCATCTCTAATTCTCCTAAAAATCGTTTTTTCCAGGAACCAAAATGGTGCCACTTTAAATCTTTTGTAAAGTTATTTATAACGCTGCCATCCTCGATTAATTGATTAAAGAAGTGAGGGAACAACTTCTCAATTGCTTGTTCTCCTCCTTTTAATAAAACATGAGGATGATAACTTTGAGGCAATCTCTTTCTAGGGGCTTTCTCCTCGCACTTTTCCCCAGCTTCTAGAACAATTACTTGCCGAAAAGTATGTGATAGGGCTTTAGCAGCTAGTTTCCCAGCAATGCTTCCTCCGATAACTATTGCTTTCTCCAATATGATTCTCCCCTCAATCTAAATTAGCATAAAATACCATGTGAAATTTATTTTATTATACTTCATAAGAATTACCTTTGAAATGAACTTCTCATAAAATCAAAAGTTTCTAGTCGGAAATCAAATAGGCAGAAGTCCTTTTAAAATAAAGAACTTCTGCCTATTTGATTTTTATTTAATATGATATAGCATATGGATCATATATCCCAGTTAACAATAGAATGCTTGTAAATAAGGCAACTGTTCCTACCACCAACAATGCACTACTTATAATTCTATTCTTTTGCTTACGTGAGAATAGCCCCCATAAAATAAATATAATTGCAAAAAATATTAACATAACTCCTAAGCCCATATTCAAAATTCTCTCGCCTCCTGGAATATAATAACATATACCTTTGTTTCTAGTTAACATAGTCACCGTTACAGGAACAAACCAGCTATTAGAATTATGATTCTAATAGCTGGTTGGAAAGTTAAATTTTATTATTGTGAACATTGACTAGGCTTTTTCTTTCTTTTTTAAAAAATCACTGCTGTTTAAATCGTACACCGTTTTAAATATAAAATCATGTATAAACATCTAAATACCTCCTATCATCTTCTAGGGAAAAACCCTTTGAAAATATATGATAAGTAGTTTGTACATATGTAATAAATAGTTTTTTCTGTTTTTAATCTACATATGATATACATTCTTTCTTCTATAAATTGAGTAAGTAATATCAGGGGTTTATTTCTAAAATAAGACATTGACATATTTTATTATTCTTAATCATAAAGAACAAGAGAAATAAATTCTGTAAGGAGTTGGAACGGATGCGAGCAAGTTATAGAAAATGGAATGAACACCCTTATGACGGAGAGAAAAACCCTCCTCAAGGCTCTTCAGAAGCAGGATATTGGCCAATGTTTTTTTTATCAAAAAGTAGAGATAATCATTTCTTAGATCCTTTTCATCAACCTATCAATTGGAGAATCAAAAACCCTAATGATATTAATTGGCAAACAGAACTTTTTCTAGTAGAACAAACATTAAAATCCCTAACTCCTCAACAAATACAAATTGCGCAGTATTGGGGTACAGGTGAATTATGTGCAAAAATTACTGCAATGATTTTCGATTTAGGTGAAAAATATCAATTAGGATCACCTACTATTGCCAGAGCACTAGGGTATTCCAATGCTGCTATAAACGATACATTCGTAATCACATGGTTTTTAAAGTATCTATGGGGTGTAGCACGACCAAATCAATACGGGAGAAATTTGTCTACCGTGTTGATTACTCCTCGTTTTCCATCTTATCCTTCTGCCCATGCTACTATTGCAGGATGTTCAGAAATATTATTAAGTTATTTCTTCCCCTCAGAGTCGGCAAGAATAAAAAATTTGATGAAAGAAAGTGCTCAATCTCGTTTGTATGCTGGGGTACATTTTAAAGTAGACAATGATGAAGGTTTAAGATTGGGAAGGCAAATTGGTGAAACAATCGTAAAACTAATGAGGTCACAAAACTTAAACACCATTTGATAAGAAGCCTAATAATTATATGTAACTTAACCACTATGAATATTTTTTTATAACTGAAGTAAACTACTCACGATGTGAAAAGACATCGGAGTATGTATAGCATACTGGTAACAAAAAAAATCACTGACGGAAACAGTGATTTTTCGCTTTTTTTAGACTAGCTATACTAATTATATAACTCATTATATTTTCATCATATTTTCACTTTTCTTTTTTATAATGTACTTTGTAAAAAGAAAACTAATCTGTTCATCAAATATAGATCATAAAAATCGTACGATTAGTTAAGCTCACTTTGCTAATCGTACGATTTTTGACTATGTGAACCATGAGAAATAAAAAGATACTTATTCAAAGAAGTACATAGTACATAGTACATACCTAACTTTTCTCAAACACAAACTACTTTTTGTGAATGAATAAATTTATTTATAAAGAGCAAACTACCCAAGACGCCGTGAGGCCTCTACGATAATTCTTTAGCAATAGAGCAGAAAAAACCTACCTCTTTGTGGATTGGGAAGAGATAGGTTTTTTTCTATTTTCAAGGTGTATACTCCATACATTCTTAGTTACCATAATGTAGTTTATAGGTATAAATGAATCCTTCATATTTTTAAAAAATTAATAAATAGAGATTTGGAATATATACTAAATACAGGGAAGGGGTAGGGGAGCATCAAACGGAAATAACATCTGTGTCCATGTTATTGAAAAAACTTATTCTTAATGAACATTATTTAATTAAAAAGGAGAGATTTTATATGACTGATAATAAATCGAATGATTCAGAAAAGGCATTAAATAATAGTATAGATGAAACTGAACTGGTTGAACCTCAAAAAGAGCCTGTAATAAAGCCTTCTGATTCTTATCCACACAGATATTATACTGGAGATGTCTCTATAGTTTCTGATGCTGTACTGAGAAACGATAAAGAATAAAAGAATTTTTCAAGGTATCACCGACCTTTTATCCTATTTCCCACGATAATAAAAAAATTACCCCCAACCTTTAAATTAGGCATAGGGGGTTTTTTTATCTATTCTTTAAAGATTAATATAAACTAAATTACTTATAATATATATGTAATTATTAACTCACTTTAGTTAAAATAGCGTTAACCATTACATACCTTATAGAAAAACCCACTACATGATCAATACTCTTATGATAGCAAGAAAGGAACGAAAAATAACTATTAAGTCATTTCGTATAATGGAGAGATAAGCATATATGAAACCTCCTTAATCTATAAGGAGGCCTCTCTTTTAAAACATAAAAAATTGCTTTGTTATATCTCATCATTTTTATTTAACGATTGTTAGGGAATACTCTTTTAACGGTTTCAGTAAAATCTTCAAATAGGCCATTTCTTGTCGCACCTTCATTAATTCGATTTCCGTACCCTTCCATACGATTCACAAAATCAGGATCAGATGACACGTACACGTTTCGAATATCCTTATCTGTAGCTCTTACTTGATCTGAAATCTTCTTTTTTAAACGGTCGGTTACTTCTCCGTTTGCCTCATTCTTTAAAACAACAGCCACGTATGCATTTCGGTTTGTAACAATCACATTTGCAGTGTCTACTTCATTTAATTTAGCAATACGATCCGCAGCTTTATCAGCTACCTCTAATCGTGTCTGATTATTATTATCTACATTATTATTTTGATCACCGTCGGGTTGAAAACCCACGTCTCGTAGATCATTGTTGTCACGAGTATTTTGAGCTTTTTGTTCAGACGGTTCTTCAGTTGGATCAGGCTCAGCTTCATCTTTTTTATCATTACAACCAAAAAGAAAACCTACTGATAAAATAGCTGATAAGAGTCCCAGTACATACTTTTTTGTCTTCATTCCTTTTTCACTCCTTCTACTAGTCATATATGTATTAAGGTTTACCTTGTTTTTAAAATAATTACAGGAAATAATTTGAAGATACAAGTAGTGATAGCATCATTTTCCGAGTATATATACGTAACCACGGCAAAAAATAAAGATGTTGGAAGAAAGCTTTCTTTCAAACACTTATCAAAGAGGGACTTGCATAATGAATAATGTACAGCAGCTAACTTCTTTATTTAATGTTAATGGCCTATTTGGGAAGAAAAATAATAACAGAGGCATGCTACTGTCACTTTTAAGCATAGGAATTGGGACTTTAGTGATTTGGATAATAAGAGGAAATGGAAATAAACCAGGGGCACCAACCATGCAAACAATGACGAGTAGAAGCCAAATGAAAAACGGTTTATCTAACCAATAAAAGTAAGCATACTTTCTCTACAACGTATAAGTGGGAAGTTTAGATTTAATAAAAAAGCATTTCTATTTAGCTTTTCCATTTAATATAATGCATATAAATTTAGTTAACATACTGAATTTTATCGGAAGTCTTAAAAAGTGGAAATTAAGCATAATATTTGATAAAAGGACGCAACAGAAAAACCTACTGAACATGGGGACTGACCCCATGACAGTAGGTTTTTTCTCTTTTCAGACTGTATACGATATACAAATTCAGTTAACATAATACCTGCTTTCGGAACCAAGCAAGCAAAAGAGTCCTTGATATGTTAGGCTTTTTTTGTTTACCATAAATGCTTAATGATAACCATTTTGTCCATTTTGGCTGTTGCTCGTTTTGTGTTTCGGCTGGCTTTTTTTATTTTGCTTCGTATTACTTCCACCTTTTTTAGTATGCTTTGTCATTGTTTTAAACCTCCCTTTCACCTTGTTAGTATGCTCATATATACAACATAATTTCATACCAATAATTACTTGGCTCGTATGCATCGCCAAGGTTTCACGGGCTAGATATTACAAATGGCAGCATACTCAAAAATCGCGAAGTTAACGAAAAGCACATAGAGAAACGTCATGAAATTATAAAGCTAACCTAATACAGTTAGCTTTATTTATCTTTTACTGAACTGGTTTACATAATGTGAATTATCGGAAATATTGGAAGAAAAGCTAACTTGTATGAAAGCTTAAAAGGAGGGGAAGCTAAGAAAAATTATTTTTTATACGGAGGAACAGAAAATTGCAAAAAAAGAATCCATTAACATCTCCTGAAATTGCAAACTTATGGACACATTATACCCGTGAAACATTATCTGTATGTGTAAATAAATATATGCTTCACACGATCCAAGATCCTGAAATACATAGCCTTTTTCAAACAGCTCTTCAGTATTCACTTAACCATATAGATACCTTAAAAGCGTTATTTAAAAAAGAAAAGTTTCCTCTTCCTAACGGATTTACAGAAGAGGATCTAAATTTAGAAGCTCCTCCTTTATTTACGGACGTTTTGTGTCTCAAATCCCTCTATATGATGAGCACACATGGACACAATGAAATGAGCTTATCTTTTACAACTTCCCTACGTCAAGACGTTGTAGATTTTTATTATCAATGTAATCTTGATGCGATGGAGATTTATAAAAAATCTAAGGACCTGCTTATTTCAAAACAACTTTATCAGCAACCACCTACCTATATAACACCTAAGAAGGTAGAACTGATTAAACAATACCACTATGTAACAGATGTCTTCGGTAAGAAGAGACCCATGAATGCAATAGAAACTGGACATACTTATTTTAATTTACATAAAACAATGATTGCGAAAGCGATGATTCTTGGCTTTTCACAAGTTTCAAAAAATCAAAATGTACGAGCTTTATTAGAAAAAAGCCTCCAAGTAAAAAACAAGCACATTGATATATTTTCATCCCTATTAACAAAAGACAACCTTCATTTACCTAAGTCATGCGATACAGAGATTACAAATTCTACTGTTTCTCCTTTTTCAGATCGGCTTATGCTTCTCCAAACAGGTTTCGTATTTGGTGTAGCAGTAACTTATTATAACGCGGCCCTTATCGCAAGTATGAGAGCTGATATTGCAGCCCATTGTGAAAAGGCAGCCTTGAATAGCTTATGGATATATAGTCGTATTGGGAAAGATATGATTGATAATCAGTGGATGGAACAACCTCCCCAAGCAGATGACCGTAAGAGATTAGATTATTAGACAAACATTCTCAGTGAATAATATTTAATCCCAGGAGCATACTACTACAGGTGATGTAAATCATCACTCCGTATAAAATTACATGTAAGTAGAAAAGACTACTGTTCATGAACTGAACCCAAAAAGTTAGACACTGGACTTGTCAATATTTATTGGACACTAAGTTAAGATACTATGATGAATAGGCTTTTTCGTATTCAATAGGGGAAAGATAATGCAGAGAAGAATGCATTCTTTTGGTATTGTAATAGAGCTCTATATATTTAAATACTTCTTTTCGAGC
>NZ_JBFTKA010000011.1:0-70348 GCF_056395685.1 Priestia sp. 10L35 | reverse complement strand
CTCGAAAAGAAGTATTTAAATATATAGAGCTCTATTACAATACCAAAAGAATGCATTCTTCTCTGCATTATCTTTCCCCTATTGAATACGAAAAAGCCTATTCATCATAGTATCTTAACTTAGTGTCCAATAAATATTGACAAGTCCAACCTCCAATTATTAGTTTTTGTCTAACAATTGGGGTGCAGTTCACTAGTCCCAGTAGGTTTTTCTGTTTTTTAGTTGTATACCATATACGAAGTTAGTTAGCGTAATCCTGCCCCCTAGGAACCAACCGTAAAAAAGAACCCTTGCTGTAAGGTTCGGCTAAGGGTTCTTTTTTACGAGTATGCAGCTTTCTATAAATCCTTGATATGAAAGGCTTTCTCAGAAGGATAAGTGAAAAAAGAATATATAAAAAGTCCGCCTTTTATATATATGCTCGTTCTGGAAAAGATAGTCGTTATGGCAAAAATATGTTATTATTTATCTACAGTGATAGAGTTACCTTAAAAAACAACCTCAATCGAATTGCCATTAGAGAATGAGGTTGTTTTTACTCTTTATATAAAAAATAAAAACTAATCAGTTGAAGTGATCTTTTCTAATTGGTTTAACAATTGATCAATGAATTGACTAATTACAATGGTATTATTACTAGTAAACCCTTTTTCTAATCCTACTTTAATCATAAGTTCTCTTGCTGTCTCTATATCTACAAGTAAAGCCTTTCTTAAAGTACTGTTATATCTATATCTTTGCAATTACCTAGTCACCTATTTCTCTAAGTTGTTAAGCTTTTATTTAACAGTAACTGTATTTTCACTGTATAACAATATTTTTTCCTGTAAAATCCAACCAGGAGCTTAGAATGCCGGCTTTAGGGTTTGAACAGTTAATTTCATATACTTAATACATGTTATAATACGCCTTGTAGATGCGAATGAAAATTCCATTTCTTATTTCATAGGCAAGAAAAGTCCTTTCAGTCCTCATAAGTTGAGGGCTTTTCTTATTTTTTAATCTAAGGTAAAAAATAATCTTTAACGAGGTGTAGAAAATCGTAACGTCATGGCACGTGTACTTAAATGTTTTAAAAAGTATATGGATTATCTAGATAAGTTAGTTACACAACTCTCAGGTGTAACACTAAAATAATGTTTAAGGGTTTTATTTTTGTAATAAAACAACAAATTCACATAATTATACAATAACATATTAATATTTGTGTAATGTAAGTCACTCTAAAAGAGTGGCTTTTTAGAAGGATTTTAGGTTGAGATAAACGGTAAGAATAAGATTCTAAAAGATAATTACTCATTAGTTATCAATTGACTTATACAATCGATTTACGTTACCATTGAACAAACTTAATACTCCAAAGGGGAGTAGCTGTACAACAAAAGTCGTCACTACGAAACAGAATGTTTCCGGCTTTGTTGACAATCTTAATTGTTAGCAAGACCTTTGCCTACATTTTTAGTTAGGTGAAGTCTGTGTTTATACATCAAGCGCTTTTATCTACTAAAAAGATAAAAGCGTTTTTTGTTTTTTATAGATTTAAACTAATTATGAGGAGTGATTAAACCATGTTCAAGAAACTGTTTGATTCACTAACGAATAACAAACATAAGCATTATAGTAGTAGTGATTACAAAAGAGGAAGATCAAAGCCCTTTAAGAGTTATAGCAGTAGTGATGATTATAGAAAAAGCCGTGACCATCACGGAAGCTACGGACATCATCATTATAAGAGAAAAAGAAAAAGTGGAAGTTTCTTTAGTAGTTAAATAAAAAAGGTAACCTTATTCGGTTCTGGTACAAAAACTTCAGAGTAATTTGGAGTTTTTGTACCAGAACCTTTTTCTCTATTTTCACGATGTACTTAATATCCCAGTTTATTTTCTGTAATTTCCATTAGAGGTTGGCAAAACTATTTCTAGACTAGCAGCAGGGACTTTTATTCCAACAGCTTATGCTTTTGTGGGGTGTATATGTTAAGAAAACAAGAAAGAAAGCTGCCAGGGAGGACAGCCTTCTTTCTTAATACAAGGTTGCAATGGAAGACACCGTTCGGGCATCTTGAGTAGTTTACTCAACGTACGAAAAACTTATGTATAGTAAAGAGAAAAGCATTCTACTTATTGACTTTAAACCAGCCTTTTCGTCTAAACCAAAGAATCATACCGATAGTCATTAAAGCCATAATTCCTAAAACAATATAATATCCATAGTGCCAGTGAAGTTCAGGCATATGATCAAAGTTCATCCCATATAACCCTACGACAAATGTAAGAGGGATGAAAATAGAAGAGATAATCGTTAATGTCATCATGATGGAGTTCATACGATTAGCATTAATGGAAAGATAATTATCTCTCATATCTGATGTCATATCTCGATTGGCTTCCACCATGTTTGTTAATTTTAACAAATGATCATAAATGTCATTAAAATAGACTTTCTGCTCGGCAGGTATATTTAAACGTTCAGAATTAATAATTCGATAGAGTAAATCACGCATAGGGAGAATAGTTTTTCTAAGCTTTAATAAATCGCTCCGGATATCAAAAACATCATCCATTAGTACAGCAATTGACTTTTTGGCGTCTCTACTTTCAATTTCATTTAGCTGATCCTCGATTTCGTAGACAATGGGAAAGTAATCATCTACTAATTGATCTAAGATGGCATAAGCGATATAAGATACGCCTTTGTTAAATCCATTTGGATTTTGTAAAAGGCGTTGCCAAACTGTTTCTACACTTGGTAATGGTTTGTAGTGAAACGTGACTAAATAATTTTCTCCAATAAATAAGTCTAATTCTTCAATATCTAGTGTTTTACTATTTAAATAATGAAGAACCAAAAAACTGTACTCTTCATAATAATCAAGTTTAGGTCGTTGTAAAAAATGAAAGCAATCTTCGATAGCTAAAGGATGAAAATGAAAAAATGTCTCTAACATTTTTCCTTCTTCTTCAGATGGAGAGGCAAAATCTACCCAGAACCATTTAATTGAAGGATGAGATAAGTGATTAAGAGGTACATCTTGCTTTATATGTAAATCTTGTGTAATAGCCAATGTTCTAATCATGATGCTGCTCCTCCATATGATTAAAGTTTCTGTACTGTATATTATTTTACATAAAATAAACAATTAATCCCACTGCTAATAAGATAATAAAATCTTTTTGATATTTTTCCCTTTTTTCTTTTTTTGTCCCTTTATTTTTCACGACATATTTATCTATGAAAATAAAGCAATAAAGGAGGAGAAAACTTAGGATGATGTCTAGTAGTAAGAAATGAAAGAAATTATTTACGTCACCCAAGGATATATCACCTCTTCTTATTGTTCACTGTTAACTATAATGAGGCTAGGCAAGCCTTTCTTTATAATCACATTCATTTATAAGTTTAATGATTAATAGTGTAGAAAGAAATAAAGAAAAGATTAGTAATTTATTGTTTTCTTTCTCCTAATGATTATAATTAAAACATGAAAAACACCTTATTATATACCAAAATTCATGTACTTCCTAATTCATTGCAAAACAAGAAGATACCTATCTTAAAAAGCTGGAAAGTAAATGTGAGTCAATAAGGTGATATAAAGAATGGAAAATAGAAGGTAAATGTCGATATACTAAAAAGACATCGTAATGGGAGATCTTTATGAAATACGCACAAATTTTTATTGATAATCGAATTCGAAATGCAACGTTAATTGTATTGCTTATTTGTATGAGTATAGCTTGGCTGTTTGATAGCGATTATTGGTACAATATAGCTGTTCTTATGGTTTCAGTATCCTTTATATTGCATGGTGTAAATGATTATATCGTAGGAAAGCACAAAGCGCGAGGAACTGTTATTATACTATTGAGTGTTCTTTTTACTCTATATAATTTACTAAGAATCTTTTTTTATGATGAAAATAAGAATCTTACACTTGCAAGGAACGAGGAGTTTTTATGTTTAAGAAAATAGTAAAATGTTATGATTACAAATTCATTGTAGCCTTAATTGTTCTAAGTCTCATTGGTTTAGTCATGGTTTACAGTGCAAGTATGGTAACGGCTGTTAGTCGTTACGGAGTTGAAGGGGATTACTTTTATCAAAAGCAAAAACTTGCTCTTATAGCAGGCTTCTTCTTTTTCTGTGTTTCTGCTTTTATTCCCTATAAAATTTATCGAGAAAAAAAAGTGTTAAAAATCTTATTAGTAACAGTAATTACGCTTCTTGCTTTGGTCCTTATTTTTGGCCATACCGCCGGGAATGCACAAAGTTGGCTTATACTGGGGCCGGTTAGAATACAACCACTAGAATTTACGAAACTAACAATTATTGTATATCTATCGGCTGTTTTTGCAAATAAACAAGAGTATATAAACGATTTAAAGCGTGCTATTATTCCACCTATTTTTATTGTCTTGTTTATTTGTTTCTTAATTGCTTTACAACCGGATTACGGTGGAATCCTACTTATTTTAGGCACAGTCTTAGCCATTGTTTTATGTTCAGGTATTTCAATAAAATCAATGCTAAAGATTGCCTTATTAGGAGTAGTAGGCATTATTATTATGTTAGTTGTTTTATTGTTAACAGGACATATTGATACCGTGTTTTCTCCTGTTCGTTTAGCTCGTTTTACTGGTTATCTACATCCTTTTGAAAATCAACAAGGAGATGGGTACCAATTGGTTAACTCCTACCTAGCTATAGGAACTGGGGGACTATTTGGTCAAGGGTTAGGACAAGGCATCCAAAAAGCTGGTTATCTACCTGAGTCTCATACAGATTTTATTATGGCGGTCATTGCTGAAGAGTTAGGGTTTTGGGGAGTGTTACTTGTATTAGGATTGCTATTTTTCATTATTTTGCAAGGCTTAAAAATTGCTAAAAGATGCAACGATCCTTTTGGTTCCTTATTAGCTATCGGTATTTCCGTTATGATTGGCATTCAAGCATTTGTTAACCTAGGAGCAGTAACTGGACTTCTTCCTATCACAGGTGTAACGTTACCTTTTGTAAGTTATGGTGGTTCTTCTCTTACATTGCTTATGTTTGCTGTAGGAGTACTAGCAAATATATCCATGTTTAATAAATTTGAAAAGAAATACAAACACAAAGTAACAGATCCAAGGGAACTGAAAAGTGTCTAATGATTTATATGAATGACATTTCTATAAAAATTATTGAGCATAAAATAAAATTACAAACAAAAGACACTGGTTAAGAGCCAGTGTCTTTTGTTTGTATAAGGAGGATAAGCTTTAGAGTGTAATGTTGCTAAAGAGTTTTCAATCATTACTTAGAGACTATTTCATATATTATTGATATTGGCTCATAAATATCTTTAATTACGAGATAAAAGTTATTTCTTTCGAAAAAACTGAAAAACACCATAAACCAGCCATAGGGAAGACGCTGCAAAAACTTGTCTTTCTATACAAAGAATAATGGTCCATAGCAACACTAAAACCAAAATAGGGATAGAGAACTTCCTTATTACTACCACCTTCCTTTTCTTTATTATTCTACTATCTGTATTCTTAAAAACGGAAAGTTATTTTAGTTGCCTGCATTTTTTGTGCAAAAAAAAGACGCCTAGTATGGCGCCTATATCCAACGAAATATTTTGAAAAAGGGGAAAGTGTTAAATCTAAAAATTAACATGATCTTATTTGGTTCTTACCCTTTTTAAAAGAAAAAAACATACGTTATAATTAAAACAAATAAGTTACTTAAATTCTCTACTCCATTTATTGATCCTCTGGATCTAACTCGAGACTTTCAACTTCATCATTCTTTTTTACTTCTAATCGTACTACTTTATTTTTACTATCCCCAGACATATTGTCGTTCTCTTGCTCAAAGTCTTTAGATTTTTTATAAGTCTTTTTTCCACTAGATACTTCTACTGTTACATCATTATCCGTTTCATTGATTAACTTTCCAATTACGCTGTAATCTCCATCGGCATCTTTTTCGTATATACCATTTGAATCTGCTTTTGCTTGAGGAGTTAACTCTAAGCTTTCTGCATTTTGATTTTTAGCATTAATTTCTACGTTCACTTGTTTTCCATCAATATTCTTAGGTGTATCTTTTTCCTTTTTAAACGAATTACTCTTAGGTACTTTTACCTTTTTATCATCAATAACAAGTGTTAACTCGTCGTCTGTTTCTTTGTCTAGTTTTCCTACTAAATCAAAATCTTCATCCTGTTTACTATCAGGATCTTTGGAATACTGTTGTAAATTTGATTTATTTTCAGAAGAGCTATTTTCATTTTGTGATGTATTTTGAGATGAATCATTTTGATTAGAACAACCTGTAAGAGATCCTGCAGTTAAAGCACCAGCTAATGAAATACAGAGTAATCCCATTTTTTTGTTCATATAGCTTATTCCTCCTTCTTATTCTCTGTTTATATTGCCCATTCTTTAAAGAACTAAACGAGATAACTACTTTAAGGAGGTAGAAATTATACCATATGTTTCTATCATAATATTTCCAATAAAATTCATTATGGTAACCAAATCAGATATTACCATTTATATTTGTTGCTTAAGAGGTAATATTTTTCCTTAAAGAAACTTTCATGGTATAAAGAAAAATGTTTGGGTCAATATAACACTAAATATAGATATAGTGAGAGTGTATATATGAATTATTTTTATGGTGGGATTTTTTTATTTTCTGGCCTATTTCTTATTAACTGTTTGTTTTCATATCAAAATAAGCATGTCGATCCAGCTTTTTGGGCTACTTTAAAATATCAAATTTATTCTTTTCCATTATTTTTAATTGCTAATATGTTAATTGGGTACGGAATTAAATTTGGATTTAAAGCTGTTCATAATTTGACATTTGTTTTACTAACGTCTAAAGGGATCGAAGTAATAATTGCAGTGTTAATGGGTTACCTTTTCTTCAAAGAAGCTCCTACTTGGAAGACCCTGCTAGGAATTTTAATTATGGTTATAGGAGTAGTTATTTCTAAAATGAAATAGAGGATTGGCATTACGTTATAATCAACTAAATATGAGGAAACATCAAAATATACTTAAAAACGAATTAAAAGTAAATTAATTCATAAAAGGGATTAGTTTACTTTTTTGTTTTGTGGCATTAAAATAACCTCTACAATTCAAATCAAAGAAAATCTTTGAATTTATTCTTTTAAGGTTTTTAAACAGAAACAAACACACAGTCCGTAAAAGTATACTTTTACGAACTTTGCTTTTTTATAAGAAATCTACTATTTCTATCGTTCGTTTAAGTTTTGAAATAAATTACGAACGTCTCCTTTCATACTTACACCTTTACGAACGTTTTTGGTAAAATAAATAAAAAGAAATTCGTTAAATCAGATGTGAAAAAGAGAGCTATTTTAAAAAATCAGCTCTCTTTTTTTGTTACTATAAATGACTTATATGGAGAGTATTCCAAATAAAACAGCTACAATTGTCATGACTAACGCTGTTCCAATGGCATACTTGGCAGCAAAACGAATGTGATCACCTATATCAATACCAAGAAGTCCTACTAAGACGTAGATAGAACCTTGAAGTGGACTTAGTAGATGCAAGGGTTGTCCTAGTAGAGAAGCTTGACCAATTTCTATTGGAGGGATGCCAAAATGAGCAGCTGTTTCAGACATAATAGGGATAATCCCGAAATAGAAGGGGGCATTTGCCATAAAAAATGTAAATGGCATACTTATAAGCGCAACTATTACTGTTAATTTTGGGCCAAGAGCGTCAGGAATAACTGATATTAAAGTATCCGCCATAGCCTTAACAATCCCTGTTCCATCTATAATTCCAGTAAATATACCTGCTGCAAATATCATGGAAACAACCGTTAATATATTTCCTGCATGAGCATGTAAACGCTCCTTTTGATCTTGTAAATTTGGGTAATTAACAATCATCACGATAGCAAATCCAATCATAAACAAAGCTGGTAATGGTAAGAACCCTAGAACTAAAGCAGTAAGAAGTAAAAGTGTTAAAACTAAGTTAAACCAAAATAATTTTGGACGTTTTATTGATGCATCCATTCCTACATCAAGAGCTGCAGCAATTTCATTATTAAATTCTGTATCTATATTGATAACTCCCAGTCTTTTACGCTCGCGTCGTCCAAGGAAATAAGAAACCCCTAAAACCCAGATAGTTCCTGCAATCATAGAAGGAATAAGTGGTAATAGCAAGTCTGTTACATCTGCTTTTACGGCCGCCGTAGCTTGTACAGCAGGACCACCCCAAGGAGTCAAATTCATAACACCCATTGCTAATGCTGGAATACAAGCTAGAATAAGTTTATTCATACCTAATCGATTGTATAGTGGGAGAAATGCAGTTACTACAATTAGATATGTAATGGTACCGTCACCATCTAAAGCAACTATTAAAGAAAGTACTGCAGTACCCATTACAATTTTTAGAGGATCACCGCCAACCATCTTTATAATCTTCGCTACTAAAGGATCAAATAATCCTGTATCAATTAACACCCCAAAATAGAGAATGGCAAAGATAATCATAATTGCTGTCGGAGCAATGGTTTCAAGACCCTTCATCATCATTGGACCTAAATCAGTAAATCCGCCCAATAAAGCAAAGACAATAGGAACCACTGTTAATGCACTAAAAGCAGATAAGCGCTTACTCATGATTAAATACATGAATACTACAATCATAGAAAAACCTAAAAGTGTTAACATATTATACCCCCTCTATAATTTCCCTTCGTATTTCCTCTTGTTTATTTTTACAAAGTAATGTATTCATTAACGATTCACCCATACTATGTAAGGGTTTACAAATTATTTAACGCGGATTTTAAGTAATGCTCACAGTTTATAATTTGTTATCAACAAACCCACTTTCTATTCTTGACTAACCACTCCCTTGCTAAGGTTATGTTAATAGTGAATTAGGAACAGAGATAGGCCCCTCATATTTGTGTGTTAACAAAAAAAGTATAAGCAGTAAGGCCAATAAACTTATAGTCACTTTATGGCATCTAAGTAATTAAGCAGTTAGATACCTCCGGATGATATCTAAAAGTGATTTCATAAAAGTAACTATATTAATCACTACAACTTCACTAAAGTAATAATTATTACTTTTTACTTAATAGTTGTAATAATTGTGACTATTTAAAAGTATACTATCATGGCTTCTTAAGAAAAGTAAATGTTTTTTTATTGAAATAATAAGTCAACGGGAAGTACTCGGGTTAATTCAATAAAAAATGGCAAGGGCATGAGATATCAAATTGTTTTCTCCATTCGATATCTCATGCTCTTACCATGCTTATATATTCAATCAGTGTAATGGTAGTTAATTTTTGTGAGAACTGAATTAATTTTATCTAAACGATCTTTTGTCTTTTCTGGATAATTTATAGCTATTGCACTTACAAGGTAATCGGCCACGAATAGTGATGCTATAGGCGAATTGTGAAAAGCAATACTACTAGAACTACAAGTTAACACTAAATCAGAGTACTTAACTAAAGGAGAGGAATAACTATCAGTAATTGAAATGACTTGAGCATTATTGCTTTTAGCAGCTGTTACAAACTCAACAGTTCTTCTAGCGTATCTTGGAAAAGAGGTTGCAATAACTAAATCTTTAGAAGTAAAATCAATACCCTTATCCACCCAATCGCTTAAGTCAGATACAATTAGCTCACAGTTTCCTAGCAATCGATTGAGACCAAAAGATAGATGCTGTGCTACAGGTAAACCACTTCTAACACTAGTGCAGAATATTCGGTCTGCAGTTACAATCATTTCTAACGCTTTATTCAGACTCTCTGTAGAAATCATTTCTACTGTTGATTGAATGTTGTTAAATTGACTTTCTGCACAACGCATCCACAAATCACTCTCATCCAGACCCTTCAAATTTGTCTCTAATCTAATTTGAGGAGCAGCATTATTACGTAAAAGCTCCTGAAGTCCTTTTTGAAACTCTGCATATCCAGAATAACCTAAGCTGAAAGTTAATCTCATTATCGTAGTTGTACTAGTTTTTACTGCTAAGGCTAATTGATCAACAGTTAGAAAAGCTACATCGACAGGGTTTTTAAGGATGTAGTCTGCTACTCTACGTTGAGTTTCTGTTAGTTGTGATATATTATCTTTTAATTTTAATATTGGATTTTCCATACATTCGCTCCAATTAAACAGATTATATTGTAAATTTTATTTTTTTTAGTATATAAGAAGTATTTATTACAATACTTACTTGAATTTTAGCATGTTTAATTTTTTATGTAAAAATGTTTCTTCTAAGTAATAAATCGTAGGATATGCTTTTCTAACGCTTTGTTTACAAAAATAGATTTACTTTATTAAGCATCGGTGATAATATACACTTAAATTAAAAGTAATAAATATTACTTGAATTTAAATTGTAGTAATATTTATTACAAATGCTGCTTTTTTAAGCTGTTCTTTATCTTTTTGAAGATACAACAAATAAATTGGGAGTATTTTTTGGATAGAAACACATCACTAATTTCATTAAACCACCTTAAATTTTGTAAGCGTTACCTGTATTTATTAAGTAAAACAAATCGAAAGAGGTTCATTACGTGCCATTTCAGTACTGTCAAAGAAGAAGAGGAGTGTACATTAATGAGTCATTTAGCGCCAGCATTATCTGAAGATATTATTAAGAGAACTAAGCGTCTTAATACAACCCTTATCTCTGATGCAATGGGGTGTACAGGTTCAATGGACTATAAGATTAAGCCTGTATCTCCAGGAATGAAGGTAGTTGGAGCTGCTTTAACTGTCAGTTTAAGGCCTGGAGATAACTTGTTTCTTCATCAGGCAATCTATGATGGGACAGAAGGTTATGTCTTAGTTGCTGATGGAAAGGGACATACCGCAAATGCTTATCTTGGAGAATTAATGGCAGCTGCAGCTAAAGCTATGGGAATAGAGGGCATCGTTATAGATGGAGCAGTTCGTGATAAGGATACGCTTAGTCAATCAGAGTTTCCCATTTTCTCAAAAGGATTTATTCCAAATGGCCCTTTAAAAGACGGTCCAGGTGAGTTACATAAACCTATTTCTTGCGGAAGTGTAACCGTTATTCCAGGAGATCTAATTATAGGCGATGATGACGGTGTTGTTGTAGTTCCAAGAGAAAAGGTGGAAGAGGTTCTTTCTAAAGCTGAGAAAAAATTAGAGTACGAGAAAACACGTTTAGAAACAATTGAGGCATTTGAAAAAGCCCGTCTCCAAGGGGAAGTTGGGGGTAATATTCAGCCTTCATGGTTAAGAGAACAGATGAAAGTATATGGGTTATAAAGAGAAAGGGGATTCTCAAAATGAGATTAGGTTTTATTGGATTTGGAGAGGCAGCCTTTGAATTGGCATTTGGTCTAAAAGAAGAAGGGTTAGAAATCATTTTTGCTCATGATGTTATGATAGACCATCCTACATTTGGTCCACAGATTAAAGAACGGGCTGCTCAAGCTCAAGTAGAAATTCTTTCTACACCCGAAGAGGTTTTAAGCCAAGTAGATGTAGTAATGGTGGCAGTACCAGCAGATAAAGCACTTGAAGTTAGTGAGATGCTAAAACCATTTATAAAAGAAGATTGTATCTATGTAGATGTATCAGCTTCCACTCCTGTTGTGAAACAAAAAATTAACACACATATAAAGGAGAAAAATGCATTTTTTGTAGATGTCGCAATGTTAGGACCTTTGCCGGTTTACAAACATAAGGTCCCCATTTCAGCAAGTGGAAATGGCGCAGATTTATTGATTTCCTTAATGACTCCGTACAGTATGAACATAACTAAAGTAAGCGAAAAACCCGGTGATGCTTCTGCTGTAAAACTAATTCGTAGCATTTATATGAAAGGTGTAGTTGCTCTTTATTTAGAGTTATTAGAAGCGTCTTATGAATTTAATGTAGAACAATTAGTCTTGGATTCTATTAGTGAAACTCTTGATAGCAAGAGCTTTAGAGAAACTATGAACCGATTAGTAACCGGAACCTCTATACATGCATTAAGAAGATCAATTGAGTTAGACGGTTCTATTCAAATGTTAGAGGCTTCTAACTTAAATTCTGTTATGTCTAAAGCAGCAAAAAGTAAGCTAGAAACATTGGCTTCATATAATTTAAAAGAAAAATTTAAAGGACAAAAACCAGATCATTGGTTGGATGTCATAAAGGCATGTAAAGAAGATGCTACTGTAAACAATTAAACAAACTAATCTATTGTATTACTAGTAAGCTAAGGGGTGTATTTGCATGGGAGTATGGAATTTTCAAGGCGGTTCTATTTGGTCAGGAAAGAGGTTCATTCCAAATAAATCCAGAGATATAATAGCTACTAATAACGATGACAGAGGTATTTATTTATCAAAATCAAATTTAATTGTAACAACCCTAGGAGTTTTTTGATGTGGGTAGTTACTATAATTAATGCTTATTCAAGAGAGAACAATCTTGTCATATTTGAATTTAAAACAGAAAGAGAGGCTAAAGAAACTTTTATTAAGTTGCAAAACCATAAAATCTTTTCCGAAATTATCTATTCTTATAATCCTGCTACTACCTTAGCTCTTAGATGAATTCCTTTAGGTTTCGAAAATCTATTTAGAAAATATAGAAATCCTCCAAGAGTGTCGTAATGAAAGAGATGTAAACGTTACGTTTAAAAGTAGAGCAATATTAGTAACTAGTGGAGGCACAGAAATTGGAGGAGTTACTTCCTATAATCAAACTTATGTAAACCCAATTTTTTCTAATACAAAAGCTTACCCTATTTTTGGGTAAGCTCATTATTACTACTGTTAATAGTAGAGCAGTAAAAACGGAAGGGAATTCCCTAGCACAAACTAGATAAAAAAATCTCAGATCCTCATCACGATTATTCTCTACTTATTCATGACTAAACTTTTTATTAGAAATCCAATAATTTGTTATAAAGAGTGTCAATAAAATCCAAACGAATGTCAATAGTAAATTACCTACTGCATTTGAATCTACTAATCCCGTCATTAGTGTTTCCATTGCATGCTTACTCATACTGGCTGGATTTAATTGATCCATTATTGGGTTCAGACCGACGATTATCCTACAACCTATAAGGAAAATAATTGAAATTAATGCAATAATACCTTGACTGTGAAAAATAGCACTTATCATTGTTGTGAAAGATACGATAAAAAGAACCCATACTAGATAAAATATTAACCCAGTAATCATGTGTGAAAATGGAACAGCAGTAAAAAGATAATTTACATATAGGTAAGAGGTAAAGTATCCAATTGTTACACTAAAAGCTGCCATCAAATAATTTGATACTATTTTTCCACCTATATATGAAGTAACAGTAACAGGTCGTGTTAAAATAAAGGCCAGCATACCGTTGGCTTTATCTGTTTGAATGATACCCATCATAGAAATTGCAAGAATCATAAGACCAAGCTGATCAAACTGAGATCCTAAAGTACTTGCTAGTACTTCTCCTCCTTTTTGTGCTGTCATACTCGGATCAATGGTAATTCCCTGACCACCGCCTCCTAATGCTTCTAGAATTGATGGCAAGTAATGAGTTATTACTGGCTGCGTTGCCCCTAAAAATATAAAAACAATCGGTAGCCAAATTACCTTAAAATCACGTAACATTTGAACATATTCTTTTTTTATCAGTACAATTAAGTTATTCATTTCTGCACCACCAATTTTAAGAAGATTTCTTCTAAAGTATCGTTATTCATTTCAAATTTAACGATGTCCACTTTATGTTCGAGTGCATTTTGCAGCAATAAATTTTTATTTTTTTCGATACTTTCAACCTTTACTTTGACTTTAAGCCCAATAACTTCTACGTCCTTTACGTAAGGCAGTTTTTTTACATGGTCTACCCACTTTCGGTCCTTCGCTGTGATTTCCACAATTAACTTATTTTCGCTATTGCGGTTTAAAAGTTCGGTAATCTTTGTATCTTCTATTTTTGTTCCATCTTTCATAATGACAAATCGTTCACAAATTTCTTCCGCATCGCTTAATATATGGGTTGATAATAAAATGGTTGTATCTTTTTTTATTTCTTCAATCAGGTTTAACACTTCTCTTCGACCGATTGGATCTAATGCGGATACCGGTTCATCCATAACAATAAGAGAAGGTTTATGTAGTAAGGCTTGTGCTATACCAAGTCGTTGTTTCATTCCTCCAGAAAATGTACCAACCTTTGAGTTTTCTTCGCCCTTTAGCCCAACTTTTGTCAGAATCTCCCGTATCGAGTTTGTTAATACTTCTTTTTTCAATCCCGAAAGTTGACCCATAAACGTAAGAGTTTCTCTTGCTGTCATCCAATGAAAAAAATTAGGGTACTGTGGTAGGTAACCAATTTCTCTTTTCATTTTAGATATTTTTTTCCCATTCAATAAAACTTCACCAGTATTTGGATCGATGATATCTGAAATCACTTTTATTAATGTAGATTTGCCTGCTCCATTTGGCCCGATTAACCCGACACATTCCCCTGATTTCAGTTCCATCGAGAAATTATTGACAGCAATTTTCTCTTTAAATGATTTTGTTACATTTATAATCTCTAATTTCAAGAGTTCTCACCATCCTTTCTCCCTATAACAAAGTAAAGAATAGGTCCAAGTGTATTAACAAAAAGAATAATTAGGGCCCATATAAGGACATTTTCTCTTGTCTTTCTATGTCGGTATAAATCAATTAGTGCGATTAAAACTAAAAGCGTCCCCACTGCAATAACTGGCAATATAACGGGCAGAAAAGCCATAAAATCAAGATCTTTAAGGTCGTTTAATCCATAATGTAGTTGCATTTTCAACATTCCTTCCTAATCTCATTATCATTATTAATAATGATAAATCAAATGCAGATTCGTTGCAATCATTATTCTCATTATTTATAATAAGAATTAAATTTAATAAATAATAAGGTGATTGGATGAGTACTAAAGTTGAAATATTAATGCATCCGGTGAGAATAAAGATTTGCCAAGCATTAATGAGAAATAGAGAAAATGGGTTAACACCATTAGAAATGGTGAAAATTCTTAAAGATGTGCCCCAAGCAACTCTATATAGGCATCTTCAAACTATGTTTGATTCTGGTATTGTTTGTGTGATTAAAGAAAAAAAAGTAAAATCGGTTTCCGAAAAATATTACGCTATAAATGAAGAAGAGGCAAAAATTGACGGAAGTGAATGGAGGGAATTATCTAGCAAGGAAAAGTTAGACTATATTTCTTATTACCAGTTATCACTTATGACACAATATCAAACTTATCTTAAGAAATTAGGGGAACAAAACAGCCAAGAGGACGGGGCAACTTTTTCTGTAGTGGAATTAAAGATAGATGAGGAACATTTTATACAATTTCAAAACGAATTAAACGAATTAATGACTAAATACTACCATACCCAGAGTAAGGGAAACGAAAAAGAAGCCCCAGTTCGGACCATCGCTATTACAATTATTCCAGATACTTAAACTAAGTAAATATTTAGGGGGATTTGGTAATTAGAATACTGGACAAGTACCCATTATTTACTCGACATTCAATTGATCGATTATGGTAGCTTTAAATCTTATAAAAATATAGGCTGATGATTCCTTAGCGCAGGAGTCATCGGCTTTCTTTTTGTCTAATCTTGCTAGGCTTATGTTAGCAGGGGCCCTTACAAAAAGTCGTAAACAAACAACTAGAAATCCCTTAACCTGTTTTAGCAGAAGATTAAATGTAACAGGTTAATTCCACCTTCAATTTTCATGTTTCTTTTTATACCAGCCCTTAGTGTATAAATTCTCATATAATTCATTCGTAACTGATCCCTCAAAGATAAAAAATATGTAGAAATCCTCTTTTACTAAAAAACCATTTATTTCATCTTATTTTTTCTTTTGAATTCAAAACTCACCATATAAGCTATTCCTAACGAAATAACAGCAGCAATACTAATCTTTATGTAAGAAATCTCTAAAGCCCAAGGACCGTATTTATGTGGGTTCAAACGATACATAGACCACCACTGTCCATTTTCACCTTTAAAGAATGAGACGATAATCCATAAAAGAACTAAGAACAAAAACCATGAAAAAAAGATAATATAACTAGACAGTTTTTTATTCATTGATCAACCCTCCGTCTTCTCAATTCATATACAATGTTCTTCTCTCTTATTATAGTAACAATAATCGGGAAAAGATTCCATTGAATAAGGAACGTTTGTTCGTATATAATAAAGAACAAACGTTCTTTATTAAGGAGTTATTCCAATGGATTATGGGCAGCTACCAAACAGAGTGATTATTTGTATCGACATGAAGGCGTTCTTTGCTTCCGTTTCTTCTGTCATACGGGGCTTAGATCCATTGAAAACAAGGCTTGCGGTTGTAGGAGATATCAAACGGTCGGGATCTGTTGTGTTAGCTGCCACACCTTTATTAAAGAAAGAAGGGATCAAAACAGGAAGTCGCCTCTTTGAAATTCCTAAAAGGAAAGATATCTATGTCGTGAATCCATCCATGGAGAGATACATCAAGGCTTCGAACTATATTTCTAGTTTGGTGTTACAGTATGTTGCTCCTGAAGATTTCCATGCGTATAGCATTGATGAGTTGTTTATTGATGCCACGGCTTCTTTGCATTTATTTGCTCGAACACCAGAGGAGCTAGCTCATCGAATACGTAATGAGATCTATCGCAAAACAAGACTGACAGCTACCGCAGGAATCGGTCCGAATCTCTTACTAGCTAAAGTTAGCTTAGATCATGAAGCGAAGCACAGCCCAACAGGGGTTGCGTATTGGCGATATGAGAATATTCCCTTTAAGTTATGGTCGATTCATCCAATGAAGGATTTCTGGGGGATCTCGTCAGCTACAGAAAGACGCTTAAACCGTTTAGGCATCTATACCATAAAAGAACTCGCTCTTTCTTCTAAGGAGATGTTACAAAAAGAATTTGGCATCATGGGGGAAGAGTTACACCAACATGCAAATGGGATTGATTTTAGTCGCATTTCAGATGTGTACATTCCTAGTTCTCGGTCATTCGGGAAGAGTCAAATTCTGTTTCGAGATTATACAAGCCGAAAAGAAGTTGAATTATTGCTGTTGGAACTATTGGACGATGTGTGTTTTCGCTTACGCATGCATCAAGTGGTGGCTCAAACGATCCATTTATCGATTGGCTACAGCAAACAAACAGGTGGAGGCTTCTCAAGACAAAAGAAAATGGGGCGAGCTTCGAACTTAAGCCAAGATATTTTCCCTTATTGTTTAACCATTTTACATAATTTTGATAATGGAATGCCGATTCGCTCCATTGGGATTTCGTTATCCAATACGAGCATTGAAGAAGAGGAGCAAATGAGCTTATTTGAGGATATCGATCAGCGTGAAAGGGCCTATGCTCTTGCTAAAACGATTGATGAAATTCGTATGCGTTATGGGAAGAATAGTGTGCTACGGGCTTCAAGCTACCTGGATCACTCAACAGCTCGTTATCGAAATAGCTTAATTGGAGGTCATAAAAAATAAGGAGGATGATAATATGAAAAAATGGCACCCATTCGCCAGTATGCCAGAGCAATATATTGGATTACAGGACATCATAAACAAGCAAGTAGAGGTCCCTCAACCTCTTTTAACGGAAGAGCAAATGGAACAAATCAATTTCACCTTGATTGAAGCCTTACATACAAATAAACAAGTATACCTTACATACTATAAGCAAGGCCAATGCATAACAGAGACGGGGTTCATTCAGTTTGTTGATTCGTTTGGGGAACTATTTATCTTCATTGATGACGTATTTGAATTAAAAAATAAAATGAGATTGAGTGAACTTATTGATATTGGATTCATGTAAAATTAGAGTAGATTGAAAAACTGCACCGTTCAAAATATTTTTTAGTTTTAGGAGGAAATGGCATGGAAGTTTTGGCAGAATATTTAGCGCGTATTGATAACCCTGACCATCGGAACCGAACAGAGGAAGTTTTGACTTGGGTGGCTACTAACTTTCCGAATTTGAAACCGCAGATCAAGTGGAAGACACCAATGTTTACCGATCACGATACATTTATCATCGGCTTTTCCACAGCTAAGCATCATTTGAGCGTTTCACCCGAAGAAGTAGGTATTGCCCAATTTGCTGATGACATTGCTCAGGCTAAATATAGCGCTACCAAAGGCTTGTTCCGAATTCCATGGACCGATTCGGTAAACTATGAATTACTTAAGAAAATGATTGAGTTCAATATTTTAGATAAAAAAGACTGTTCAACTTTTTGGCGAAAATAAAAAAACAAATTATGAGGAGTAAACTGATCCCCAAGTAGCTTAGAAATCGTAAGATGAATTAGAAACTAAATTAAAAGGAAAAAGTGCTCCAATTTATAGGTGATAGGTGGTAGAGGAGGAGAGTATAAAACGATGAATTTCGAAATGATTATGAAGGAGCTTGAAGAGCTCGGTACGGAACGAATTAAAAAGACTTACATAAGCAATGGTGCACACGATCCACTTTTTGGAGTGGCAACGGGCAAAATGAAACCCATTGCAAAGAAAATCAAGAAGAACCAGCCTTTAGCCGAGCAGCTTTATGCCTCTGGTAACTACGATGCCATGTATTTTGCTGGTATCATTGCAGACCCCACAAGGATGACTGAGGAAGATTTTGAGCGTTGGATAGATGCAGCGTATTTTTACATGCTGTCTGATTATGTAGTTGCAGTAACTTTGGCAGAAACTGATTTTGCGCAAGTTGTTGCTGATAAATGGATTGCAAGTGATAAAGAACTTAAAATGTCAGCAGGCTGGAGCTGTTACTGTTGGCTTTTGGGTAATCGTCCGGACGATGAATTTTGCACAATTAAGATTTCCAATATGCTTGAACAAGTAAAAAATACGATTCACGCTTCTCCAAACCGAACGAAATCAGCTATGAATAATTTTATCTATACAGTCGGAATCTCATATTTGCCACTTCATGATAAGGCGGTTGAAATTGCAAAGGGAGTAGGTCCAGTGGAAGTTAAGAAGGACAAGAAAAAAAGTAGTATCCTTCTTGCTTCTGAAACTATTCAAAAGGAGATAGACAGAGGCCGGATTGGTTTTAAACGCAAATACGTAAGGTGTTAGCATAATTTGTAGTGTCGCTACGCTAACTGAGACAAGGCGATAAAGTATCGGATAATTAAATAGCCTAAGAAAGAATAATACGCTAAGGGCTTCAAGTTATTTTGTTCATTCAACAGCTTGTTATCGAAACGGCATTGTAAGAGGTCATAAAGCCTAACAAAGAAGAGTTTATGGGAAGTATTAAAAAACGTTAGAAATCCCTCCCTCACTTCCTGCATAAGGAAATGAGGGGGGTGCCTTATAATAAGCTTTCACATTATTAATTATGACCAACTATTGGGTGTGGTACATATGGCTCTTCAAGAAACGCAATTTCTTCAGGTGTTAGCTTAACCGATAAAGCACCTATTGCATCTTCAAGATGTGATATTTTCGTAGCACCAATTATAGGGGCTGCTACTAGTTCTTTCTGTAGTAACCAGGCAAGTGCGATGTGTGTACGAGGAAGACCATGTTTTTCTGCGATGAATGCTACTCGTTCCACAACCAATCGATCGGCGTCCGCAGTCGCATCGTATTTAGATTTTTGAATTTGATCTGTCTCAGAACGATGTGTTGTTACTGACCAGTCACGTGTTAATCTCCCTGATGCCAGAGGGCTATATGGAGTGACACCAATTTTCTCTTCCTTACAAAGAGGTAACATTTCTCGTTCCTCTTCACGGTATATTAGATTTAAATGGTTCTGCATGGACACAAACTTAGTCCAACCATGTTTTTCAGCCACATGTAATGCCTTTTGGAACTGCCAAGCATACATGGCAGAGGCACCAATATATCTTGCTTTTCCGGCCTTCACCACGTCATGTAATGCTTCCATCGTTTCTTCAATAGGGGTATTGTAATCCCAACGATGGATGATATAAAGATCTACATAATCAGTTTCCAACCTCTTAAGACTCTTATCGATTTCACTCATAATTGCTTTTCGGGAAAGACCAGATCCGTTTGGACCTCCATGCATTTGTCCGTGTACTTTAGTTGCGATTACAACCTCATCACGATTAGCATAATCCTTAAGCGCTCGTCCAAGATATTCCTCGCTTGTACCCAGTGAGTATACATTGGCTGTATCAAAAAAATTAATCCCTAAGTCGATGGCTTTTTTTATAACGAGGCGAGAGTCCTCTTCATTAAGCACCCATTGATGAAGCCATTTGTTAGCATCTCCAAAACCCATACATCCAAGACAAAGTCGAGATACATCTAAGCCTGTATTACCAAGTTTTACATACTCCATTTAACTGCTCCCTCTCTCTTAGTTATTTGCCACATTTATCGTGACTTATTTACAATTAATTATGTCATAAATAATAAAGAAACCCTTAGCACATTACTATCAATTTTTTGCCTAATCCTCTCAAACCCTCTTATTCAATTAATGGATATCAGGTATAATGAACCGAAAATGAAAAAAGGAGAATCAGTTATGGCTAAGAAATCCTACAAACAGCAATATGAACTTGCTAAACTCATTGAACGTCTTTCAAAGCAGGACGGTGTTCACTCTACCACTATTCCATCTTTATTTCTCATCCGCGAATCCATTATTACCGAACCAATTTCTAGAGTTAACGAGCCATCTTTTTGCATGATCCTTCAGGGAGAGAAGGAGGTATTATTGGGAGAGGAACGTTTTTTATACGGGCCTGGTCATTATATTGTGGCATCCGTTGACTTGCCAGTTACAGGTCAAGTCATCAAAGCCTCAGCTGGGTCCCCATATTTAGCCCTCAAATTTGAATTTACCCCTAGCCAGGTTTTGGAGGTTTTAAATAGCACAGATATTAAAACGGGGCAGGGAAAGAGCGCAAAACGAGCTATGTATGTTAGCAAAGTAGAACCACCTTTGTTGGACGCAGTAGTAAGGTTAGCATCTTTGCTAGACGCTCCAAAACATATCCCTGTTCTTGCTCCATTATTTAAAAAAGAAATTCTCTATTGGATTTTACAAGGTCCACATGGTGAAGCGCTTGAACAAATGGCATTAGAAGGTAGCAATGCCTCTAGAATAAGAGAGGTTATAGACCACATCATCAATAATTATGAAGAGTCTTTTCGTATCGAAGAGCTTGCTGAAATAGCGAATATGAGTGTTTCAACACTACATCGACATTTTAAAGAGGTCACAGCAATGAGTCCCATTCAGTTTCAAAAACAACTGAGATTGCAGGAAGCAAGGCGCTTGTTATTAGCAGAGTCAACAGATGTAGCTGATGTCGCATTCAGAGTGGGATACGAAAGTCAATCGCAATTCAGTCGAGAATATTCCCGAATGTTTGGCTTACCACCTAGAGTAGATATAAATCGAATGAGAGAAAACTACGTTTAAATCATGAAAGGCTACAGGTTGTGAAAGGCTGTACTTGAAGTAAAGGGGGCTTTAGTTCGGTAAGAAATAGTAATTTTAAGATTTCCAACAATCTAGTGCTTTAATGGTATAAGAATCACAAAAAAACGATTATCGATGTAGACATAGCTAAATTGATAAAAACCATTAAAGCAAAAGCTTTTTTAAAAGTAGATCTTGATAAGGTGAAAAAATGGCGCCCTTTTGCTACAATGCCAGAACAATACATAGGATTACAGGAAGTCATAAACAAACAACTAGAAGTCCCTCAACCTGTTTTAACAGAAGAGCAAATGGAACAGATTAATTTCACCTTAATTGAAGCCTTACATACAAATAAACAAGTGTACCTTACATATTATAAGCAAGGTCAATGCATAACAGAGACAGGATTCATTCAGTTTGTTAATTCTCTTGGGGATTTATTTATTTTCATTGATGACGTATTTGAGTTAAAGAATAAAATGAGGTTAATCGAGCTAATTGATGTTCGTTTGGCTTAGTTGCTGAAGAGATCGTGTACAGGAAGTATTTATTTTGGTGGAGGTACATTCATGTACAATTTTAGAGTATACACGTTACGTGACGGCTCAAAGAAAATCATTAAACTAAAAGAAGGAGAATCATTTAAACAGGAACTTCAAAGAGCAGGTATTCAAGAAACTCAAATTTTCCAGATGCAACTAGTGGAAAAACCCGAGTAATTCTAACATAGCCCTTTTATATGGATGTAATTGGGTTAGGCTTATAAAAGGAAAATAGAAAATTAACTTAGCTATGCTTCAAGAAGGCATGGACAATAAAATACTAGATAAAATGACAGAACTTATACAAGCAGAGATGATAAGCTTCTTCAGCAATAGAATAAAAAGAAACCGCGTCCTATGTACACGGCTTCTTTTTATATTTCGTTAAAATAACTAATTTTATTTAGAAAGTTGTTGTTTAGGAGTAAACATATAATTTCTAACTAAGATAGTAAGTAAGCTGAATACCAATGAGAGAATTCCTACTAATACTACGTATTGTGTGCCCATTCCTGATATAAATAACCCACCTGCAGCTGCACCAATTGTTGTTCCTACGTTACAGGATGATATGAATAAACCATTGGCGAAATCAGGTGCTTCGGGAGCTGAAGACGCAATTAGATATTGATTAATGTTTGCCATTATTCCTCCAGCTAATATTCCCCAAATAAAAGTGATAATAGGCGTTGGGACGGTAAATTGTCCTGTGAAGAATAATGCGACGTAAACAGCAACTAATAATAAAGGGAAATATACAATAGACTTAGTTGGGCTATGGGTAAGTAGTTTTCCTGCGACGATGTTTCCAATGATATTAGCTCCGCCGAAGATAAATAACGTTAAACTTATAACATTGGCAGACATATTCGTTACGGTTTTCAAATATTCAGTAAGGTAACTATAAACCCCAAATACGGCTGAGTTTAATAAAATAACTGTCACGATAGAAATCCATATAATTGGTTTTTTTAGTACAGAAAGTTGTGTACCATAAGAAAGCCTTTCTCCAACAGGCATAGAAGGTACAAATAGTAATGTAGCAATAAATACAATAACATTTACAATAGCAAAGAACGCCATCGCCATTTCATACGAAAGGGCATTATCAATAAAACTTGCGATTGGTACGCCGGCTACCATACCAGCAGATACCCCTATAAATACTTTAGCCACAGCTTTTGGAGCTTCTTCCTTCCTAACAGAGTCAGCTGCCACTGTAAATGCCAAAGAACAATAAATTGGATGGAAAATGGCTGGAATGATACGAGCAATCAATAGAACACTAAAATTAGATGTGAATAGGGATAGAATATTACCTAAAATGAAAACACCCAATACAAGTAACATGACTTTCTTCCGATTTAGTCCAGAAAACAATAACGGCATCGTTGGTCCTGATACAGCTACCACAAGGGCAAAAACACTCACTAACCACCCTGCCTTTGATATGCTCACATTAAAGCGATCGGCAATAGAAGGCAACAACCCAATTACCCCCATTTCAGTATTTAAGATACCGAAAACTCCTATAGTTAATATGAATATAAGTAACTTATTTCGTTTAGCCAAAAAAACAACTCCTATCTTTATTTGTGCGTAAACTAAGGTGAATAGTTGTCCATGTACTTTTTCAAAAGGAAACATCACTAAAACCTACATTCAGAATTTGCACTTCTATTTTTTTCTCACTATAGTTCAAATAATCAATAAATATAGAAAGTAAAAACATTTATTTCTAAAATAACGTTAAGAAGGTTAAAAAAGAAAGAGCCCGATTTCTCAGCAAAAAAATGGAGAACTGGGCTTTTTCATCATTTTATTTTTCTTAGTAAAACAAAAATTTATAACGTCTTTAATGCTTCTAGAATTGGCATTTCTCCATTGACCATATCGAAGGACTTGCCAATAGTTTCATTATTTTCAAGAGAGGTAATAATAGCTGAAGCGACATCTTCACGAGAAATTTGTTTATGTGGAAGGTCATCTGCCACTGTTACCTTTCCAGTCCCAATATCATTGGTCAGACTTCCTGGACGGATAATGGTATAATCAAGATCACTTCTTTCTAACCAAGCGTCCGCATAATACTTTGCAGCACTATATACGGGTGAACTATCCATCCAGTCTAAATGGTTGGTATCATGCCATCTATGAACGCCAATTCCACTAACCATGATAAATCTCTTTACACCAGCTTGTTGAGCTGCTTTCATTGATTTAATTGCTCCATCTAAATCAATCAACATGGTTTTGTCAGGACCGGTATGCCCGCCTGAACCAGCTGTAAATACAACTGCATCCGCATCTTTCGCTACATTGGCAATATCATCAATGCTTCCTTCTAGGTCAACGAGTCCCGTTTTGACTCCTTGTTCCTCAAATTTTTTCAATTGCTCTTCCTTACGAATCATGACAATAGGATTATGCTTCTTTGATTCTTGTAGCTGTCTCACAAGACGTTCGCCAATTTTTCCATTTGCTCCTATGACAAGTACATTCATGTTTATATCCTCCTGTCACTATTAATAGTCATATCGTTTTTCCCCTTTACTTCCTGATGGTGAAAATAATTAACGTCCAAATCCCTTGAATGCTCTTCAGCCACTTCCTGAAGTGTTATATTTATGTGAATTTAAGCATTCTCCTTTTTCTATGCTTAATAAAAGGAGATAAATCCCATCTCATTACTTTAAGAGATAGGATTTTTTGAGGTGTTTTATCTTACCTTGTCATTATTACCAAGGTTGATTTGTTGGCCCAATTGTAAACTCATTAACGTTCGTATCTTCTGGCTGATCAATTGCGAAGGCCACAACATTGGCAACTCGATTAGGAGAAATACCATATTGTTCGTACAATGCAGTCATACCTTCTGAAACGTTCTTATCAGTAATCGTCTCCAACAATTCCGTGTTGATCGCTGCTGGATAAATAGTTGCTGTGCGAATGTTAGTGCCTTCTTGGGCAGATTCCATACGTAAAACTTCCATTAAATCACGAACAGCCCACTTTGTTGCACCATAAACCGCACCGCCTGGGTAAGCTTTAAGCCCAGCTACTGATGAAGTAGTGATGATGTGTCCAGACTTCTGGGCTGTGAATGTTGGTAGTACTGCGGCGATACCATTCAATACACCTTTAATATTAACGTCAACCATACTGTTCCACTCGTCAGTTTTTAGTTGGGAAAGGGGTGAATTAGGCATTAATCCAGCGTTTAAGAAGATTACATCCACACCTCCAAAAGTGTCTTTAGCTAGTTGAACCAGCTGCTGACTATCATCTGGATTAACAACATCCGTAACACGATATGCCACTTGACCACCATTCGATTTGATTTCTTCAGCTAATTGTACTAAACGCTCTTCACGTCTTGCACCTATCACAACTTTTGCGCCTTTTTCAGCTAACAACTTAGCTGTAGCTTCACCAATACCCGAACTTGCACCTGTAATTACGACTACTTTGTTTTCGATTGTCATTTTGTTTTCATCCTTTCAAACTTAGTTGGTTATAATAATTCTTAGAGTTAAATTTAAAGAAACTATTTAAGTGAATGTTTATTCTAGTTAAGGGTTTCCTCAGCGTGTTGTTTCATGCTATCTCTCTGGGAAAGGTAATCTCTAGGCTATCAACCTTTAGCATTAATAAACCTAGACTTTTTACTTACAACCCCTTAGGTTCATTTTGGCACCAATGTTACTTCAAATTTTCTGTAAAGAATGCATCCAACTTGTCAAATGGAATGAGATCCGTTTTATCATATAAATCAACGTGACCAGCATTTGGAACAACATATAGCTCTTTCGGTTCTGCTGCCATTTCATATGCATCTTCACTAAAATAACGTGAATGAGCATGATCCCCTATAATGAACAAGATTGGTCTTGGCGAAAGTGATTTAATATGCGTAAGCAGTGGGAAGTTCATAAACGACATACTGCTTGTCATCGTAAATTGTGTAATTGAATTCGGGTGGTATCCGCGAGGTGTGGAATAGAACTCACCAAACTCGCGACCGATAGGATCTGTATTATCGTCAAATCCAATTGGCGCTCCTCTTGGAGTCAGCACTGGTTGGTTGCCCTCAAATTCTGAATACCGTTGCTCAGCAATTGCATCGAGCATCTCATTACGCTCTTTTTCCGTTAATGTGTCATTAAAACCTTGAGATTGTACGCGCGAAATATCGTACATGCTAGCTGTAGCAACGGCTTTAATACGTCGATCAACTTGAGCTGCACTAATCGCGAAACCGCCACTACCACACATACCAATAGCCCCAATTTGATTTCTATCTACAAATGGACGGGTACCTACATAATCAACGCCAGCACTAAAATCTTCTACAAATAAATCAGGCGAAGAAAGATGGCGTGGTTCTCCCCCACTATATCCGTTGTACGATGGATCAAATGCAAGCGCTACAAAACCACGCTCTGCCATATTTTGAGCATAAATACCAGCTCCTTGTTCTTTCACACCACCATAAGGCGAACCGATAATAACCGCAGCATGCTTCTTTGATTTGTCAAAGTTTTTTGGCAGATAAAGGTCTGCTGCAATTTTAATTCCAAATCGATTTTTGTATGAAACTGCTTCCCTTGTTACTTTACCGCTTAATTCAAAAATGTAGTTATCTGTTTGTGCCATTTCTTGTAACCCTCTCTTCTTCTTCTTTATTTGAAATGAATATCTTTGTTCGTAACATCTACCTGAGAGCTTGCCTTGTCAGCAATAACTAATTGTTATACTGATACGGGTTTGGATATTTAGAATATTCATAAACGGTAATGAATTAACAATCCCTTTAAGGAATTTGCTGACGGAGTCATTCTGACTAATTTTTTCCTCATTGTGCAATGTTGAATTAATCACACAAAGATACAATTGATGTTTTAACAACATCTGTCTATAATTTATAATACACTCATAAACAAAACAAGGGATAAAAATCGTTGATTTCATAGGATTTGTTGTGTAGACGACAAATCAGTAAAAATTGTCGATTATCTTAAGGAAGGTATGGTATTCAGAACATGGTAAAAGTGGATAGAAGAATAGCACGAACGCAAGAAGCGATTAAAAAGGCATTTCTTGAGTTGATGTCAGAAAAAAGCTTCGATAGTATTACAATTCAAAATATTGCCGATCGTGCAAATATTAATCGAGCAACTATGTATCTTCACTATTTAGATAAATTTGATTTGTTGGATAAAATTATGGAAGAACATATTGAGAACATGAGTGACTTTTGTGAATCGGAAGCTGATTTGAATTGGATTGATTCAACGATACATTGCATGGAATATCTTGAAAGTAATTATTTGTTTTTTTCTACGATGTTAGCAAGTGAAGGGGCTCGTTATTTCCGTAACAGATTTCTTCAACACAATATCGAAGAGTTTAAAAAAGACGTTGATATAACAAAAGGCAAGAACCTAGGGCAAAACGAAGATATTGTTGTTGAATTTGTTGCCAATGCTTACGTAGGTGTAGTGGAGTGGTGGTTAAAAAATGAAATGCCTTATTCTCCAAAAGAAATGGCTGAGAAAGTGGGGAATCTCTTAGAAAGGAACCTATAATTATGGGAGATTTCTTTGTTTCAACACAGTGGACAAAGAAATGTCCATAGGAAAATAATTTCACCTTCATTTTTTGTGGTAATCTAATAAGAGTCAATTAGAAAAGAGTGATCAACCCGGAAGAGAAACAGCAGCAAGAAATAGATCTCACTAAAGTATATGATTATGCCGAATATCCAGATAAACATTAAATAGACTAAACTAATAAGAGGGTATTATGTTCAATATACGAGCATATACCCTCTTTTCTTATAAATAGTAGACTCGTTATTTAGATACTACACATATAGTTTAATATGTATATATTATAAAGGAACTTAAGTTTGTTACAAATGGAGGCGTGATGAGGTCTTCAGATCGAGCGTTAACATGATTAAGGGGGTGAGTGGTATGAGTTTTGTAACTTTGCAATAAGTGATATTAAGCAATCGGACCAGTTTATGGAGAATCGGAAACATTACGTTGGGTAAAATGAAAACATCAAAAAATTGGAGGGTTCATATATGACAGTTGGAGGTAAGGATGATATTGATGGGCTTAAGGAAATCGGCAAAATCGTTGCTTTAACAATAAGTGAAATGAAAAATCAGACACGCGCCGGAATGACGACTAAAGAATTGGATGAAATCGGGGGACGTTTTTTAAGAAGATATGGTGCGGTCTCTGCACCAAAGATAACCTACAATTTTCCCGGTAACACATGCATTAGCATTAACCATGAAGTTGCTCACGGAGTACCGGGGAATCGGAAGATTCAAGAAGGTGACCTAATAAATATTGATGTCTCTGCTGAGTTAAATGGCTACTTTGCCGATGCAGGTCATTCCTTTCAGATCCCTTTATATAACCCTTCTGTAACACGTCTCTGTCAATACACACACAATACCATGATGAAAGTTATTTCTTCACTTAAACATGGGGTGAGATTGAATGAAATCGGAAGAATTATTCAAAATGAAGCCCGAAAAGGTGGTTACAAGGTAATTACGGATCTTTGCAGTCACGGCATTGGAAGGTCTTTACATGAGGCACCTGAAGATATTTTACCTATCTATGACAAGCATGATAAACGGGTATTGAAAGAAGGTATGGTTATTACTGTTGAGCCTTTTTTATCAACTGGAGCAGAGTATACAGTTGAAAGTTCGGATGGATGGACTTTATGTGTGCCCGATAATAGTCTTTGTGCACAATATGAGCACACAATAATTATTACAAGGGATCAACCGATAATTACAACGATAGCTTAGATATTATTTTCAGATGTTAGGCCCATAGATGTTTAAGGAAATTCATCAAACGGGCGTGTTTGTTGAGCAAAGATTAAAAGGTTAATACATATTAGTCATGTACAATATGTATCAACCTTTATTTTCTATGTTTTTTTTCGATTTGGGTCTTGATAATAAGGTCAGTGACAGATGCGACAACTGCAATTCATCTTACTTCAAAAGTTCTGTAAAAGGTGGTATTTTCTTACGCGAATGTCGGGAATGCGGCATGAAGAAGAGTATCTAAGTATAGAGGATTATATAGTAAAAGGAGGAGGGTTTTTACCCTTCTCCTTTTTATGTAGGTGTAGTTGTGTTTACTCATTTTTAGAATCTGAAATATATACCTTACTACACTGCCGATGCCTTTTATTACAATCTACTTTAGAAGTTAAGGCATCCGTTGATCACTATTCCATTACCCTCTAATGATCACCTACTACTGCCTGTTCTGTCATCGTGAAAGTACGAAGTTTCCGAGGAATAAAAGCTCTTATCTCTTCCTCTTTATATCCGATTTGCAGTATTTTACGATCTTGTATAATAATAGGTCGTTTAAGTATAAAAGGATGGCTCTTTATCAAATCATACAGACCCTGTAACGACAGTGCATCAATCTCTATATTTAACTTTTGAGGGATCTTTGACCTTGTAGAAATAATTTCATCTGTACCCTTTTCTGTCATACTAAGAATATTTTTAATTTCATCTTCTGTAATAGGTTCATACGATAGATTTCTCTCAATATAATCAATTTGATGTTCCTCAAGCCAAGCCTTTGCTTTTCGGCAAGAAACGCAGCTGGTTGTCGTATATAGATTAATCATTTTTTACACCTCGTCTATATGTATTTTTTTCTATCTTTAATTAATCAATGTAAATAAAAGTAGATAGATTTCTAATAAGTAAAAGCCACTTGTATACTACAAGTGGCTTTTTGCTACGTTGAACACATTAGGTAATTCATGTATTATTCCCATCACCATTATAACATAGTTTGTGCATCTGTTTAATAAATTTCCGGTCTTAATATGACTAAAAATTTGAGATATATGATTAAGAACGATACTAACCTTCTATATTTTATAACAAGGAAATGAAACATATAATTCCACTTTTTACAGCGCAGCAAGTGTGTTAAAGAAGGAGATTGAAATGATGTAAAATTGGAGGATAATTAAGCTTTATCTTTAATAGTGAGGTGTGTAAAAATAAAGGCCAAGTTTATCTTACATACTACAAAAAGGGACAATGTATTACAGAAAAGGGATTCATCCAATCTGTTGATTCCCTGGGGAATTTGTTTGTTTTTATCGATGAAGTATTCGAATTAAAAAATAAAATGAGGTTAAGTGAGCTAATTTATGTTCGTTTTACATAAAATAATGTCACCTTCGCTTTTTGTGGTAAGCTAATAAAAGGCAATTAGAAAAGAGTGATCGACATGGAAGAGAAACAGCAGCAAGAAATAGATCTTGATAAAGTGTATGAATACGATGAATTTCCGGATAAAGTTAGTGGAAGATGCGATCACTGCAACTCAGCTTACTTCAAAAGTTCCGTAAAAGGTGGCGTTTTCTTACGTGAATGCCGCGAATGTGGGATGAAAAAGAGTATTTAGTTGGTACTGATTGAAAGGGTTGGGGAAATGAGAGATATTTGGGATGATGGATACAGTCAATCAAAAAAATTAACAGAAGAAATGGTCAACGAAGCAGAAAAGAAGTTGGGTGTAAAGTTACCAAAATCCTATATTGAATTATGTAAAATACAGAATGGGGGCTCTTTAAAATATTGTGACTACCCTACCTCCGTTCCAACAAATTGGGCAGACGATCATGTAAATGTCCCTGAGATTTATGGAATAGGGAAAGAAGGCATTTTATCCAGTGATTATTATATAGAAGAATGGGAGTTACCAAAAGATATTGTTTTACTATGTGGAGAGGGACATTGGTGGGTTGCATTTGACTATCGGGATACAAAAGATAACCCTCCTATAATTTATATGGATTTAGAATGGGGAACAGACATGCTTATTTTTGAATTAGCTCCTGATTTTGAGACCTTGGTAAATGGCTTATTTATTTATGAAGATGAAGAATGACTACATTTATACAATACAAAGGAACTGGCATTCAATTGTCGGTTCTTTTGTATTAGTGTCATATGATTTGATTCACCAAGCTCTCCCTTTTCCTCCTTACATTCTACTTTAGTCCTTATGTCTCGTCCATTTCATGAAAAAGATAAGCTATTAGGCCAACCACATATTTTTTATGTAAGATGTTTGAATTTTATTTTTTGGGTTAAAATCTATAATCAACTAACTTTTTTAACAGTATGTGATCCATGTGACCTTCTACTCTCTATGGGTAGAAGGTTTTTTTATCTGTTTAAGTTCTTTCCTTTTGGGTATAAAAATAAATGTAAAGTTATCTAAGTCACCTACCTTTGTTTATATTATGTTTTATCTTGCCTTCTATCTATAAGATAGAGGGTTTTCCTATGTACTCTGTTTAAATGATAATTTTATTGGCAATGAATAAATGTGTTACCTTTCTCGCAGGGTATACAATGACATTTCAATCACACAAATGACCTTCTACCTGACAGGAGTAGAAGGTTTTTTGATATCAATTATTTATCAACATCAACACTAATGGCTCAATTAACCATATTATTTAAAGTGATTTTATTTTTATCATCTACTTCATTACGTAAAAGTGAATCCCATGTAGCTTCGCAAACCTATCGCTTCACATCATTATTTCAGCTTTATTAATCGGGGTTACATGTTATTTTTCCATATCTCAATGCATCATAAATAGCACGTCCATCGCTTGAAGTTGTTTCTGTAAATTTAATAGGCAATAGTGAGAAGACAATATAATAAACAGAAAAATAGACAAACTGGTAAGAAAAGAGACTTGCTGAAAGGATGTCAGTCATAACTAAACCATTTATAAGGAAAATAGCAGCTAAATTAGCAATGGCACCTCCAGCATAGACACAAGCATGGGTAAATCGGTTATCGTATTTTAGTTTTTCATATACACAAAAAGAATCTAAAAAGTAGACTGATTTTATTTTGATTTTTCTCCATTTAAAAATGGTTTTTCCTTTTCCAATGGTAAAATCTACTCTCCCTCCGAAAAAAATTGCCATGATAGAATGTCCTAATTGGTGAACGAGAGATACAAGTGGTAATACAAGTAAGAAAGAAAACAAGAACTTGGGCATATCACTGAATCCAAACACACTTCCATCTCCTTTATTATGAAATAATTTACTAAATAGTTAGCTTATTAAGGTAGATAAATTCTTATTAACAGTGAACAGATTTTCCCAACAAAGAATGTGCCTTTTTTGATCATATGTATAATCCTTCATTTGACACTTCGAAAGGACTTTAATCAATGTATAGGACCAATCATTTTTTACTAAAGCAAGAGTGGAAATGATCAATAATCTTTGAGCTTTGCTATGAAGAAGATCTTCATTTTATTTTTTTACATTCTCCATAACAATAAACGACCCTATGTATTGTAACCAAAGTTACTAAGGTCGCTTATGCTATATTCTGATTTATTATTTTTTTCTCTTTTTCTTTGTAATGAAATATCTGGTTTCTCATTAAGTTTCTGACAGAACTTCACTATCATGATTAATTTGATCGAACAAATAAGTAAGGTAAGATTCTAATTCGAATTGATTATCTTCAACAAAATCATCTAACACAGGCTTACTTTCTTCTCCCATTTTTAATCACTCCAACTTAATTTTTTTCGGTTTATTTTGCATGATGACCATGATTGTTTTTTTGTCCCATTTTTCTTAGAACAAAGCTTACAATTAACACCAGAATGATTGCTCCAATAATGGCTGGAATGATGGCAAAACCACCAACGACTGGTCCCCAACTTCCCAAGATCAGACCACCTAACCAAGAACCAATAAAACCAGCGATAATATTACCAATAATGCCTCCAGGAACGTCACGCCCTGTAATTAAACCAGCAAGCCAACCGATAATTCCACCTACAATTAGCATCCATAGAATACTCATACATCATTCTCTCCTTTTGAAATAGTTAGTTGACTTTACCCCAGGTTAAAATCTATTAATCCTGTTATTTTTTTCCACGACAAAGTTTTCTTCTTATGTACTAAGATCATATAGCTTTGCTTGCAATCTATTTTTGTTCTTTTGGACACCTTCTAATGTCTCGTCCATTTTATGAAAAATATAAGTGACTAGACTAACCCCAGCGTATAAATTGCTATCTTATAAACAATGACATCAATATAGGCTTTTTTTCATACTATATTTTGGAGGTGAGTACATGGCAAGAGTAAGTTACCGAAGTGCAGACATTAACCTAATGGCAAGGATGATGCGAGCAGAAGCTGAAGGTGAAGGAAGACTAGGGATGTTATATGTCGGAAATGTAATTGTTAATCGTCTTGCAGCAAATTGTATAGACTTTAAAAATTTAAGAACCGTTTCACAAGTCATTTATCAAGTACAGGGGGGGAACTTTTCGTTTGAAGCTGTTCAAAAAGGCAATGTATTTTATCAAAGAGCGAGAGGTGTTGAAAAAAGATTAGCAAAGCAGAATCTGGATTATTGGAGACAACACCCAGCGAAATTTGCTCTTTGGTATTTTAATCCACATGCTCCGTGCCCTCCAACATGGTACGGTCAACCTGCATCTGGTCAATTTAAAAATCATTGTTATTATGAACCAAAACCTGATACATGTGCTAGTGTTTATAGAGGTTAGATTAGCAAGGAATTATGATTAATTCTGGAGTAATATGGGGGATCTGCGAATACAACATTTTAGTCGTAAGTGCTGGTAGCTAGCGTTATTTATTCAATGCAACTCCTATAGATTATGTGCAGTAGTCCGTTTAAAAAAACTTCCCCCCACTGTAGCCTATTTCTTTAATCTTTGTTTTGATGTATTTTTATCTAGCGAAATAAAAAGGGAACTTCCTAGTTAGTAGGTATTCCCTTGTTTCGCATAAGCAGTTAATCAAATGAAACAAGAAATAGTACTAATAAGGTAAATAAATCATAAAAAAAGAGGAAGAGAGTTCTCTTCCTCTTTTTTTATAGCGTTATCATTAACATTCCCTGTAATAAGCATATTAAATAATGTAATTACACGATGATAGACTTAATGAATTTCAGTAATGCCTGATAAACGAATAGAGAATATATTGTGTTGTTCATCCTCTAGAGAAAGAGTTTGATCATGAAGATTAAGATTATTTACACGTCCCTTACATGTTTGTAATAAACCGTTTTGATAATAGTTAATGGTAATGACACCTTTCTTTCTTAATGCTTTCAATATCATGCTCCGTTCTCCTTTCTTCCTAATAACTAATGTAGGAATGTGTTATTCAAATAAGTAATTATCATGAAGAATTTGTGAGAAAATCATACAAGTTAAAAGTTATATTGTTTTATATTATTTAGTATACAATAAACCTATAGGAAACGCTTACATTTTATTGTGTAAACTTTGTGAACTTTCAACAGGAAGAAAGCTCAAAGAATAAAAGAGGAAAAGAAATATATGTCTAGAATCTATATCTATGTTTCAATCCATCTATTGTACCTTCCTATAAATGAGCTTTTATTTAATGCTTAAAATATCATTCCGATTTTTAGCGCAAATTCTTTTTAATTGTTTAACAGGTGGAAATTCCCTGTACTTAATTCGTTTTAACTTCCATACTTTATGTATGTAGCATACCCTTGTCAATTTACCTCATTGCTTTAACTCGTAAGAGCATTAGTTTTAGAATCCTTCTAATGGATACACAAATTAATAATTGTACTTGGAAACGGAGCGATACGATGAATAAGACGTATGATGTCATCATTACCGGTGCTAGAGTTGCCGGCTCTACTCTTGCTATTTATCTTGGGAAGGCAGGTTTCCATGTGTTGTTAGTAGACCAAGCGACCTTTCCCAAGGATACTTTATCAACCCATACTTTTTTCAATAATACTGTCGCTCTTCTTCGAGAGATCGGTGTCATGGACAAATTATTGAAAACAAACGCCCCACCGGTACAGGATATTAAATTTCAATTTGAGGATACCGCGATAGAAGGACTCATCCCTAAGGTTGACGGAGAAGAAAGTTGTTACTGCATTAGAAGAACTTATCTCGATCAGATCCTACTTGAACAAGCCAAATCACAAATGAATGTAACCGTTCTAGAAAGGTTTCGTGTGACGGATATTATTCATGCTGACGATACAGTAGTAGGGGTGGAAGGTCTAGATGGCAATAACGAGAAACAAGAATTTTTAGCTGGCCTGGTAGTCGGGGCAGACGGCCGATCCTCAATTATTCGCAAGCTGGTAAAAAGTGAACTCAAAATAAGCATTTCGGCAAAAGTCGGCATCTATTTCGGGTACTTCTCTGAATTTCGCCATGACAATGTCCCTAAATTTGAAGTATACAAGATAAAAGATAACACAGCCATTCTCTTTCCAACGAATGATAATTTATATGTTATTGCCGGCATTTTCCCATTAGAAAATAAGGAATTGATAGGACGATTGAAATTAAATCCAGAAAGCAGTCTACGCAATTTCTTAACAGATAACTTTCCGAATACAACAATAGGGACGCGTTTAAAAAATGCAGAATTAGTAGAACCGATTAAAGGCATTCTCAGATATGATAATTACTGGTATAAAGGAATGGGAAAAGGGTGGGCGTTGGTTGGAGATGCAGTTTGTTTTAAAGATCCTGGCATGGCACAAGGTATCCATGATGCTATATGTGGAGCACGTATATTATCCAATATTCTCTCAAAATATAAGGGACAATCCAATCAATCAAATCAAATATCTGAAGAATATCAAAAGGCAATAGAAGACGAGTTTATGGTTCGGTTTCACATGGGATGTCAAATTTCGCAGAATGAACGCATCTCTGAACAACAGAATGCTGTCAATAAGCTAATCAGTTCTCATCCAGAGGCTATAGATAAGTTTTTAGGGATTTATAATTACTCAAACGAGCCCGATGCTTTAGAAAAAGAACTCACACGAATTATGCAATCAATCTAGCAATGAGGGGAAGGTAAACCGAGAGCAGGAAGGGATATATCGAAAACAAAGATTTTATTCTGTTACGATTAGTACATTTTATCTAAAACATACTCAATATAAAAAGCCACTTGTTTTATACAAGTGGCTCTTTGTTACGTTGAATACATTAAATCATTCCCATCACTATTAGAGAAGTTTATGAATCTGCAAAGAATGGTGTTAGCTAATAATAGTCAGATAGCAATGGAAGAGAAATAACGGCAAGAAATAGCAAGAGCAAATGTGTATATGTGTGATTTATAGGATGGCATATACACACATAACAATGAAGATATCCAATACATAAAGTTCCACCATGTAAATATAGCACTTTCTCATTATTTCATATAATAAGTAACTAGCTCGTAGCAACGTTCTCTAGTCATTTCGTGTAAAATACGAGCTTCTTCAGCATAAGCTAAAGTTCCTCCTCCAGCTTCTTTCAACTCTTTTTGAGAAGCAGCATCTCTATCTTTAATCCATTGACGTTGTTTGATTTTTAGATCATTCATTTCTGATGCAGGTAATTGGTTTTTTAATTCACCATAGATATCGTTCAACACCTTGTCCCACATTTGATAATTTGCTTCAGAAGCTTGTCTTCTGTCACTATCAATCTGATCATTAACTGGTTGCACTTCACTAGCTCTAGTTTGTTCGAGTAAACCAAAATAATAAGCTTTTTTGCTATTAGTTATCGTTGTAGCTGAACTATTTATTGATGGAGTGCTTGTAGTTGGACCAGTCTTTGATACAGTAGTAATCGGCCCATTTTTAGCTATATCAGTTAAGTATAATTGATTATTGATAAGCACAGCTGTGTACATCCAATTGTATTTATTTGTTTTTTGAGATCCATCTGGTTGTATAACAGATACGGTCTCTACAGTTTGTATTTTATAAAGAGGCCCATCAGAAGAATTACCTGCTTTCGTAAAATTCACTACAGAATAATCTACCCAGTTCTCTTTAATACCCTTCTTATATAAGTTGCTTACCAATGTTTGTTGGTCATTATATAACGAACCTTTTAAAACATTTCCAACGTTACTGAATTGGCCCGTATTAATTGCAGTTGTCAGTCCATTTATGTAGTCAGCCATTACTAGAGCTGCTGTATCTTTAGTAACAAAAGCTTCGTCGGAGACTGTATTTGAATTAGTTGCGTTTTGCTGATTACTATTTTTGTGAACAGCACTCGCCTGATCGCTACCTTTTATAGTTGAGGATTCTCCAGTATTGTTTTCTGTAGCATTATTACTATCTTGATTCGTTTTAGTAGCAGTATTATCACTGGTCTCCTGGCTACTAACCTCCCCAGTTTTTCCTAGTTTTGAATCGACCTTTTCTTCTTGTTGACAGCCAGAAACCAGTAAAGAAGTTACCGTCATTAATAAAAAAACACCTTTTTTATACATAGTTGTTCCCCCTAGAAAGTTGTAAAATTAATTTACAAAAAAACAGTCCCAAAGTAAGAGACTGTCATCTTGTCCTTTATGGTAGAGCAGTAATACTTCATCAGTAACTAGTTTTTAGTCCTCCCAGAGCTCATTCATTAAGTCTTGGATTTCTTTTTCTCTTTTTTTAGTTTCTTGCCTATCGATCGTTACTTTATTTCCAGTAATGTAAACGACATCTCCAACTTCTGTATCCTTAGGAAAGATATCTTTTGGGTAATCCTTTGTTTTCCCTTCGATTTCAACAACCGCAAATCCCTCTTCAAACCGATCAATAATACCTTTTATCTTTTTCATAATTACCTCGATTTTTTAACAGAATAAGATGTACCATCGCCCGTAATAATGATTGTCCCACTTTGATCTGTTCGTAAAATACTTGCTTTAGCACCTTTTAGCAAGTTCACAACTTGAGAAGTAGGATGACCATAACTGTTTTTACCTACACTAATGACAGCATACTTAGGTTTTACAGCATCTAAGAAATTCTTACTTGTAGACGTTTTAGCGCCATGATGGCCAACTTTAAGTACATCTGCACGTAGTGTTTTCTTTGCCTTAATCATATCTGCTTCTGCTTTTGTTTCAGCATCACCTGTAAATAAAAATGTATTCTTCTTATAAGCCATGTGTACAACAGCACTCCAGTCATTTAAATCACTGTTAGCATATGTTTTGGTAGGCCCTACAATTTGAGCATTTACATCTTTAACAGGGAGCTTTACGCCTGCTTGTGCCGTTTTAATCGTTAATTTTTTCTTTTTTACAGCATTTAAAAAGTCTTTGTAAGCTTGAGTGTTATTACTTACTTTCGGTGCATAAACATTTTCTACTTTGAATGCATTAATAACTTCATCTAACCCACCAATGTGATCAGCATCAGGATGAGTAGAAATTAATACTTCTATATCATCGACCTTTTGTTTCTTTAAATAACTTACAACTGCATTTCCTTTACCTTTGTTTCCCCCATCAATAACAATGTCCTCACCATTAGGCGCTTTAATATAAATACTATCTCCCTGACCGACATCAATATAATGTACCTTCATAGTTTTAGGTGTTGCTGCGTATGATGAAGCCGGAGCTACAGCAATTCCTATTCCTATAGCGAGCGAAGAAACAATTTTGATAACACGACTTTTCATTGTTTTATCCCCTTTTAATAAATGTATTTTCATCTGTATTGTTCATTTATAGCAAAATTAATTTTACTATATGAAACTATTTGTTAATACGATAAAATTGAATATTTTTACTTATGAAGGTGAAAAAAGTCATGTTATATGTAAAGATAAGTAACAAAATGGAGGTAAATAGTAATGAAATGTGCTATTTTAAGAATAAGGTGAGATTGACATTTAAGGAGAAGCTGACCTTACAATTAAGCCACTATATAGAGTTAATCGTAAATTCACCAATATGTATAATTAGCTTGAAAGAGAGGTGTTTTCGGATACTATGTTACAGGCAAACAAATAGGGATGATGGATGTAGAAGGTAAGCAACAAAGTATTTGTTATGAAAGGTGTTTCTATACTACATAATCCAATTTAGCTTGAGCTCTGTGGTAACTGTAGTTTGACTGTTTTTAAAATCTTATAAAGGAGGGCATATGAATGAAGAAAGAGCTCTTATTTGAATCGTATGTCTTGCTGTTTGATATTGAAATAACAATTGTAAGTATAATAGAAAAAGAAATGACCACACATTATGGACATTTATGGCGACAAATTTTTTTCGCTGAAGGTGGAACTCAACTCTGCGATACTATCCCCTTATTATTCCGATTAAATCTTCTTCAAGATATCTTCACTGATCATGAATTACACGACCTATGTATATTAGTAGATATAAAAAACACTTTGAATCAACAATCAACTATTTCTCAGGATGATTTTGACCACCTTAAGTATTTCTCTCACCAACTAAACAGAAAGAAGTTCCTCTCATTATCTATATAACTTTATTCACAGTGAAAAATCTAAAAAAACCTAAGCATAATAAGAAGTAAATAGAAGTTATACTTTTAAGCACTTAATGAATATGAAAAGCCTACTTATATAAGAACAAGTAGGCTTTTCTGCTACGTTAAAGTCTATAAAACATTTACGTATCATTCTCAAAACAATTATAGCATTATCTATTTACATTTGTAGAAAATCTTCTACTTTTACATCTTTCTTTAATCTCTTTAATCCTCTATTTATTTTATGTACAGTTGAAAATTTTGGTATGTACTGCTTATCGTTACACAATCTTGAAATCGTATGACGGCTCAGATTTGTTGCTTGTTCTAGTCCTAATTGGTTTATATCCTCTTGTTTATCTAACCATCTTCCAAAACGTGTTCTTTGTTTTCCTAAGCCTAGCATTACTATAACTCCTTTTTAGACCCAGTATGTCCTGTATGTTGTTTTTTTAAACTTTGGCAAAAAAACAACATATAGGACAAGCATTAGCTCATATCATAAATTAAGACGTCAGATAGAGACGTCAGATAAACCATCAGGAATGGAGCGAATGAAATGACAAAAGAATTAGCAATCTCGTTATTGAATCGAAAAGACGTCTATTTGACGTTAGAAGGTAAGCAGATGTTAGAGGTCATGTTGAAAGAGAAAAACGCGTATGAAGAAAAATAAGAAGCCTAAAAATCACGTAGACACCTATCGACCAACCGTGCGGTATCATTCTATGTATCGTACATATGTAGATAGTCTGTTTCAGGCTACGGAGTTAGATCGAAATCAAATTATGAGGTGTGCGCTTTTTACTGCAGCGCACAACCCTGTTTTCTTAGCATTAATGAATCAATATAAAATGAGTGACGTCCCTCTCCCCTACTCTCCGTGGCAGCCTTCTTCCCATCCATTATGGCTGGAACAAGAGCCCAACATCGAAGAGAAAGGAGGAGGAGAACATGATGACCTTGAGCGAAAAGGAACGTCTACAAGTACTTCTACGTTACTTGGAACATCAACAGATGGCCAATCAATGTCAGGAACAACTATTGAATCCGACCGACAGCCTTCTACCAGTGAAAAGGCAGCAGGGCCTGCAAGACGTCAGCAACCGATCGAGAGACGAACAAGGACGTTTCCTACCTTACAATTATCAAACAATGGAGGAATCAAACTTGATTTCAGGTAAAGAAGTAGCCTTACAACGAAAACTAAAAATAGAACCGATTGAAGGTACTTATAATAGCTATGCGGTGAATGAAAAGGAAAAGAGGGATTGGAGTGGGAATATCTATTTAGCTTGTGTGGCAGCGATTTTAGCGATAGCTTTTTTTACCTGACGTCTTTTTAGAATAGTGTCGATATTTTGGTCATAAACATATAGCATGAATACAGTTAAGACCGCCTTATAGACTGATACATAATGGGCGGTCTTTGTTGTAAATATTCATAGATATATACAATTATCATAAAAAAAGGCACGCATTATAAAATGCGTGCACACTAACAAAGAATCTTGAATATTAGATAATAGGGATATTACCTATGAAGAAAAAACCTATGAAAAAGGATTGCACCTTTATTTTATCAAAGGAATACTTGCCATTGAATATGGCGATAACATCAATTTATTGGATGTAAATGGTATACATTAAGGAAATTAGTTACAATTAATATTATTTATTAAATAGTAAACCAGAACTTTAAAGTGTATGTTCTTATAATCAATAAGCCTATTCTTATAGAAACTGAGCTTTTTTAGAATAAAAGATTATACACTTCCAGTGTAACATTTTATTATTTGGAGAAAATTTTTGCGGAAAATCTTTTTTTATTGGGTGCTACTTGCTATTTTGTAATGTTTAACAAACGTCTCCTCCATTAAGTGTCCCGTAGGCCTCACGAAATTAATGATCTTTTAAATTTCCTCATGTCTTGGTCGTGTCTTTGTAACGTAATCTTTGGACGTAGCTACACCAATTACTCTTCCCATCTAAATCCTACTTAAAATGATCTACTTTTTATCTGCATTCTCTGCTTGATTAAAATATTTAATCGTTTTGATATCCCCATTTTTGAACACAATAATCTTTTCATCTTCATGAAAAGAAACTTCTTTAATTTCATTTTCATTGTCATCTTCGGGCTCTTCGATTGAATGAACGAGACAATGGACGGCTTGATCTAGCTTTCTTTCAGCTGTATTCAAAAAGGATACATTCAGGCCTAAATTTGCAAGAAACTCCCGATGCTTTTCCAATTCATCAGACGCCTTTTGAATATATTCAATCGCTTTTTGTTTATTATTCATCTAGTAGACTCCTACACCCTTATTTTTGATATTCATAGACAACCGGAACTTTTTCCATTTTGATAGTCTTAGCCACTACATAACGACGGTAGCCATCCTTTAAGACCTTTGAGCCTTTTTCAATCGTCAATGGCTCATCTAAGCGTCCTGTACGCTTCACAAAATCAATGACCTTTTGCGTCTTTTCAGGATTTGGGCGGTTCTTTAAAAACTCTTCAGGTACGATAATGTCATCGAAGTTCAACAAATCCTGTGTTCCTTTTGGCTGGTTCGGTATTGTTTTCTGTTTTGGTTCAGTCTTTTTCCCTTCTGTAGGCTCTTGTTGAACTTCTGGCTGAACAGCTTTCACTTCTTTCTTGTCTTCTTTTGCTACAGGTTGAGAAACAGGTACTTGCTTTTCATCCTGTTTTTTAGGCTCCGTGTTCTTTTGTTCTTGAGAAGGCGCAGAATCCTCTTTTTTAGGTTCATTTTTCGCTTCTGACTCATTCTTCTCTTTGTCATTTTTATTCGGGAGAACGGTAATTTGAAAACAAATCACCCCTACTTCACCAGGGCATTCATCAATCGGAATATCTAACGTTGGTTCCCCTTGAATTAAAATCTTTTCATGCATGATGCTTTTCTTCGTGAGGCCTGTTTTATTAAAAGCTTTTTTCGCAACAAACACTGTATACGAAATAAAGGTACTCTTCTTTAATCCTTTAGGCGCAGATGGTGACCCTTTTTCACGCATATCAAAGGCAACATAGCGATCGTATTCTCGTAATGGTCCTGTAGCTGATCCGGTTAACGTAATTTTATGTGGCATAATAGTCTCCTCCTGCGTAGATTATTAGTTATTGTTCATTTAGAACACAGTTCTAAATGAACATATCCTATTAAAACATCAGCTTCTAAGGAATTTCTACTTTTTTTTGATTAGGAAGCTGTGTCTTTTAACTTATTGTGTTGACGCAAACATTCTTGTTCCTCTGGTGTTAAAGCTTGTCCTAGATCTTGTTTCAATTGGGCTATTTCGAACAAACTGTACGTAGAACTGTGTTCTTGCAGCAAGTTCTCTTCTTCTGGTGTTAGTTCTTGTTCTAAGTCTTGCTTCAACTGAATCATTTCAAGCTGTTGTTCCACTGTAACTTCTGCTTCTTGTGTAGGTTCTTCTTGCTGCTGTTCAGCTTTTAACCAATCTGGAACGAGTTCCTTACGGATAATATGTTTAGGTTTAGCCAATGTTGTTGTTTCGCTTTCGTTATGTATAACTTCTTGTTGGTTTGCGTATACTGGTGAATAATCCTGCTCTTTAGGGTTTACCAATTCATAGAATTGATTTTTCGCAATTTGATAGATTAATCGACACATATCCCGTAGGGATAAAGGATTGCCTTGTTGATTGGCTTCATGCACATATTTATCTAATCCCACAATGGATGTATACGCAATTTCATGCACTTGCTCTTTCTTAATCTCAATCTCAGTATCTCGTTTTACAGCTTTTGCTGCATTTTGAATACGAGCATAGAAGTCTTGTAGTTGATGTCCATACTTACCTGCATAGACTTGATTGACTTTCTTAGGCACACCTTTGATATAGGTGAAGGCCTGTGAAACAGACATTAAATGATTATTTATATGATTTACAGGTAAATCAAGGTTAATAAAGGCATCAGGTGATTTATTGGTCTCTAAGCTTGGTGTATCAACATTTTCAGTACTTTCTGGATGCGTCACAGGACATGTCACTGGAGTGGTCATTTCTTCTTGCTGAAGCGTTTGTACACCTGTTGTATCATGAGCAAAAAAGATTTCGTCGCAAATGTGATGAAAGTTTTTATGGCTTTTAAGGATAAATACATAACTATCAGGATGAGTACCTGTTGCATCCTCTTTAATGTAACGTGCCACAAGTACAAACGGAGTCGCTTTTAACGAGCGTACAAAACGAGAAACCGTACTTTTGGAAACATTAAATTTCTTCATAAGCGTTTCAGAACGGATGGCTTGAATGCCCGTAGCCACTAGGTTATAGATGACGTGATCGAGCATTTCCATTCTCTTCTTTGGAAATTCTTTATGTATAGCAGATTGTTGTTGTTTAAAGTGGGTACGAAGAATGTCTAAAAACTCTTCTTTCTTTTTACGAAGCGTGGACTTGTTGGTCCATAACCATTTGAACCGTCCATTGAAGGTATCTACATCTTTTAAATAACAGGTTAATATTTTTGTCATTTGTTCATCTTCTCCTTTAAGGAACACAAAAAAGACACTGTTTCCCTGGAAAAAGGAAAACAATGCCTTGATTTTGATGAACTAAGCCCTTGAAATAGATGTCAATTTCGTATAAAATAAAAACATAAGTTTTATTTTATAGAAAAACTAAATCTATTAACAAGAGACTTCGACAAGTGTTTTCCCTACCGTAATTAGGGTGAACGGTTTAAGAGTGTTGCTGCACTACTTAAACAGTTGAAGTCTTTTTTCTATTCCGGACATTTTTGTTAGTTTAATTATAGCGTTAAGTAGTCTTATAATTCAATAAAAAATTAGTAAAATATATCAAAACAAGTATATTTAGCTACGCAGATGCCATATTAGTGTAGATATTGAGTCCATCATATATGAGATTTTTAGTTTTGGGGAGGGGAATTTTTTTTCCCCTCCCCAATTAGCTTAGAATATGTTAAAATTATTGTTTTTTTATGCCAGAAACATTTAGATTATGTAAATCTTCAAATGAGAATAACCTTTTTAGTAGATGGAGACCGACCATATAAATAAAAGAACCCTAACGATTAATTCGTTGGGGTTCTTTTATTTACCAAATAGTTTTGAGAAGAAGCCTTTCGGTTCCTGTTGTTTGTCAGCATGAAGCTGTCGCATAGTATCTATTAACATTTGATCACGTTCAAGTTGTCGTTTTTCACGCTCTGCTGCTTTTTCTTCATTAGTTGCCGCGGTTTGTCGCATTACTTCAGCCATTGCTTGCATAGCACTTGCCATTTTTTCATTTTGACGTGCTAAATCTTCATTTTGTGATTCCAGCGTTTCAACTTTCGTTAGGATAGTTTTATATGCTTCAGTTAATTGTGTCAAAACTGGAGCATTCTCATTTGTTTCCCCTTCAACAACAATATCATGACCTTCCGAAGCAAGCAAAGCACGAATATAATCATTAGGATGCCCTTCGGCTTTCAAGTCTTCTATAAGTGACAACACAGGAAAAATAGATTCTTTGTATTTCTTTGTCCGGCCTTTTCCGACAGTGTGCGGTTCTACAAATTCCTTATATGTATGGAGCCAATCATAGACACTAGACCTTGAACGCCCTAGTTTGTCTGCTATTGCCGTTAAAGAATACACTTTTTCGTAATCCATTGCGAAAAACCTCCTTTAAAAAATACATCATGACATAATGATAACATAATAGAAACGTTTTATACCGTACAAAACAACATTTTGAACAAATAAAGACATCAAGAAAACAAATAGTTTCGTACAAAACGACATCTTGTACATCTTTCCGGCTAATCTTCGGACAAATGACACCTTTAGTTGAACTTGTTGGAGTTGTGGTTTAACTTGTCCGAGATGTAGTGTGCGTGTACGGTTAGTTAAGTTCACCTTTGGTTGAACTAAAGGTAGTTTTAAGTGAACTTGAGGTGAACTTATTCAGGGGTAGGAAACGTATTTTTATTCTATAGCGATATTTATCTTTATTAAATGTGAAAGTGAGACATCTTTAAATACAAGCTTCGGATTAAAGACATGTTAGTTAATGTACAAAAGATGGGTAGGGGCTGTTGGAATATTGGATACTGTAAGTTAAAGTTAAGGTGTAATTAGTTATTTTTGTAAACAAGTATAATTATAGGAGGGAGTTACATGAAATTACTGAAAAATAGTATAACTAAAACCATTACATTTTTTCTTATAATTAGTTTGATTCTTGTTTTTTTATTCACTATAAAAGGTTTGCTGTTACAATTCCTAGGAGCAGCACTGCTTATCGTTGTAGCAATTATTTGTATTCTTTTATTTTTTACTATCTTTGGCCCAATAATATTGGGGGTTCTTGCAATTGGAGGGGCAATCTTAGGTTTTTTCTTAATTATTGGAATAATAGGATGGTTTTTTATGTAAGAAATCAGACTATTGAACGTCATTTTTTGGTATAAAAAGTAAATTAATGAATAATATTCATTTTTGTGTTAATAAAAAACATTTATTTAGGTCAAATATAATCATCTAACAACTATAGTAAATGTAAATAAAAGGATTTATGTTCTATTTGAAATCAAATGGTAGTTTGATACGATAAAGTAAAACTAATGTTCTATAAATTTAAAAAGTTCTAGGAGAATTATATGAAAAAAGTTATACTGTTTAACTTCAATGGCACTATTGTAAATACGAAGCTTTTAGCAATTGATATTTTTAATGAAATTGCTAAGAAGCAAGGTTATAAGGAAATTAGCGAAGAAGAGGTATTACATTTAAGTACATTATCAATACGTGATCGTTGTAAGACGCTCAATGTACCTATATATAAGATGCCTCTCGTTGGGATTGCAATAAAAAGAAGATATCAAACATACATTCCTAATTTAAAACCTGTACTTGGAATAAGTGAAGTTCTTAAAGAATTAAAAAAACAGGACTATAAATTAGGTTTTTTAACAAGTAATAATCAAAATAAAATTGATGAATTTTTGATGAATAATACAATCAACAGCTTTGACTATAATCACTATTCATTTAACCCTTTCTCTAAATCAAAAGATATTTCATCTTTTCTAAAAAATAATAGATTAAAAAAAGATGAGGTTATTTACGTAGGTGATGAATTAAGAGATATTAAAGCAGCTAAAAAAAATGGCCTTTTTTGTATAGCAGCTTCTTGGGGATATGATTCAACAGAGCTTTTAAACACAGGTAATGCAGATTTTGTGGCAAAGCAACCAAAAGATATTTTAGACTTTTTGTCCGGCACTTAAGAATGTTATTTATATTTGTTTTTAATTTACTATTTGCCATTATCCTGTTTATTACCCAACCTAAAGAAAATGAAGCAAATCGATGGATGATTACTTTTGCAATGTCTGGGGGGATAGGTGCATTATCAGAGGCCTTATTAACTGACATTATACCTGGTGTACAAAGGTTTGGCATCGAGAATGCCTCCCATATATTATTTTTAGCACACATATATTTGCAATTTTTAGGTGAAGTTATTTCTCCCTATGCTATTCTAATGTATTCAATTGTCTATTCACAAATAGTTAAAGGTAAAAGAAAAAAAGCTTTAGCTTATGTGCTTTCTTTACCAATGGTTTTTATGATATTTTTCACTGACTTTCATCCAGATATAGATATTAACTTTCGCATCCTTTTGATTTGGTCTGCACCATACTTTTTGATTGCTAGTTTTATTATGTTCTGTACATGGCGTGATGAGATAAATGTTTATCAAAGAGAGCAAAAGTTTCGAGTCTTTATTGTGCTCGTCCCTGCATGGTTAGGTGTATTTATATTTAATTACGTTCTTAGGGCTATTGATTCACAGACAGAGTTGTTTCGAATTGTACCTATGTTTTTCTTCGGGGCTTATATATTCTTTATTGGATATATCTTTCTAAATGGTGCCTTTGGAATTAAGGTGAAAGTAGAACAACAGCAAATATTAGATAAGTCCATTCAAATAATGAATGGGGGAACAGCTGTATTAAATCACACTATTAAGAACGAAATAAGTAAAATAAAGTTTTTCTTTAATATTGCTCAAAATTCTATTGAAAAAAGAGATCTAGATGAGGCCGAGAAAGCAATTGATTCAGTTTTTTCTGCAATTGAAGGAATAGATAACATGGTGGATCGTATTAGAGCAAAGACAGAAGAAATTGTTCTAAAAGAAACAAATGTAGAAATGGTAAACTTAATCACAGATTGTGTACGTGGAATAGAGAAGATTTTTAATGCCAGAGGTATCAAAATAAAAACTGAATTCACGGTTGATACAATATTATATGGCGATCCAATTCTTTTAAAAGAAGTAGTAAACAATATCTTAAACAATGCTATGGAAGCCATTATTGTGACAGAAGGGTTAATCCATATTCAAATGTTCAAAATGAAAAATGGTGGAATTAGTATTGAAATTACTGACAATGGAGTTGGGATCTCAAAAGAAGAATTAAATCGTATTATGGAACCCTATTTTTCTACAAAGAAAAACATTAAAAATCATGGTTTAGGACTTAGCTTTTGTTATAAAACAGTTAGAGCGCATGATGGTGAACTTTCAGTACATAGCGAAGTAGGAAAAGGGACTTCAATGATTATTAAACTTCCTAAATCTAGGATAATCTCTACAAAAATTAGTTCATAACCAAATGGGAGGTAAATCTACATGAAAGATAAAAATATAAAAGTAATTCTAGTAGAAGATGATCCTTTTTGGCAAAAAAATATATCCATGTATATTGAAAAAGAAGCAGATGATATTGAGGTTATAAAGATTGTTGATTCTAAAGAGAAAGTTCTAGAAATTGTAGAAAATGAAAGTCAGATTGATATAGTTCTTATGGATATCAATCTAACGGCAGCTAATCTTGATGGAATTGAGATTATTGAAATATTGAGTAAGCAAAAGATCAAAGCAATCGCACTTACTTCAATTAATGAGCAAGATGTTATTGTTGAATCCTTTGAATCAGGAGCAGTTAATTATATAAATAAGAGTAGTATTTATGATATTATCTTGGCTATACGTGAAGCAGTTGAAGGTAGGAATCAAATACACTCAGATGCTGCTGGAGCTCTATTGGTGAAAATGAGAGAAGAAAAGAAATTGCGTAGTCTTACATCTTCTGAAAGGGAGGTATATAACCTTGAAAAGAAAGGTTATAAAAAAAGGGACATTGCTGAACATCTATATAAAACTATAGATACTATAAAAAAACACTCTCGGTCATGGAGACGGAAACTAAATGCTTAAAAGGGATCTTAGTATTGATACTAAGATCCCTTTTTTTGATGAAATTAAATTCGGAAAATAAACTAACTTTTAATTATAGCACATTTTTTGATATTTGAGGAGGGGAAAAAAGTTTCCTCTCCTGCAAATGAATAAATTCTTATAACATATATTTAAGGGTTATTTATCTGATATTGAATGAATGAATTTTGTTAAGTATTCTTTCGCTTCAGGAGTTAGATTATTGAAGTCTTTCAAGAACGACATGTGATTAAGTAAAAGGTTCTCTGCTATTTCAATATCTTCTGGTGCCATAGTACTTAGTATGATATTAATTCTTTCACCATTACGATCAAGGACGTTTAAATCTAAATTCTTAGTAACTTCTGAAGGAAGTACATCGTATAAAGTAATTCCTAAAACCTCACAAATTTTTATCATTACTTCAAAAGAAGCAAATCTGTCTCCACGCTCAATCCCACTAATCGTGGTTTGAGATGTATTAGAGAGCTTTCCTAACTCGACAGAAGTTATTTTAAGTTCTTTTCGATAATCTTTTATTTTTGTACCTATATACTTCTTTAATTCATTCATATGATCTACTCTCTTTAAAGTTTTCTTTTAATTTTATCAAAGACTGAAAGTAATGTGAAATCAACAAATTAAACAAATTTAGAAAAAATATACGAATTTGGTTAAAAAACTATTTACAAAATATTTGAAAATGAATATACTTTAATTAAGGAGGTGCTGGAAATAAAGACCATAAAAGAAAAGAGGTTGGAGAAAAAGTGGAGTCAAACCTATCTAGCTCAACTTTCGGGAGTCCCGCAACCTACTATTTCTCAAATCGAAAATGGGACTCGTCAATATCCAACGTTTGAAAATATGAAGAAGATCGCAGAGGCATTGGATCTTAAGTTAGAAGATATTTTCTTACCAAGTCATAAGGATATGAACTAAGTTTAGAATATTTAACGGTTAAGGGGCGATGAACATGGAAGCACAAAAGCGACTAGCATTCTATGATATATCAGACGCACGAGCGAAAAGTGCCAAAACCTTTGATGGAAAGTTGTATACGTTAAAAGGGGGAGTAGCTGTAGAAAAAGGAACGGGCGATATCAAACGTGTAGCTGATATTTATTATGAAGTACGTTCAGTGATGGATCAGGCTCATACCATCGTCGCCAAGCGAAGAAAAAAAGATGAAGAATTGAAGGAAGTTTTACAAAAGACCTGCTAGTTCTTAGATGCAGCATACAAGCGATTTTGAAACGTGCCGAGAGCACGAATAAGGGAACCTTGACAATTACATATTGCGTGCCTCCCCTAAACGGATCACAAGGGGGTGAAGGTATACGATAACGAAAAGGTTCGATGAGTGCGTCCTAAAACTCATCGGTGATCTAGCAGCAAAATGATGACGGTGTATCCAGGATCTGTGAGGAGTGGTGTCGTGAGGGTGACGCCGAAGAAGCGACAACACTCCAAACAGTAGATACATGAGGTTCTTCGTACATGCCGAAAACGTTGTGCATTATTGGGCTTAGTGAAAACTATGCATGCCAATATAGGGTTTGCCCTTCCAGCCAGAAACGGGTATATATTTCCTTTCATAACCTTGAAAAGACAGAGATGATCGCTAAACCTATGGTAAAATATTACTCTCGGTAGGTTTCAGAATCGCTTGTTATGTCTGAATATTAAGAACAAAGGAGAATGGTTATGAAAAACAAAAAATGGTTAATTTCTGCGGTTGCAGGAATCGTTGTGGCTCTAGGAATAGGCACAGTGTTTGTCTCTTCCCAAAATTCAAGTGAAGTGAAAGGAAATGGTGAACTAGAAGAATTAAGCCCTCTTCAAATGAAGAAGTTTATGAAAGAGGATGGTACAGGGTTTGTTATGTTCTCATTTAATAAGGAGAACCGTGATTTATACATGAATGACGTCAAACATGCCATGCAACAAGAGAATGTTGAAGGAAGGGAGTTAGATGGTCATCATCCTAAATTTGATGGTTCTAAGAGTCAAAACGACTATGGATTAGATCAACATGCTGACACTTTAGCTGCCTATAAAGATGGTGAATTAAAACAACAAATTGAATTAGATGAATATGATCCATCGCAGTTAGAAACAGAACTTTCTCATTTTATTGAAACATCAAAAGAATTGTATTTCGAAGAATAAGAGGTCAACTTTGAAAGGTGGTGGTATCTTGACGATCTCCCAAAAGGAATTAAAGAAATCAAAAGATCTCGTGGAAAAGTTACTAAAAGTGAATGGAAACAAATACAACGACTGGCTACATCAACAACATCAACAATTCATTGAAGAAAACCAAGATTTAATTCTTCAAGCATTAAGTGCCTTTACAGGTCAAGAAGAAGAGGAGGAGGGGGAGAAAAGCGAACCGAAGGTAGCTGAACAAGTTTCTATAAGACCACAAAGCATTCCAGTAACACAAAATTAACGAAAAAGAGGAGTGAAGCACATGTTAGATTTATTGAATAGCGTTGATATGACGCAGTTAACTTCGCATTTAACCCTTGGGGCGGCAGATGGCATGTCGGGCCTCATTGAAAGTGGAAAGTCCATTATTAAATGGATGCAGCGTATTGCAATGGTTGCGGCAGCTCTTGCCTTTTGTGTAGGTGGTTATCACTTAATATTAGGGGGAGAACGAGGTCGTCATAAATGTATCGCATGGTTTGTTGGGGGCGCAGTTGGTTTAGTGGTCGTGATGGGTGCTTATGCATTAGCTGAAGGTGTAAATACAAATATCCGATTCGGGAGCTAAGAAAGCTATACAGTCTATTGTATAGCTTTTTTCTATGCTCATTTTTAGAAGAAAGGAATGGAGAAACATGCTGTCTGTCATGTTTATAAAAAGTGAAACAAAAGAGCTGAAGCCATTTCAAAAGTTATCAATTCCGGATGCTTGTGAGATGACAGATACATTAGAAACCCACTATCAGCGTACGAAGAAAAAAGCTCATGCCGATTTTTTTATCCTCGATGAGGAAGATCAAGAGGTATATGCAGGAACATTGTCTATTGGATTAGGTCATAGTCGCCATATAGTCGATCATATTAAGAAAAAGTTGAGCTCTTTAAAAATGGACGATATACAGGAAGCTCGAAAGAGAAGTTTTCTTGAACAATTGGAAAAGGAAGTACCGGACCATCTGAAAACAACAGATGGTTCGTTTTCTTTAGAGGAAGAAACAGAGGATCATATGCAAAAGACTCAAACACCTGTTATTTCTACTCGTAATCGAAGGTTGATCTATAGTGGAGGGGTTTTATCCCTTCTTATCCTTTCAGCAACGTGTTTTTCAACAGTGGCTACTTCCCAAGATCGAGCTGAAACCATTCAAGATTTACAAAAACAAGTCAAACTGGAACAAAAAATAACAGGGACATATGAAAGGGCGCTTTTAGGGGATTCAGAAGGGGCTTTAAAACGACTTTCTTCTATTAACGAACAAAGCCTCACGAAAGAACAAAAAAACGTTTATATGAGCCTTCTCGTCGATCGAAAAAAGTATGAGGAAGCTGTTCAGCTTCAGGGAGACCATCCAGAAGTAGTGGAAAGCATGATTTCAAAGAAGGGAGATGTCAATGCGTTAAAAGAGTTTCAACAAACGTTTCCTTCTCCAAATGGAGCCTTTGATCTTGCCTATCACGAACAACGATGGGAAGATATGATGCGTCAATCAGGAGTAGAAATGACTGATAAACGGTATGAAATGAAGGCTTATGGATACTTGAAGCTTGATAAAGTAAAGGAGGCCAAAGAAGAGGCAGCTCATATTCAAAACCAAGAATTGAATCAAAAAATAGAAACCTATGAGAAAACAAAGAAGGAGGTAGAAGAGACGAAAAAACAAGTGGAGGAGGAAAAGAAGAAAGATCCAAAAGATGAAAAGAAAATCCAATCTTTAACGGATCAACAGAAGAAACAAGAAGAAGCTTTAAAAAATTTATAAGAAAGGATGGATAGGATGTATACACGAACGAAAGTGAAAAACCAGAAGCAAGCCTTTGTGGTAGGGGTTGAGTATTATGAAGAGGATCTGTTTCTCGAAATTGAACTAGGCATTTTTCACACGACTCAACTTCATGCCCAACGTATTGCGAACAGTGTCCATAATGTCATTCTTTTAGAGAATCAGATTGTCATTATTTTTAAAAATGCCGATTCGATCTCTATTACAGATGATTTTCTTAAATATGCGTTTAAGTTTCGATTATGCACGAAACCAACTATGCCACCTATTAATATCTCCAAGCTCACTCAACAAGAAAGAGACGACTTAATTCGAAATGAAGCATATATGGTGACAGAAGAGGACATGAAAGAGGTGCAATGGGATATTAACACAGCTTTTCGTTACCTTCAACATCAATATGAGGCAAGAGATCAAACTTTCTTTTCTCTTTCATCTAGTTCCTATTATGTCATTCCTACCTCTGATCAGATTGACCAGGAGGTAATGAGAGATGCAACCTAATAAGTCGATAAAATATGTGTTCGCTGAAAAACAAGTACTTATTCCTTTAAGTGCTTGTTTTTTTGTATCTATTCTTCTCATTTTGAACTTTCTGTTTAATATGATGCGAAACCTGATTCGAACAACGTTTAGTGATGTATTTGAGCCGCAGCCATTTCATCTAGAAGCATCTTTTTTGACAGAGATTCATCTTCAACAGTACACACCTTTATATGGGGCGATGTGTCTAGTGGCAGCCTTATTAACGGCAAAATTTGCTTACAACATTCGATCCAACCTCAAAGATTTAAACCACAATCAAAAAGGATCGGGGCGATTTACCACAAGACGTGAACTAAAAAAGCAATATCGAAAAGTACCTGAAAAAACGACAACGTATCAAGGTGGAGGTGGCGTACCTGTTTCGCGTATTCAATCCTATGACCTGATTCAAACATGGAAAGAGTACAAAGCTTTAAAGGGAATACAGAAGCTTCTCCACACACATCGGTTCTTTACAAAGAAAAATTACATGCTGATTGATGACACACCCGTTAATAATTTAATCATCGGGATTACACGATCAGGGAAAGGGGAAACCTTTGTTTTTCCAACGATTGATATCTACTCACGAGCTGAAAACCAGCCTTCCCTAGTGTGCAATGATCCCAAAGGCGAGTTGCTCGCAGCTTCTAAAAACACACTAGAGGAAAGAGGCTATCATGTTGAGGTTCTAAACTTACTTAACCCATTAGAATCGATGAGTTATAACCTGTTGGAAATGATTAAAGAAACATATAAAGATGGCGATTACTCAACAGCTCAAGCGTTATGTAATACATTATCCTACACGCTTTACTACAATCCAAATGCGAAAGATCCGTTCTGGCAACAATGTGCCATGAGTTTATGTAACGCTATGATTCTCGCTGTTACAGATAAGTGTATTAAGGAAAAGGAAGAGAATAAAATCACGATGTACACGGTGGCAAATATGTTGTCGGAGTTAGGCTCGAAAGAGGTTGTCATTAATAAAAAAGGAGATACGCAAAATGCGTTAGATTTGTACTTTGATGGGCTGCCAACAGAAAGTGTGGCCAAAATGCAGTATGCGACATCGAACTTTTCAAAAGGTACAACAAGGGGCGGGATCTTTACTCAAACGATGAATGGGTTATCCATTTTTACGTTTGATGAAATCGCCAAGATGACTTCTAAAAATAGCGTTGATTTAAAACGTGTGGGCTTTGGAAAAACAATCAAAGGAAAAGCAGCACCTCTTACTCGCTTAGAAATGACCTTTCCAGATGGTCAAAAAGAAACCATTAAAACCGATGCCAAAGGGTTATTTGAATTCAACTTTACAAGTGAAGTAAAGCAGAATGATGAAATTATATTAACGGAAAAGTTCAGTGATAAAATTGTTACTTCATCGAGGCTTGAAACCGTTATATCGATTAATAGGATCACGAGGGAAACAGGAGTTACGACGTTTACAGTGAAAAAGCAACATCCAAGTATTCATGTAAAAGAAGTGACATGTTTTACAAAACCAATCGCTATTTTCATGGTCACACCGGATTATGATTCTAGTAATCACGTTATTGCCTCCATTTTTGTTCGTCAGTTGTATTATATACTCGCCAAAAATGCTTCATTAGCGAAAGGAAACAAGTGTCATCGAGAAGTCATTTTTTTACTTGATGAGTTCGGAAATATGCCGGCAATCGAGGGAATGTCCAACATTATCACGGTTTGTTTAGGACGAAACATACGTTTTAACTTAGTGATTCAAGCCTATGCACAACTAAAAAATAAATATGGAGATGATGCTGAAACGATTGAAGGAAACTGTGGGAATACGATTTACATCTTAAGCAATAACTATGAAACAGCGAAGACCATTTCACAAAAATTAGGGGACGGTACCATCAATTCTACCTCTCGAAGTGGGAAAGGGTTATCAACGGATAAAAGCAAAACAGAGGGAGTGGATGGAAAACCATTATTAACACCAAATGAGTTAATGGAACTTAAAGAAGGAGAAAGTGTGGTTGTGCGTGTGGTAAAACGTCAAGATAAAGCACGTCAGAGAATTAAAGCACATCCGATTTATAACACTGGAAAAACAGCGTTGAAATACCGTTGGGAATACCTCGGAGAGGACTTTGACACGGATCGTTCGATTCTAGATATTGATATTTCGTCTTTACATGAACAAGTCAATCCAAGATCCTTGGTGATTCATAATTTCTTTCCTTTTCAATCACAACCTCCATCGGTTGAAAAAGAAGAGGAACTAGCCGACGATCCGTTTACTCCTCTAACGTATGAGAACTATAAAACTAAGACAGTCAAAGAGTTCTTAGGTGGAGATAAGAACGTTTCTACTGCTTTAAAAGTACACTTACCAAAAGCAATGAATAAAACGGTGGAAGAGATTGAGCAACAGTCCATGAGTGATTTTGAAGAGGAATTAAATATGCTAGGAGTTAATGACCAATTGAATAAAAATGTCTACCAACTTCTTCAAACGAAAATAAATACCATTATTAGAAATTTGAAACATGAGATGGAAGAACAAGAAGCTTAATACCAAAAGGGGGAGAAAGAATGACAAGTATTTCAAAGGAATTAGAGCGTATTTTGGAGGACTATGCACCAATTGTGAAGGAAGGGCATCAGGTGTTAATTGGCTTACTAGATGGCACTATACACTTGGAAAAAGGGCAGGAAGGAGAAGCACCTGTACAAATTCGTGTTTCTCCTCTGGATGAACGATTAGAAATAACCGTTGATACGTTGTTTCAAGGCATGTAATGCGTGCATAAGGAGATGAGTAGATGAAAGATGAAGAAATTCTTGAAAAGCTACATGAGTTTTCGGAGTACTTAGATGTTGGAAATATCCTCACTTATTTATTACGGAAATTGGGGTGGGGATGTATTCAAGTTCTTTCGTTTCTAGTGGATGGACTAGAAGGGATTACAGACAGTGTATTAGGCGTTAAAGCGTTTTTTAATTCACCTGACATTCAAGACTTTATTACGAAAATTCAACCCTTTTTATATGTGTTACTGGCCTTTTCCTTTCTGTATATCGGCTACATGTTGATTATTCAGAAGAAAGTCAATCGAGAACAGATTATGATTAACATTTTTATTTCGATGGCCGTCTTACTTTTATTAAACACAAGCATGTTAAAGGCTGATAAATTCACCGATCAAGCCATTGAAGCCGTTGATTTGAATGAAAAAGGCACGGTAAGTGAAAAGATTATTAAAAGTAATCTAACAGATGTAGCACAATTTGATCTTACGAAGTGGAAGAGTCCCAAATTAAAAAAATCGAATAAAGTGCCACAAAAAAATATTATGATGATTGATATTACTGAGAAGATTGATGATAAATTTAAAGTTTCTAAAGACAAAGAATTAAGTGCTGATGGAAAAGACATAATCACGCATAAGACTGCTTTGACACCAGATGGAAAAGATGGAGTTGCAGAGCTAGATAATGGTTGGTTCGATTTCTTTCCAGAACTATATTATCGATGGTCATGGAACTTCTGGACAATTGCTATTTCCCTTTTTGTGATAGGGATGACGTTGTTATTTACGTCTATTAAGTTGGCAAAATTATGTTATGAGCTAGGATTCAATGCGATTTTAGCCCAACTAGTCGCGCCTGCCGATGTTGCAGATGGGCAGAAGTTAAAAGCCGTTCTAAAGAATATCGTGAATACATTCCTTGTGACGATCATGATTTTTATATCCATGAAGGTCTATTTAATGGGAACCGTCTTTATTAGCGATAAGCTAGAAGGTATTCCATACCTGATCGCATTGATTGCCTTTAGTATTGCCGTTGTAGATGGGCCTGTAATGTGTGAACGTCTCTTTGGCATTGATGCTGGCTTGAAAAGTGGTTGGGGCGCTATTGCAGGAGGTTTTGCGATGGCAAAAGGAATTGAAAGTGGTATTGGCATGATAGGTAGAACCGTAAAAGGAGGAACCAATCTTGCAAAAGGTGTTGGTAATGTAGGAAAAGGTCTTGGTAGTGGCGCTCTTCAGACAGCAGCAGGAGTTGGAGGTTTTGGTAAAGGGTTAGCTACACAAGGAAATAAAGAAAAACAACCAGCTCTGCATGAAGAAATGAAAAAGGCAGGAATGGCAGGTGAGAAAGGAAACGCTGCCTCTAAAGGTCAAAACGAAGGAAATGAGCAAAAGGCTCAACAACAGGGATTATCTTCTACTGAAAAACAAGAAGGAGGTAAAAATACTGAAGGAAATTCTTCGGAAGGAAAAGGGGCGGGGCAAGGCAGCTCTTTACAAGATGAGATGCAAGTAGCAGGTGTTTCTACTGATAGTCAGGGATCAACTTCCTCTGTAGAAGGTGGAAATACATCTCTACATGACGAAATGCAAGCCTCTGGTTATGGTGAAAGTGCAAATGAAGGTATTGGATCTTCTGTAGAAGGTGGGGATGCTTCTCTACATGATGAAATGCAAGCTTCTGGTCAAAGTGAAAGCACAAGTGAAGGTATTGGATCTTCTGTAGAAGGTGGAAGTGCTTCACTTCATGATGAAATGCAAGCTTCTGATCAAAGTGAAAGGGCAAGTGAAGGTACTGGATCTTCTGTAGAAAGTGGAAGTGCTTCTCTACATGATGAAATGCAGGCTTCTGGTCATAGTGGAAACACAAATGGAGGCAGCTCTTCTGTAGGAAAGGCAAGTACTGCTCTACATGGTGAAATGCAGGCTTCCGGTCATAGTGGAAGTACAAATGGAGACAGCTCTTCTGTAGGAAAGGCAAGTACCCCTCTACATGGTGAAATGCAAGCTTCCGGTCATAGTGGAAGCACAAATGGAGGCAGCTCTTCTGTAGGAAAGGCAAGTACTGCTCTACATGGTGAAATGCAAGCTTCTGGTCATAGTGGAAGTACAAATGGAGGCAGCTCCTCTGTAGGAAGTGTGAGTACGCCTGTTTATGAGGAAATCCAAACTTCCGGTTACGGTGGAAGTACAAGTGAAGGTATTGGATCTTCTGTAGAAAGTGTAAGTTATCCTACACCAACAAGAGAACCGTCTGTTTCCATGCCGACAGGGATGGATCAAGCCCAAGCACAAGTGGCAGCTACACAGGAACCTCGCCAAGGAAAACAACAGATTGAAAAAGACACAGTTCCTGCTTCAACAGACGATATTCCAATGCCAAATCAGAACCGGATAGAAACACGCAATATTGCACAAGTGGTAAAAGATAACTTTAAGGGAGGGGTAGGAAAGGTAAAAGAACGTATTGATAATTCGCAAACAATCCACAAAACAAAACGTTCTTATCAAATTGGACGAAATACAGGGCGAGATTTACGAAATCTTGGATCAAAGAAACGAAATAAACCAGAAGAGAAGTAACAAGCGTTACTTCTCTTTTTTATAGGGAGGAGAAGAATCATGGCAAACTATAACATTCCGAAAGAAATCTCGACGGAATTAAAGATTAATAAATCACTTTATCTCTTCGATTTGTTGTTCATTATTGGCTTACTTATGGTCACGATGATGTTACGTTTTTTTATTCATCCTATACTTCAAATTCCCTTTTATATCTTCATGGGCATATTTGGGCTATTGATGATCGTTAGACCAAGTACAAACCCTAAAAAACGGATGTATGAGGCGTTATTGCTTGCATTGGTACGGAAGAAGAACACGTATTGTGCCATTGATCGAGATCAAGAATAAAAAGGAGCTTATCATAAATAAGAAAAAACCATCCTTGGTAGAGAGGATGGTTCTGAATGGAGAGTCCAAGTTAAAAGTCTCAAACTTCATGTTTATTATTAGCAAATTATGTAAATTATAAACATGAATGGAGGATAATATATGGTAGAAATGAATAAATCATCGCGTCTTGCAAGCGCTGAAATCTCAAATCTTTGGAATACTTATATGAATGATAGTTTAAATATTTGTATGGTCACACATTTTTTACAAACGGTGGAAGACTCTGATGTAAAACCTCTTTTAGAGGAAACAATTAACGTAGCTCAAAGGCACCTAGTAGAAATAGAAACGATTTTTCAAAAAGAGGGAATTCCTAAACCCGTTGGGTTTCCAGTAGAAAAACACGTTAAATTAAGTGCGCCCCGTCTTTTTACAGATGTTTTTTATATGGCATATCTTCTACACATGAGTAAATTTGGGATGACTGCACATGCAGGTGGTATTACATTGGCCTGTCGGAAAGATATCCATCATTTATTCCATAACTATGTGGAAGAGGCTATTAGTCTTAATGGTGATACACGAGAAGTCATGAAGGAAAAAGGTGTCTTTATTCGGCCACCTTATATGGATTATCCAAAGGAAGTAGAGTTTGTAACAGAGCAGAAATTTCTGACCGGATGGTTTGGGCACAAACGATCTTTACTTGCACTGGAAACCTCTCATTTATATATGACATCACTTAATAATGAATTAGGGAAGGATATCCTTTTAGGGTTTTCTCAGGTAGCAAAGGATATTGAAATAAAAAAACATTTTATACGTGGCACGAAAATTACTTCAGATATTCTCTATAATACTCATAAGATGTTGCATGAAAGTGATATTCCTGCCTCAATGACGTGGGATACGTGTGTCACGGACTCTACTGTCGCTCCTTATTCAGAGCAGGTTATGCTTTGTTTTGTTAATGCATTGTGTGCTCTTGGAGTTGCAACATATGGAAGTGCTATGTCCTTAAGTATACGGCATGATTTAGCAGCTCTTTATAGTAAATTTATTATGAAATCAGGAGCCTATGCTGAAGATGGAGCGAATATGTTAATTGAGCGTTCTTGGATGGAGAAACCTCCTCAATTTATTGATCGTGATAAATTAATACGTGAGAATAAAGAAAATTAGAGGAACCATGGTTTATTAGTTATTTCATTTTTCGGAACCAAATATTTTTACTAAACAAATAGTATAACAACGTATAGTCAGAACGTGTTTTCATTGAAACACGTTCTTTCTTTTTGTCTATGGTTTCAGATGACTACTAACAATTTAATCAAGCTCTATTCAAAAGTTACAAGGGGGATAAGTAATATGGTGTTGTTCAATGAAAAAGTATTGAAAAATGAGCAAGTAAAGTCAGTAAATCCCATAAAAAAAGAGGAACAGAGAAGTAAATCTCTTCTCTTTGATGAAAAGGAAATTGATAAACGGATCGCTCAAACAAAGAAAAAGAATCCTTTTTCTCTGTTACAACCTCCAAGGGCTAAAAAGGAAAAAAAGAAAGAAAAACTACCGGAGGTAAAGAAAAGTGTGGCTGATATTATTCCCATCATCGATCAAACAGATAGTGGGTTATTTCAGCTAAAAGATGATGGAGGATTTTTTGGAATCTGGCAGCTTCAAAGTACAGATATCAATGCCATGCATGACCAAGAGGCAGGACGCAATATTTATACACTGGCTAAAACATATCAGGGCGACAAAGATCCTTTTAAAATCATCTCATTAAACTTGCCCGTTTCAACCCAAAAGCAACAACAGTACCTTGAAAAGAAGATTCGAGAAGCCCCAAATGCGTTATCTCTTCGTTTCTTACGAAAGAAATTAAAAGAGCTTCAATATTTAGAATGGGGGCGAACCAATCGAGAATACTTTCTTTTTCTATATGGACCGACTGAACTTGCTGTAAAAGAACGAAAAGATCAATTTATGCGAGATGTTCAACTGGCTGTCCCTCTGTTGCCTGTTTCGGACGAAAAACAAATCAATCTTCTTTACAAACTCTACAATCAAAATGCCAAGCTTGGCAATAAACAATAAGAAAGGATGATAAACCGATGATGCCTTTACCTTTCCGTAAAAAAGAAAAAACACCTCAAGAAATCAAACAGAAAAAAGGATACAATCCCTATTTTGTGGCACAGATTCAGCCGCAAGGAGGCGTGAGCTTTAAAGAAAATCTTGTTCAAAACGGAGATGGTTACTCGACGTGTATTCACATTTATGAGTATCCAACAAACGTGAATGATTTTTGGCTGGAACCGATCATGAATATGCCAAATGCCATTACCACGTTAGATGTGGTAAGCGATGAGCGAAAACAAGTCGTAGAAGCCATTAATAAAAACATGTCTGAACAAAATGCACGGCATGTGAATGCCAAAGAAAATATTGATCGAATGGATGCTCAAGAACAGTATTTAGATATGAAAGAGTTATATCGCCAAGTGACAAATGGAGAAGTGATCAAACGTGTTCACCTTCGCATTTATATTGCTGAAAAAACGATTCCTGATTTAGAAAAGCGATTAAAAGAAGTCATTCATCATCTTGAAACGCATAACTTCAGAGGATCCATTTTCTTAAATGAACAAGAGTATGAGTGGGAATCGTTAGTGACGCATTTTGACATGCAAAAGAAATACCCCAATAAGCGAAAAGGAAAGGAAATCCCCGCATTAGCACTAGCTGGAGGGTTTCCTTTTCATTTTACTCACTTAGATGATCCATACGGCACGTATCAAGGAACAACTCGTACAGGTGGCAGCGTCATCTTTGATTTGTTTCATAAAGATCAACAACGAAAAAGTTATAATGCGGTGTTGATGGGCTTAATGGGCGCAGGTAAATCCACGTTTTTAAAGAAAGTCACCACAGATAATGCGATTAAAGGCTATAAGATTCGAGGATTCGATATTGTAGGAGAGTTTGAAAGTCTCGTCAGAGAATTAGGAGGGAAACAGATTGCCCTAGATGGATCGGAAGGGCAAATTAATCCTTTACAGGTATTTAAAACACATGAACATGAGATTAATAGCTTTACGCAGCATTTATCCAAATTAACTGTTTTTTATCGTTTTATTGCACCAGAAGCAAAAGATGATGAATTAAAAGAGTATGAAAAGCTACTTCGTAAACTCTATATTCAAAAGCAGTTATGGAACGATGAAAAAGGCGCAAGCAATCACATTACGGGGCTTTCACCAGAAGCCTATCCAACGTTTAGTGAGTTTCTACACCTCATTCGAAAAGAGTTATATACCGATGAGAAAACAAGAGAACACCATCCGAACTTAGGAGAGTATCGAAAACGTAGACTTGAGCTGATTGAGCTGAACATTGAAAACTTGGTTGAAACATATGCTCATTTGTTTGATGGCATTTCAACCATTGAAGATTTCAACGATGAACAAGTCGTATTTTTCTCCATCCGTCATTTATCAAAATTAAAAGATGAAATTGCACAAGCACAGCTTTTCAACGTCATGAGTTTATTATGGGATGGTATGCTGCAGAATGGAGAACCACAATTGGCAGCTTATACGAAGGGTACATTATCCTTTGAAGATGCCATTCGTTATTTGATTGTCATCGACGAGGCGCACCACATTGTGAACACGAAAAAGGGCAATGAACATGCCTTAGATTTCTTGACAGAGTTTAGTCGAGAAGCTAGAAAATACTTTGCAGGCTTAATCTACGCAAGTCATTTAATCAGTGACTTTGTGCCGGATGGTTCGGAACAAACAGCGATTGAAAAAATTAAAAAGCTTTTTGATTTAACGCAATATAAATTCATCATGCAGCAGGATGATAACAACTTAGATACGATTCAACGAGTGTTTAAAACAGGGATTACGGACAGCGAATTGGCTGAAATTCCAAAGCTACCAATTGGGGATGTGCTGCTTTGTATTAAGTCCGTAAAAAACATTCTGTTTCATATTGAAATCGATGAGGAAGAAAAAGTGCTGTACGGTGGAGGTGCATAAGCCTTGCATATCGTTTTACAGCTCATCCCCAAAAAATATTTGATTGGAGGCACGTTGATCCTGTTAGGGTTATCGGGCCTCTTAATCATGAGTACGATTGTAGCCATTACAGGTGAATTTGAAAAAGACAGTCAACAAAGTGAAGTGACAGAGATTGAAGGTGGAGGCATTGGCGTAGGAACGGCTAATGTGTCACCAGAGGTGATGAAGTATCAACCCTTGCTCGAAAAATACGCACAAAAACATGGGCTAGATGCTTCTTATGTGCCCATTATGATGGCACTCATGATGCAAGAAAGTGGAGGAAGAGGAAACGATCCGATGCAAAGTAGCGAGTCCTTTTGTGGATCAGTTGGATGTATTTCTAGTCCTGAATTATCGGTTGATAAAGGAGTTTTGCATTTTAAAAGTGTACTAGAAAAGGCGCGTTATGACTTGAAGCTCTGCCTTCAGTCGTACAATTTTGGCGGTGGATTTATCAATTATGTCATGAAAAATGGAGGCAAATATACACCAGAGTTAGCGATTTCTTTTTCACAATTGCAATATCAAAAGGTAAAACATACAGGAATTTATCACTGTGTACGTCCTGAAATGGTACCGTACAGCGCCTGTTATGGCGACGCCTTGTACGTTAACGCGGTTTTAAAGTATTACACAGGAACAATCACAGCTGATGGGAAACCGGCTGCTCCTGCGAGTGGAGGAAGTGGTGGGAAATCGGGTGTGAAAGTGATTGACGCAGGCAAAACGTTGATTGGTAAAACACGCTATGTATTTGGTGGTGGACGCTCTCAATCTGATATTAATGCAGGACGTTTTGATTGTTCAAGTTTTGTCAGATGGGCATTCGAACAGGTAGGAATGAATGTTGGTCCAATGTCAGGCGTAACAACCGATACACTCAAAATGCAAGGGCAGGCGATTAATCCAAAAGACATGAAGCCTGGGGATGTGGTGTTTTTTGACACCTATAAGATAGACGGCCATGTCGGAATATATGTTGGAAATAATCAGTTTTTAGGCTGCCAAGGAAAAACAGGTGTAGCCATCGCAAGTATGGCAAAAGGAACGTATTTTGGTGAACGATTCAATGGAAGAGTAAAACGATTCTAAAAGGAGAAAAGGCGATGAAAAATAAAGCAGCACTACTATTTGGAGCGCTTGCCGTTGTGGTGGCAGGCGTAACCATTTTCAACATTTACCTGAACCACAATATCTCCAACACAACAGCTTCGAAACAAATTCAAGTCACGAATGAGAGCTTACAAGAAGAAAATAAAGAGTTAAAAAAACAACTAAGTGAAGTTCGCCCTTCTGCCCAAGAACAACAAAAACGAGATTACTTAAACACGGTTAATCAATTCATCGATGTGTCTTATCATCGTGAAAAAGAGGGATTTGAGGAACGGAAAAAGGTCGCAAAATCGATCATGGACAAAGAGCTTTACGAGCAATTTTATCCTTCTGAAAAGTTCGTATATGGAGATAGTTATACCTCGACTCCAAAGGATGTACAGCTTTATGTTCAACAATATGATGGAGGGCAAGAAGAGGTCGAAGTGATTGCTGAATTTACGAATCATCTTGTCATAAAAGATGAGAATGTCGACGATCAAACGCATGACATTATTAAAGTTTCTCTACGGAAAGAAGAGAATAAATGGGTGGTTTATAGTATCGAAGAATTGAAAACAGAAATCATGAAATGAGGTGGAGTAGATGGCATTTAAGAAGCAATTTGAAGATTATCGATTTAATTTAAATCGCAATCGGTCATGGAAGTATACAGCAATGTTGATCTTTTTCTTTATCGGTTTTTTATCCTTACTGACATCGAAATTCTATTTAAAAACAGAAGATCCGTTATATCATACCAAAACCTATGAGGCGGTTTCTTCCAACATTACGGGAACCGTAACCATTGAAAATCGCGTGTATTATCCGGCTTCAAGTTCACTCGATATGGTCATCAAAATGGATCGAACAGATGAAGAAAAGGTAAGCTTTATTGCACAAGAAAAAGCGAATCCAAACATCAAATTACCTGTTCATTTATTGTATGAAGATGATGGCTATTATGTGGTAAGGATCAGCGATTTATCTCCAAACTGGGAAGCACTTGCCTTTGATCTATATCAAGAAAATGAAGAAAAAGAAACGGTAAATGTGGATGATGTAACGAATGATTCAGAAACAGATTCAACAGAAGAAATAGATGCTCATGCATTAATTACAACGCTCTATTCTGACCAACGAAAAACGAAAAGTGAAGAAGGGAAAGGAACAAAAAACAAACAAGAATATGCGCTTTTGGTGAATGATTTAGAAAAACAATTTGTTAAAAAGAAAATGAAAAACTATGAAAAAGCAATCACAGTAGAAGCCAAACATAAACGTCAAACGCAGCAAGAAATGAACGAGTTACAACGGGATATGAAGTACCAAGTGAATGAGGAAAAAGCCGATACCGAATCGAAAATTGCGATGAAAAAGGATGCCATTCAGTCGAGTGATGAAAGCATTCAGCTCTATGAAGATGAACAAAAAAGTTTACAAGAAAAGCTCCAAAAATTGAATGAAAAACAACAAGATTTAGCCATAAAGTGAAAAAACACAGGGGGACGCAAAGGGGACATGGCTCCAAAATAGGGGGACATAAAGGGGACATTGGGATTTTAAGAGGGGACGTAAAAGGGACGTACACCAAAAAAAGGGGACGTAAAGGGGACATTTAGCGATTTTCTTTGTACCCACGGTTTTGCTAGGCTCTGCCTAGCCCCACACCTATGGTGGGGGCAAAAACCCCTTATGCTCTTCTCTCTTTTTAGGGGGAAGAGCACTACTACAAAAGAGAGGTCGGATAAAATGGAAATTAAAATTCGATATGTTGATCCAGTTGCACTAAAAAAAATTGATAAAATCGCAAAAGAAAAAAAGATTTCTCGGCAAGAATTTTTAAAAGGTCAGATTGAAACATTGGCTGTTTTTCAAGAACAAAAAGATCGTGAAGCAGAGTTAGAACGTCTCATTGATCGAAATATAAAGATGATGGAAAGGTGTGCGGTTGCAATTGAAACAATCAATGGATTTATTGAAGATATGATGGGAGAGGATGAGGAATGAGTGCGCCTACTGTTATTCCAGGCGTAGTGTTGAAAACAAAATTTGTTACATCTGATAAAAAGGCTTTTCAAGATTATGTTGATTATGTAGATCGAGATGATGCTAAAAAAGAACAGGATGCCCATGAGAAACTGTTTACTCTTTATCAAGATTATATGGATAACCCTGATAAGACATCTTCTTTGTTTACTGAACAATCGGATCAATTGAATGCGCAGGGGAAAAAGCAATTAAAAAAGTTGTTTGAAAAAGCACAAAAAAATAACAGTATTATGTGGCAAGATGTCATCACATTTCATAATCCTTGGCTCCAAGAAAATGGTTTATATGACGCTCATACTCATACAGTGGATGAGAAAAAATTAATGGAGATTACCCGTCAGTCCATGAAGGAAATGCTTAAAAGGGAAAGGTTAAATGGATCGGCTGTTTGGTCAGCTGCCATACACTACAATACTGGGAACATTCATATTCATATTGCCACAGTGGAACCACAACCTACTCGTGAGCGAGGTAAAAGAAAACCTAAAACATTGGATGCGATGAAGTCAACAGTCGTGAATCAAATTTTAAATCGAGGTGAGCAGCAGCAGAAAATAAATGAGTTAATTCGAAATGATATGGTCGGAAAAAAGAAGCAGGATTCTTCATTAAGATGGAAGAATCGAGACATCCAACCACTGTTTCTACAGATCTATAATCATCTTCCAGAAGATAAAAGGCAGTGGCAATATAGCTACCGAACATTAAAACCAATGAAGCCATTTATTGATGTGCTGAGTCAAAAATATATTGAAAAGTATCATCGTACTGAGTATCAACAATTACTCAAAAAATTAGATAAAGAAGTAGAGGAATTAAAGAAAGCGTATGGAGAAGGAAAAGGAGATGAAAAGCGATACAAGGACTATAAGCAAACAAAAATTGATGATCTTTATAAGCGAATGGGCAATGCTTTCTTAAAAGAAATGAAAGATTATGATAAGCAGCAGCAACAGATTAAAAGAATGGTAGAAAGCAAGAAACAATCAAAACGCCCTGCAAGTTTTAATCAACATGTTTCTATTCATTTTGCATTAAAAAAGATGGAGCGAGCATTTAAATCAGAATATGACAGTTGGAAAAACCAAAAACATTATGAGCAATTGCAAAAAGATATTGAACGTCGTCATGAAGAAGAGAGGAGTTATTAAATGAATAAACAACGTATGAAATTATCATTAAATGAAGAAACAAAACAATATATTCAAGCGTATATGGAAGAAAACAATATTGGGTTTACGGGTGAAGCTATTGCTCAAATTTGTAAGGAACATAAAGAAGCTAAGAGTAATGAATGGTCATTGCAATATATTTCGGAAGTGGTTAGCAACAACTTACATCAGGCTTTAAAAGATGAATTAACAAAGATTCGTCTTGGGGCAAATAGTGCTGATAAAAACACACAAATTTTAATTGAATATATGAACGGTCTTTTCTTCCATCACGGTTTTGATGGATTAATGACAACCGATTTACAAGAGTTAGATAGCACAAAGGTGGCGAAGGAAGCTGTTGAGAAGCGTATTGCAAATCAACGTCAAAAACGAATTGATTGGGAAGAGTCCAAAGGGAAACAACCATCTCATTGATGGATATATATAAAACTAGTTTTATAAATGTAGAGGAGGAATGACATATGTTTTTTAACGAAAATTTAGTGTTAGCTTCGATTAAAGCTGTAGGAGAGGATCATGCCATTGTACAGTATCAAGACAAAGAGGTAGAGGTGAATTTAAGTCCAGAAGAAGCGAAGGAGTTTCATCAATATGTGGTGCATCAAGAAAATATGTTGGTGCCAATGAATATCAAAACACAGAAGCTTTTTGTGGATTTAGAGGAACCTTGGTATGAACAAGAATTAGAAGAGCTCAAGGGGATCTCCTATCAAGAAGAGGAGGGAGAAGATGAGTAAAGCCTATACAAAGAAATCAGCCGAAGATAAGCGTAAAGAGGTTGAAGAGTTAACGAAAGGGATGGAGAAAAAGGTGGAGCAACATTTTCATTCTGCCGAAGAATTAAAAGACTACTTATCTTTTATGGGTAAGTTTTATCAATACTCCATGTCGAACACAGCTCTTATTCAAGAACAGTTCTTTGGTGCTCAAGCTGTTGGATCATTTAAGTTTTGGAAGGATAAAGGGTTCTCAGTCAATAAAGGTGAAAAGGGTATTAAGATCCTTGTACCAAACAAAACGGTTCCTAAATTTAAAGATGAAAATGGAAAGTTAAAGTCTATTAATAAAGCTACTCCTCAAGAAAAAAAGCTCATTCAAGAGGGGAAAAAAGAAGTTACTCCAGGCCGACTGTACTTTTCAGTCGGCCATGTTTTTGAGATTTCACAAACAAATGCAAAAGCAAGTGATTTACCTAAGATATTCCCCAATCGTTGGTTAGAAGGCAACGTGGACGACTACAAGGCACTTTATAAAGGAATGGAAGCCATTGCCGAAAAGAATGGTATTTCTATTATTCAACCAAAAGAGGAGCTTGGAGCTGCAAAGGGGATCAGTTACACCTTAACGAAAGAAGTTGCGTTAAATCCCCGTAACTCTGAACGTCAAAATGTAAAAACGTTGATACACGAATTGGCTCATGCGAAACTTCACACCAAAGACACTCATCTAAACTATACAGCTGACGAAAAAGAATTTCAGGCAGAAATGACAGCTTATACGGTTTCCTCTTATTTTGGAATCGACACCAGTTCTTACTCGTTGGATTACCTGTCGCACTGGACGAAAGGAAAGAGCTTTGAAGATAAAACAAAGCTTTTAAAAGAGGTACATGAAACGTCCGTTGGCTTTATTGAAATAATCGAAGATACCTTAGTGAAAGAACGAGAAAAAAATCAGTCACCAGAAAAAAACGATGAAAAACACCAGCAAGCAGATCCTCTTTCTTCTGAAAATGTACAAGAGAAAATGAAAGATGGATATGAAGATTATAAACAAAAACAGCAACAGGAATCGGCACAAAATGTAGATAGTATTTTAGATCGTGTCACGGCTGAAGAAAAATATTATTCAACCAAAACACAAGCGATTAAAAATGGATGGATGACAAAGGAAGAAGTCGTGAAACTTGAGCATCAGATCGACTCGAACATCACTAAAAATGAGAAAGGGGTCATGAATGGTCAAGTTCAAGAACAATCTCTTACTTTTCAAGAACGTGTTGAAGTGGGTAATCAAATGCACTTCCAAAAACGTACAGGCACCGTCAAAAAGAAAAAAGAAGAACAGGAACTCGAAAGGTAAGGGAGCATAAAAAGCTCTCTTTTTTTATGTCCAAATATGAATTAAATGGAGGAATCGACAATGAAAAAAGTAACATCTCTTTCAAATGACCAATTTAAAACACTTATTTCCGATAAACGAGAATTAAAGAAGTTTATGAAACACCCACAAAATGAAAAAATCGAAGCTCGTTTGGTCAATATGAGTAGTGAACAACTACAAGACATACCTTCTGGCGCTGTTTACTTAACACAATCAGCTATAGGAGAGGAAAAACCGCAGGTTTTACTTGTTTCCACCGATGAAAAAGGACAAAAACAAGCCTATGAAAGTGCAACAACACTTGATTTTTTGAAGAGTCATGATGTGAATCCTGTTTTAGAGAAAGATCGAGAAACGCAGCTCAAAACAAGCTATATTACGTTTTTACAGGCTCATGACAAAGAGAAACCTCAAGATATTGATAGCATGTTAGCCCGTGTGAATGCAGAAAACGATTATGTCATGTTGAAATCAAGTGCCTTAAAGGAAAAGCAGTTCACCTCTGACCAATTGAAAGGTATGGAGAATGAGCTTTCTCATCAGTTTCAAGCACGTAAACAGACACAAGAGAAGGACCGATATCAAGAAGATTACAAACAAGAAGTACTAGAAGTTATGCAGCAGCCTAGTGAAGAAACACAGTATAAGCAGCTATTTAAACAAAACTTGTTAGCCCAATTAGGCATATCAGATGAAAAAGATTCTTCTAAAGAAGCGAAAAAAGAAGCCGAAGCAGAAAAAGCCCCTGTCGAAAAGCAGCTGAAGCAAGAAACACCTCAAGAGAAAGAACAGCGTTTGGCCAAAATGAAGGAGTTTGAACAAAAGCATTCCTTTGATAAGGTGTACAAATTAAAAAAAGAAGTGCTGCAGGAATTAAAAGAGCTCAATTTGAC
>NZ_JBFTKA010000010.1:0-84968 GCF_056395685.1 Priestia sp. 10L35 | reverse complement strand
GCACCATATAACTCAGCTGTTTCTTTATATGAATATTGCTTATTGATGTAGAAATCTACAGCTTTTAACTTTGTTTCAAGTGTGTGTTTTGACATAAAAAACTGCACCTCCAATTATTAGTTTTTGTCTAACAATTGGGGTGCAGTTCAACAGGAGCAGTAGTTTTTTCTGTGTTTAAGTTGTATATGATATACGCCTTTAGTTAATATAAAAAGTGTTATCAGTAGGAAAATAAGAAAGCAAATCGAATATCCAATTAGGCTCTTTACTTGTTAGAAGTACATTTCTTTTAAAGAAGTCAATAAACTTTTATGCATGTTTAACAATGAAGCAATATCTTCCTTTGAAAGATTTTCTAATGCTTTTGCCATGGCTTTATATGATGAAGTATTTTTAATTGCTCTCTCTGATACCTCTTTTCCTTATAGAAGAGAAAGAGTAGCAAAAAATCATCCTTGATAAAGTTTACGACTATGCTGAATTTCCGAATAAAGTTAGTGTCCGATGCGATAACTGCAATTCATCTTACTTCAACAGTTCTATAAAAGGGGGCATTTTTCTACGTGAATGTCGAGAGTGCGGCATGAAGAAAAGCATTTAGGTGGTACTTAGACTATAAAAAATAGCATGGTTTGAATGGTAGTTGGTATTTTTTTACGTGTATATAGAAAATAAGCCACCTAGGGATATCCAAAGTAGGTGGCTTATACGATAAACTTAATATGGAGCACGCTTTAAAAATTAATTTCTGTCAAAAAGAGAGCTGCCAGATATACCTGGGTTCGTCATTTCATAGGGATTTAAAATTAACTCAAGCTCCTCCTCAGTCAATACGTCATATTGCAAACATAGTTCTCGTACCGACTTTCCATTTAAAATAGCCTCTCTAGCAATTCGTGCTGCTACTTCATATCCGATATGTGGATTTACGGCTGTAATAATCCCTACACTTTTTTCTACATACTCTTTTAAACGTCCCTCATTTGCTTCAATGCCTCTCAGGCAATGGTCTGTGAAAACTTGGAATGCGTTATTCATAATACTGATCGACTGAAGCAAGTTAAACACAAGAACAGGCTCCATCACATTTAGTTCAAGTTGACCTGCTTCCGATGCCAGGCAAATTGTATGATCATTACCTATAACTTGAAAAGCTACTTGATTAATCATTTCAGGCATGACAGGATTGACCTTTCCAGGCATAATAGATGAACCAGGTTGACGAGCTGGTAATATAAGTTCAGCTAATCCTGCACGAGGACCAGATGCCATTAATCGGATATCATTCGCAATTTTAGACATATTAATCATGCAAACTTTTAAGTTAGCAGAGACTTCTGTATAAGCATCTGTATTTTGAGTCGCGTCTACAAGATGATTGGCTTTCTTAAGTGGTAAACCACTGATATTTGCTAGATATCTTACAACATTTTCGATATAAAGTGGATCTGCATTTAAACCCGTTCCAACTGCAGTTGCTCCCATATTAACCTCATATAAATGTCCATAAGATTGCTTAATACGTTTCATATCGCGCTCAAGAACACGACTATATGATTCAAATTCTTGACCAAGACGGATTGGAACCGCATCCTGTAGGTGAGTACGTCCCATCTTTATAATAGAATCAAATTGTTCTGCCTTTTGCTGAAATACACTGTGCATATAATTCATTGTTTTCAGTAACTTATTTAACAGATTAAGCGTTGCAATATGGATAGCAGTTGGGAATACGTCATTTGTTGACTGTGACATGTTTACATGACTATTAGGGCTTAAATTGGAATAAGAACCTTTCTTATGACCAAGTAACTCTAAAGCTCTATTTGCAATAACCTCATTTGCATTCATGTTCGTTGAAGTCCCCGCACCACCCTGTATTGGATCAACAATAAATTGATTATTTCTTTTCCCTTCAATAACCTCGTCTGCTGCTTCAATAATTGAATGACCCAACCCATCATATAACCTTTTTGTTTCCATATTAGCAAGAGCAGCAGCTTTTTTAACAATTCCTAATGCTTTAATGAGTTCCGGGTGAATCTGGTAACCTGTTATTGGGAAATTTTCAACTGCACGTAATGTTTGAATTCCATAATAAGCGCTGACAGGCACTTCTTTCGTTCCTAAGAAATCTTTTTCAATTCTTACATCTTGTTTTTCAAGCGTTCCCATATCTGTCATAATATTGATCTCCTTCTTTATAAACAAATAAATTATTTTAAGCTACATCTGATTTTTTAATAGAATCTGTATAATGTTTTGCTTTTTCTTTATCGAATCCGCCTTCCCACTTAGACATCACAATAGCAGCTAATGCGTTACCTACTACGTTGACAGATGTACGAAGCATATCTAAGATGCGATCAATGCCAGCAATGAATGCCATACCTTCTAAAGGTAATCCCATTGAGCCCAATGTTGTTAATACAACAACAAATGATGCTCCTGCAACTCCTGCCATTCCCTTAGAAGTCAACATCAACACAACTAAAAGTGTAATTTGTTCTATGAAAGATAAATGAATGCCATACATTTGTGCAATAAAAAGGGCAGCAATGGCTTGGTAAATGGATGACCCATCAAGGTTAAAGGTATATCCTGTCGGAATAACAAATGATGTAACAGCTTTCGGACAACCAAAGTTCTCCATTTTAGTCATTAACCTTGGCAATACTGCTTCAGAGCTTGCGGTTGTAAACGCTAAAATTAACTCATCTTTTAAGATTTTTATAAGGACTAAAACATTCGTTCCAGCCATTTTTGCAATAATACCTAATACTACAAAAACAAAGAAAATCATGGTCAGATATATAACGAGTACTAACTTTCCTAAAGGGATTAATGAACCAATTCCAAACTTCGCCACATTCAAACCAATTAAAGCAAATACGCCAAATGGAGCAAATTTCATAACTAAGTTTGTCATCCAAAACATGGATTCTAGTACGCCTTCAAAAAAGTTTAAAACTGGTTTGCCTTTTTCTCCAATTGCTGCAACTCCTAGACCAAATAAGACTGAGAAAAAGATAATCGCTAATAAATTTCCTTCAGTCAATGATTGGAATATATTAGTTGGGATGATATGAACGATTTGAGCTGCTACACCTGCACTCTCAGTCGTTTTAGATGTTTCTTCATATTTGGATATATCACCTTTCTCAAGGTTTCCCATATCTATACCAGTACCTGGATGGAATAAATTTGCGGCCAATAAGCCCACTGCTAATGCAATTGTAGTCACAATTTCAAAATAAAGAATGGTTTTTCCACCTAGTCTTCCTAACTTTTTAATATCACCTACACCAGCTATAGATACGATGAGTGCGGATACAACGATAGGAATAACAATCATTTTAATTAGGTGAAGAAAAATATCCCCTAAAGGTTGAAGAATGGCCATCACTGTATTATTTCCATAAAAAATAGCGCCTATAGCAATCCCGAACGCAAGTCCAATAAATATTTGTGTAGCTAATCCCAATTTCTTCATAGTTGTAACCCCTTTCAATTTGCGGTTCATTAAAACACTTAAAGAGAGCCTATGCTTAGGCTAGCGTCTATAAAAAAAGACAATAATTAAAAATAAGTCCAATGTGTAAATAATCTTTAAAATAAATGGTAATCATATAATTTGAAATTAACTCCCCCCTTCAGTAAAGCGTTTTCAAAATTTTTAATGTAAAATACACTTTTTCGGCTCACCTTATATACCTGAGCATATAGTATCGTTTATAAAGAGGTTTTCTATTATCCTTTTAACCTTTTTGAAATCCTGTTTATTGTCTAACAATAATATCCTAATCTATTATTCCCCCATTTCAGATAAAGAAATATCTTCTTTATCTAGTGTCTAGAGATAAGGTAGCAATAACACTAGATATTTCTATAACTTGTTAAAATAATTAAATCCCTTAAAATGTTTTTCTTTTAATGAAATGATATCGCTTTCAAAAAATCTAAATCGTAGTAACTGCACATATTTTCTCCGAAAGCTAAAGGAATTTAGTATTTATTCCAGGTGTAACTTAATTAACGAAACTACAGCATTAAGTTGGGGTATCTCCTTCAATCTCTTCATACTGTAATCTCATTATAATAAACATGCGTTTCTTGCATATAGGTAATGAATGGAATCAAAAAATGATAATAACGAAAAGTGTATTTTAAATTTCATGTTCTCTTTTTGCGTACTTCAGTTACATTATATTTATATACAACAGATAAATCAAGAAGATTATTATTCATTTCGCGTACATTTTATTTAGACAGGCCTCATAGAAGTGAAGAATATTTTAATAACGACGAACTGTTATTTAAATATTAACCTTTCGTAGAGTGAAAGAGTCTATGCCTTTAAGAAATACTATAGGTAAGGTCATTTCATAACAGAGACAGGATTCATTCAGTTTGTCGATTCTCTTGGGGATTTATTTATTTTCATTGATGACGTATTTGAGTTGAAGAATAAAATGAGGTTAAGCGATCTCATCGATGTTCGCTTGGCTTAGTTCCTGAAGAAATCGTGTACAGGAAGCATTTATTTTGGTAGAGGTACATTCATGTACAATTTTAGAGTATACACGTTACGTGACGCTTCAAAGAAAATTATTAAACTAAAAGAAGGAGAATCCTTTAAACAGGAACTTCAAAGAGCCAATATTCAAGAAACGCAAATTTTTCAGATGCAACTAGTGGAAAAACCAGAGTAATTTTAACATACCCCTTCTATATAGATGTAATTGTGGTAGTCTAATAAAAGCCAAATAGAAAAGAGTGATCAACCTGGAAGAAATAAAAGAGCAAGAAATCGATCTAGATAAAGTGTATGACTATGCTGCATTTCCGGATAAGGTGAGTGGCAGATGTAACAACTGCAATTCATCTTACTTCAAAAGTTCTGTAAAGGGTGGCGTATTCTTACGTGAATGTCGAGAATGCGGAATGAAAAAGAGTATTTAAACATCGATGATATAGAAAAAGAGAAGGTTAAAAACCTTCTCTTTTTTAGTTTAACTGTGTTTTAGCCATCTTAAAGTAGAAGAAATGTCTTACTCTCTAGATGTTTTTTCTACTTTATTAGGTTATAACTTTTCTCTTAACATAGAAATTTCATTAATTAAATCTTTTATTAATCGTCCTAATGCTACTATGTGTTCATCTTTGCGATCATAATCATCAATTTTCATAGATAGTTCTAAAACACGACAGGTCTCTTCAACTGTCAGGCCATGATCTCTTGCAAGAATTTTTACTGTATCAAGAAATTTAACAGCATCATTATCAAAATAATCTTTTCGTGTTGGTTGATTAAATAATGTTCCCATTTTCTCTCTCCTTAAAATTTTAATATTAGTAAATTGCACAAATGAATCAGTGCCAGATTTGTAACTAGTACAGGCTGAGAGATGATATTTATTGCGAAGGCATATTTTTAAAACTTGAGGCATTCAATTTACAATGTTACTGCCTATAACGTATTCGATAAGCATCTAACGATCACCTACTGCGGTAGCTAATTAGTATCAATTTATTTAATGGTAATGATTAAATATGCGCGATGATATGTGAAAACTAAGCATTGCTAGCTTATAAACAATGACATCAATATAGGCTTTTTTTCATACTATGTTTTGGGGGTGAATAAATGGCAAGAGTAAAGTACAGTAATTCAGACATTAACTTAATGGCAAGGATGATGCGAGCAGAAGCTGAAGGTGAAGGAAGACAAGGAATGTTATATGTGGGAAATGTAATTGTTAATCGTCTTGCAGCAAATTGTATAGATTTTAAAAATTTAAGAACCGTTTCACAAGTCATTTATCAAGTACAGGGGGGGAATTATTCGTTTGAAGCTGTTCAAAAAGGCAATGTGTTTTATCAAAGAGCAAGAGGTGTTGAAAAAAGATTAGCAAAGCAGAATTTGGATTATTGGAGACAACACCCAGCGAAATTTGCTCTTTGGTATTTTAATCCCCATGCTCCGTGCCCTCCAACATGGTACGGTCAACCTGCATCTGGTCAATTTAAAAATCATTGTTATTATGAACCAAAACCAGATACATGTGCTAGTGTTTATAGAGGTTAAGTTATTGAGGAGTTTTCTATTAATGTCTCTACTATTAATGAAAAATAGTTAATAATTTAAATATGACATAACACCCTCAAATTCAACAGTATAGAGAACTTGAGGGTCTTTGTTTCATTCATTTTTAGTTGTAGCTTTTTACTTATTCAATTGGCTTCTATAATGTTGGTTATGTTAAGTATGAGTATAAAGATAAGTTATACCAATCAAAAGTTGTCCAGCTCAAGTCTGTTTAACCAGTTATGCACTAATACGTTAAATACATCAGTTTGTTCAATTTGTAGGTTGTGACCAGCCATATCAAGCACTGCAAAAGTTGCCCTTGGGTAATCTTCGATTAGTTGCCACGCATCCTGATATCCCACTACATTATCCTGACGTCCTGTTATAATGAGTGTGGGATGCTCAAGTTTAAATGAAATATCAAATGTAAAGCCATATCCATTTTGACGAATGCTGTTTACAAATTCATGATTTGTTTGTTTAGAAGGAAGTAAAATTTCATTTTGAAACCTCTCCCATTCAGTTTGACCTTGGACTACCCCCATGGAACAAAATTCATCAGCTTCCTCTGGAGACAAACGTGATATCAAGTCGTTGTCTTTCTTTAGAACAGTCTGTTGGGGCACCACCCTTTCATCATATTCAGGTATAATCAATGGTGCCATTAGCAGTAATCCACGAACTTTGTCCTGGCGTGAACGGACTATACCTCTGGCAATGTACCCTCCATATGAATTGCCACAAACAATAAACTGTTGGTCAGGAATAATTTCGTCCAAAAGACGTAATATCGCTTCTAAAATGTTATCAGAGTTCTGAATAGACAATTGAGGCTCGGAATTCCCCATCCCTGGTAAGTCTATGTATATTCTCTTCCAATGGCTTCGTTTCTCGAATAACGGTTCCATTGCATTTAACATCACTTGATGGTCAAGTGTCCAACCATGCAACATAACGATGGGATATCCATCTCCAATTACTTTATGGTAAATCGACAAAATTTTTTCCCCTTTCTGTGTATGCCAAATGTATCTACATGAACATTTAATCTTTCCATACATATATTGTAATCTTAACAAAATTTCTTTTGAAAATGGATTTATTTTGATTATCGTATAACCATTAGTTTATTGGTTTGTCTATGAATCTGTATTAATATCTGAAAAAAGTACCGACAAGTGATTAGGTACTCTTTTTCTGCCGATAATACGTTTTATGTGAACTAGAAAGAAATAAAAAGAAGCCTTTATAAGAGATTTATTTTTTCTTCATCTCGTATAAAGGCCCCACCATACTTTTAAATTAATTAATTTCTATTCTGCGTATTTATTTCTAACAGCATCATCCCATTTAAGCAGAATCTGTTTTAGCTCAGCTGTTTCAATTAGACAATTCGCCTTTTGATCTTCTTCAGCATATTCATTCACAATTTTTGTTACATCATATTTAATTTCTATAGTACAGGCATTTCCAGTCAATTCTTCATAAGAAGATTTCTTTGAAAGTACTTTATCAATTAAATCTAGCCATAATTTCGATCCATCTTCTTGTACATCACTTAATAATAAATCTATAACTAAAAAAATTTTATCAGGAACATCTATCATAAGCATTCCTTGTTTATCTTCATAAATTTGAACATTATATTTCATTACTGGTTCTCTCTTTATTCTTCATAAAGACGAATTGCTTCCCTTACTACAATAACATCCTTCTCATTAATCCTCAATCTTAATTCCGGCTTCCTTGAATGGTTGTAATACTCCTGGATGACACATTGAAATATAGTCCACTGTTTTTAGATTCTTTAAGTTCTGAAATCCTTCAACAGATAGTACGTCAAATGAACTGTCTTCTCCATCCCAATCTGGCTTTAGAATATGATAAATTTCATTACCTCCATCAAAGCAAAGGGATTCAATCTTTTCCAAATCACTCTTTTCTAGGGTTAACTCTTCTAAATAATCTTTGATTTCAACAATGGGTCCAGCTCCAGAATACCATTCAAAATTATTCGTATACTTATCTTTTAAGTCGGTTAATTCTTTTAGAAATAACGGGTCTTGATCTAATAAAGCTTCAATAACCACTAGTTTAAAATTAAAATCTTTAAACATTCCACTCTTCCCCATTTTGCTACCTCCGATTTTATTTCTTTCTTAGGCTTTTAATCGAACCTGCACTGTTAGTATTGTAACAATCATCTATGAATAAAGACTGCTTATACTGTTGACTTTGACACATGGACAAACAACATCGGCTCCTTTTTAGAAAAAGAAAAAAACAGGCCCTACTATAAGGAAGGTCTGCTCTTATTTACTTGTTTTGATTACTACTGCAAGCTGATAATGCTAGCAATAATACAGTTTAAGTTGTTAAAACCTTTTTCATAAATACACCTTCCATTCTCTAATAACCATTTTCTATCTATTATTCTTTGACTATTGTTAATAAAAGGTAGAAACTTTGTATATTTTATCATGTTTTTGTATTCATGAATATCACTACTACCTAACCTAATAATCTTATTCTTGTAGGGACTGAAATCCTTTTTTATAAGTAAAAAAAGCATAAACCCGTTGGTCTCCAACAAAATTTATGCTCTATCTTTAATAAAACTTTTACGAATTCTCTTTTAATCCAGCCACAAATAATTTCAGATGTATGATTCCTATAAAACTATAAACAACCTTACACAATATCTCGATTCAATTCTTTATCTTTAACCACTTTAATTCTTTCCACTTTTCCTACAAGGAAGATATACGAAAGTGCTCCTAAAAGAGCCAATGCAGCTATGAATACTAGCGCTGGAGCAAAGTTTCCTCCTTTAGCTAAGAAACCAATAACAATTGGAACGATGATAGAAGCTAGACCTCCGATAAAGTTAAAGACTCCACCTGTCAAACCGACTAAGTGTTTAGGTGCTAGCGTTGAGACAAACACCCATGTAATAGAAGCTAGGCCATTTCCAAAAAACGCAATAGCCATAAACATGATAATGAGAGATGTGCTATTTACATAATTGGCTCCGATAATTGAAGTTGATAAAAGCAGACCTACGATAATAGGTGTTTTTCTTGCAATCCCTAGTGATACTCCTTTTTTCACTAAGGCGTCAGATACAAAGCCAGATAATAATACTCCTACAAACGCTGCTAAAAACGGAGCTGATGCTAAGAATCCTGATTTCAAGAAATCTAACCCTCTATATTCCACAAGGTACGTTGGAAACCATGTAAGGAAGAACCATAAAGTAGAGTTGACGGCAAACTGTCCTAAGTAGATGCCCCATAGCTTTCTGTGAGAAAAGGCTTCTTTAAGATTTCCCCATTCGAACTTTGCTCTTTCTCCTTTATTATCAGCAGCTTTAACTAAGCCTCCACCTTCTTCGATATGCTGTAATTCTGCTTTATTTACTTTGCTATGCTGAGAAGGATCACGATAAAAGATATACCATATAATGCCCCACGCTATACCGATAATCCCAGTAGTAATAAACAGACCTCTCCACCCTAAAAAGTGCTGAATGGTAACTAGTGTCGGTGTTAAAAATGCTAGCCCTGCAAACTGTCCTGAAGTATAAAAAGCAATAGCTGATGCTCTTTCCTGATTTGGAAACCAGCTGGTGACTACTTTATTATTGGTCGGAAAAGCCGGTGCTTCGAATGCTCCTGTTGCTAAACGCAGACCAAAAAGACTCACAAATCCCTTAGTAAATCCTTGCAGCAGCGTAACAATAGACCAGGTAATTAAACTAAAGGCATACGTAGCACGAGCACCAAAACGGTCAGCCATTACCCCTCCTGGTATTTGCAGAGCAGCATAAGCCCATCCAAAGGCTGAAAATATGAGACCCAGTTCTACTGATGATAGCTTTAAATCTTTGGACATGGCTGTGGCAGCTACAGAAATATTGCTTCGATCCATATAGTTGATGACAACGCTTATGAAAATAAATGCTAAAACACGAAATCTAACGCGAGTCGGCTTTTCGCTATACCCCTTCATTCCCTTATCCCCCTGTATATGACTAGTTTAAGAAAAGATCTGACTGACGGTCATTTATCAATCAGATCTTTTGTACTAAAATGGTTTCCCCTTTACCATTCCGCTACAGAACCGTCTTTATGACGCCATACTGGATTACGCCAATTATGGCCGATATCAGCCATTTTTCTAACATGGTCTTCGTTAATCTCAATACCTAAACCAGGTCCATCAGGAATTTTCACGAAGCCTTCTTCGTATTTAAATACGTGGTTATCAACAATATAATCTAGTAAATCACTGCCTTGGTTATAGTGAATGCCTAAGCTTTGCTCTTGAATAAATGCGTTGTGACACGTTGCATCTACTTGAAGACACGCAGCTAATGCAATTGGTCCTAACGGGCAATGAGGTGCAGCTGCTACATCAAAGGCTTCAGCCATTGAAATAATTTTCTTACATTCTGTAATTCCTCCTGCATGTGATAAATCAGGCTGAATAATATCGACGTATCCGTCCGTTAAGAGCTTTTTAAACTCCCATTTTGAAAACATTCTTTCTCCTGTAGCGATAGGAATGGATACGTGATTGGCAATTTCTCTTAACGCCTCATTGTTTTCCGGCAAAACCGGCTCTTCAATAAACATTGGGCGATAGACCTCTAGTTCTTTAGCTAAAATCTTTGCCATTGGCTTATGTACACGTCCGTGAAAATCAATACCTATTCCTACATAAGGTCCCACTGCTTCTCTGACAGCAGCAATACGTTCTACTACTTGATCAATTTTTTCATATGAATCCACATATTGAAGCTCTTCTGTTCCATTCATTTTTACTGCTGTAAATCCTTGTGAAACAACTTCTCTTGCTGCTTCGCCTACATCTGAAGGCCGGTCTCCTCCAATCCAAGAATATACTTTAATAGATTCTCTTGCTTTTCCGCCTAACAGTTGATGTACAGGAGCATCGTAATATTTTCCTTTGATGTCCCACAGAGCTTGGTCAATCCCTGATATGGCACTCATTAAAATAGGTCCGCCTCGATAGAAGCCGCCTCGGTACATAACGTTCCAATGATCTTCAATATTTAATGGATCTTTGCCAATAAGATACTCCATCAGCTCATCTACTGCAGCTTTAACGGTAGAGGCTCTTCCTTCAATAACAGGTTCCCCCCATCCAACAATTCCTTCGTCTGTTTCTATTTTTAAAAACAACCAGCGTGGCGGCACTTGGAACAATTCATAATTAGTAATTTTCATGTACTTTTTCCCCTTTCGTTATACGATTTACTGCGGCTACGTACGCTTTAGCCTTTTGTGTTAACTCCTGCAGGTATGCATGAGTAATTTCACGTTTTGTATCAACTAAAGAACTTCCAATACCAAACCCTACAGCACCTGCTTCTTCAAATTCTTGAATATTGTCTAAGCTCACTCCTCCTGTTGGAAGAAGTGGAATATGGGGAAGCGGCCCTCGAATATCTTTAATATAGCTAGCACCCAGCCTAGCAGGAAATACTTTTATAATATCTCCCCCATTTTCATATGCCGTTAGAATTTCAGTAGGTGAAAAAGCCCCTGGAATACTCACCGCACCGTATCTTTTCGTTAGTTTAATCGTTTCCGTGTTAACAGTTGGGGAAAGGATAAACTTTGCTCCTGCTAAAATAGCTGAACGTGCTGTTTCAGGATCAAGCACTGTACCTGCTCCTACTAACACTTGATCACCCAACCCTGTAGAAACCTCTTTAATGGCTGAAAGTGCGTCAGGCGAATTTAGAGTAATCTCTATATTTTTTACACCGCCGTCATTAAGCGCAGAGGCAATTTTCACTACATCCTGCGGTTTGGCTCCTCTAATAATCGCAACGATTTTATGCTCTAATAAATGTGATAAACTATCCGTCATTGGTAAGCCCCTTTCTTTTATCGTATAACGTCTTCTTTTGTAATCGCATTCATAAATTCGTAAAGCTCTTTCTTATCAGGCAAGCCTTCAATGTCACCCTCTACGGTTACGACCATAGCTCCTATAGCACACCCTCTTCTGACCGTTTCTTTTAAAGAGGATTTATCTATTAGTCCCGATAGTATCCCCGCGGCGAACCCATCACCAGCTCCTACTGGATCTATCACTCTAGCAACTTTAAAACCTTCTACGTAAGCGGATTCATTTTTAGTTGAGTAATAAGCTCCTTCTTCACCTAGCTTAATAACGACTAGTTCTGCACCTAATTGATGAAACGCTGATGCAATATCTTCAGGATTATCCTTCTCAAATAAAAACTGACCTTCATTCATTCCTGGTAAGATAATATCCGCATATGTAGCCATTTTAGTTAGTGTTTGACGCGCAGCTGATTCATCCCAAAGCGTCTTTCGCAAATTTGGATCAAACACTATTTTTACGCCATTTTTTTTAGCAGCTTTCATCGCTTGAAAAACAGCTTCGTGGCAGGAATCGCTCAGCGCAGGTGTAATCCCTGTCACGTACAAGTATTTAGCAGAAGAGATGTACTCTTCATTCATATCACGCGGATTCATAAAGCTTGCTGCTGAACCTTGTCTGTAATAAAACACTTTACTATTCATTTCATTTGTTTTTTGTTTTAAAAACAGACCTGTAGGAGCATTATCATCAAATATCACATGTTTTACATCTATTCCTTCTCCTTTTATACTTGAAAGAATCCGCTCTCCTAGCTCGTCTTTTCCTAATCGGCTAACCCATCCCGTTTGATAACCGAGTTTTGACAGGGCAATCAACGTATTACTTTCTGCCCCTGCCATTTTCGAAGAAAAATCTTTAGCATATCGCATCTTTCCATTCGAGTGTGGGGTAAACAGAATCATTGTTTCCCCCATGCTTATCACATCCATCTTACCCCTCTTTTCATTTATCTCTTCGCCTCTTCATATCCAGCAATAAAAGATATATTAGCTGACGTTTGAAGCAGCCTTTCTACTATAAAGTCCTTATGTTTCAGCATTCTTTCCTTAGGGCCAGCTACGCTAATAGCAGCTTGAATGCTTCCCTTTGCTCCAAATACAGGTGCAGCAAGGCAAAATAACCCTTCCTCATTTTCTTCATCATCAATTGCATAGCCCATTTGAATAAAAGAGTCTAAATTGTCATTAAGAACTTTTTTATCTGTAATTGTATAATCCGTAATAGGCAGCAGCTCTATATATTCAAGCAGCTGTTCTCGCTGATCTTTAGGAAGAAAAGCTAAAAAGGTTTTTCCTAATCCTGTACAATAGAGCGGCTTACGGTTACCAGGCTGAGCTGTTGTTCTAATGGAGCGATTATTGTCAATCTTAACAACATAGACTAATTCTCCATCTGACAGCAAAGCCATAAACACCGTTTCCTGAACATCCTCCATCAGTTTCTTTAAATACGGTTTTCCCTCAGAAGAAATATCCAACGATTCCATAGCCGCTGTTCCAATTTGAATTAGCTTTGGCCCTAGCTTGTACCTCTTTAATGAGTCCTGATTTAAATATCCTTCATTGTGAAGTGTTCCCACAAGGTTAAACGTACTGCTTTGCGGAAGCGAAAGTAAATCACTAACCTCTTTTACTGTTAATCCCTCAGGGTGTTGAGCAATCAATTCAAATACCCTTAATACACGTTCTGCTGATTTTACTGACATGAAGAAATCCTTTCTTAATCACATATGTGATTTTAAATTTTATATATGATTTACTGTTTTAAATATTATCATAGACCGATTATTAATTCAAAATATTTTTACAAATTAAATAAAAATATTTATGACTGTTCCTGAAAAATGATTACTAAATAGCAATATAAAAAAGTTTCTATGATAAAATCATAGAAACTAGAAAAAATTGTAATGGGAGTTAATTATGAACTGTAAAGATTTTTTATTATCTATTATTTTAAATATCTTTTTAGCTTATCTATGGGTCTTTCTTATTTATTTAATTTTTGATTTTGTTCAGTTAAAGGAGAATGCTTTGTTGCTTGGACTAGCACTCGCATCCATAGGTACTCTACTCTTCGCAGAGGTAATAAGAAGAGTTAACCCCTTTGTTACATATAAAATTACTCACCCTGTAAAAATTGTGGGATTTATATCTTTTGGGTTGATTGCTAGTGCAAATCTATATTGGATAAGTTTTTGAAGGTCATGATAAAAATTAGAACAAGGAGCTTAAATTAAGCTCCTTGTTCCTTTAAGTGCCAGTAACACAATTTTTTCGCATATATAATCTGAACATAAAAAAGCAACCTCGTTTGCCAATGACGCGGTTACTTTTTATAGAAGTTCTTTCATACGTACTCAAATACGAACAATAGCTGCATTATAACATCTGCTTTATTTTAAAGGATGTAATTTCTTTATTTATTAGCTTTTACTTTTTCTAGATAAGGCAATTACAATTGCTACATATATTGGATAAAGTAAAATATCCAGGTATATAACACCCCTGCTTATGGGATTAAGTTGATCTCCATGATTACTAATTGGAAAAAGTCCTCTATTAAGATAATAGAGAACTTTTAAAACAGTTAGCCTAAAATGTAGAATAAGCATAGTAACAAAATATCAACAGGCAAACTAATACTTAGAAAAAGCAAAATATATTTTTTAGGTTCTGGGCCTCTTTTCTTAATTGAGAAGAATTCTACTCCTAAATTGTTGATTGTAATTAGTAAAGCAAACATTATATAAAGCAAAACGTTTTCTTTAAACATATGCGTAAATAGTGGAGAGAATAAAATCAAAAACGTAAACATCTGAAAAGATCCTCTTGAGAACAAGTCTATTTTACCGCCTAAAAAATCTTTGAAAGTGTTATCAGGACTCATGTTATATCACCACCTTATTATGATAAACAACCAGCAGCAGCACTAGCACCTAACCATACAGCACCAACTCCGGTGCCAATAGCCCATCCTGCAGGTCCACTTACCCCAGCAACAGTCATTAGGCCACTGAAAGCAGCAGTATGAGCAAATCCAGCAATCGAAGCTGCTCCACAGCCACTAATTCCTTGAATTGAAACTGTACCAGAAGACGTTTTACTTTCACCAAGTTCTTTAAAGATTTTTTCTTTTAATTCTTTACCTTCTGGACTATCAATAATTTCGTTAAATTGTTCTACTGTAGCTGTTAGTTGATTGTATGAAGTAGAATCAAGGTTATCTTTTACTTTCTCTTTATTTTCAATGATTACTTGATTCTTATCTTCGTCGAATTTTACATACTTTAGAATATTATTAAGTTGTTCAACTGAACCTTCTAACTGGTTATAAGCACTAGAATCATTAAGATCATTTTTTAATTCGTCTTCATTAACGATGGTAATTTGATTATCTTCTTTATTGAACTCTAAATGCTCTAATATAGTATTAAGTTCTTGTTGTTCTGTTGTAGAAAGTTCCTGACTTTCTGCTGCATTTACGCTTACCGGCGTTCCCACAGCAGTAGATGTAAGTAATACACCAGCTGTTAAAGTCGTACATAAGGAAAGTTTAATTTTCTTTGTAAATTGCATCTCTATAAAATCCCCCAAACCTAAAAAATACTTTATATGTATTATCCTACCAGATATTCAAAAGCTTGAATTGTATTTCTAGTAATTTGAAAATAACCTACTAGAATTATTCAAAAATCAGGAATTTTATTGTAATTCTTAAGGCTCAAATAATTTCATATATAGAGCCTAAAATCACCGAATTTTAACATATAAAGTGTATCTTCTAGGAGGAATAACAATTCTGCGTTATTTCTAGTTGCTTTCATATAATTTATTTTTAAACTGAAATTTTCTCATTATAGCAACACTCTCGTTTTAAAGTGCCTTTATAACAATCAAATTGTACCAATAATATCTTGATTGCTAACTCTATCCCCTTTTAATCAGCGTTAATTCTTTTGAATCATCAAGTTCTGGAAAAACCACATACACTTCTATTCCCTTACCCTTGTCTTTTATATAATCAAAATCAGCAGTACCTAGTAGATCACCTGGTTTCACATAGTCTTCTTCATTAGCACTGAGTTCAAAAGGAGTGCGCTCTAGCTGTACTATGTCGGTACCAATATGAACCAAAATGCTAATTCCACTGTCAGTTTTCATTGTAAAAGCATGTTTAGTTGGAAAAATAGAATCGATTGCTCCTGCGATAGGTGCATATATTTCTTTTGCACGAGACAACACATAGAACGACACCATTTAATTAAGGTCTTACAATGACTGTTGAGAGGATTTGTCCAGAGTGGAGCTGCATAATTTTTTTACTTCTTACTTAATTTGTTGTTCTTGTTTCATTTTTAATAATTTATCAAATGCTTGCCAGGGCATTAACGCACAATTATGTCTTGAAGGCAGCTTATAAATATCTCTTAAACTAATCGCATCTTGTATTTGAGGATCTTCTACTTCACTTCCACGTACAATCATATTTTTTATAAGGGTAGAAATATCCTTTATTTCTTCTACTTTTTTGTCTTTTGCTATCGTTGTAAACATCGATGAAGAAGCCATACTAATAAAACAACCTTCTCCTATAAAAGATATATCATGCACTCTATCGCCTTTAATGACTGCATACATTATCATGATATCTCCACAAGTAGGATTTTTATAATGTACTTTATGAGTGTGGAATTCTATCGATCTGTGGTTTCTTCTATTTTTCGCATGATCCATTATTACATGCTTGTATAAATGATCTAGGTTCATTTATTTCCCCCTTATGCTTATAAAGAAAACGATTTACTGATAAAAAATCGAGGCTTTTCTTACACATTTTCTTCTACTTTAATCAGCATCAAATAACCTATCCCCCTTATCCAATAGATAAATTGCGAAGAATGCGTCTTTTTTTACAAAAAACTTTTTTGCTTCGCGCTTTCTTCTAAGCTTTTTAACTCTTTGTTTAGTCTTTCTATATCAAATTTTTCACCAATAACGACGAGATTGTTTGGAAAGAATTTTTTTTGTGGAAAAGAGTACGGCATTCCATATGAATATTGAAATAAATAAGTATCTTCTTCGCTCCCCACAAACTTTAAGAAACCTTTTATTCGATAAATAGTACCTGGCAGTTCTTTTATCCATTTTTCAAATTCTTCTTTTATAACTTTACCTTCAAATTGATAAGTCATCGTTTGGATATGCAGATGGTGATGAACGTGTAGTTCAGTATGACTATCAACAGAGGAATGAAAGGAATGATTAATTTCTTCTAGAGATGAAATATTCCCATATGTTGTTCTGCTCATTTGAGCCTTAGCATTTATCTCTCTTATTTCCTCTTGTAGAAATAATTGATCTTCTTTGGTTACTAAATCACTTTTATTTAAGATTAAATGATCACTATATTTTATTTGTTCTACAAGCAGCTTTTGAATTGAATTATTCAATTCCTTACGATCTTTCCATCTGCTTAAATCAATGACGCTAATAATAGACTTAACATCAATATATGGCGCAATAACAGGGGATAAACAAGCGTCTAAAACTTCTAAAGGGTGTGCGACTCCCGTTGTTTCTATGTAAATAACATCTGGCTGATGCTGTTGATAGATAGATAATAGCTGCAGTTCTAATTGATCCTTCATCGTGCAGCAAATACAGCCATTTAAAAGCTCTCTGAACGGCGTTTCTCTTCCAATAATATCTGTATCAACAGAGTGCTCTCCTATTTCATTTAATAAAACAGCCACTTTTTTCTTTCGTTTTTTCTCTTGCTTTAAAATAGTTTGTAATAAGGTCGTTTTTCCACTCCCTAAAAAGCCACCAAGTATATATATTTCAATTTGTTTCACCTATCTTCACTCATTTCTTCTTTTATATTCAATGTTTCGTTTCTTTCATATGACCCGAGCGTTTACTTTTAGTTTCCATATATCTTTTGTTATACTCTGTTATTTCACACCATACCGGAATTCGTCTATTAGTCTTAATTCCCCTATCTACCCTCATCTAAGAAAATTCTACTTCCTGTAGCATTCTTTTGTCCTTGATATTTTCCTCTGTAAGGATTAATAGTGGATTGATCCATTTGAGCAAATACTAATTGGCAAATTCTCCATCCTTTAATTAACCTTATGGGCAGGCGGTTAGCATTATATAGTTCAAGAGTAATTTGTCCTTCAAACCCTGGATCTACCCAGCCGGCATTTTGTATAAACAACCCCATTCTGCCTATAGAGCTTCTGCCTTCTACAAAAGCAGTTAGATTGTTGGGAAGCTTAATATATTCCAATGTAGTTGCCAGCAAGAAAGAATGCGGGGGAATAATTATTTCATCACTTTTTAGGTGTTCATATTTAATTTCTTGGTGTAAAGACATGACACCTACTTGATGCTCTTTAACCTTTAAATAGCTAGATCCTATTCTTAAATCCACTGAAGCAGGTTGAATTTGATTATCTTTTAACGGTTCAATATGTAATTGTTTGTCTTTTATTTTTTGCTCGATAGTTTTATCAGATAAAATCATTATATTCTCGCTTTCTTTACGTTTTATTATAAAAAACCAATCATTACACCTTATGAGGAATAAGCAGGTTAAAAAGTACTAACAGTACTAACCTGCTTCCTTTGATTGCAGTATAAATCAAACCTTTTGACATTTTAGAAGCCACAAATGAGATAAGATATTTTCTACTACGCCTGTTGTAAATGCCAAGTGAAGGAATCTGTAAACTTACTCCAATCCTCTTCCAGCTCTTCCTCCGTTAGAAGACATTGATCTAATTCCTTTTCAATTTTATCTTGTTCTAAATCCACACCGATAAATACTAATTTGGTATGACGGTCACCAAACTGATCATCCCATTCATCCAATAAATGCGGATTTTGTTTAATAATTTGCTCTTGTTGGTTTCTTGGCAAGGAGGCAACCCAATAAGAAATAGGCTCAATACTTACAGATGGTCCAGCTTGAGACATTAAAAGCGCTACGTTATTTCTGCTAGCGCACCATGCAATCCCTTTAGCTCTCACTATTTGCTTTGGCATTGAATAAACCCATTCAGTAAAGCGTTCTGAATGAAAAGGCCTTTTTATGTCATAGACAAAAGAACTAATTCCATATTCCTCTGTTTCAGGTGTATGCGCATGATGGCCTTCATCGAGTTCCTTTATCCAGCCAGCCGAAGCGCTCGCTTTATCGAAATCAAATAAGTTCGTATTTAAAATTTCTCCTAACTCAACTTGTGAATGAATAGCACGAATAATTTTAGCACTAGGTTGTAATGTTTTTAGTACGTTCTCTAATTTCAGCAGTTCATCTTCTGTTACGAGGTCACATTTGTTTAAAATCAGCACATCACAAAATTCAATTTGATCAATTAATAGGTCTGCTATTTCCCTTGTATCCTCTTCTCCTAACGCTTCTTTACGATCAAGTAAAGAATCTCCTGACTCGAAATCTTTCCAAAAGCGATTTGCATCTACAACCGTCACCATCGTATCAAGTTTACAGAATTGAGTTAAATCGATTCCTACTTCTTCATCGATATATGAAAACGTTTGTGCTACAGGAACGGGTTCACTTATGCCTGTAGACTCAATTACTATATAATCAATATTTCCTCTTTTAGCTAATTTCTCTACTTCAATCAGAAGATCTTCTCTTAAAGTACAGCAAATACATCCGTTTGACATTTCAACAAGCTTTTCTTCAGTTCGAGATAAATCTCCACCCTGCTTTACTAATTCAGCATCAATATTAACTTCACTCATGTCATTTACAATGACTGCTACTCTTAATCCTTGTCGATTCTTTAAAATATGATTTAATAATGTAGTTTTTCCAGAGCCTAAATAGCCACTTAAAACGGTAACAGGTATTTTCTTCATTGGAACACTCCTATACATAAATCGTAATCATTACGATTTAAATATACTATGTAGATTCGATGAAAGCAAGAAATTTAGTAAAATTGTTATTTATTTCTCTTGTATTTTTATATGAGCTGTAAGGCGCTCTTTTTATTCACTAGTGATTGGAGCCCCTCCGCTGTATAGATATACTCAAGGACAATACTAAGACCCAAAAAAAACTTATTAAAAGAATCCATAGGTTCTTTTAATAAGTTTTTTCCTTTACCGATGCCTTTACAGTTTTTCCGTATAACCTCTTAAATTTCGAATGAGAAAAGATATCCCTGTCAGTAAACAATTAAGAAACAAATATTTCGTCAGGTAGTGTTGAAAACTGTATGTGAAGTAGAAGTATAAGAAGAACACAAAGCTAAAATAGAAAATAAATTTTAAATATCTTTTTAAAACTGCGTTATGAGGAGAATTCACGTTGACTACTCCTTTTAAAGTCATATAATAAAATTATTTTTCAACCTATATTCGAACGTTTTTCTGTGTCATTTTATAAAACAATTAGAAAAATGATAGGTAATGTAGCAAGGCTTAGAGAGGTACTAATTAACGTTGCACTTGATACAAACTCCGGCTCTGTATTAAATTGAAGCGCGTACATAGTTGTATTAGCAGCTGTGGGCATAGCAGCCATAATAATCATAATTTGTTTCACCATCTCATCCACAGGTAGCAGAAGTGTCAGTATATAGGCAATAAACGGTGAAATAACAAGTTTAATAGCTAATGACCATGAAACTTTGGCTTTAGCTAAATTTCTAACTGATATTTTAGCAAGCTGCATGCCAAGTACAATCATGATGGTAGGAATAGCTGCACCGGCTACTAAATCAACCGCTTCTTTTACAGAGTTGCTTAATGGAATATGAAGAAACTGAAATATAGCTCCTAAAAGTCCCCCATATACAATTGGTATCCGTCGGACTGCGTCAACGGCTGATTTTATACCATTTCCTTGTGGACTTCCTTTAGCGGCATAATAAACTCCAACTGTACACATGACCAGTTGCTGTATCACCATTAGAATGATGGCAGAGTCTAAGCCTGTAACGCCGAAAAGTAATAAAACAACAGGTGTACCGTAGTTTCCATTATTCATAAATGAGGACGCTAATATCATTCCACAGGTTTCTGAAGTAGAATATCGCTGAAAATAAGCAATAATATAGACGACAACAATTAATGCAAAGCAAAGTGCGAATGTGTATAACGTAAGATATAAGTAATCAATCGTAAATTTGGTTGTGTAAAATGTTTTGAACACGAGAACTGGAGACATCAAATAAAGTGCCATTGTTGAAATCGTTTTTGTATCAAATCCTATTTTCTTTTGTCCAATAAATCCAAGTGCAAAAATCCCGAAAATAGGAAGAAGGATTGTTAGGAACTCCATGTTTGTTCACCTTCGTCATTTTTTCTTTGTTATTTTCCAAATGAAAGACCTAGAAAATTAAAAATCTAGGTCTTTCATTTAAACTAATAAATTATAAATTTAGAACAATGATACGTTCTTCAGTCATTTCTTCAATTGCATATTTCGGTCCTTCTTTTCCGTTACCGCTCTTTTTCACACCGCCATATGGCATATGATCGACACGATACGCTGAAGCATCATTTACAATTAATCCGCCTACTTCGATTTCACGAGCTGCCTTCATAGCAAACTGTAAGTCGTTCGTAAAAAGGCCTGCCTGCAACCCATAGTCAGAATCATTTACCTTTGAAATCACTTCATCAATCTCATCATATCGAGCAATAGCTACTACTGGCCCGAATACTTCTTGACGACAAACTTTCATATCGTCATTTACATTGGTCAAAATTGTAGGAAGATAGAAAGCACCATCACGCTTTCCTCCTAGTTCAATTTTTGCCCCTTCTTCTACCGCTTCTTTTACCCATTCTTCCACTCGTTCTGCTTCTTTGAGACGAATCATCGGTCCAATATCCGTTTGCTCATCCATTGGATTACCGACTACTAGCTTTTCTGTTTTTTCTTTTAGCTTATTAACAAATGCAGTATAAATATTCGTATGAACATAAATTCGTTGAACTGAAATACAAACTTGTCCCGCATTATTAAAGCTTTTTTGAGAAATTAAAGATGCAGCTTTTTCTAAATCAGCGTCTTTATGTACGATAGTAGCCGAATTATTTCCTAGTTCAAGCGAAACTTTACGCAAACCTGCCTTAGATCGAATGAGCTCTCCTACTCTTGGGCTTCCTGTAAAAGTAAACATATTAACATCCTGGTTTTCTAATAACCATTCACCAATTTCTGCCCCATCTCCAGTCAATACTTGAAGGCGCCCCTTTGGCAGTCCTGCTTCTTCCATTAATTCAGCGAGCTTGAGAGCACAAATTGGAGTGACTTCAGCAGGTTTTAATACTACACTGTTCCCAGCTGCAAGTGCCGGTCCAAGTTTATGACAAACTAGATTGATAGGTACATTAAACGGTGTTATAGCTGCAACAACGCCAACTGGGACTTTTACTGTAAAAGCCATGCGATTCTCCGAGCCTTGAGCCGATTCAACAGGTACACCTTCTCCATGAATACGCTTTGCCTCTTCCGCTGAAATTTGTAAAGTTGTAGCCGCACGCTCAACTTCTCCGCGAGATTCACGAATAGACTTTCCAACTTCAATAGCCAAAATTTCAGCAAATTCTTCTTGGCCGCTTAGCAGTAGCTCAGCTGCTTTCATTAATACCTCGTAGCGTTCATATGGTGAAAAAGTGTTTTTTAATGCGTCTTTCGCGCTGGCCACAGCTTTATTTACATCGTGTTTTGTTGCCACTGAGATTTCAGCTGCAGGCTGCTGTGTATATTTATTTAAGACTTCCATTTTTTCTGCTGTTGTTTCCCATTCCCCGTTTACATATAAACCATATTGTTTGACTTGAGTTAAACTCGTCATTATCTCCACATCCCCAATTGTATTAGCATTTTATCTTGTAAGTTCAATATTGTAATGATATTTGTCACTGCGATATTTTGTTACCGTAAATTCAAGTGGCTTATCATCAAAACCGTAACTTACTCTTGTCATTTCAAGTAAAGCTTCTCCGCCCCGTATGCCTAACAGATCTGCTTCATAAATCGTTGCATTAATAGCAGATACCTTCTCTTTAGCTCGTTTTAAGAAGATTTCATTCTCTTCTAGTACTTCATAAAATTTTGCACTATTTAAATCTTGTTCAACTAGTATTTTCCCAATATGCAGAGGCCAGCAAGAACGTTCAATCGCAATAGGCACTTCATCAGCAAAACGAATTCGTTCAATAACTAAAACCTCTTCTCCAGCGTCCAATTCCAGCATGGAAGTTTCATAATACAAATCTTTTTTAAAGTCAGTACGAATGAGCTTTGAATTCGGTGTTAATCCTTTTTCCGCTACTTCTTCTGCTAGCCCTTTAAGCTTGCCTAAGCTGCCGCCGATAAGTGGCTGAGGCTTTACAATTGTTCCCCTGCCTTGTTTTTTTTCCAGCAGCCCGTCCTGTACTAACATAGAAATAGCTTGTCTTAAGGTAGTACGGCTTACATCAAATTCTTGCATTAATTCTTGTTCTGTTGGAATTAACGTATTGGGCTTCCAAACTTTTTCTTGTATACGTTTAATTAAGACATCTTTTACTTGAAGATAAAGCGCGATATTTTTATTAGAACCTATTGTATCTTTCATTTTCTCAAACTCCTTTTAAGTTAGCGTTTGGTATTATTATATAGTATTGGCTAACTTTTACTGTAGCAGAGAAGTACAATCTTCTTATACATACACCTTTGTTTCTAAATTAAGCATACGCCCTAGTTCAATTAGATGTTCTGTCACATCACCATACACTAGTGCAAAGTGAGGCTCATACCCCGCGTGCATAAGTTCATAAAGTGTGTCTGATGCATTTGTCGCCAGTTCCACTTCTACAGATGTACCTGTAAAAGGCTGCTCTACATCTAATGCATTTCCTTTCATCACTAGAAGGCGATACCCATCAGGCGTATGACTTACCCTGAAGATCGTTACTTCTCCTGCTTTTAATCCAAAATCCATCGCAAAACCAATTTTTCTGTTAGGATGTACCCCTGCTGTTGCTCCGGTAGAAGGATTGGCAAGTGAATATGCTCCTGCACCGCAGTGCCAAAAAACAACCGAGTTTTTTTCTTCGTCTATGTGAACCAAATCTCCAAGGTAAGGTGCATTTCCGCCTGCTAACTCACGCAGGATAAACATGGAGATTGATCCGTGAATATCAGACTCACAAGATGTCACCATTCCGTCTTCCGTAAACTGAGACAGCGTTGAGCACGGAGCAGCTCCTAAATCATTAAAGAAATCGGGCCAGCATCGCATAGCTAGTGCATCTAACTCTTCACTTTGAATGTGCTTTTTAATATATGTGGAAAATTGAGCAAATTTAGTAACGGTTTCATCATTTCGATTTAGACCAATCACCTGCTTTTCTGCCCGCTCAACTTCACCTATCCATTCTTGTTCTGGAAGCTTTACACACTCTTTAAACGCTTCTTGTAAATCCATCTTATGAAGAGTTACTCCAAGTGCGCTTTTTAATTCTTCTTCGTTAGCTGCCGAAAAAAAGAATCCTGGTGGATAATCTCCCACTACCCCAATTTTTAATTCGTTCAATGCTTTTAACACGCGCATCACATTAATTTGTCTTAATAGACGCTCCTGTAAAGCTTTCTCATCTGGATTTCCAAATACAAATGCAAACGGATGCTGATGGTTGCGCAGCACATTACTGGTGCTATTTCCACCTGTTAGCGAGTTTAAACGTAAACGTCCACCTACACTTGGTTCACGTACTGACCAAACAATTACAGGCTGTTTAAAATACTCCAATATCTTAACCATAAATTCACCGTCAGCAAACGTAACGCTTTGATATAAAACGGTATCAATCTTATTCCCTTTAATTGAATCAAGAAATCCCTGTAGTTCTTCAACTGAAGTTACAATTTGCTCCGGCGCAATCACAGTACTGCAGTTACCTTTCAGCCACTCCATACTTTTTTGACGATAAATTTCAGCTGCTTCAATATCAAATGTTTTTCTACCTATAGGCACATATAAAACTGTCGTGTTTTGCATATAGAGTTCCCCTTGTCGTAAAACTATTTGTTATAACCATTTTAAAATACATCATTACCTTTATCAACACTAATTTTCCGTTTGACTACATTTCTTATATAAATAGCTTTTAAATTAGATGTGAATTAGTTTAGAAAACAACTCACTCCAAATCGATTTTTTGCGGTAAAATACAGGTGGATAACCTAATGGCGCCTGAACAGTAATAGATCCTCCTGTATACTCTTCACCACTCCATACATGGACCCACTGATCTTCTGGTAAATATACTTCCCACTCTGTTTGGTTTTCTTGGTGAACGGGAGCAACAAGTACATCTTCACCAAATAAATATTGGTATTGAATATCATATGTTTTTTCATCTTCTTCATAGTGCATAAACAAAGGTCGCTGAACAGGAATTCCTCGTCGAGCATTTTCTTCTACAAGCGATTTAATATAAGGTGCCATCGTTACATAAACATTAGACATTCTTGCTAAATGTTCTAGTGCTTCTTCATCACCGTCAAACTGGAAACAATCATCCGGACGATTTCCTTCATGTGTTCTCATCATAGGCGTGAAGGCTCCCATTTCTGCCCACCTCATCAGCAGCTCTTTCGAACGTTTATTGCCATGTAAACTTGTATAGCCTCCAATATCGCTATGGTGTAAGCCGCAACCAATCATTCCTGATGATAAAGCTGCAGGAATAACGGAAGCCAAACCATCATCTAGCGACCAATCTACGCTTTGATCTCCGCCCCAAAGAAGCGTACAGTATTTTTGTATGCCCGTATATCCGGCACGCATAAAGTATACAATCTCACCAAGTTTGCCTGCTTCTGATACCGCTTCATAGTTTGCTTTTGCCCACATCGTTGGCCAAGCATTGTGCATCATTTTAGCGTCTATTCCGTTTTTGAGCACAACATCCGTTGGCAAATATTCGCCAAAGTCGGCCATCCATCCGTCTAATCCAAAATCAATCATATTCTCTTTAATAACTTGTTTATACCATTCAGTAGCCTCTTCGTTGGTAAAATCAACAACTCCACAATAAAATTCACCGAAATCCACTAAATACGTATTTCCTTCCGTATTTAATGCTAAGTATCCTTTATCTTCAGCTTCCTTATATAAATCACCTTCAATGGCTACATAGGGATTAATGTAACCTAGAAAACGAATGTCATTTTCTTTCCACTCTGCAATTTTTTTATCTAAATCTGGGTATTCACTCTCGTTCCATTTCCAATTCCACATTAAACGTTTGCCAAAAGAAGTAATACGTTTGCCCTGCCAATCTTGGCACCATACTCCAGATACTTTCATACCTTTTGCTAAAACTTTTTCTAATTTTTGCTCAACAACATCTGTACCACCTTGAATACCTAAAACCACGCCGTTATATACCCAGTCTGGTAGCTCGGGCTGTCTTCCGAATAAACCTGTAATTTTTTCAACTAATTCAAGGTACGTATCCGCCGTTTCAAACAGCATATATTTAGGTACTTCCCAAACCTGCAGTTCATGGAATGTCTCATTGCGAAAGTCAAAGTCCGCGTATGCCGTTGTTTCAACATGACAATAGTACTTTTTACTAGATACATATGTAGGCTGAGGAAAGTTGGTATTATAATAGTCTCCTCCAGCCTTATCAATTACATCAGCTTGCCATGTTACATATGTTTCTTTATTTCTTCCTACACCAGGCTCAGATGTCCATAAAGGAAAGTTTTTTCCTCTCATATTAAAATGAGAAAGTTGTTCTCCGCATCCATATACTTTCTCTTGTTTATCTGCAGCTACTCGTAACCAAAAACGATTAATGTTCGCATCGTTTTTTTGATATTCTACTTTTAGCCGATTCTCTTCTTCTTTAACTATAAGAGACAGCATGTTATCTCCATTTTTATAGTTGGAGAAATCTATTTTATATGCCCCTTCTATTTCTTCAACAGTTGCGTAGCGAAGAGCTGTACGTTCAGTAACGTAATCTTTAATATCAAAGTTACCTCTATACATTTCAATCGTTTCTTCTCCATAACCAACAAACAGCATTGGTTTTTGTATGGTATGCTGAAGTAGAGTTACACCGTTAAGAGCAACTTCGAATCCATCTTGTAAGATCTCCACATTTACCCCTTTAGTTACGTTTAAGGTACCTGACATTTTTATCTCTCCCATCAATTAATAGATCTTAGTCTTTTGTCTAACATTCATACGCTCTATTGATAAACTTTAATATTTTCTCCTTTTATACCTGGATGTGCACCTTTATTGATTAATTGCTCTCTTTCAGGATGAGCAATTAACCATTTATTTTTCATAAACAATAACTCATCTTCTTTTGTTCTTTTTTGAATATTAGACAATAACGGATCATTTGTTCCTTTAGGTAAAATAACGATTGTTTTAAATCCTTCATTATTTACCTTACAAGGAGCAAAATGTAATGTCGTACTATATAACTCAACTGCTGTTCCTTTAGGTATGAAGAAAGCGATTACATCATTTGAATTAAAAAAGTTATCCTCGACGTCTTGTACCTTTCCTAATAAAAGAACCATATCTGTTATAGCGATGTTGATTTCACTGCTTTTATGATACTCAAGGCCATTTAAGGTTGAATTAGGACCATTACAATATCCAATTTGAATAGGCATATCACCATAAAACGCTTCTTGAAGTTGGTTCTTAATAATGGTATTTTCCATCTCCGTGACGGATGCTACATATACATTCTGATCTTGAGGAATAGCTAAACTATCCATATATGTTTCTAGTTCACTGAAGTCATATTCGTTTACTGCCTTTCCATAAGGTTTAAATTTGCTGTCCTCTATATGATGGAAAGGCACATGTTTGTTTAAGTCTTTCATGTATTCAAAGCTGCTCAACGTTTTCTTCTCTCCTTTTCTATGTAAAAAGCCCCTCAAAGAAGATAATAAGATTCTAAGAGGCGCCTTTTATAAAATACATATGTTTATTTTAAGACAGGAGCTTCTGTAACTGTATTATCCCAAGCATTACGGAATTTGTTTAATCCATAGTCTGTGAACGCATGCTGGAAGCTTTCTTTATATACATCAAATCCACAGGTCACAATATGCGCTCCAGCTTTTGCCGCATCTACAATTTGTTTACCATTACGTAAAGCAGCAACAATGATTTCTGTGTTGTAATCGTAGTTTTTATAGATATTCACAATATCCTGAATATATTGAGTTGTATCGTCCCCGCTATTTTCTTTCCAACCTACAAATGGAGATACAAATTTAGCACCAATTCTTGCAGGCTGAAGTGCTTGTGATGGCGAGAAGACAAGAGTGACGTTAGTAGAAATACCTTCTTTTTCAAATTCCTTTGCTGCAATTAAACCAGGTTCTGTGCATGGAATTTTAATAACAAAGTTTGACGATAACTTAGCAATCTTTGTCCCTTCTTCTACCATATCCTTGGCATTATCCAAATGAGGATTGATTTCTACTGAAATTGGGAAATTTTCGATTCCTTTAAACTCACTTGCAAATTCATCTAGAACCGTTAAGAATGGCTTGCCGCTGTTCATAATATGACGAGGGTTTGTTGTAACTCCATCAATTGCCCAGTTTTCATACGCGTAACGAATTTCCTCTAAAATTGCACTATCTAAAAAATACTTCATCTTTATACCTCCAGTTAAGTGACTATTACCCTTTAAAGATAATAACCTTTATATAATTTGTAATAACCTTTGTATTTATAATATGAAAACGCCACCAATATTTCAAGTACTTTTTGCTAGATTATTAAATTAATTTTGTATTTCGTCCAATTTACCTATCATCTTACATTGGTATTCTATTTTTACTTTTAGCAAGATCCGCTACGATTTTATTGTATTTATCATCTGAAAGTTTATAAAAGAAAAACATTACAATAATTGTTGCAATGGCTAATGTACTTGGATAAATAAACATTAATCCTCTAATTCCTTGCAGCACATTTGCATTCTGCACCGCATTTGGAACGTAACCCACAATTCCTAACACAACACCAGGAATAAAGCCTGCAAGCGCTTGAGAAAGTTTACGGAAGAAAGTAAAGAAAGAATACACGACACCTTCAGATCGATTGCCAGTTTTCCATTCACCGTATTCTACAGCATCAGAAACTAATGCCCAGTTCAAACTGTTTACAAATGAGCTTCCGAAGAAAGCAAAGCAGGCTAATGTAATAAAGATTACTGCGTTATCCGCAAAAACATAAGCTAAAATGTCTCCTACAGCCCAAATTGCGCAGCCTAATATGTACGTAGACTTCTTTCCAATCTTTTTAACCATGAAAGGAACCATTGCTACGCCAATAAATACACAACCAATACTGAAAAAGCCCATATAAGGAACGATTGCTACGTTTTTTAATACGTACTGACAAAAATAAACTTGTACAGCAAGCTTTACGTTAAAAGCTGAAAAGGTAAACAAATTAACTAAACAAAGAATTAGTAAAGGCGTATTCTTAAAAAGCCCTTTATAGCTATCAGTCAGCTTCACATTTGTATTTTGGGGTTTTTCATACACATATCTTTCTTTTACATTGGCATAACAATAGACTTGTAACAAAACACCCAAAAATGCAAAAATAGATACAGCCACTAAATAACCAGTAGATTGATTGTTAAACATTAAGACAATCGGCATAAATCCTACAGTTGTAATAAGAAGTCCTAAATTTGAGCCTGCTTGTCTAAATGATGCCATTTCTGCTCTTTCAACAGGATCTTTTGTCATCGCAGGTACCATTGATCCATAAGGAATATTTGAAATGCTATAAATCGTTCCAAATGCCATATACGTTACATATGCCCATATAATCTTTCCGGTTAGTGAAAAATCCGGATTAGTAAAGCTGACTATTGTTATCAAAGCAAGCGGTATTGCAGCATAAAGAAAGAATGGTCTAAATTTGCCTTTAGGACCTATCTTCTTTCGATTATCAATCCAAGTACCTACTGTAATATCAGCGAACGCATCCCATATTTTCGTAATTAAAAATACTAAACCTGCTGTTGCAGAAGGCAAGCCTAACGCGTCGGTATAAAACTTCAGCAAATAAATTTGACCCAAGTCTAACATAAAGTTATTTCCTACATCTCCCAATCCATAAGCAACCTTCTCTTTAAGTCTTAGTTTCTTAGGCGTATTAATTGAATGTTCTACATTTTGAACCAATGGCTGTCCCATAAGTTCTCCCCCTTTGTTTAACACATTTTAAGACTTCACATTAAACATGCATCACATAAGAGATTATAACCTTGATACACTTCCAAACTTATAATCTCCTCTAGGTTGATACTAAAATCACCTCTCTTTTCATAACATCACAATGTTTCAAAAAAAGTTACTACCTTTTTACTTATAATATGAAAACGCATACAAATTATCAAGTGTTTTTTTATTTTATTTTAAAAAAAGAGGAAAAATAATTCTGAAAATTCTATAGCTATCTCTTGAGGAGTAAGTCTACCCTATCCTTATAAACTCCTCGTTAACAATTTTGAGCGACAGGTAGAAAGTATATCAACATCTACCTTTGGGCTATTCGAGAAAGAGAATAAACTCGTTATATCGAGGATGGATAAAGATCTGTATATAACGGAAATTATAGCTTCATTGAACCCCTTGCCTACCAAGGGATTTTTTTGGGTGTGTGCCAGAAAGAATAATTTATGTGTACTAGTTTTTGATATCATATATAGCTTAGAATAGAGAAAAAACCTACATAATTGTGCATAAAATGTCGGATGGCATTGTTTGAATCCTGCTATTCTGACAATAAGGGAGGTCATAAAAATGGATTTGCTTAAAAATATGAACAGAGCTTTGCATTATATTGAAGAGAATCTAACTAACGATATAAATTTTAGAGAAGTAGTAAAGCTAGCTCTTTGCTCGGAGTATCACTTTAAGAGAATGTTTTCTTTTCTTGCAGGTATTACTTTGTCAGAATACATTCGCAGAAGAAGACTTACTCTTGCAGCATTCGAACTTAAAGATAAGAACGTGAAGGTTATTGATATTGCGATTAAATACAGATACAACTCACCGGATTCTTTTGCACGAGCTTTTCAAAACTTGCATGGTATAAGCCCTTCAGAAGCCAAAAAGGATGGCCGTTCACTTAAGGCTTATCCACCCATGACCTTCCAGCTATCGATTAAAGGAGGAGATGAAATGAACTATCGAATTGAAGAAAAAGAGGCATTTCGTATAGTCGGCATTAAAGAAAGAGTTCCTATAATTTTTCACGGAGTTAACCCAAAGATTGCTGCTATGTGGGAAAGTTTACAGGATGAAACAATAGATAAACTAAAAAAACTTTCTAATGTTAAACCATTAGGGCTGCTTAGTGCGTCTGTAAATTTTTCTGAAGGACGAATGGAGGAAAAGGGGGAGCTTGATCATTACATCGGGGTAGCAACAACCAAGAATTGCCCCCATAATTTAATAAAGCTTGAAGTACCTGCTTTGACATGGGCTGTATTTGAAGCCGTTGGGCCATTCCCTGATACTTTACAAGATGTATGGGGACGGATTTATTCCGAATGGTTTCCATCCTCAAATTACGAACAAGTAGAGGGACCAGAAATTTTATGGAATGAACATAAGGATGTAACCTCACCGACTTTTAAAAGTGAGATTTGGATACCAGTATCAAAAAAATAATGCTGATTCAATAATAAATATTTTAATATAAGAAAAAGGGAGTCCACAAATGTAATCTCCCTTTTTTTAATTTATAGCTTTCTGTAATGCTGGTTATGACAACTATAAACTTACGAAGTATAAGTCGTACTAAGCAAATTTTTTATTTATTGTTATATTGTTTTATAACTGTAATTATAACTGCCAGTAACAGAACAATTGCGCTATTTATAAGTAAGTAGTATCCAACTTGTAAACCATAAAATATGGCAAAAGCGTCTCTAATGATCAACAGTGCTAATGTACCGCCTATTGCCCCAAATAAAGCCGCCAGTATCAATATTGTAAAAGCAGCAGCGTATAAACTTTTCTTTTTTTTGTAGGATATAAATCCAACGATATTTGAAATGATAATAAAGAATCCGATAAGTATTAAGAAAAAGTTAGCCATTTTCTTTAATTCTCCTCTACGGACTATTAATTGGTTAAAATTATCAATATCTAATATAACTTTAACATAACATTCTATGTGAAAGTTTTGCTTCTTATAACATGTTTTATATTCATCAAAAAGAAGCTGACTTACAATTTAAGATCTTTCTTTATATTTTTCTTTATAACTAAACTGGCTAAGCGTTTGCGCGCTGATTCCATAGGACCCATTTTAAAATAATGAAGCCACAAAGTAGCAAATAACATTTGAAACAAACAGATTAGTATCCAAACAAAAATGACGAAGAATGAACGAGGGTGTCCACCCCACCCAAGGCCCCATCCATAAAATAAAATTGAGCTTAAAACATTCTGTAACACATAGCAACTTAAAGACATCTTACCTACTTTTTCTAAAACGCTCCATAATGAAAAGTCCTGAAATTTTTCAATTAGGAAACTAATGGCTCCCATGTATCCAAGCGATAAAATAGGGGCAAATACATACCTCAGTGGAAAATCAAAGTATCCTCCAGGAACAAATAATAATAGGTTTAGAGGTAGCCCAACTAAAAGTCCCGCCTTCATCATCCTCTTTCTGATATTAATACCATTGGAATTATTGTCAAAAGCTCCTCTTCTCACTAGTAAAACACCCATTAAAAACATGCATATATTAAATGGAATGACGAAAATTGCTTCTGTGCGCAGCTCCCAAAAATGAAAAAGTCGATACTGAATTTGATTCATCCACGATCCATGTTGATAAAGGTTCACCACTTCTTTTGGGACAGCAACTAGCTCATCTCCTATTGAGTTAGTTAGCACACCTAAGAACACAAGTACTATAAAGAAAAGATGAATCGCTGCTGCACTAATCATTGTTATTCGTATCATCGTCTTCCGCATTTTCACGATAAACGATACGACAATGGCAGTTACTGCATAAGACATTAAAATGTCGTACTCTAAGACAAAAATAAAGTGCAAAAGCCCTTCCGTTAATAATATTAAAGACAGCCATATGTACCTTCCCGGCCAAGTCTGATTTAATCGTTTTGATTGCTGATATTTCAGTTCTAAACCAACACCAAACATAATAGCTAAGAGCCCAAGTAATTTCCCGTTAATTAAGGATAGAAAAAGGATTCTTAAAAAATCATCTCCTGATAACCACCATTTGTTATGGGTAAAAGTAAATATATAATTTATATCTCCCAGATAGGCAAACAGCCAAATGTTCGTTCCTAATGTTCCCAGAATCGCTAATCCTCTTAATATATCTAAAGAGCGAATTCGTTCTTTATTCTTCACTTCTCATCTCTCCATCCGTTACATTTACTCTAATAACGTTCCTAAAAAGGATTGTTTATTTTTGTTACTCTCCTTCTTGGTATGTCATAGTTCAACTATATTAGATTACGTTGCGTCACCTTCAACCCTTATTTTTAAATATTTTAAATAAATGAATGAATTATTTTTAGTGAGATAAAGAAAGCGTGGATACGTTTTGAGAAGTGCAAAGACTGCCCGCTTTGGAAACAAGTTTAGCCAAAAGGTATACTCGCGTCTGCAGAGTACTAATTACAAAAAAAGAAACCCTCGTATTTTCAAGGTTTCTTTTTTAAAAATATTCCACTCTAAGCGACAATTGAAGATGAATTAAAATGCTGTTACTGTGATATAGCGTTTTCCGACGTTTTGTAATTCATAAGGTAAATAACGTCGTTGAATACACACTTTCTGAAAGCTAGCATCTAGCTTTTAGAAAGTTCGTTTATCTCCCTTTCAATAAGAGCCACTGAAATTTCGAATGCTTGTATCCGTCTTTTAGCTAAGGTGATTTGAGATTTATATCTATCAGCGTTTTCTTTACCTTCAAACGTTTTTACTGTCTGTCTGAGTTTATGTAAAGTTGAATCAATTTGACGTTTTGCTTCAACTAATTCAGCTACATCAAATTTCATTTACGTCCCTCCTTTTATAATTGTTATTGGCAGCCTTCTCATATAAAAAAGCTGATGCCTCATCTCTGTATAAAGCATATCATCAAGATCTATTCCTTGCTGCTCTACCTCTTATTAAATGACCGTACATAAGAGTGAACAAATGCTAGAGTTTAACCCTCCCATTTATCTCCATCCGTAATCCACTTATCATTTTGCAAATCATAGCATGTATCATAATCATGAAAACTAAAATAGGTAGATAACGTACTACCCTTTCCGTCTGCCTTATTTCGACACTCTACAAACCATTCTACAATGGCTTTTGTTTCACCTTCCTATATTTCCTGTGCGGAAGTTTTATAGAACGCCCAAAATCCATCTTCTTTGTCAACAGGTATACTATACATTTCAATCTCGTCAAACAAGTCGTAGATATCTGAAAAAATACTGCTATTTTCCCCTTTTCAATTTATATTGTTATTGTATAAAATGAAATTTTCTTTTCTCTTACTTAAATCTTACGTTTTTCTTAATTTTCTTTTTATAAAAATTAGAATTTTACCCTTTATATTAAATAGAATAATAGTCAAGCTCGAATAAAACCTGATCATCTATAATAAAATTTAAGGAAAAACCTTTTTGATCATACTATGTAGGTTTTTATTAGGTTCATTCTATGAAATGTAATAGATTATTCAGAAGGAAAAAGGAGTGAATACAAATGAGTTTAGCCACCTATATAGGTTCGAATGTAGAATTACCTATTAATGACGAACTGGATGATATAGTTACTATTGGAAGATGCTTTTCAGATGAAATGCATCGATTAAACATAAAAAAACATCATTTTACTACTTCTTATGTTTATGAAGTGTCAAGTGACTGGGGAATTGAAATTACGGAATATATGAATAAAAGCAGACTGAAAGAATCAAAAGAGAAACTACTTGCACTGTGTCAATTGATGCATCACTATCTTAAATCAGGTGATTTTTTTGAATTGTATAGTTGTTGGATAGGAGAAGAAGCTGAAAAGCGAAAAGGAGAACTAACTTTAAACATCCATTACTTTGATATAGATGCTATTGAAATGCCTGAAAAAACATTAGTTAGAATCGAAAAATAAACTTTCCTTATTATGCTAACAATTTTTTGGCATTTATAATATGAACGCAAAAAAAGCTATTTCAATCGTATTGGCATCGGAGTGAAATAGCTTTTTCTACTTTACATTCAAGAGTGTGTTAGATCCTTATGGATATCTTCACATGTGAATTGTATCACAAACTTTTCTGCGTGTGAAGATGAAAAATGAAATTTGTATGACAAATATCGAGAAAAAGAAGAATGGTTGATTTGTTTGACAGCATCTTTATTAATATTAATTATATTTAATAAATTTTCTAAAAGAAAATAATAATTCCCTACCTCTTTTTTTTGTTGTCCTAGCAAAAATTCTAGGAAGCAGCCTCTTTAACCTCTAGGTCACCAGAGGTTTCAAACACTACCTCGTTTTCACACATGTTTATTATTATTATCGTCTCGCTATTAAATTTAGTGCCGCAGATGCCTTTGGCCACCCAACGTAAAAAGCCATATGGGTTATTAGTGCAATAATTTCTTTTTCAGTCACTCCATTCTTTTTTGCCAACTGCAGATGAAAAGGCATTTGTTCGGTGTTGCCAATACTGATTAAAGCGGAAAGTGTACTTAAACTTCTTTCTTTTGAGGTTAAAGTCGGGTCTCTCCACACTTCTCCAAATAAAATATTTTCTCCATATTTCACAAAGTCAGGAGCAAAATCTCTCATTTCTTCCATCAGCTTAGACTCAATGCGATTATTCATTCTATTTTCCCTCCTTTGGATTCACCATTTGTGCGATTCCTTGCCCAAATGACCAGTTTTCAAGGGGTGTCTCGTTTAATGTAATAAAAATATTATTTGTAGAAATATTCAAGTGAGTGGAAAGTTCCTCAGCAATAGATTGATACAGCTTCTTTTTCTGCTGAATCGTTCTCCCCTGCCCACATGTAATGGAGATATAAATCATTTGATCTGTCCTTTTTCCCCCATTTTCTAAGAGATACTGTAAGTCATAGAAAAAATGCTGAGGTGGATATGGTAAAAATAGTTGAAAATAATCGTCTTTTGGAATGTGAAAATGTTGGATTAAAGACTGATGAATACAATTGCTTACTTTTTTTAATTCCTTATCGTTTAATTGACATTCTGGATAATAAACGTTAACAAATGGCATCGATCATCTTCCTTTCTATATTCAGTGTACTTCCACACTCTTCATTTGTATAATTGAAAACATGTCTAATAATTATCGAAAAAACCGATAGAGATGGGGTTAGGAAGTGGAAATTAAAGAATTAACGACGTTTAAAACAATTGTGGCAGAAGGAACGTTTTCACTTGCAGCAAAAAAATTAAATTACGCTCAATCTACCGTCACTGCTCATATTAAAAAGTTAGAAAAAGATCTTGGATTTCTTTTGTTTGAACGAGGCTGGGAAGCAAAATTAACAAAGGAAGGTACACTATTTGTAGAAGAAGTAGATAGTTTATTGAAGCACTGGGAGTATTCAATCTCTCAAGCGCAGCGTATAAGCAAAGAGGAAAAAGGAACAATCAAAATGGGCTTATCAGAATCGATTGCTCAAAGGTTGATGCCAGCTATATTAAGCTATTTAAATGACGAAAAACCTTACATACACTGCGATTTCACCATTGGAAACACGGCACTTTTATCAGAACTATTACGTCAAGATAAACTGGACTTTGCTGTTTGCGGACAGAATACGAGCCTTTCCGGCTTTACTTTTACTCCGCTTGGTAAAGAACAAATTCAATTTATTGTTGATACGCCTAACCATCCCCTGCTACAGCAGAAATCAGTTGAAATAGCCGATATTATTCACTATCCTATTTTAATAGGAGAAAATAGCTGCTATTACTATCAATCCGTCAACCACTTTTTATCCGAGAATAATTTAGCCTTTAAACAAGTATACAACTGTAGTGCCCTGCACCTCATTCCAGAAATGATGTTTGGACATGCAGTAGGAATTATCCCTAGAGGAACTAGTTTGAAACCAACTAATATCCCGTTTAAAGTACAAGGGTTTGACCCTGAGATGCCTATAGGATTATTAATGTCTGTTGAAAAAAGAACCTATTTGAGTCAGACAAAAAAGAATGTTGTAGAGGTAATTAAATCTTCGTTATCGTAGATCAACACTTACGTAGAATAACGTATTCACCTAAAAAAATCCTCTGCTCTGGAAGCAAAGGATTTTTTATAGTTATAAAGAGTTTGATCCCTTTTACAGATTAATATAATACTCATCCACTATCTCTATCATGAGCATAGTTTTTTGATAAGCTGTCTTTAAAATCTTGAGGAAGCTTCATATTTCTAAAGTTTAAGCCAATTAAATCTTCAACATCTTCATTTAAATACGACCATTTAGATGGTGATTTCATTAAATGGTCTAACAAAACAGATTCATTAAAACCTATGACACATATATCTAAGCTCCGCTCTCCCCATATCGCCCACTTCTTAGAAGAAGAAAACCATACAATTTTTTCTGAATGATAGTATGGAGCATCCGCAGGGTAGTCCTCCGGTCCAATTTCTAGGACAGTCCTATACTCTTCACTTGATAAAGAAGCAGGAAGCTTCAAGTAATTAAAATAGCCAAACTCTTTATAAAAATAATTTGTGGGATGTGGATCTAAAACCGCAACTGTAACTTCCTTTTCACTAAAGATTTTTGTTAAATATTGTACAGTAGGCCAAAACTCCTCACACACGCCCCAGTAGAACTCTTCAAATAAGTAATAATCACACCTTTGGTTAAATACTTGATGGGGCAATTCCTTATTTGTGTTGAAGATATTTTTTAGATTTTTATTAGCGGATTGAAATTCTTTGATATCTTTAATAAAGAAATTTGTGGCCTTCACAGTATAGCCTCCTTCTTTTACTAACTGGGCTTGATATTTTCAACCTTACATCTTAGTTCATAAACTTGCATAATTAAAGGGTGCACGTCCGAATTGTACTTTAAAGCTTCCAGCGTCCTTTTCCCTAACCTTCTATCTACTAATGCAAGAGCTTGAGAAATAACGTTCCCAGAATTTAATGCTCGATCAATGGATAGCTGAGGATACTGGATGAAGGCGTTATAAACATGATCAACGTTAAAAACACCTCTATGTTCTAGAATACTTGCAGTGTAGTCCATATCATTTACCTTCCCAATGAATTCCGGGAAACATTCAAATAAACACTCTGGAAAGGGTTTGCTTGTTTTTCTCTTCACTTCCTCCCAAAGTTTATCATGTTCCATTAAATATTCTGCTGAAGAAGCATTAAAAATTTCCTTCTTATCTAGAGTAATCCAAATACGTGCCTGTTCTCCAAGAGAAACGTTATATTTAGTGAAATGAATACTCAATCTATACTTCAACTTATCACAGAATAAATTCTCCATATTTTTCTTTACTTTCGTCCACTTCATGCTATTTTTGTACTCCTATTCCCTAAAATTATACGATTTCGCTTCTAGAAACATATTATACAAAATATGCCTAGTTCAAATTGTTTTTCTTCATATATAGAACATACTTCATCGTTCTAGACAATAAAAAGAGCATCTAACTATTCGTTCAGATGCTCTTTTTATTCATTTCTTTCTCCTTCCATTAAGAAAAAACGCCATTATAGTGTAATTTTACACTATAATGGCGTTTTTTTGAATATTTTTAAATTAATAAATGTAATTGAGTTTCCAGAAAAGTATTTATGTAAATTAGCTTTGTATATAGTACCCATCGTTATATTTTAATCTTGAGATAAATAAATCCAGTTCATTTCATCAAATTCTTCAATAATATAATTTGAACCTATATCCTTTAAAATTTTATTGAAAAATTTTATATTAACGTCATGATCATACAAATCTTCTTGAATGTATTCCGTAATAATAAAATTCGTTAAATTTGTATTGTTAACAAAATCTGAAAAGAACGATTTTAGAAAAAGTGAATCTTCTTCACTTAATTTTTCATCATTGATTAATGAAATCCTAAACACATTTAAAATCGCGTTAATATCTTCTTCCTCCATATAACATAATGGATCTAGTTTTTTATCTTCTTCTGTAAATGGCTTTCTCGTGTCTTCTATGACTACATAAGAAAAGATAGTTCCGTTTTTTGACACTCGAAAAATTTCCAAATCCCGCAATTTTATAATTCTATTAAACGATATCATAAGGTCCTCCTACCCAAATAAGAATTCAGGATATTTTAATAAAGTAGATACTGTTAAACCTAACGAGCATAGGATTCAGTTTACAGTAAAATCATCTTGTGTGCTGGTAATTAGAGGGCAAGGCTTATCGGCCGCCTGCGGAAAGCAACGTCTTGCACGAGAATCAACCGCGGTGTAATAAGCCATTCGCTCATGCATTCCATTCGTTCGTCTGTAGATTGTATTGATTTATTTATGTCTCATTCTCTTTTTATTTTAATACATATAAAGCGTAATCCTCTTCATTCGAAAACCCAAGTTTATTGGCTAGTGCTTTCGAGGCTTTATTGTTATTATCGCAATCCCAAGCAGGCATAACATTCTTTTCTAAACATTTATTTATAAACGTCTGGCCCACTATCTTTCCCAATCCTTGTCCTCTATAGTTAGAATTAGTCACAATATCGATTTCAGCTATGGTTCCACTATGAAAAATAGACACACATTCAGCGATAATCTTTCCTTTATGGATAAGACAAACTCCTAATCCATTTTTCAGAAAATTATTCTCTGATCCCCAGTACTCCACTATATATGATTCATTGAAATTCTCACTTTCCCTTAAAGCATCAGCGTTAAAGTCTTTTAACTCATAGAGATTGGACAGGCTGTACGTAGAATGAACTTTTGAAGGAAGAAACCTATACTTAGAACGTTTCATTTTCTTTACATACGTTTTGAAAGTCTCGTCAAAAACAGTTTCCCAGTCAGTCGATGGAGTAAAAACCGTAAACCGTTTCTCCTTACCATACACGTTCTCAACAAAATAACGATAGATAAAGTTATTAAATACCACGTCATTCCCTTGTCCAAATACATAATAGTCACCTGCACCTATTCTAAGAAATCCTGATGATGGACTCATCATATCATTTACGTACACAGCTCCTGGAATAACATGATTAACGACAGAAAAAGCAAATGTAGGAGTCTTAAATGACGCTTCTAACATGTTATTTATCTTGTAATAATCTTTTGGTTCTAAACAATGCATTTTATTTCCCCCTTAATAAATATCACTGTCTTCATTATATAAGTGCATGCATAAATTTAGTTATCATAATGTGCTTTATCGATACAACAACAGCCCGACGAATAATTAAAATAAAGGTTAATTACTCTTTTTCAAGAGAGCTAAATCAAAAAAATTTCATATATAAGTTTGTTATAATAAAGATTGTTATAAGTAAGGAGGAGTATATAAGTGCAAATAAGAAAACTTGAAAGACAGTCATTTTATGCCGGATGTCAATTCGTAGATATAGAAGATCAAGCAAATGAACACGCCTTGCCTCTCCTTATTATGTATCCTACATATAAAGAAGAACAAGTTGAAAAGATAGGACCTTACACGATAAGCGCTGCGCAAGATGCTCCGCTTTCAAATGGATCATTTCCTTTAGTCATTATTTCTCATGGAGATGGAAGCACGCCTCTTGCTTATCGAACCATTGCTCAGTTTTTAGCACGTAATGGTTTTATTGTAGGGATACCGCAGCATCTCTTTAATAATCGAGAGGATAATACGCTATCTGGAACAATAGATAACCTAAAAAATCGGCCTATCCATATACGTACTGTAATTGATTGGTTTTTAAAAGAAAGTTCCTTTTCTCCATCCATTAAATCAAATAATATTTCTCTTATTGGCCATTCAATGGGAGGATATACGGCTCTTGCTGTAGCAGGTGGAGTTCCCACTTCTTTTCCTTCTGAATCTCCTGATCAAAAGCCTTATTGTTTATCTATTACTCATGATAAGCGGGTTCAATCACTTATTCTTTTAGCGCCAGCCGCCGGATGGTTCAGGGAAAAAGGCGCTCTTGAAGACGTGAATATACCTATTTTAATGATTACAGGCGAAAAGGATACGATTACTCCTTCTTTTCACGGGGAATTTGTGTTAAATGGGGTTTCTGATTCGGAAAAAGTTCAGCATATAGCTGTAAAAAACGGAGGGCATTTTTCATTTCTCAGCCCATTTCCCGACTTTATGAAATCTCCTACCTTTCTTCCCTCTCAGGACCCGGATGGCTTTAATCGCAAGGAGTTTCATGAGGACCTGCAAAACACTATATTGAACTTTTTATTAGGTCCTTTTTAACAGATTAGTGAGTTGTACTACCTTTTCTTTTGAAGCAATTATATCTAGAAAGAGCAGTTAAAATCTCTTAGAAACTGATGAGCTTCTAAGGGATTTTTATTTCCTATAAGGCTCATTATGCTAGTCTCCTTCTTTCTTTTTAAAAAGAAGCCAGTATTTAGAAAAAAATATTTTTAAATTCAAAAAACATAACACGCGATCTTATTAATCTGTAATAATTAAGAAATAAAGATATATAGAAAAAGTGCTGCCTATTGAATTGATATTTTTGCTCTTTTACAAAACAAAAGGGGGATTTACAATATGGCTTTAAAAAAAGGTCAGCTAAGCGGACATGTATTTTTGTCTAAACTTATTACACAGTACGCAATGATTCATGAAAAAACGGTAGGTCCCGTAGCTGAAGAATATATTAAACAAATTGGTATTCGTACTGGAGAATGGATGGAAGACTTTTATAGCGATAAGCATGAAAAGTGGACGGTAGAAGAATATGCAGAAGTTATAATTGACCTTAAAAATTCAATTGGAGGTCACTTTGAAATTGTGTCCGTTTATCCAGACCATGTGGTTGTAAGCGCTACTCAATGTCCATTTGGTGACGTCGTACAGGATGCTCCTCATTTATGTAAGATGACGTCTAGTGTGTTTGGAGGAATTGCAGCTCGTAAATTTGGCTATGGAAAAGTGAGCTTGCGTCAGCGTATTGCTCTTGGTCATCCAATGTGTGAAGTTGCTATATATTTTACAAAACACAGTGAAGAAAATGGAGATGTGTATGAAGATCTTCCTATTACCCCTTCTTATGGTAACCCTTTTAACTGGGAAGAGGAAACGATTCATATGCTTAATCAAGAACTTCGGAGAAGCGATGAAATGATTGAAACTCTTCTTGCGGAATTAGAAGAATTACGTAAATAGCATTGTATTACCACACTTAACTATTAAGACATTTTTTTCTAGTTAGAGAAGCAAAATAAGATGTAGAAAACAAAGAGCAGCCTTTAATTAAAGGTTTGCTCTTTGTTTTCATCAATCATTTTAGTTATTATGGTAAGCAGAAAAAATAAAGTAAAAGTTATTATAGCTATTTAGGGATTTTATTTGTAATCAGATGCGTCACCCTAAAGAATCCTGGGAGCGATCAGATGCCTTTGTTAATTGCATGAACTGATAAAAAAGAAGCGCCCTCCGGCAACTTCTTTTCGCTTTTCCTATTCATACGTCAGATTTCCACTTACAAAATAATCATTTATATTTAGTCTCTTAAAAATGACAGCAGCGCTTCGTTAAATTCATGTGCATGCGTTGCATTTAAGCCGTGCGGACCGCCTTTTATTAAAGCTAACTTGGAACCAGAAATGGCTTCATGCGTTCGCTTTCCGCTATATTCGAATGGAACAATTTCGTCTGCATCACCGTGAATAATAAGAGTAGGTATTGTAAACTTGGCTAGATCGTCTCTGAAATCCGTTTTGCTGAAAGCAGCTATACAGTCTAGCGTCCCTTTAGGCGATGCGGCTGCTGCAATATCGCGGTTGTAAAGTCGAAATGGTTCGCTGACTAAGTCATTTCCGTCTTCAACCCCAAAAAATGTTTTTGTAAAATCATCAAGGAAAGCTAAGCGATCATTTTTTACGCCGTTTTCAAACTCTTGGATTCCTGCATCATCTAATGCTCCTTCAGGATGATCTTCTGACTTATAAAGAAATGGTGGTACAGCTCCTGCAAATACAGCTTTTTCTACTCTATCTGTTCCGTAAGTTCCTACATAACGAGCTACTTCTCCGCCGCCCATTGAAAACCCGACTAGTGTCACATTTGTTAAATCCAAATGTTCTAGCAGCTGATGTAAATCAGCAGCAAATGTTTCATAATCGTAGCCGTCCCATGGCTGAGAAGACTTTCCGAACCCTCGGCGGTCATACGTTATAACTCTGTATCCAGCCTCAACAAGAGCCGGAACTTGATATTCCCAAGACCGTCCGCTTAGCGGCCAGCCGTGAATTAAGACAACCGGCTTTCCTGTCCCGTGATCCTCGTAGTATAGTTCAATAGGTGCTTCATTTTCTGTTCCTACATTAATTTTTGTCATTTCGCTACCTCCAGTATATAGTCGTTCTTTATTTGGTTAAGTGGTCGTAAACCTAGCGTAGATAATAAAAAAGATGGCTAACTCTCCTATGATGAGGGTGTTCGGGACGACTAAAAGTAAGTTAATAATAAAAAACACAGCTAAAATCCCTAAAAACAAGCCTAAATGATACACTTTCAAACGATGTTCTTCGAATCTATACTGGTGAAAAACAAGAGTGGTTGCCATGAAGTAAAGCAGCACGGATCCGAATACAAAATATAAGCTGAATGTGTACTGAACTTCATGTAAAAACATGAGCTTAATCGATGCTGCAATCATGCTTAGAGACATGAGGATAAGTAAGTGTCCGTAAATAATCGTTTGTCCGGCTCTTTGAATAGACTTGTTCACTTTCTTTTCTACGTTCTCAAAGTACTGCCACCACATGGCGATGATCAGGACAAATGAAATAACCGAAAATAAAATGGTATTCCAGTCCCCTTTTTGTGGCTGTATCACAGCAAGAATGCTGACAACGGATTCTCCAAACAAAATTAATGTTAGTAACGCAAAGCGTTCTAACAAATGAGCCGTGTTGGTCGGTAATTTCGCCAGTCGCTTATGTCCTAAAATAGGTAAAATCATGTCCACTGCAATTCCTGTATATAACACGGCGTAGCGGACCCATGAATCAAAAAAGAGCGACAGAAGCGAGATAACAATCCCAATTCCAAAGCATGTTCCTAAAAACACAGCAACTTTTTTTCTCTCACTCTGTTCAAATTTTTGGACAATAAGATATTGAATCGAGGTTAACGCTCTTAGCCCGATATAGCCAATCAAAAAAGACACGTAATATTGATCAAAATCTACGGACAAGCTTGAGATCATGATAAGAACAAACAGCATTTGAAGAATCATAAAGATGCGCTGGTGCAAAAAATCTTGTCCAAATCGATTGATAAACATCGTTTGTCCCGTCCACGCCCACCATATCGGAATAAAGATCAGTACAAACTTTAACAAATACTCTCCATGAATATACCCTTGTTCAACGTGAAGCAAAACATGCGTAGCAGTCGCAACGGCTGCCACAAATAACAAATCATAAAAAAGCTCCAGCCACGTAACTTTTTTTTCTTCCACTACTCCGCATCCCTTCCTATCATCTATCAAGCTGTCGTTAATATACTTTATTTTATATACAAGAGGCGCATATTTCATGACAGGTAGCGTAGTAAAAGATAGGTGAGCCAGCTGTTCATCAGTCGGCTCACCTATCTAACAATTACTTTTATGTCGTTACGTTTTCTCCGTCACATAAATGATCCACAGATGCCATTCTACTTTCATGTCTTATATGTAAAGAGAACGACCTTTAGCATGCTATGTTATTAGACACTCTGCTTGCTGAAATCGCGCTGAGCTCCTCTATAGCTGCCCATTAAGTTTTGATAACCAGGAAGATGACTAGAAATTAAATTGCCAAAACCTTCAACGTCGTTGCGCCAGTCACGCTGCAGCTCGCACGCTACGCTAAACCAGTTCATAAGCTGTGCGCCCCCGTGAGCCATACGCGTTAATGCTGCATCTGCGACTTGCTTATTAAACGTTCCGGAAGCATCCGTCACAACAAACACTTCGTAGCCTGCTTTAATGGCAGAAAGTGCAGGAAAAGCAACGCAGACATCTGTCACTACACCGGCGATAATTAGCTGTTTTTTCCCGGTCGCTTTAATGGCTTTAACAAACTCTTCGTTGTCCCACGCGTTAATTTGTCCAGGACGAGCTATTTTTGGCGCATTAGGAAACAGATCAACGATTTCTTGCATGAGCGGGCCGTTGGGTCCATTTTCAAAGCTAGTTGTTAAAATAACCGGTAAATCAAAGAATTTAGCCGTATCACCAAGAGCTAATACGTTGTTTTTAAATTCATCAACACCATAGTCACGTACAAGGCCAGAAATAAGCCCCGTTTGGTGGTCAACTAAAAGCACGGCAGCATCATCTTTTGAAAGGCGAGAGTAAAGATCAGACATTTTATAATCCTCCTTAAATTAAGGCAAGTAAGGATACATGTACCTCTTCCATTCCTTACAAGCGGTCTATAATTTGAGCGGTTTTTTGGATTTCATTTATGATCTGTTAGGTAAAACATGTATAGAAAGAAAAGCTATTTCTGAGGTGAAGGTTCGTGAGGTGTGTTCTCTCTCTTAATCTAGAACAGGAACAGGCGCTTGATCAACCCAATGAATGAACTGCTGTAGGTAGCGCTGAAGATAACGTTTTGTTGATTCATCGGTTAGTACTTTTTGTTGAGCATCAACTTTTTCATGAACTTGCGAAATCAGCATTTTTTGAAATGGTAAAACGTTGACTTGCATAGCTTCCAGTACTTCTCTCGTTTGCATTTGAGCAAAAGCCGTACCGAAGCCTCCTGGAGTTGCTCCAATTAGGCCAACTGGTTTTCTGTTTAAAACAGAAGAGGTCCGAGGTCTTGATGCCCAGTCCAAGGCATTTTTTAACACTCCAGGAATTCCTGAATTGTACTCTGGACTAACTATAATAACGCCATCAACATCTTGAATCGCAGCTCTAAAGGATGCGACAGATTCTGGTGATCCGTCAGCTTCTAAATCTTCATTAAAAAAAGGCAGGCTGCTTATTTCAATCCAGCGATATTGAGCTGAGTCATCTAATGTAGTCAATGACTCAGCAATCATTCGGTTATACGAATTCTTTCGTAAGCTTCCACAAATAAGACCAATAGTTTTTGTCATCTATTCACCTCCTTACTTGGAATTAATTTCATATTACCACGGTGTTTCAAATATAGATATTAGTTTTATATATAGATAAATTAATTCCTTCTTTGTACCTAATTCGGGATTGAACTAGCATTTTACCATTACTAAAAGAATTCTTTTAGTAAAATTTAGTCTAATTCTCTCAATTCAAAAGGAATCAAAGCTCTTTCAATTTGATCTCGATGGGTTTCGTACTGTTCAGGCAGCATGAGTTTTTCTCCCATTGTTTCAAGTGACTCATCATGAGCAAAGCCTGGAGGATCTGTTGCAATTTCAAATAGAATTTCTCCGTGCTCCTTAAAATAAATCGCATTAAAGTAATTTCGATCTCGAACAGCCGTTACTCCGTATCCGCTGTCGGCTACGTATTTCTGCCATTCTAATTGATCTTCATCATCTTTTGCTCGCCATGCAATATGGTGAACCGTTCCAACGCCCATTTGCCCGCGTCCAATGGTTGTTAATTTTAAATCAATCACATTTCCGATGTCAGCTGATGATTGAAAACGTATAAAATCTCCTTCTTGCCCTACTTTTTGTAGATCCATTACGTTTTCTAATAACTGAGCTGTTTCATGAGGCTTAACAGATAATAACGTAGCGCCTCCGAACCCTTTAATAGCCACTTCAGGTTTAATTTCACCGACTTGCCACGTATTCTTTTCTCCTTTTTCTCTTTCCACAATCTCTAGATGTAAACCATGAGGGTCGTCAAACTCTAAATACTGTTCTCCAAATCGCTCCATCTTTGTAGCTGGAACCCCAAACTTAGCTAATCGCTGTTCCCAAAAGTCCATCGCACCTTTTGGAACCACATATGAAGTTACGCCAACTTGCCCGTCACCTATTTTTCCTTGTCGTGCATTTGCCCACGGGAAGAATGTAATAATCGTTCCAGGTTTTCCCCCTTCATTCCCAAAGTAAAGGTGATACGTTCCTGGATCATCAAAGTTTACCGTTTGTTTGACCAAGCGTAATCCTAACACGCCCGCATAGAAATCAACATTTTCTTGAGGATGACCTACAATCGCCGTGATATGATGAATACCCTCTGTTTTTTTACTCATTACTACCATCTCCTTCGATACATTTTTCGTCAAATGTTTCGTTATCCCTCTTAAAATTACAACTATTTATCATAAATATCTCGAATTCGAGATATTAGTCAAAAAATAAAAGCGTCTTTCTTATTCAACCCATTTTCTCTTTTAGAAAATAAACGTATCTAGTGCATAATAACCTGGTCCTGCAATTGCTACACCGATTGCTACAACTAAAAGCGTAAGGTTATATTCATACCCATTTTGTGTTGCCCAGTATCCATTCGGACCGTGTACTTTCACAATCGCCATGACCATTGTTCCGGCAATCAAAAGCGCTCCTAGCGGTGTAAGAAGTCCTGCAGCAAATAAAGCTCCGCCTACTAGCTCGGATAATCCAGCCATTAACGCCATTCTAACACCTGGCTTCATTCCGATGGATTCAAACCAGCCGCCCGTTCCTTTTAAGCCGTGGCCGCCAAACCATCCAAATAATTTCTGAGTTCCATGTGCCATAAAAGATAATCCAATGACTAAACGTATTAACAATAAACCAATGCTCACCATTTTTTATTCCTCCTATTTTTTCATCACTTTAAAATCTCGAATTAAAATATCTTGAATTAAGGATAATTATAAAATCATATGGTTCCCCTGTCAACATAAATTTTTATATTTTTTTGTAGTTAGCTGAAACGCTTAACGACGTATTAAAAACATATTCATGATTTTATATGGATATGAGCACGGGAACGGAAAATATAAAAGCTAAATTATATTATTTATTGGATAAAAAAAGAAGTCACCCCTTGGTAACTTCTTTTCCTCTTCTGCTATGGATGAGGAATTGAACGCCCTAAAAGCATTTGACGTGTTTTATCAGGGGGATGATGCTCCTTATGAAGATCACGGCTTTCATGGAGAACCAGCTTATTTTCTTGGAGGTGAACATAGATAAAAGATGCATGAATAAATCTTCTTTATCGTTAAAGTAGTCGTAAAAACTACTCCTTGGAATGTTTGCCTGCTTTATAGTTTTTGATATTTTACTTCTTTTTTGCGTTATGTACTACGCTTTCTATATGTTTCACCGCTTGGTATACACCACTTTCCGATTGAATGATGCTTTTTATTTGTTGAGCATTTTCAATATACTCTTTATTTTCTACTTGTTCTAACGCCTGAGCCAATTCGAATACTTGGAGATTTTTTTCTTGTAACGGCTTTAATGAATACCCTTTTTTGTAGAGGAGATGTGCCCAAAACGGTTGATCCACTGTAAACGGAACGATAATTTGTGGTACGCCACTCAGTAAAGCTTCAGACATTGTTCCAACACCTCCATGATGAATAATGCCTTTAGCACGTTTAAATAAAAGTCTATGGGGTGCTTGGTCAACGGCGAGTATATTCTCTTGTTGATTAAACTTCATACCGCTTGTTCCTGTTAACACTATTGCGCGATTGTCCGTCTCCTCTAATGCCTGAACCAACTTTTGTTTAAAAATTGATGGACTCTTTAAAGGCATAGAACTAAATGATACTACAATAGGCTTCTTTCCTTTTTCTAGAAAGTTTTCTATTTGATTGGGTAGCACCTCTTCCTCTACATCTAAAAAGAAAAACCCTGGTAGAAATACAGAACCTTTCCAACTCTCTACTTCTTTGAAAAGAAAAGGACTAATCGGATAAAGTATAGGAATAGGTGCACCGTTTACGTCATATGTGTAAAGTCCGGCTTTTCTCTTTGGGAATTTTAACGTTTTTTCTCTAAAATCGTTAATTTCTTTCATAAAAGGGTATTCACTGAATTTTATTAGCTTGTAGGATAATTTATTTAATGTAGAGCCAAAGCTTTTTTTTGACGATAAAGAGAAATTTGGGAACTCTGTAATTGGGTACATAATTGGAACGGGCGGTAAGCAAATGCAAGGAATATGATAGTACACAGCAATATCAACCGCACCAAGAGCCTTAGGATGATAAATGATTAGATCTGCTCCTTGGGAAGCCTGATAAAAATCATCCATACTTTTTCTGTAGGATGGAGCAATTTTTTCTTTTAAAAACTTCATTATCTTAAAAGGTGAAAACCTTTTACCATTAAGTATATCTCTTCCTTCCTCGCTCTCCATTATTGCCATCAAATCAGTAGAAGCGGGATGAAAAGAAACCCTATTTTCTTCAATAAAACGTTGAAACGTCGCACCTGTACAAATAACTACTTCATGCCCATTCTTAATCATTTCTCGAGCAAGTGCAATATAAGGCTGTACATCTCCTCTACTGCCTAACGTTAAAATTGCTACTTTCATAATTTTCACCCCCACAATAAATAATAACTTAATTTTTGTGTTTTGCTGCAACTATATTTTAGCTTATGTATGAATTTTTCTTATTTATTTAATTTTTGATTTCGTTAAGTTAAATGATAATGTCTTACGATTTGCGATAGTTCTTGCATTCACAGATAATTTAATCTTTGCATAGGTAATAAGGCAGATTAACCCCTTTGTTGAATATAAAATTACTCACCCTTTAAAAATTGCAAGATTTATAGTTTTTAGTTTGATTGCTATAGCCAACTTATACTGGATAAAATTTTGAAACAGAGTCTTTATATTCTCATGTCTTCTTTTTATCATAATTTATATATCAATTAAGATTGGGGCGTTATGAAAAAGAGAATATAGATCGCAAAAAAAGAAAAACTTATTTCTGTTTTAAAAGACATTAATTCCAGGCTTAGTCTATTGAAATGATTATAAGGTTGTAAAAGCTCTATCCTTACTGAATAGCTGGTATAAAAGACGTTTTTTTATTCCTTATTAAGGGAATCAAAATAGAGAAATTGAAATAGGTAAATGCAAATAGCAATTTGAAATATTCCAAAACTTATGTTTAAAATTTTAATTTAAAATATAAAGGAGGAAGATCGTGAAGAAAACAACACCTATTTTTTGGATATCTTTAATCATTAGCGTTTTATTTGTAGGCTGGGGTATATTAAAACCAAATAATCTACTTCACGTCATGACCACCGCCGAAAGTTATTTGCTTAATCGTTTTGGTTGGTTTTATCAATTTTCTGCCACATTCTTTTTAATCTTTGCCTTAGTATTAGCTTTTAGTCGATTTGGAAAAATAAAATTGGGGAAACCCCATGAAAAACCTGAGTTTAGTACCCCTACTTGGTTCGCTATGTTATTTAGCGCTGGGATGGGAATTGGTTTACTTTTTTACGGGATTTCTGAGCCAATCTCCCACTATGCCACTCCCCCTTTTGGGAAACCTCAAACAATTGAATCTGCAAAACTGAGTCTAGAATATACATATTTACACTGGGGATTTCATGCTTGGGCAATTTATGCTGTAGTGGCACTTGCCTTAGCCTATTATAAATTCCGGAAAGACATGCCTGGATTAATGAGTGCAACCCTGACCCCTCTTATTGGAAATAAGAGCAAAGGACCAATTGGATACGCAGTGGATATTATAGCTGTGTTTGCTACTATATTTGGGGTGGCAGCATCTTTAGGGTTAGGAGCTTCACAAATAAATAGTGGATTCCATTACCTAACAGGTATGCCAATTAGCTATAAAGTTCAACTCGTTATTATTGCCATTACGACTATTTTATTTATTACCTCTGCAGGAACTGGTGTTTCAAAAGGTATCAAATATTTGAGCAACACTAACATGGTTTTAGCTGTCGTTCTATTTGTTTCCTTTCTTTTTCTTGGACCTACACAATACTTAATAGAGCTTTTCTCTACAACCTTTGGTTCCTACGTTCAACAATTACCAAGCATGGGGCTGCGATTTGCTCCCTTTAATTCTGACAATAACCAGTGGGTAAAAGATTGGACCATTTTTTATTGGGCTTGGTGGATATCATGGACCCCATTTGTGGGAACTTTCATTGCACGCGTATCTAAAGGAAGAACGGTTCGTGAATTTATTATGGCTGTATTAATCGTTCCAACACTTGTATGCTCAATATGGTTTGGCGTATTTGGAGGTACCGGTATTTATTTTGATTTTGTTAAAGGATTAGATGTGGCAAAACAAAGCTTAGAAACGTCTCTATTCTTTGTGTATGATCAAATGCCGTTTGGAGGGTTTCTTTCTACTATCTCTGTAGTCCTTATTTTGACGTTCTTTGTGACCTCTGCAGACTCAGCCACTTTTGTTCTGGGGATGCAAACTACAAATGGAAACTTAAATCCACCTTTCTTTGTTACATTTATTTGGGGAATCATTTTAGCTGCTATTTCAGCAATTTTATTAGGTACAGGTGGCCTGCAAGGCATGCAAGCAGCTATTATTGTCAGTGCATTACCCTTAGGGATTGTTCTTCTATTCATGTCTTACGCATTAATTAAGTCCTTCCGACAAGAAGTTTCTGAAGATAAAAAGCAAAAGAAAAAAACTGCTTAACTTATTTCAATATGAAGCAGCTTTAAAAGGTTTACGATTTATTTTTAAATCGGTATTTATATCTTTTGATTGAGGGAAACTTTATATTACACATAATGTATGTAAGCTATGTTAAAGGTTGTTTCCTCTTAATGAGGAAACAACCTTTCTCTTCTTGCATGTTTGTAAGCACAAACTTACTTTTCTATGATTGAAATTGTATTCAAATTTATACTATTTATCATTATATAAGTAATTTATTACTTATATAATGATACCTTAGGAAAATATCATCTATAATAAACAAAGTTATAAGGATCGCGCATTATTGAAACAAGAATTAGTAAAGCAGTACATCTCTCCAGGTGAACAGAAACCTATCCCTAAAGAGAATGTACCCTTACCAATACTTGGCACATGAAGCATAATTTTAGTTTTAAAGAGACAAAGGAGCATAAGAATGGTTACATATTGGATTATTTTATTAGCTATCGCTGTAGGTGTAGTATTTATCGCAGAAAAAATGAAACAACCTTATCCCACTTTTCTTGTAGTAATAGGATTAATCATTGGTTTGGTACCAATTCCTGCATTGGGAGAAATAAAAAGTTATGCAGCCAATGATACCGTGTTTCAAACGACCGTTATTTTTATCTTTTTATCAGCTTTGTTAGGGGATGCAGCACTTAAACTGCCTTTTGATGAACTAAAACGTAATAAGAAATCTATTTCTTTATTAGCTTTTTTAGGCACATTTCTTACCTTCTTACTAGTTGCTGCTTCTACTTATTTTTTCTTGCACCTTTCTTTACAGGAAGCCTTAATTTTCGGTGCACTTATGGCAGCTACTGACCCTGTATCCGTTCTAAGTATTTTTAAGTCAATGGGCCTAAACAAGCGCCTCTCCATTGTGGTCGAAGGAGAAAGTTTAGCAAATGATGGAGTTGCTGTTGTACTATTTCAAATTGCTGTGGTAACTACTGCCTTGAGCTTAACAGGTACATTAAATGCGCTGCTTGAATTTCTGAAAGTTGTAAGTGGAGGCATATTGATTGGTGGAGTGTTTGGTTTATTAGCTTCTCGTATTACATCTAAGATTGATCATTACTTAGTGGAGACTGGATTATCAATGGTTCTATTTTATGGTACGTTTCAGCTTGCTGAACACTTTGATGTTTCTGGGGTAATATCTGTGGTAGTAGGTGGCGTAATCTTAGGAACTTATGGACGAAACGTAGGTATGTCAGATCTAACACATGAAAAAGTGAATTCCTTCTGGGAAACGATTGCTTTTCTCTCTAATGCGCTTATTTTCTTACTGGTAGGATTAGAAGTAAGTCGTATTGATTTTTTAGACAAAGGATGGCTTATCGTTGGAAGTATTCTTATTGTTCTTTTAGCACGTTTTCTCGCTGTCTATATAAGCTTAGCTTTTGATAAATCCATTCCAACTTCATGGAAACCTATTATTTCGTGGGGAGGGTTAAAAGGCTCTCTTTCAATTGCGCTTGTTTTAGGCATTACACCCGAATTTGAAGGGAAAAATCTGTTATTAGCCATGACATTTAGTAATGTAGTCTTTTCTCTTCTTGTTCAAGGAACAACACTAAAAAAATTAGTTTCATTTTTGAATGTAAAATAAACGCCTATACTAAAAGAGAGTTGATGTTATTTTTGAAACTTTTCTTACACCCACTCGTAGATCCATAAGAAGCAACCTTACTCCTTTCTTAGTAGACATACAATAAATACGCGATAGACAGCGTACAAGGAGGAATTAGATGGAATCAAAAATGAGTTGGTGTATTAAAAATCCTTCGTTTTATTTAGGAGCTGTTTTATTTCTGATCTTTGGTAGCCAATGCGTTATGGGATATATAAAAGAACATCAATTCTACGTTCTAGAGAGCATATTAAGTATCATAGGCGTTTTTATGATTGTTCTAACGGTGAAACAGAAACTTGCTCATCATTCATCAAAAAGCACTTAGTTATATGGGAAGGACCCCTGATTTCGAGACAAGGATCAAAACACCTTTTAAACAGCCAGTTTTCGGTATTGTACCGGTGACTGGTTATTTAGTTTTGTTTGAATACGGATATGGTTATAATAAATAATATAGCTTTCGACAGTTTGTTCTACGATGTCAGTCGTAGTACATGTTAACTCATCGAGGTAAAATGTTTCAGACTTCAGGCTGGAATGAAACGATTCAATTCAATTGCTTTTAATTTCACTTCTACTGGATAGCTCACTCTTGCCCCCATAGAAAAAACACCTCTAGGTTATTGTTAGGTACTACATACCTGTTTTTTAACTTAAAGGTGTTTTTTATTTGTCTCACTTCATGGGGGCAGTCCCGAGCAGCTAAAGGGTTTTAAAAGCTATTTTATGTTTTGCTTTGACTAAAGGCTGGTTTAGCTGAATACTTCTGAAGACTCTAAGATAGCCATAACGCTTTGTACGGATTCGATTGAACGTTTTAGCCCTTCATTTTCCTTTTCCGTTAAAGGAAGTTCAATGATATGTTCAATTCCATCTCCTCCTAGGATTGTGGGTACACCTAGGTAAAGGTTATTACAGCCATATTCCCCTTCTAGATAAGCTACAGAAGGGAGAATTCGCTTCTTATCCTTTAAGATTGCTTCTGCCATTTGAACCATAGAAGCAGCAGGAGCATAATAGGCACTTCCATTTCCAAGCAGGTTAACGATTTCTCCTCCACCTTTGCGGGTTCGCTCTACAATCGCTTCTATACGTTCAGGTGAAATGATTTTATCAAGTGGAATTCCTCCGGCATACGAATAACGAACTAATGGTACCATATCATCTCCGTGGCCCCCTAAAACAAATCCTGATACATCTTCAACAGAGATATTTAATTCTTGAGCCACAAATGTATTAAAGCGGGCTGTATCTAATACACCAGATTGGCCTATTACTCTATTCTTAGGGAACCCCGTAGTCTTATAACAAACGTATGTCATTGCATCAACTGGATTACTTAATACAATAATATAACTGTTTGGTGCATGCTTTTTTACATTTTCCGATACTTCTTTCATAATCTTTGCGTTTGTTGAGACTAGGTCATCACGGCTCATTCCCGGTTTTCTTGGAAGTCCTGCAGTAATTAATACTAAATCTGCATCCTGAATGTCCTCATAGCTAGATGTTCCCTTAATATTAGCGTCAAATCCTTGGACTGGGCTTGCCTCTAACATATCAAGTGCTTTTCCTTTAGTCGGGTTAGTCTGGGAAGGAATATCAACTAATACTACGTCTCCAAGTTCTTTTTGTGCCATCATTAATGCTGCTGTGGCTCCTGTAAATCCCGCTCCAATTACAGCTATTTTTTTACGCTTAAATGCCATGATTTATCCCCCGTTCTCCGTCGTTTATATGTATGTTATTCTACTTTTTGATCTTCTTCTACAGCAGCAGAATCTGCTTTTGCTTTATATTGAATACTGGATTTTGTTTTAGCAGCAGATGATTTTTTAGTCGCTTTATTGTCTTTAGGTGTCTCCTTTAACTGCGATTCTTTATTCTCATCTTTTAATAGGCTATTTCCAACCTCTTCATCAGGATGGGGAATTACATGCGCTGACACTAATTCTCCAACGCGAGCCGCTTCTTCTTTTCCCATATCTACAGCTGCTTGTACTGCACTAACATCACCTTCAACTAACACTGTTACAAGGGCTGCATCCACTTTTTCCTGCTTCACTAAGCGGACATCAGCTGATTTTAACATCGCATCCGCTGCGACGATTGAACCTATTAAGCCTCTTGTTTCAATCATGCCAAGAGCTTTAGCCATTCTCTCCACCTCTTTCTATATCAACAGAATCTATAATCCCGATAATAATTGCATCAATGGGTAATGGAGTGTCGGATGCCATATGTGCTGCGGCACTTCCTTGAGTAACCATTACCTTATCACCAATCCCGGCTCCAATACGATCAACTGCAATAAAAGAAGAGTCGTTATTCGATTTATTTAAAAGTTCAGGTTGAACAACTAAAAACTTTAAACCGCGTAAGTTATCTTCTTTTCTTGTTGCCCAGACGTTGCCAATTACTGTCCCTATTTTCATAAAACATCCGCTCCCTCTACGTCTATCACGCAAATTTCTTTTCCTAATTCTCTTGCTGTATCGCGCGCTAAAGGAGTGATAATCGTTTTAGGTGAAACAGTAATTTTGTCTTCTTCTACTAATTTCACATGTCTTTGGGTTAGCACTGGTTCTGTAAATGATACAGAACGCCTGTTTAAGCCTGATTGCAAAAATCTCTCAAATGATTGGATTTTTACTCCAAAGCTTTCTAATGTATTTTTATAAGCGATTAAATGTGCTGCATATTTATTGTTTACTGTTTTTTTTTGATTACTGGATAGCAAAACGTTTCCTAAAGTTACAGAAGGAATGAGTGAAACAGAAATTCCTTCTAGCAAAGCCTCAGCTAAAAGATAACTTTCTAGTGTATCTGTCATACCAAGAGCCCCTTTTACTAGCAGGTCCTGCTTTGCTTCTGCAAATAAAATACCTTGTATATCTTTTGGAAGGTTTTCTTTTTGGTCATCGCTGTAAACCAGTGTCCAGCTTGTTTCTAACTTTTTGATTTGAATTGGATCAATTTCCGCCGACTCTTTCACGATCAGCAGCTTTGGCTTTACGTTTAGGTGCTGCTTGTCTGATTTATCTAATCGTTTTAAAACTTCTACTACAATTTGTTCAATCAGAGCATGATTGTTCATAAAGCTTCCTCGTATAGAGACAGAATCCCTGTAGCTCCAGTAGAAATTAGCCCAGCATTCGCTTCATCTGTATCAATATGCATTTCAAGCTTAAACTTTGGCGAAACTCGAATTAATACACGTTCGAGCGTAGTAGGTCTTTCTCCTTGAGCGGTAATGCGAACACACTGACCATTTTTTACACCATAAGCTTCAGCATCATCCGGCGTCATATGAATATGAGCTCGTGCAATGATTAAGCCTTCTTTCTTGTAAATGCTACCCTTTGGTCCAACTAATGTAATTGCTTCTGAATTCTTTATATCTCCAGACTCACGTAGTGGAGGAACAGAACCAAGTTTAATTGAATCTGTTTTACTGACCTCCACTTGAGTTATACTCCTTGCTGGACCAAGGACTCGCACCTTTTCGATGCTTCCTTTAGGTCCCACAATAGTAACTGTTTCATTAGCTGCAAATTGCCCAGGCTGAGACAGGTCTGATTTTTTTGTTAGCTCATACCCTGCTCCAAAAAGAGCTTCTACATCTTCTATACTTAAGTGACAGTGTCTAGCAGATACAGCCATTGGGACTGTATTGCTTTGCTTGGTTGTTTGACTTAGCTGCTGAACAACCTCTGCTACAATCGATTGAATGGCCTGCTTATTCATGCGCTATGCTCCTAACTTTTTAAGCTTATAGTTCACTATCAATTTTTGGTAAAATACTTTCTAATTCATTGTGTGGGCGTGGGATAACGTGAACGGAAATAAGTTCTCCAACGCGCTGTGCAGCTGCTGCACCAGAATCTGTCGCTGCTTTTACCGCGCCTACGTCACCGCGTACTAAAACCGTTACAATTCCTCCACCTACGTGAACTTTACCAACTAAATGTACGTTTGCTGCTTTTACCATTGCGTCTGCTGCCTCTACTGATGCTACTAATCCTTTTGTTTCAATCATTCCTAATGCTGTTAGTTCTCTTGCCATTTTTAATTCCTCCTAATTAGTTTGTTTGATATTTTTGAAGTGCTTGATTAACCATTTCAGCAATTGCTGCCGAATCAATTGGTCCCTGTGGTTTTAAATGATTCATAACTTCGTTGACAATTTCCTGTACGTCTTGATGATCTTTTGTATCTGACGAAGCAGAGATAAAAGATACGGATGGTTTCGGAATTGTCACCTCTTTTGTACCATAAGCCATTCGCTTAATATTTAATAAATGTCGAGCGGTCACATTGTCTGATGTAATGTTACCTCCGAACGAACCGCATCCTAATGTAAAGGAAGGCTTAAGTCCAGTGGTACCACCCACAGCTCCAACTGACGAGAGTGTGTTAACCATAAGTCTTGAGACGGGCATTTCAAGAGCAAACGTTTTAGCTACAGCATCATCGTTTGTATGAAGTGATAAGCTATGACCTCTTCCTCCAAGGTTTAATAAGCTTAAACATAATTCCCTTGCTTGTTCGTCGTTCTTAGCTGTATACAATGGGAAGATAGGTGCTAGCTTTTCAATCGAAAATGGTACATCCTTGGCCACCTTTGTTTCTTCAGCAACTAAGATGCGTGTATCAGAAGGTACTGTAATACCTGCCATTTCAGCAATTTTCACAGCACTTTGACCAACAATATTTGGATTAAGCTTCTTTGGAATCGGTGAAATCACTTTTTCCATCTTGGCTTTCTCTTCTGAATTTAAAAAGTAGGCTCCATTATTCTTTAATTCTCTAATAGCCATTTGTTGAATATTAAGATCGACAACAATTGCTTGCTCGGTTGCACAGATCGTGCCGTTGTCGAACGTTTTGCTATCGACAATCATTTTTACTGCTTGGTCAACCTTCGCAGTCTTTTCAATATATACAGGTACATTTCCTGGACCTACACCGTAAGCTGGTTTCCCAGAACTATACGCTGCTCGAACGAGACCACTTCCACCTGTTGCTAGAATTAAGTTCACATCTTTATGCTTCATTAATTCATTGGTTGCTGCCATAGAAGGATTAGAAATCCAACCAATAATCCCTTCTGGAGCTCCTGCTTCAACTGCTGCACGGGAACAAATTTTAAGTGCTTCTACTGTACAGTTCATTGCCCGAGGATGAGGGCTGACCACTAGAGCATTTCTAGTTTTTAAACTAATTAATGTCTTGAAGATAGCCGTTGAAGTTGGGTTAGTTGTAGGAATAATTCCAGCAACAACTCCAAAAGGAGAGGCGACTTCTATCACTTTGTTCGCTCTATCTTCGTGAACAATACCTACTGTTTTTTCATTTTTAATTGATTCATAAACAGCTCTAGATCCTACCTCATTTTTGATTTTCTTATGTTCTACAACACCCATTCGCGTTTCTTCCACTGCCATTTTCGCTAATTCCAATGCTTTAGAATAGGCTGCTTCGGCAACTTGTTCAACAATGCGATCTACTTGTTCTTGTGAAAATTTCAAGTATACCTGCTGTGCGGCTTTTGCCTTTTCCACTGCATCTCGCATCTCTTGCAAAGATTGAAGATCTTGATCAAACTGCATATCCAACAACTCCTTTCTACTGTCTATAAGCTTTTTAATAATGAACTGGATTTCTTGCAATGTCTAAAATAGCCTGGCGAAACGCATCAGCAGCTGCTTGACAGGCTGATTGAGATCCTGTTAAAAACCCACCGCCAAAATTCGTTTCAGAAGGAGGGGCAAAAAATTTCACAAGTTCTACATCAGCTGCTTTAAGCGCTACATCAAGTCCATACATAGCCTCTAGTGGAGGGGCAATTAAATAAGCTAGCGGTTCGCCAATATCGATTCCTGCTTCTTTAGAAAGATAAGAACCTGTTCTTGCCACCACATGTGCATACAGCGCGTGATTTTTCTCTTCATCTAACGCTTCAAAATAGGCATCTGATTTTGTCACTTGTAAAACAGCCTCAATACCAGCTTTAACTTCATCTGGACTTGGACCTGCTAATACCCCAATCATTTCACCTGATAGCGGACCTGACGCATGGGCAGCGCCAGCATAAAAGGAACGGGCATAAGCTACCTCAACGTCTGCTCTTTTAGTGGCTTCATCTAAAGCTGTATAGCCTACGTCATCAATACTTGATGTAAACACGGCTAAACTTCTATGGTAAGGCTGCAAGTTAAACTGTTGAACTAAGGCGTCATCCACATTTGGAATCACACGAACAGCTAAAATGTCAGCATGGATACGTGTTAAAGCCACTCTTATTCACCTCTATTGTTCTTTTTGAACAAGCGATACTCCGCTAGCTTCATATTTTAAAATTTTTTGAACCAATGTACCGAGATAAGCACCCGCTTCAACTGGAGGAATACCGCCTTTATGAATATTGGAAACCACCATTCTCTCAGCTTCAATCATTCCTTTTTTCGGTTCATAGCATAAATAGGCACTTAAAGATTCTGCGCTTATAAGTCCCGGGCGTTCTCCAATCAAAAGTACCACCACTTTTGGCGTCAGAAGTTCACCAATGTCGTCCATTACAGCAACTCGACCTTTTTCTATGTAAAACGGAACGCCGACATCTAAACCAGCGCTTTTTAAGGACTGTTGAAGAGATAGGTAAACATCTTCGACATTTTCTTCAATGGCCTTGGAGCTTAAACCATCAGAAACAATAATTTGAACAGTTGGTGATTTGGTACATCTCTCTTGAATGCACTTTTTTGCTTCGTCTGATAGCTTTCGTCCATAATCCGGCCGGCGAATGTATACTTCTTTATCCGTTACCTGAGTATTTACTTTAAATAAGTTCAGCCGTTTTAAAAGGTCGTCGTTCACATTGCCATACACAGCGTCAACGGCTGCTGCATGGTCATAGCGGAATTTCAGCCATGTTTCTGTTCGCGGACGTAAACCTGCTCTGCCAATCCCTATTCGGGCAGGTGTTTTTTGAATCAATGTATCTAATTCTTCTTGATTCACTGGGTTTTTAATACCCGGCACCTGCTGCTTTGGTTCAATGTTCTCTTCCTGCTGAATAGGCATTTTACTTTCAGGCAGAGATGCCGAATTATCTTCTTGAATATTCGGAAATTTAATTAATTCCTTTGCCGACTCTTCTTCTACCACTTCAGTTAGAGGCCCATTAGTTACCTTCGTATTGGCATTGGCTGTGTGAGCCCAAAAAGCTACGCTGCTTTGACGTTCGTCAGTAGGAGAATTTTGTTCGAAACTAGACTGTTTTTCTAGCTTTTCAACAATGGATCGTGTAATTTTTTCAATCAATTCAGGATTCATCCTCTTTATCACCTACCTTGTAAAAATACTTGGATCTCCTGCGTATTTACTTAATTTCCCTTGTTCAAAAATCCCCATTTTCTCAAGCCATTCTGCAAATAAAGGAGAAGGCTGTTTCCCCATCGTTTGCCTTAAAGTCGCTACATCGTGGTAGCTCATTGATTGGTAGTTAAGCATACAATCATCACCCATTGGTGTTGCGATAATAAAATTAACACCTGCAGCTGTTAGCAATACACCCAGATCTTCAATATCATTTTGATCTGCTTTGATATGATTGGTGTAACAAATATCTACACCCATCGGAATTCCATGCATCTTTGCCATAAAATGATCTTCTAAGCCTGCGCGAATAACTTGTTTGTTGTTATATAAGTACTCAGGTCCAATAAAACCGACCACGGTATTTACAATGTAAGGGTCATAATGACGTGCAAACCCATAGTTACGCGACTCTAACGTTAGCTGATCCATTCCAAAATGCGCTTCAGCTGATAGCTCAGAACCTTGTCCTGTTTCAAAATATAAGCGTTGAGGCCCTGTTCCTGTTCCGTGACTTTTTGCTAATTGATTTGCCTCTTCTAGTAAGGCAGCGCTGATTCCAAATGAACGGTTAGCGGCTTCTGTTCCAGCAATACTTTGGAAAATCATATCCGCTGGTGCTCCTTGTTCAATGGCTTTCATCTGAGTCGTAACATGAGCCAAGACACAGTTTTGAGAGGGAATCTCCCAATCGTTCATAAAACTTTTTGTAGCGTGCAGCAGCCTTTTTACACTTTCAACTGAGTCATCTACAGGATTAATACCAATAACCGCGTCTCCAATTCCGTAAGACAGCCCTTCTTTTAAAGAAGCAATCATTCCTTCTACATTGTCTGTAGGGTGATTAGGCTGCAGTCTAGAAGCTAAGACTCCTTTTTGGCCAATAGTAATGTTGCATTTTGTTAAAATTTCAACCTTATTTGCGGCGTGAACTAAATCGAGGTTTGACATTAATTTTGCTACTGCAGCAATAATTTCACTATTTAACCCTCGACTAATCCTCTTTAAATCCTCACCCGTTGTTTCATCACTTAAGATATACTCTCTAAGCTCTGCTATGGACCAATTTTTCATTGCTTGATAGATAGGTTCATTTACTTGACTCTCAATAATTTGAGATACTTCGTCTTCTTCAGGTGAAATCATTGGATTTTCGCGAATATCAGCAAGTGTTAATTCGCTAAGCACCTCTTTTGCAGCAATTCTTTCTTGAACGGTTTCTGCAGCTAAACCTGCCAGCCGGTCACCAGACTTTTCTTCATTTGCCTTAGCGAACAGATCTTTTAAATCAGAAAATTGATAAACAGCACCTAAATAATGTGTGTGTAACTTCACCAGTGAAGCCCCCTTTCTTATGAGTGGAACGTAAGGGTTTTGACTACTACCGGTACTACGCTTGTTTGTAGCAGCTGACCAATATCTAAGTAATCACCGTGTTCCACCTTAATTTGATCAATACAAATAATGCTTTGCGACGAATCTTGAGCAACAAGCGTTTGGCCCAATACCTTGGCATGATCGCTCTCAAGAACAATAATGAGCGGCTGATCTCTTTTGTTTTTTTGTTTCACCGCTTCTAGCAGACCTTTTGCTAATTGTTGAATATCTCGAAATCCTACGTACGGAAGCCCAGATAAGTACAAGGCAAAATTTTGTCCCTCCTGCTGCGGGTCATGTATCTCAATTGCATCTTTTACAGCATCCTTTAAGTGATGAACACTTTTTTGAAACCCATCCTTAAACGAAATTTGATAAACAGGTACATTGCGTACAGGTAAATCTTTCGTTTCTACTTGAATCGTGGCTCCACTGATTTCAGTCGTTTGTGTACCAGCACCAAGAACGGTTGCGCGAACGGTTTCATCAGGCTGAATCCATGACCATCTCTTCAAACTCTGACTATCTCTTAAAGAGTCCGCAAGCATCATTCCTATGTCGTGGTAAGGAGCTTGTTCAAAATCTTTAGACTCATATTGATAGAGGCACTCACTGATTCCACCAGAAAACATAATGACATCAATTTCTTCTTTCCAATTCGGTTCATGACCTAAAAGCAGGACCTTGTCTTCTGCTGTCATGGTACGTGTTAGCATTCTACTAATCACATCGACCATATAATTTGTTATATTCTTTATCTCTTCTTCCACCAGTACGTCACCTGTTACAAGAGTACTATTCCACCCTCTTAATAGATTTCTAACCGGTGGCGAAATGCTGCTGATTTTATCTTCCGAAAACTCTATCAGCCTGCCTCCTATATGCAGTGTGCAGGTTCCACACAGCCTTCCCATTCGATAAACTGCTACATTAGCGGTTCCCCCGCCAATATCTATATTGGCAATAGTTTTGCTCACTTTTTTAGAATATTGATAAGCTCCTGATCCTTTTGCTGCAATAATTCCCTCTAAATCAGGACCCGCAGTTGCAACTAAAAACTCCCCCGCATGATTTGATAGATGGTGAATCATTTCTTCGGCATTTTGCTTAGTTGCTGTTTCACCTGTAATAATCACGGCACCTGTTTTAATATCTCCAGAACCAACGTTTGCTTTATCATACTCATTTCTAACAAGCTTCTCTATTGCTTCAATATCGATTATTGTTGATGTGAGAAGTGGTGTCCGATAAATCGGGCTGCGATGAATAATTTTTTTATCAATAATCTCAATACGCGGCAAGTGTGTTCCTCCTGCCATATTCATCAGAGAAAATTGGCTTAACACAATTTTGGTTGTGCTTGTTCCTATATCAATTCCTGCGCTGATAATCTCCTCTTTTAGCGGTTCGTATCGTTTCATATCCCTCCACCTCATCAACCTTCAATCAGCAAAAGGTTTTAGTCATTACTGATTGCTAATTAGTCGTGTTTTAGTCAAATAAAAAAGGCACCTCATACGAACTATCTCCTGAAAGATAGCTGTATAAGGCGCCTTTGCCCGTGATTTTTTTGTATATTTAGAATATAACTGATTTTTTACAAAATGTAAAGGTTTTCATTAAAAAATAATATATTTCGATTTCCAGTTATCAGTATACTGTTTCATCTCTTGTAAAGACTGACACTGTACCAAAGCTCGAACCTCTTCAAGCCCTTCTTTGTTGCGGGAAGAAGTAACAACAATAGGCCCATTTACAACTACTTGCCTTGCTTTTTTAATAGCTAAGCTCACATCAGCATCTTCCGCATCACTTTTTGTAATGACCCCAATAGCTAACTTATTGATGCCTGTACTAAAATTGGGTGGAAAGACTGTCTTTTTCTTTGTGGCGTCCTGCAAGTATAATACATGTGTAACTTCAAGAGCGGTTGCCATAATATTTTTATAAAAAAAAGGATTTTCAACATATTCTCCAGGTGTATCAACGATCCAATCATAATAGATTAATGCTTGGGTTTTAACTGCTTCGACTGGCTTTCCAAGCAGAGCATTTGTTAATGTCGATTTGCCTGCACCAATTGAACCAATGAGCATGGCTCTGTTTTTTTTATGCATAACTCTCCCCTCCCTACTATACAATTAAGATTTTGTAATAAATGAAGGTGTGTAACCTAATGTTTCGGAGAGAAAACGATTGATTTCTCTCATTGCCATGTCTACTTCTGAAACGCTCCCCACAATAACAAGACTTCCTGTAAAACGATCTAAAAAACCTAATTGAACATGTGCAGCTTTTGTAGCCAAATCACCTGCAATGATAACCGTCTCACTTGGAGTTAATGTTAGAATGCCTAGAGCTCCTTCTTGCTGTATACCCAATTTTTCAAACATCTCCGGATCTGGATTTGCAATTAAATGGCTTAATGTAATTTGTTTTCCCGGCACAAACTCTTGAATAAAACGCTTTTTTTCTTCACTCATAAAAAATTACCTCTCCCTTATCGTACAAATTCTATACAATGCTTACATCACTTGTGTCTTACTGGTTTTTTCTTCTACCTTTTCATTTTCTTCAGCTGCTGAACTTAAGTACTCGTCTTTTCCAATAATGCCTGCTTCGCGATCCTTCTTTTCTAGCTCCAAGGCTTTTGGAACAGATAGCCAATATGCTAAACCAATGCCTATTACACCTGCAGAGAACTTCCCGATAATAACTGGAAGAATTAATGTCGGCTGGAAATTGGCTGTAAAAGACAAATGATCTCCTAATAAGAATGCCGAGCAAACCGCAAACGAAATATTAATAACTTTGTCTTTTGGAGGCATACTGCGAATAAGCTTAAACATCGCTAAAATATTAGCAATTGTAGCTAAAATACCTGCACTTCCTTCTTTACTTAGTCCGAGTTTTTTCCCTACAGCTTCAAGCGGCTTTCCTCCATATTTTTGAAGCAAATAAACCATTGGAAATGCACCAGCAAGCATGATGCCAATATAACCTGCTGTTTCTAGCGCACGGAATTGATCCGCTTTATCAGCCATGATCGGATGAAATCCCCAGCTTCCAAATAAATGAGAGAATAGGCCCGTAAAAATTTCAACAATGGAGAAAACAAGAACTAGCTTAATTCCGGCATCCATAATACGCCCAAACCACATAAATCCTTTAATCATTAAATCTGGCAAGAAATATAGTCCTACCGCTAATAGCACAACAAATAATAAAAGTGGAGATAAGTTCAAAATAATTTTCAAATAACTTATCGTAAATTCGTATGTTGAATGACTTGTAGTTGAAATAATTTTACGCACATCAGAGTTGGTTACCATAATTAAAACACTTGAAATAAAAGCCCCAATTGGGATCGTTAACACACCTGACATGACGCCGAGCGCCATATATTTGTGGTCGCGTTTATCAAGCATGGCCAGTCCTACTGGAATTGAGAATACAATGGTTGCTCCGGCCATAAATCCTACTATCATGGCCATGACCCATCCTTCATACGACTCTTTTAATACGTGTGCTAATTGATATCCTCCCATATCCGTTGCTAAGATAGAGGTTGCAGCGATAGCAGGATCTGCCCCAATAGCTGAGAAAAAAGGACCGCATACCGTACTAATAAACCACGAAAGATATGGAGTTGCAGCCATGATACCAGCTGCTGGTATAAAAATGTACCCAATAGAATGCAAGCCCTCCATAAATTGCTTTCCTAACCCTTCATCACTGTTTCTAATCGCAGCAATAGCCCCACACACTGCACAAGTCATGATAATATAAATCACGATTTCCCCAATGATAACCACACCCAATTCCCCCTATATGATGATTTTTATTTAAATAGATAATAGTTTAACTATTTCTATCTATTTAAAGCGTATGAAGTAACCTGTTAAGAGCTTTGCTACTAGAGAAAGTTTAAAATTGTTCCCTTAAAAAAGACAAAAAGGTGCCAGGTGGTTTTTTATCACTTAAAACCACTAAGCACCTTTGCTCAAACTATTTACTTGTACAGTGAGGTTAAGTTCCATATTTCTCAATGATGTGTTTTGCTAACTTCTCTAGTGTAACCTGCTTTTTCATGCTAATCGTCCGCATTTTTTTGAAAGCACGATCTTCTGTTAAATTATATTTGTCCATTAAAATTCCTTTTGCTTTTTCAACAATTTTTCGTTTCTTCAGTTCATCATTCATTTCCTGAACTTTTTTCTCATACATTTTTGCACTTTCTGCTTGCTGTAGAGCAATTTCAACTGCTGGAATTAAATTTGATTCAGCTATCGGTTTTACTAAATAGCCTACTATATTCGCTTTTTTTGCTTTATCAATAAACTCCCTCTGGCTGTATGCTGTCAACAGCAGAATAGGAATATTATATTTATTTGAAATAATTTCACTTGCTTTTAGTCCATTTAACTTAGGCATTTTTATATCCATAATAATCAGATCTGGCTTTAGTGCAAAAGCTAATTCAACCGCTTTTTCTCCATCTCCAGCTTCTCCTACTATTTCATAACCATTATCAGAGAGCATCATTGATAAATCTAGTCGTACAATTGACTCATCTTCAACAATCATAATTCGTTTAGTCACGGTGTCCGCCTCTTTCTAATGGGAACCTAGCTGATGCCATGGTGCCATTTGCAGTTCTCTCAATCGAAAATTGACCAGATAAATCGTGAGTGACCATCATGGTAACTATATCTAATCCTAAAGATGGTTTGGCTTGTTTTGAGTACCCAACACCATTATCTTTAATTGTAACCTCTATCTCACAGTTATTCTGTTGAAATGAAACGTGAACCTTACCTTCTTCTCGCCCCTTAAACGCATGTTTCATACAGTTTTGAATGAGCTCATTAATAATTAATGCTATGGAGACAGCTTTATCCGACTCTGTAAAAAGCTGAGTGCCCGAATATTCAATTGAAATATTTTTATTTTCATCCGTAGAGCTATACACTAGCATATTACCAATTTTCTCAATCAAACTAAGAATATCTACATTGTCTACACTAGAGTTGGAAAGAATAATCTCGTACACAGAAGCGATACTTAGAATCCGGTTAAGACTCTCGACAAAATGAGCCTTGCTTTCTTCAGGGAGGCCCCTTCTCATCTGAAGCCTTAATAAACTCGCAATAGTCTGTAAATTATTTTTGACGCGATGATGAATTTCTTGAATCATGACTGATTTGACAACAAGTTCTCTTTCTCGCTCTCTAAGTTCAGTCATATCTCGAAATGTAATAAAAGCGCCATTCGTTGGATTTTCTTGTTTTAAACTAACTTTTTTGACTTGAAACACCTTATTTACAATGGTCACTTCGTGCATAAACAACTGTTCTGGATGATAAAATAGCTCTTCTAAACAAGGAAAATATTCGATGATTTGATTGCCTGTCTTACATTCTGAGGAACAGACTTCAGAAACCAAATTAAAAGCAGCAGAATTAAAATATAGAATGTTTAAATTAGGATCAATAAAGAAAAGTGCCTCTCCAATAAACTCTGGAATAAGCGAAGCATTTTCTGTCATCTCCATTAAAATTTCGCTTAACGTATCATTTGTATTTGATAACGTTTTCATTTTTTCTTGACGTTCAACTACTTCACTGATATCTTTCTCCATAATCAATGTAGCAATTACACGATTATTAAATCCTTTAATAGGAACCACACTTTGTTCTACCGTTTTTCCTTCTTGTGTTAAGGCACGATTTAAAGACATGGGTTTTCCATTTCGCAGCGTGTAAAATACTGCTGGTTCAAACGCTTCGTACACAAATTTCCCTGCGACTGGACGTTCATAAACTGACGGTGCAGTTTCTGGTGCAGATTCTGCCACTACAACTGCATGCTGTCCTTCTTTTGTTAAACAATCGATAAACACATTTGCTCGGTTTAAATCAGCAATAAGCGGCAAATTTTTAGCAACTTCATCAATCTTTTGAATATCGACTTCTGCTAGATTTGTATGAAGCCTGCATAAAGAATTTAAGGATAAGGTATGAGTCATATGTAAACTCCTAGCTGCTTTTAAACATTTAAGCATTAAAATATTAGAATATAATAAGTATTATATTTTTCTGAACTTTCTTTGTCAATGACCCATTTTGATGCAAAAATATTTACTTTACGAAGGAAATCTTATTTCTTCTATGTCTTATCCCCCCTTTTTCTAAAGGTAAAAGTGGGCGATCGTGGTCTATCTCCCAGTTGAATTCGCATAGATATAGTCCCTGGGCTTTAAAGCTTTTTACGTAAAAATTAGTATTCTGTTACTTTGTTAGTAATAGCTTATATAGTGAGTTTTGGATTTCAAAAAAAGATAAAATCAACTACGGAGCTGCTTAATAAAAAGAAATACTTAATAATATCAAGTAGCAAAGGGGCGTTTTAATACGATGTCAGTGTCCATAGGAATATGGATTGCTATGTTTGTTGCCATATTTGGGGGCACACTCCGGATATAGGTTAGATAAGAAAAGGAAAAAAGCAGAGAAAAAAAAGAGATCATACAGCACGATAGCAAACTGTATGATCTCTTTTTTCAGCCTTTTTTACATCTATTTAGATGAATAAGGTTTTATTTTTACACGCGGGTAGGCACTTTGCAAAGCTACATCATAGTTTAACTCTTACCTCCGTACCGTCAGTAGCTTTGACATCTACTAGTATCATTCCCTTATGTTTCTTCAGTTCCTTAACAATAGGCTTTAGCATGCTTTTATCTATTATCGGAAAAGTGAAATTCAGCCCTTTTCTTTTAAAATGTTCTTTTGTCCATTTATCCGCATGCTTCTGTATAAATTTTGAAAAAGCAACGCTAATAGCAATGTTTAAAAGAGCATATGGAACTGGAATGCTAAATCGAACATCTTTTGTTTTCACTTTTACATGAATCATAAGCAAACCATTATTCAATGATGACTGAAACGGTATCTCCGTTCGCCGATTTAATATCAACAATTTGGCCATCTAACTCGTTTTCGATTGCTTCAACAATCAGGTTTATATCTATATCTTTTACATATTTTTCTGATTGAGGAATACTTGCTGCGATGCTGTGTCCCGCCATTAATACCAGCTTGACAAGCTTGATCGGCAAATTAACCTTTACATTATCGTTTTCAGTTGACACAACTCGAATTTTCAACATTTTATCTAGATACGCATTCGGTTTCTTCAAAAGCTTATTTCCTGTTTCTTCTTTTTCCTTTAATACTTGTATCAGTTCTGATCCCTTTTCTGCATCAATTTTGCCTTCTTGAACCATTGTTAACACTTTTGTAATTTCCTCTTTCACAAAAATCCCCCCTATTCTTCTTTTAAGAGCTTGATGGCTTCTTCTGCTGTAATTTCACCATTTTCTAGCATAGACACAACTTTCTTCTCGTCTACTTCATTTTTCTTCTTTTCTACATATCCAAGAGATGAAATGATGTCAGTAAGCTTGCCTCGGACGGTTGGATACGAAACTCCCAGTTCCTTTTCCACTTCTTTGATATTTCCTCTGCATGTTAAAAACACTTCTACAAAATGAAGCTGATCACTTGATAAGGATGCCAGCTTAGATAATTCAAACTCATTTTCAATCGTCGTGTGACAATGTCTGCACTGCAGCTTTGTGATTTTTAACGTTTCACTGCAGACAGGACAATTTGTAAGTACTTTATAAGCCATAATCAAATCCCCTTCTTTTAGTTAATTTGATTATATAACAAATATTCAATATTAAAAACAATAAAATTAAATAATTTTAAATAAAAAATTAAATATAATAATTTACACTTTAAAAAAATCAATAAAACATTTTAAATTACGCACAATGAAAACTAATAAATATTTGCTGAATTAGATGCTTGAGGTTTAAAAAGACACATACAGCTATACAAAAAAGAGTACCTTAAAACCTTCCCCAAACCTAAAAAAACACAGACCATCCAATGGTCTGTGTTTTTTATTAATGTGCTTTTTATTCAACATTGACTCTCTTGATAAAGAACGAGATAACCAATCCAACAATGGAAACAATGATCGCAAATACAAACGCGTGTTGAACACCGTTGGTAAAGGCAAGAATTTGATTTAGTGGATCCATTTTATCTGATACCGTCTCAAGGAAGCTTCTTGAACCCGATGAAAGAATGGAAATTCCAACAGCTGTTCCAATTGCGCCTGAAACCTGTTGTAAAGTGTTCATAATCGCTGTTCCATGCGGGTACAGCTCAGGTGGAAGCTGATTTAATCCGTTTGTTTGAGCTGGCATCATAATCATCGAAATAGCTATCATAAGCGCAATGTGCAGAGCAACGATAAATCCTGTTGATGTTTCTAGCGTTACGGTTGAGAAACCATACATGGTGCCGGCTACAATCACAAGTCCAGGGATAACTAACCATTTAGGGCCAAAACGGTCAAATAACCCGCCCATAACCGGTGAAAGAATTCCGTTAATCACTCCTCCAGGAAGAAGCATTAGGCCAGCAGCAAAGGTTGATAAAGCTAGTGATGTTTGTAAGTATAGGGGTAAAATCATCATCGCAGACAATAGTACCATCATACAAACTAGAATTAGCAGAAGACCGATTGTAAACATCGGATACTTAAAGGCTTTAAGATCTAACATTGGCTCTTCCATCTTCGTTTGACGAATAGAAAACGCAACTAACGCAATAGTTCCAATCACAAGAGTTAGAATAACCTGTAGACTTCCCCAGCCCCCGCCTTCTCCGGCGCTGCTAAATCCAAACACGATTCCGCCAAAACCGATTGTTGAAAGAACAACAGAAATCATATCGATTTTTGGCTTCGTTGGTGTGGTAACGTTCTGCATAAAGAAAGCTCCAAACACTAAGGCAACAAATAACAGCGGAAGTGAAATCCAGAAAATCCAGTGCCATGTTAATGTTTTTAAGATTAAGCCTGATACAGTTGGTCCAACAGCTGGCGCAAACATAATAACAAGACCGATAATCCCCATTGATTTTCCACGTTTATGCGGCGGGATAATAACAAGAATCGTGTTAAACATAAGCGGTAAAAGTAAAGCAGTTCCAACGGCCTGCACGACACGGGCAATCATGAGTACCCCAAATGTTGGTGCAATAGCCGCAATAAATGTTCCAATGATGGAGCAAATTAGAGATGCTATAAAAAGCTGTCTGGTTGTAAATCGCTGAAGAATAAAACCTGAAATAGGTACCAAAATTCCTAACGTTAACAGATACCCTGTTGTCAGCCACTGTGCGGTTGTTTCGTGAATACCAAAGCCAGAAATTAGCTCCTTCAATGCCATATTTAAAGCTGTTTCACTAAATAAACCGATAAACCCGGCAATAAGAAACGACGTAATAATCGGCAGCACTTTGATGTTAGAGCTTTCGGCTGCTGTTTGTTGATTACTCATATTAAATTGTCTTCCTCTCTTTTACATACTCTTTTTGGTGAACATTTTTCTATCTCAATGATAAGTTGATTAGCAGACAAACAATGCATATTGATATAAAGATTAGGGATAGGTTTAAGGCATTATGTTGACTAAGCTTTTTCTTTCTCTTCTCTTTTGACCGAAGTGCTTTTTGTCTTCTAAATTCGTTTCTTTCCACAGATACCTCTCCATTTCATTTCTAAATCAACTTTAGAAACCTTCCTATGTAAACTAATTTCCATTCATAATATGGAATTTTTAATAAGTAAGTTAAAACGAAATAGAACTATAAAATGAATTTCACTCTACATAACAGGAATATTGTAACACAGCTATAAGTACTGTTTCTATCTAAAATATACTAAATAACAACAGCTATATACCTAACTTAGTGCCCTGTGACATTTAAAATTTGTTTCTGTTATATGTTTTTTGTTCCGTTTGCCCTAACAGAATACAACTAACTTTTTAATCATCAGTCAAAAGAAATAGTATCAGAAATGAAGTAATAGTAAAAATTGATACTATGGAGGTGTTTTCTTATGAAAAAGTATGAAGTAACATTTCATCTAATTAATGGTGAAATAAGTCATTTAGTTGAAGCTAAATCACTTATTCGTGCAAAGAACTACATACAGTATAGGTTTGAAGATAAAAGTAAAATATTGGATTTATCAAATGAGTTGGTCATTGTTAAAAGAAACGTCCAATACTTTACAGTAGTTGAAAAAGAATAATTAGCTATGTAAAAGGACGTTATCTACAAAAGTAATGTCCTTTTCTATCCATACAATATCTTATAGGGTAGTCTCTTTTTTCCTATTCTAGTTCTAGTCACTAAAATTTTTCTCCGACTTGAAGCCAAAATAGATTTTGCGCCCTCTAAGCGTACCTTTAATTTAGTCTACTAATTTTTCTTTTTTGGATAAAATTCATTATTTCATACTTTTTAGATAAAGTAAGAAACAAGCTAAATACATGCATTTAATGTGCAGACAAACAACTCGAATTCACATACTAAATTCATCTAAACAAAAGGCTCCATCAAATTTGAATATTGATATTAAGCGAAAAAACAGAACTCCCTATTTTATGAAAGCTCTGTTTTGTTTATTCACTATTATGTATATTTTCTGCGTCACAACGTAATTTATAAAAATCCTGAACTAATGTATTTTCTTCTAAAATGAATTCTTTCATTTTACGTAAAATTCTTTTCCCTACACGGCGGTCCAACACACACAATATTTTTATTAACAACATATCTGCAAAGCGTACATGTAGAAATTAAAAGAGCAAACTCACTGCCATGCGAGTTTGCTCTTTCAATTCTTCACTCAAATTGCTCGAGTTTAACTTATTGTTCTATATCCTTCATCCTTTTAAGAGCTTTTCTATATTCTTGATCTCTCATATGCAGCATTTTATCAGCAGAAGGTTTAGACTGACCAAATTTTTTTAAAGCTTCTCTATACTCGCTGTCACCAATGACTTGAGTTGAAACAGCCTCTTTAAGTGAACGTTCAACAACGGGAGTAGCTTTTTTATTGGGAAGCTCTTCCGTACTCAGCTTTTCTTTATGTGTTTCTTTGTCATGCGGCTTATGAGCCAGCTTGTGGCCTTTACCTGTTAGGAACATCAAAAACGAAAGAACTAATACCACAATGCTCAATACACACGAAAACGTAGAAAATGTATGATAAGTAATGATTTCAGATTTTACATGTAGAGATTGAGTGAAATTTTCTTTACTAGCCACCTGGCTCTCTGCGCTTACTGTTGCAAGGTGATCTTTATACACCTTTGCAAAGACGATACTGCTGATTACAGGGATGACCGCAGATACTGTAACTCTTATAAATTGAACCGTGACCATCCGAGGGACTAAACTTGGTAGCGGTCCGCCTAAAGCAGCACCCATAAGACCTGCAGCAACTGTGAATCCTACTCCTACGATTAAGGCGGCAAAGCTGCTAACAAAGAGAAATGCAGAAGCATGACCGTCTACATACATCCACTGTATGTTCACTCCCATAATAATGACCGCTCCTATAATACCTAATACTCCCGGTCCAACTTTATCATATAATACGGCACTTAATACGGCCGCAATCACTATTCCCGCAAAAAGCCCGATATAGATCAATGAAGTGTCTCCTTTATCAAAACTAGATCCGCTTTTAAGCATTCCTTGTAGAGATAAAAGAGTTAAACTCATGCTAATATTGCCTATAACAGCGATCAGGATAGCAAGAGTTGGTTTTCGAGAAGCCACTAATCTAAAGGGAATTAAAGGATTTTTAATATGCCATTCTGCTGCGAATAAAAAGCATAGAAAAATGATGCTTCCCACTATGCCTATCCAAACATAAGTAGATGCCCATCCTGATTTTTGGAGATTAAGTAATGTAAACGTAATAAATGCAGTAACCATAAACATTAATGCTACACCGATGATGTCAAACGGTTCCTGATGTTTGTGCTGTTGCTTAGTATGATCATTTGTTAGAAATTTGTAGCTGAAGCCTATTCCCAGTAAGGAAAGGAGGGCTGCTATATAAAATAACCATCTCCAGTGTCCATAGCTGTTCACTAACATTCCGAGAAAAATGCCCACAACGCTAGATCCATAAAATCCGCCGATAAGAATCAGTAATGCCAAGTTCCGTTTCTGAATCGGAAAAGAAAGAACCAGCATTGGAATCATCATCATAAGTGCTAAGCCCGTTCCTGTTCCTTGTAAAAAACGACCAATGCCCATTCCTAAGAAGCTGTTAGAAGCAATGCTTACAATAGCTCCTATAAGAAACAAACACATCGAAAGAACATACGTCCTTCTCTCCCCTATCTTATGTCGAAGGATAGGTCCAAAAGGAATACAAAATGCAAAGCTTATAACCCCTATTAAAACCGGTGTTATCGAAATATAAGATTGATCGTTAAACGTTTGTTGGAGAATTTCACGTATAGAATTTAATGAAGTGTTTAACATTAAACCAGGACCAATAGCTAAAACTGCCAGTAAGGAAATCCCCCAGTGTTTTTCTATTTTCATACTACAATTCCTTTCTGCCTTTCATGATTGTAAAAAACTAAAAATGAGGCATTCATGTTTCTTCTAACCATCACAGTAGCTAGGGTAAAGAAGAAAAATGTTTATCCGCATTTGAACAAACTAAAAAATAAAGCTTCAGTAAGGAAGCTTTATCTTATTTTCTAAACCTGCCACTCGAATTGGCCCTGAAAGTGTTAAGCTGGTTAATTTTTCAGCCATAAATGCAGGGCTGAATTTCATATCACTTTCTAACCAAGAACAAATGACACCTATATGAGCTGATGTGATATAACTAATCAGAATATCTTCAGGGATATCAAGTCCATCCTCTGCTTCTCCAATCGAAGAGATTAGCTCTCCATACACTCTTTTCTTTACAATTTCCGTCATATGACTTCTAAATTGAGGTAATCCTCGATCACTTAGCATAACTTTAAAATAATCGGCATGGTCATAGATGAATTCAAAAAGCTTTAAGAAAGAAACGGATTCATCGTTTTCTTCTACTGCTGCGGAATCCTCATTATTTTGTTTAGGCTTTACTTTCTCTATTAGCTCTTCTAGAACTTCATTCATACTCTGCATGAGAAAGTCTTGCTTATCTTGATAATGCAAATAAAATGTTCCCCGCGTTAATTCCGCTTTTTCCGTAATTTCTTGAATCGTAATGGACGTGACGTCTTTCTCTTTAAGAAGTTCGACTAAAGCGTCTCTTAAGTATTTATTTGTTCTTTTTATCCTAGGATCTACTTTTGTTTTTTTAGACATCGTTCGTCTCCTTGTATAACTATTATTGAGTCTCAGGCATATGATTATGACTTGTATAGGTGCAGCCATTTAGACCTTTTCTGGTGATTAACTATTTAAACTGTCCTGTATCATCAACATACATTCTGCACACGATGTAAACTAATGAACATTATGTATATTAAGTCTCACAAAATATAATCAATCTGTCAATATCAAAAACTGATTAAGAACGAATCATTTGGTTATTAGATATGGATGGCGCGAACGTAAGAGCGAAATCTTTTGTAATGAAAGAAAAAAGAACTGAAAGATATAACTGGCGATGTAAAAAGTGCTGGGTTTTTATAGGAGGGATTTGAACTATTGAAGCAGCTTTTGCATAGCAAACTAATCAAATACGCACTGCATTTCCTTTATTTCAATAATTAACCCTTCTCAAGAAAGGTCTCCCCTCTATAGTAGACCTTTCTTTTTTATATACCTATAAATAAAGCTTACAGAAATATAAAATAAGAATGGGTTTAGGTCCTACGAAATGTTTTAGCTTATCTTAAAGATAAGAAATTCTTCTTAATGAGCATTGGTTGGCTTCTTGCTGCAATTTGGGAGCATAATAACTCAATTTTTTGATAAAATAACAAGTCTCAGGAAAATGATGTATCAAAAATCTTAACGTTTCCTTATTTAAAAGCTTGTTCTCCTTGTATTTTTCGGTCATAGCATAAACAAACTGGCTCATTTCAATAGTTGTTTTCCCCACTTCTAAAGCAAATTCTGTTTGTCTTGCAAAACCTGGCTCCTTAAATCGCAAATACCCCTTTAAATGATGATTTTGTACAATGAAAGCCTGAAACTTTCCGATATATGAATCTGCTTGTTTAGATATCATAATCTCAATCGGATCAAGCAGGTTTTTAAACAAAACGGCATGTCCAAGCTGATCTTCCAGCCATAAATCCATTAATTTGACTAAGCTAAGAGGAACCGGCTCCTTTCCTTTTACTAGATAAGATAAAAATCTTAAATATTCCTGATTTTCACTTAACGTACCATTAAGATAGGTTGGAGATAAGTTTAGATTCACTGCGTTTTCAATTCGAAGAGCCTGAAGAGACCCTTCAAAATCAAAATACCCTTTGGTAATTGACCAGGCCTTTCTCGAGAATTCTATTAATGCAGGATCGTTGTGCATAACATCGGGGGATAAATAGTTCAGTTGTTTTAGCAAGTCATCAAACAAATGAATATATTGCTTAGCTGTTCGGACGTATTCGACTTCCTTCACCGATAAGTGATCTCGTACAAAATAAGCATGGTCCTGAATTATTTCTAACCAAAATAAATGTTCCTCCCATAATGAAATCATTACTAGCTCTCCCTTCGGTTTCCTTACTACTACATGTTTATTAGAAGCTTTAGAAGAAATGAACCAAAGTAATAAAAAACAGGATCTCTTATTTCATCACATAAACACTCATGAAAAAGGGAATATATATACATATCCATATTTTTGAAAAGGGAGTATATCATTTGAAGAAAAAAGATAAATTGCTAATCATTTTGATGACGATTTTACCTTGGCTTAGTATTCCGTTTATTGGTAAAAAAACGCTAAAAAGATTCCTTCCAGGGAGTCTTTTTATGAGTTTGTATCTTATTGCCGAAGGCAGGTTTGCAGAGAAGAAAAAATGGTGGTGGTTTCCGTACTCAATCAAGCCGAATGTTCTAGCAGAATTACCGTTAATATTTGGCCCCTTTTTAGTTGGAGCTTTGTGGATATTAAAATATACTTACGGAAAGTTCAACTTATATCTTTTAGTAAATATACTTATTGATTCTTTTTTTACTTACTTCGGACTAAAATGGTTAAAAAAAATAGGATACGTCTCTTTAGCCCGGCTGACTAGATTTCAATTATCCATTGTTTTTTTAATAAAAACGTTTGTGCTGTATGGGTTTCAGATTGTTTATGAAAAATGTTGCCACCTATCAAAGAATTCGTCTTTATAAATTTTGCAGTCTAAGATAAAAAACAAAATAAAATGTCTATAAATGGGAGTATATTAAAGAAAAACATTAATGAAATACATACTGATTGATAAGTGGAATTATGATTTTTTAGATACTATGTAGTTACCTCAGGAAGCTAATGAATCCTATGTCTTAAGGCTTAAAAAGAGTGAAAATAAGGTTAAATAAAAAAAGAAGTCACCTTTTGGTAACTTCTTTTTTTACTATGCATATGTGATTAAAACAAATAACATATAATTGTTTTATTTTTCACTATCTTCCTCGGCAGGTTTTCGTTTATGTTTCTCACTAATAATTTTTTTGTTCAGTATCCTTACCTTACCCACCATCAGCAGCCTCATATCTTTTACAATATATTTTGCCAATTCTTCGTCAGAGATATCATCACCCTCAATATCGAGACGAAATTCCTGCCCTTGTATTCCACCGCCATTAGTAAAATCGACTTCAAAGTCAAAAATGACTCTTTTATCCATGTCTAATCCACCTTACTTTATTTTAATTACCTAATATATATTCGGTTTAAGAAAACAAATTCCCGATCTAACTATCTAAGGAAGCATATTGTCTGATAGGTCCTGGTAAAAGAAATTTCAAGTTCTAGAATGTTATTTAAAAAGGACAATGGGTTGAATAAGCTCCGCTCTATTAACTCATCTTAACAGTGTAACTATATATTGAAGGGAGATTTAAAAATGAGTCAGAAACGCGATAAAGGCAATAGTCAAAAAGGCAAATCAACTAGCAATACGGTAGATCCAGTAATCGCAGCAGAAGAGTTGGAAAAAGCAATTTTTCCAACTAACAAGCCTCCTGGCAATGCAAAACCTTAAATAAAAATTAGAGCTGTATTATTAGCTGCCTATTTGGCAGCTTTTTCATTAAGAAAAGAAGTTAATTAATAAATACGAGTAGTGAACAAAGTATTGATTTTTTAGGTTTTATTTGAGTACTGAAGTAAGGTTGCACGTCTACTCATGAGATTCAAAAAATGAACTGTAGGGAGCTATGTGGCGACAATTATCTAGTATCTTTTCTTTAAACTATTTTATCTTGACACTGTTCTAAAGGCGTGATTAGATATAATTGTTAACTTAAAATAATATTAAGTTAACAATTATTTATTTCGGTGGTGAAAGTGTATTGAATTGGAAAGAAGATATTAAGAGAGAACTTGCCTATTTAGATGAGATTTTTCAAAAACGGCACCTTGTTACTACAGAATTTGCTGAACAACCATGGCTTACAGTCAATGGACATAGGATGTTGAACCTTGCCTCTAATAACTATTTAGGCTACGCAGGAGATAAGGGGCTGAAGAAAACAATGAGTGATGCTGTGATGACATATGGAATAGGAGCAACAGCTTCACGCTTAATAGTAGGAAATCACTCTCTTTACGAGAAAGCAGAAAGAGCACTTGTTAATTGGAAAAAAGCTGAGGCAGGACTTATTATCAATAGTGGTTATAATGCAAACCTAGGAATCATCTCAGCCTTGGTTCCGCGTAATGGCTTCATCTTCAGCGATAAGTTAAATCATGCAAGTATCATTGATGGGGCCCTACTGAGCCGTGCAAAACTTCAGCGCTATCGCCATAACGATATGAACCACCTAGAAAATTTATTAAAAAAAGTTCCCTTGGAGTCACGGAAGTTAATTGTAACAGATACTGTTTTCAGCATGGATGGTGATTTCGCCAAGCTCAAGGAGCTTGTTAAATTAAAAGAGCAGTATAACGCCCTACTAATGGTTGATGAGGCTCATGCAAGCGGTATATACGGAAGAAATGGTGAAGGATATGCGCATTTTCTCGATCTGCAAGATAAAATTGATATTCAAATGGGAACGTTTAGTAAAGCGCTAGGGTCATTTGGAGCTTATGTTACCGGAAAACAGTGGCTCATAGATTATTTAAAAAATAGAATGCGAGGATTCATTTATTCAACTGCTCTTCCCCCTGCTATACTCGGTGCAATAACGGCTGCAATTGAAAAGGTGCAACAAGACACAGAGCGTCGCGCACTTCTTCAACAACATGCACTATTTTTTAGGAAAGCACTTACATACGAAGGATTTAACACATGCAAGAGTCAATCTCAAATCATTCCAATTTTGACGGGAGAAAACAAAAGAACTATGCAGTTTGCAGAGCGCTTACAGAAAGAAGGAATTGCTGCTATTGCAGTTAGGCCTCCTACTGTTCCCGAAAATAAAGCAAGAATTCGCTTTACTGTAACAGCAGATCATACTCGAGAAGATTTAGATTGGGCCATAAAGAGAATTTCTTTAATTGGAAAAGAAATGAGTGTGATTCAATGAAACCATCTACTATTATAATATTTCCCGGATGGGGAATGGAAAAAGCGGCGTTTCACCCAATCATAAAATCATTGTCTACTATATGTAACGTTTTGTGTACAGACTGGAGAGGTCTAAAAGAACTAAGTGACTTTAGAGAACGAGCAATCCAATTGCTTACTTCTACTCCAGGTACTGTTTATTTAATGGGTTGGTCATTAGGTTCCCTTGTAACGCTTGAACTTGCTAGTTTATACCCTAACAAGATAGAAGGACTCATATTAATCGGCGGAACTAGTCGCTTTACAAACGACATGCATAATACATTTGGATGGGAGCAGCGCGTCGTTGAACGTATGAAAAAACAGCTACAGCGTAATAAAGAAAAAACCCTTGCTTCATTTTATAACGCTATGTTCACTAAATCTGAAAAAGAAGAAGAATTTCATCATCAATTTATGGAAGTTGTTCAGCGTGATTATCAAGGAGACAGTGCGTACTCCCTCCTTACAGGGCTGGATTATTTACTCCAAAAAGATGTTAGAATGCAACTCAATCAAATTCAAACTCCTTGTTTGTTGATCCATGGAAGAGATGATCAAATATGTTTACCTGAGTCTTCTTCTTTCATAGCTGAAAGAATTGGTGGAAAAGCGCAGCTGTGCATTCTAGAAAAAGCTGGCCATATTCCTTTTTTTACAAAGCCTCAGCAATGTACGCAACTTATAGAAAAATTTCTCGAAAAGGAGCTCATTTATGATTAATAAGCAACTTTTAAAGAAAAGGTTCAATAATCACGCTAAAACTTATGATGCTTATGCCGATGTACAAAAAAGCATGGCAAACCAGTTAATAGATCAGCTTTCCACTAATTCCTTTAAACAGGAAATAACTGTTCTTGAAATTGGCTGCGGCACGGGTTATTTAACACAATTATTGTGCAAAAAATTTCCTAAGGCTACTATTACAGCAGTCGATTTGTCATCAGGAATGATTGATTTAGCAAAGAAAAAAGTAACAGAAGATCGAGTTTCATTCATATGCGGAGATATCGAGGAACTAAGTATAGAAAAACATTATGACCTTATTATTTCGAATGCAACGTTTCAGTGGTTTAATAGTCTTCATACGACAATAAAAAAATTGTATAAACAACTTAAGCCTACAGGCAGCCTGCTATTTTCAACCTTTGGTAATGGTACATTTCAAGAGCTTCATTCATGCTACAGTCATGCAAAACAAAAGCTTGGTCTTTTCAGTAACAGTTCACCTGGCCAATCGTTTTTTTCTCTTGAAGAGTTGTCTCAAATTTGTGAACAAGCATTAGTTCCATTGAGAGAGCATCCATTTAAACTATCAAAAATGGAGAAACTAGAGATTCAATACTTTCCGACGGTTCAGGCATTTTTTACATCAATAAAAAAAATTGGAGCAAGTAACAGTAACGAGGAAAGCTACTGTCAACGTCCTTCGTTTTTTCGTCAGTTAATCAATTTATATGAAAATAATCATCGTGACGAAAATGGCGTAAAAGCAACCTATCATTGCTTAATGTTTAATATTACAAAAACGAACCAATAGCTAATCCTGACCTGGTTACTCTCTAGAAGTGATGGATTGCCGCCAGTAAAAAAGGGTACTCTTCTATTTAGAAAAGTACCCTTAAATAATCAATTAGATTTAATTAACTTACTGTTTTTTAGAAACTAACTCAATAATATTTGTTATACCTTGCTCATTGTACCCTGTTTTTAATAACTGTATTTGAATATGTTCAGATAAATTTGTAAAAATGATTGGTGTAACAAGTGATTTAGCATTTTCTTTAATGTAGTTTAGGTCTATTTTTAAAAGCGGGGTTCCTTGTGTAACCTTTTCTCCCTCTTTAATTAGACATGTAAACCCTTTCCCATTCAAGTTCACTGTTTCTAACCCTACGTGAATTAAAAACTCTAGACCTTGATCTGTTTTTAGACCTATGGCATGTTTTGTAGGAAAGATGCTAACAACCTCCCCATTTATAGGAGAAACAAGAGTATTATTAGTTGGTTCGATGGCAAAACCATCTCCCATCATCTTTGAAGAAAAAACGGCATCAGGGACTTCTTCTAGAGGCATAATATATCCATCAAACGGAAGTTTGAATGCGCTTCCTAAAGTTGTGTAGTTCATTTCTTTTTTCTCACCTGTTGCAGCAACTTCAGTCTTTGTCTTCGCTTCAGGTACTTCTTTGTTATTAGAGCCTTCTGTAATAGCCTCTTTTGGTATGCCAAAGAAATATGTGCAGATGAATCCTCCAGCATATCCTGCAAGTAAGCCGATGATATATTTCAGCCATAAACCGTGAGCAATTAATGGAATTAAAGCTAGACCGGATGGACCGATAGCAATGGAGCCAACATTTCCGAACATTCCAATTACGGCTCCTCCAATTCCTCCACCGATACAAGCCGTAATGAATGGGCGTCCTAATGGAAGAATAACTCCGTAAATAAGTGGTTCTCCAATACCTAATATTCCGACAGGAAGAGCCCCTTTAATAATGGTAACAAGTGATTTATTTTTACGACAACGAACCCAAAGTGCTAAAGTTGCACCTACTTGTCCAGCACCAGACATTGCAAGAATCGGAAGCAAGATGGTCATACCAGCTGTGTTAATCATTTCAATATGAATAGGGATTAATACTTGATGCAGACCTAGCATCACCAATGGTAAAAATGCCACTCCTAGTACAAAACCTGCAAAAATACCTCCACGTTCAAGTGTCCAATCTATACCACCAATTAAATTGCTAGAAATGAGGCCTGCAAAAGGCATAATAAAGAAAATCGTTAGCAAGCCAACAATCAGAAGAGCAATTGTAGGTGTTACAATAATATCGATTGCATCAGGAATAAATCGACGTAAGAATTTTTCTAAAAATGAGAGTAACCATACAGCAATCAAAACCCCGATAACCCCGCCTTGCCCAGCAGTTAGAGGCTGATTGGTAAAGATATTCATAATAGGAAACTCTTCTGTAACTCCCGTTAAAAGGGTGATACCTCCGATAACTCCACCTAGGGCCGGAGTAGCTCCGAACTCTTTTGCTGCGTTAATTCCTACATAAATAACTAAATAGCTGAAAATTGCATTTTTAATCACATTAAGAATTGTAACGTATTGTTGCCAAGTATCTTTATCAAGGTCTCCTGCGGTTATGCTATTGGCTAAAATCGAAGCAATGCCAGCTATTAAACCTGCACCTACGAATGCTGGGATTAGAGGTATGAAAATGCTTCCAACTTTTCGTAAAAAATTTTTGAATGGCGTATTGTTTTTCTTTTTTAGCTCAGACTTCATATCTGCACCTTTTGAAGTCAAATCTTCAGATGAAGGAGCTGCAGAATCTTCTTGAAGTACAATACCAAATTGTTCAGCAACTTTAGTAACTACTCCTGGTCCTAGAATAATTTGATACGTATCATCATCGACAACCCCTACCACTCCCTTCACTTGTTTTATACTCGCTTCATCAATTTTATTATGATTCACTGGGGTGACTCGGAGTCTTGTCATACAGTGTGTATAATTCGCTATATTAGAACTTCCTCCAAGAGCTTGAAGCAGTTCTTTAGCTGTTTGATGATGTTTACTCATAGTTGTTCCCATCTCCCTTATATTTTCGCTACTTAATTCACGATTGCTTGACGGATAAATCCTTGTGTTTGTTCTAAACGATGTAAAGATTCCTCATATGAAAGTCCTGTTAAGATCATGACTATAGCAACCTTAGAATTACAATTTGCTTTTGCTAAGTACTCTTCTGCCGTATCATACGTGCATGAAGTTGCTTCCATCACAATTCGTTTTGCGCGCTCTACGAGCTTTTCATTCGTCAGCTGAACGTCTACCATTAGATTTCCATACACTTTTCCGATACCTACCATAGAAGCTGTCGAAAGCATGTTACAAACCAATTTTTGTGCTGTTCCAGCTTTCAAGCGAGTAGAACCTGTTAATACTTCAGGACCATTTACTACTTCAATTGCAATGTTTGCTACTTTTCCAATATCAGAACCCTTATTGCAGCTAACTGCTACTGTCTGAGCTTCAATTGAGTTAGCATATTCTAATGCTCCAATGACATAAGGTGTACGACCACTTGCTGCAATCCCCACAACAATGTCCGCCTTAGTAAGTCGAATGTTTTGTAAGTCTTCCATGCCTAACTCTTTACTATCTTCTGCCCCTTCTACTGCTTTGATAAAGGCTTTTTCCCCGCCAGCAATTAAGCCTATTACTTCATCTGGGTTTGTACCAAATGTAGGTGGACACTCAACAGCATCTAGCAAGCCGATGCGGCCACTGGTTCCTGCTCCTATATAAATAAGACGACCACCTTGTTTTTTAGCTTTTATAATAGCTTCTACAGCTTTCGCAATAGAAGGAAGTTCTTTTTTTATCGCACTCGCAACTTTTTCATCTTCTTCATTCATGGTTGTAAGAAAATCAAAAATGGACATTTCATCCAGATTCATTGTTCTTTCATTACGAGTCTCAGTAGTTAAATGTTCAAGCATTTCTTATCATCCTATCTTGGTTTTTGTTTGAAATCGTTCTCAAATACAGAATAACGTTTTTGAAATTTAATTTCAACAATTATTTTAAAATGTTAAAATTAAATTTCAAAAAAAAAAAAAAAAAAAAACTATAGTAATATGTGACTTTAAACAAACATCATATGACTAAATCTTAGTAAATAAGACAACTCTCGCCGTATAAAGATCAAGCATTTCTTATACCAATACTGACTCCTTGCCTACTGCAGTAAGGATTCTTTTTTACATACGTTCCTAAATAGGCCATTATGGTAACTAAAGATGTATACGATACACCTTTTAATAAACAGAAAAACTACTGACCTTAATGAACTGCACCCCAATTGTTAGACAAAAACTAATAATTGGAGGTGCAGTTTTTTATGTCAAAACACACACTTGAAACAAAGTTAAAAGCTGTAGATTTCTACATCAATAAGCAATATTCATATAAAGAAACAGCTGAGTTATATGGTGC
>NZ_JBFTKA010000009.1:0-138243 GCF_056395685.1 Priestia sp. 10L35 | reverse complement strand
CTGTTATCTAGTTTTGAGAGAGCAATCTCTTGTCTGGTGGCGATAGCGAAGAGGTCACACCCGTTCCCATACCGAACACGGAAGTTAAGCTCTTTAGCGCCAATGGTAGTTGGGACTTTGTCCCTGTGAGAGTAGGACGTTGCCAGGCATTTTTATTATCGCGGGGTGGAGCAGTTCGGTAGCTCGTCGGGCTCATAACCCGAAGGTCGCAGGTTCAAATCCTGTCCCCGCAACCAAATTATCTTTTATACATACTTGAATATATCATTATTATCCTTAGGCATAGCCTAAGGATTTTTTGTTTGGCTATATTTATAAACACTTGTTTAGGTTATGATATAAGATAGTGATGCAGATTAATCAGGAGGTTTTTTCATGTTACAAAGTAATATTCAAACTTATATTGAAAAAGAAATGAACGTTCAAGGTCAATCTTTATCTCTATACCAGGAAGAAAAGGAATATGCGTTGCAAAAAAAGTTGGTACCGCAAAACCTGATGATAGAAGAAAAAGAGGAATCTTTACGTTTTAAAGATTCTTATATCGAAAGAGTAGATAAAGAAACGGACGAGCTGATCGCAGAAGAATCTCCTCTTTCGTTTTTAGATACGCCCATTTCTTACTTGAAAGAACACAGAAGTGAATTTCTATATGTAGAATCAAAATGGTTCGAATTTATTAAGCTTGATGGATGTTCTTTTGAAGTGGATGATGTGTTTGGCACATATAAAGTATTAACCGGGCTACATATGCAAAAAAAATTCGGTTCTTTACTAAAACAATTTTTTGCTAAAGAACTTAATGAAAGTCCAACAAGCGTCCAGCTTTTATTTAATGATAAAGATGGATTATGGGATGTGAATATTGAGTTAGATGCTATAAAAGAGTTTAATGAAAAAATGTCGATAGGTGAAGTTCTTGTTCTTACATATCGTTTTTTCTTTCATCTAGTGGAGTATGTAGAGAACGAAAAGGCTTAAGAAATGATGATGACTTTCACTGTAAAGCATAGAACGTAGTTTCTATGCTTTTTTTGATGAGTAATACGTAATGAATGCTAAATGAAGCTGGAAATACATTTACATCTCTATGTTTTTATGGAATGATAAAGAGTATCTTTACCTATATGACTGCTATGGGTGAGGAACAACTATCAGGAACTTTTCTAGTTTTTTGAGAAAGTAGCTCACATATTAGCTGTTAATAGGACTCAGAGCAAGAAAGCTTCCGTAGGATGAAGTATAATATATACATACAGGAACTATTTTTAACTTTATAAAAAATGTCTGCTGACGTATGGGATTATAAATAAAGAGGGGATGTTCATGTTATTAAGAAAAATAAAGTCTGAAGAATTGGCAGAAGTCTATCAAATGGGATATGCCGCATGGCCTAAAGGCAGGACGTACAAAGAGTATGTGAGAGATAATCAAAAAGAAGAAACATATGGAATTCGGTATGTATACGTAAATGAAGAGGATCAAATTATTGGTTCATTTATTTTGCTTCTTTTACAAACTCCTCGATTAAAATTTGCTTTGCATGGTATTGGATCTGTTGTTGTACACCAGCTTTATCAACGAATGGGGTATGGCCGTGATATGCTTGAAGACTTTTTTAAAAAGATGAAGATAGAGAAGCGCAGCGCTATTTTTATGCTGTATAGCGATATTCTTCCTGAATATTATCATCAGTTTGGGTTTAAGGAGCTCCCTTCTCATTTACAACGTTATCCTCAATCCATTGCTATGGTAAATTGCAGCGAGTCACAATATGAATACTTAAGTAAGCAATCCATAGAAGACATACCGGCCTATTTTTAAAAGGTATGTCTTTTTTATAGTATTTATCGGCATAATCGTTTACAATTTTATGTAAGCGTTTTCTTTTTTTAGGAGATGAATGATTTTATTCGTCCTCATAACCGTAGGCAAATCGTGCAGTTAATATAAATTTTATTACATAAAACCTTGCTATCATCTTACTAGTAATTCTTATTCATTTCCATACCATACCGATATGTACGTTTGCTGCTAAGTATAACCATATCAATATAAGGAGGAAGCAGGAAGATGAAACGATTATTTATAGCAGGGATGATTTTTATACTTTTTTTATCTTTAGGTGCTGTATCTTCTTCAGCCGCAGGAAGTTTTACCTCTAAAACATATAACGGAAGGACATACAAACTGTACGTACCTAGCAGTTATCAGGGAGGTGCTGCCTTACCTCTAGTAGTTATGCTACATGGCTGTACTCAAGACCCTGATCAATTTGCAGCAGGAACACAAATGAATGAACTGGCGGAGACAGAGAAGTTTCTTGTTCTTTATCCAGAACAACCCTCTTCTGCTAATTCAAATAAGTGTTGGAACTGGTTTGATACTGCTCATCAATCAAGGGGAAGCGGTGAACCAGCGTTAATTGCTGGAATGGTCAATCAAATAAAAAGCAGTTACTCAATAGATGCCGACCAAGTCTTTGTTGGAGGGCTATCTGCTGGTGCAGCTATGAGTGTTATTATGGGAGCTACTTATCCAGACATATTTGCGGCTATCAGCGTTGGGGCTGGCTTAGAATATAAAGCAGCGACTAATGTGACAGGTGCTTATACAGCAATGAGCAGTGGAGGTCCTAATCCTATCCAACAAGGAGATTTAGCCTATTCAGCCATGGGAGATTATAAACGAGTGGTTCCAGTTATTTTGTTTCATGGGACAGCTGACTACACTGTTGCGCCTATAAATGCGCATCAAATATTATCGCAATGGGCTCAAACAAATGATAGAGCGTCTGATGGGCTGGATAATAACAATATTGATGATACGGCAGATCAAACTGCAACAGGTACAGTATCTGGTGGAAGAAGCTATACGCAATATATTTACAAAGATACAGCAGGAAAAACAGTAATGGAAAAGTACATGATAGAAGGAATGGGACATGCTTGGTCAGGGGGAAGTACATCCGGTTCTTATACAGATCCTAAAGGACCAAATGCAACTAAATTAAGCTGGAACTTTTTTAAAAGCCATCCGAAAAATGGTGATGCTCCTAATCCAGGAGATATATCCCCACCGGTTACAGCTGCTTCACCAGCGGGAGGAACGTATGGAAGTTCTGTTTCTGTTACATTATCAACCAATGAACCTGCCACCACTTACTATACATTAGATGGAAGCATACCAACTGTTAATTCTCTAAAGTACTCTGAGCCTATTACCATCAACTCTAGCAAAACAGTAAAGTTTTTTAGTGTAGACGCAGCGGGTAACCAAGAGGAAGTAAAGACGGAAGTTTATCAAATTTCTGGAACTTCAGAGAAATCTTCAGTATTTTCTTCACTTGCTGCTGAAGATGGATTTATCGGAAACTTATCAGCTGACGGTATGAGTAGTTCTATTCATAAAATTGGGGATAAAGGAATGTACAATACCGACACATACCGAACCATTTTATCTTTTGACACAGGTTCTTTACCTGATGATGCAATCATTACGGATGTATCTTTAAAAATTTATCGCAAATCTTCAACTGGTAATATTTCATCTTTGAAAGGCGATATTAAAAGCGGTGTATTTGGAACTAGCGGTGCTTTAGAACAAATAGATTATCAGGCTTCACCATCTATTTCAGGAGGCTTCCAAATATCAGTGCCTTCACTCAATAATGGATATACAACTATTCAACTTCCTTCCTCGCTTTGGGGATATATGAATAGGACCGGCAAAACTCAGTTTCGCTTGTCAAGCTCAGGTCCAGCGGACTTTTTAAGTGACGTAGTTGAAATTTATGGGGGCGACAATCCTGCATATGCTCCAACTTTAACTGTTTCATATCAGTAAAAAAACCTTCTAAAAGCTAACTGCTTTTAGAAGGTTTTTTTTGCTGATAAGTTACTTTTATCACCGAATACAACTCCAACTTTTTATAGAGTTTTCTTCAAATTTTGACATGATTTTGATGAAATTTAATCATTATTCAAAAATGAATTGTCAGAAATATTACAAGAAAATGTTTAAAATTAATTAAATCCGTAATAAAAGTAAAATATTCCTGTAATGGAAGTGAAATGAACAGGTGGTATCATTCAGTCATTGAGTAAATAAGGAGGTATTCGGAAAATGAAGAAATTTGTATTTACTCTAGGGACAACGGCAATTCTTTCAGCAGGATTTGTAGGTGCAGCATCTGCCTCTACAAGCGGAACGTATGAAGTACAAAAAGGTGACACTTTATGGAAAATCGCTCAAAATCATAATGTGAGCGTAGACGAGCTAAAAGATGCTAATAACTTAACATCAACACTAATTTATCCAAATCAGACACTAAACTTATCTAGCATAAAAGAAATCGTACATACTGTAAAACGTGGTGACACTTTGTGGTCAATCGGTCAACATTATGGCGTAACAGTAGAAGAAATTAAAGAATGGAACGGTTTAACATCAGATTTAGTTTTCCCTGGAGAACAATTTAAAATTAAAACGGCACAAGCAGCTCAATCTCAAACAGCTAGTGCGCCAGTAGCAAAGGCAGCTCCACAAGCGCAGCAGTCTCAAACGGCACAAGCTCAGCAAGAACAAGCAGCACAAGAAAAAACGCAAAAAGAACAAGAGCAAGCACAAGCACAGGTAGCACAAGAGCAAGCACAAAAAGAACAAGAGCAAGCTCAAGCAGCACAAGCACAGGCAGCACAAGAACAAGCACAAAAAGAACAAGAGCAAGCTCAAGCAGCACAAGCACAGGCAGCACAAGAGCAAGCACAAAAAGAACAAGAGCAAGCTCAAGTAGCAGCACAAGCACAGGCAGCACAAGAGCAGGCACAAAAAGAACAAGAACAAGAGCAAGCTCAAGCAGCAGCACAAGCACAGGCAGCACAACAAGAACAAGAGCAAGAGCAAGCACAAGCAGCAGCACAAGCACAGGCAGCACAAGAGCAGGCACAAAAAGAACAAGAACAAGAGCAAGCTCAAGCAGCAGCACAAGCACAGGCAGCACAAGAGCAAGCACAAAAAGAACAAGCAGCTCAGCAACAGCAACAAGCAGCTCAACAGCAGCAACAGCAGTCTCAACAGCAAGCTAGCGGCAAGTCTATGACTGTTGAAGCAACAGCTTATACAGCTAACTGTGCTGGATGCAGTGGTACAACAGCTACTGGAGTAAATTTAAAATCAAATCCAAATCAACGAGTAATTGCGGTTGATCCTAGCGTTATTCCATTAGGTTCAAAAGTATACGTTGAAGGTTATGGTCAAGCTGTAGCAGCAGATACAGGTGGCGCAATTAAAGGAAATCGAATTGATGTATTCGTTTCTTCAGATAGTGCTGCACAAGACTGGGGCAGAAGATCAGTTAAAATTACAGTTATCGACTAATACTAGTCTTATAGAATAGAAGTAAAGAGAGATGTCTTTTAGGAGACATCTCTTTTTTTATGCTTAAAATGAACGTTTGAAAAAATTAGGTCCGGGCATACTAAAATTTATAGTAGGAATTAGTTTGTTATATTAGTAATTATTTCTTGATTTGTATACAATGTTTGAGTGTCCTAAAAAGCTGAAAATATGTCAGGAGTATAGAAATATGAAACTTTATAAAAAAATGGCTTTACTAATAGTGCTGGGTGTTATCGCAGGATTCTCGTATCTAGGCTATCAGGGATTATTTCAGCACGATGATCATTTGAATACGTCTGATCATAATCCTTTATCTTCTTCTAAACAGAAGCAGAATAGTATAGAAATTGTAGGGAACCCAGAATCCATTGCTGTGTTAGTAAACAAGCAAAATCTTCTTCCTGATCACTATGAACCCACTGACCTTGTATACCCAGACGTTCGGTTTGTATTTAAAGAAAAAATCGAAAAGCGCCAAATGCGTACAGAAGCAGCAAAAGCATTAGAAAGGATGTTTTCAGCTGCTGAACGAGAAGGAATTTACCTAGCCGGTGTTTCTGCCTATCGTTCTCAAAGTCGTCAAGAATCTCTTTATCAAGCGTATATAAAACAAGATGGAGAAGCGGCAGCTAATCATTACAGTGCTCATCCAGGCAGCAGTGAACATCAAACTGGTTTAAGTATAGATGTATCAAGCAGCACCGGTAAGTGTGCAGCTCAAGATTGTTTTAAAGATACTCCTGAAGCCAAATGGATTGAAGCAAATTCATATAAATACGGATATATTGTTCGCTATCCAGAAGGAAAGCAGCAGATTACAGGTTATAAATATGAGCCGTGGCATATACGATTTGTCGGAAAAGAACTCGCCTCTAAGGTGTCTAAGAAAGGAATTACGTTAGAAGAATATTATAATGACTACATGCAAGTTGATAATCTGGTTCAATAAAAAAGAAGAGTTATATAAACTCTTCTTTTTTTGTATTGCTGGAATATACCCTTACTTTAAAAAGGGGAACGAGGGAAAGATGTAGAGATGAAGCACGGGATGATATATCCTATGCCTTACTAGTAAAAGAGTTAACGTTTATAAATTATAATGAATTTTGTGATAAAGAATACTCATGTTCGTTTTCATTTCCCTTCACATATTCTACAAAAAAGGGAGGTGAAAGAAAATGAGTTTTTACGGAGGTTATGGTTATGGGTACGGATCAAGTCACGGAAGTAGCTTTGCGCTAATCGTTGTGCTATTTATTTTACTAATTATCATCGGTGCTTCATGGGCAGGGCACTATTAATCAGGTGTCCATAAATAAACTCCCTTGAAATAATTCAAGGGAGTTATCTATTTTTATCTATAAGTAGGTAACTGTAAGTACGCAGTGCTTACATATCCTTTAAAGCCGTTGTATTCTACAAAAGCCCAATCAAATGAAAGCTTGTTATCTTTTGAGTAGCCCCAAGCTAAGAAGCTGACGCTTTTTCCTTTAGGAATAGTTGTTACAACTTTGTTGCTTGTGCTAGGCCCTGTGCGTAAATTAAGGTTAGCAGCTGTATGAACAGTAGTAGGGACTTTCATTAAATAGGAAGTACTGATATATCCGGTGCCGCCAATTATTTTAATGGCGGCCCAGTCTGCATTTACAAACTTGACTACTTCGATTTGATCTTTTTTTCTTAATGTATCAAGAATCTTTCCCTGAGTGCTAGGTTTTGTACGTATATTGAGTACGTTTGCGGTCACTTCATATACGCTGAACGGTGCGTTTATTTTTTCTGCTGCACTTGCTGTTTGCTCGTGAGTGAATGGCAGTGTTCCAGATAGAGATGAAAAAGTAAAGCCCGCTGCTAATGCTAAAACCGATATAGATTTTGTAATTGTCTTCATACAAATATCCAACTCCTTAGTGAAATAGGTAATAACTTTTCTATAACACTAAGAATAAGGGTTACTTGTTTCTAAGTTGTTACCAACATATATCCCAGTTGTAAATTTATAAAAGGTCTGTAAAAAAGTTTATTTCACCGACCTTTTAATAGCTTTATTGTTACTCCTCCTCGCGATCTTCCGTTGATTTGTAAAAAGAAAAATATACAAAAACAGATAATACTGTTCCATAAATGCTCCACAAAGCTAAAGCGAAAATGAATTCTTTCTGCAGGCAATAAATAATGGTTAAAGCAACTAGTGCCATAAAACTTATTAAAATGGTCTTTTTCATAAGCACCCCGCCTATTTAGTTTGATTACTCTATATGCTTTTTGATCTTGCTTTTACCCTATAATTATTCGACTATTGCGCTAAAGATGAAAGGAAAAAGTTAAATAAAGCCGAACTTATAATAAAAAGAAGAATGCAGGGGGCGTTTTATGTTAGAACAACATGTGTTAGAAGATATACAAAAGCTACAGTCTATTTGCGAACAAGAAGAGCACATAGAGCTGAAGCTGAATTTTGATATGTTACGAAGTCGAAAACAAAATGAAGTTAACGATTTTTTTCATTATGAAGATAATCAGCTTGTTGGGTTTATTGGTCTTTATGGGTTTGGGAATACAGTAGAAATATGCGGAATGGTCGCTCCTAGCTATCGCCGAAAAAGGATTTTTTCAAAGCTGTTTTCTCAAGCTTTACATATATGTAAGAAGCGTGGGTATACAGAGATTTTATTAAATGCTCCTGGCGATTCGGTTTCAGGCAGGGAGTTCTTAAAGCAAATTCCATGTTCATTTACTTTTTCAGAATATCAAATGAAGTGGGCAGAAAAAGAATTGGAAGATGATAATCCCTTTGTTACACTTCGCTCTTCCCAATCAGATACAGATATGAAAATGGAAATGCAAGTCGATGTGGAATGCTTTGGTATGTCTTTAACAGAAGCAGCTGCTTATTATGAACAAACGAAAACGGAAGAACAGCAAATTCATTTTATCGTAGAGTACAATAGTCAAGCGGTTGGAAAGTTAAGGGTATCGTATGATAAAAGCGAAGCATGGATTTATGGATTTGGTATTTTACCTTCTTACCAAAAATCAGGAATAGGAAAAGCTGCTTTAAAACAAGTTGTTTTAAAGCAGTTTCGGCTAGGATATGATATATTTCTTGAGGTTGAAGCGAAAAACAAACGCGCTTTGCAACTCTACGAAACATGCGGTTTCGATTCATATCACGTGCAAGATTATTACGTATACAGCTTGTAGATAAAAAACACGGAAATCTTAGATTTTCGTGTTTTTTATTTATATATTAGATGATATGTGCTTTTTTGAGTAAATAATGAGAAAGTAGAGAAAAAGTGATATGCCCGTTGATAGAAACAGGGAAGGCCATACAAACATGATAGGAGCGCTGCAAGCAAGGATACACGTAAGAATACCTCCAATAAATGCTTTTCTAAATAATTGATAAGCCGTATACCCCAGGCTAATACTGACAAATACATTGATGAGGCTAAGAAAAATAAACGAAAAAAACAAATTATCTCCCCCCTTGTTTTTAATACACCATAAAAGAAATATTTCACATTTTTAGTGTAGCAAAAAAGAAAAAATTTGGATCCTAAAGGTGAAAAAGGAAGCGATCTGTGTTATGTATAGTAAAGTGAATGAAAGCGTTAAAAACGGAAATGAGTTAATAAAGCAATGCAGTAGAAAGAAAGGAGTAATAGGATGGAATTTGCCCATATCTTTACACTAAGTGTATCTGTTGTAACAGCTATTAATGTTTTATTAGCCGGTATTCTTATTTTCATCGAACGAAGAGATATAGGATCTACATGGGCGTGGCTTCTTATTTTATTTTTTATACCGATTGTCGGCTTTATTGTATATCTATTCTTTGGAAGACAGCTAAAACAGAAGAACTTTTATAAGTTATCATCTGATGAGCGGGAATATTTAAGATCTTCAGTAGATGAACAATTAAAAGAACTTAAAGCTACCCATGAGTATCGAAATGATTTATTGATTCAACATAATAAACTGCTGTTCACTAATTTAAATTCTTCTAAGTCACTCGTGCGCACGGACAATGAAATTGATATCTTTAGTGATGGTAATCAGAAATTTGATGCATTGTTTGAGGACATTCGAAATGCTAAAAAAGAAATTAATATTCAATATTATATTATTCAACGAGATAATCTTGGGAAAAAATTAAGAGATGAGCTAACAAAAAAAGCAAAAGAAGGCATAAAGGTTCGCGTTCTTTATGATGAAGTAGGATCTAGAAAAATGACGCCATCATTTTTTAAGGAGCTTATTTCATATGGCGGCGAAGCACAGGCGTTTTTCCCTTCAATTTTTCGCTTAATTAATTTTCGGATTAACAATCGAAATCATCGAAAGCTTTGTATTATTGATGGTGAAGTAGCATACATAGGAGGATTTAACGTAGGAGATGAATATTTAGGGTTAGATCCAAAAATGGGTTATTGGAGAGACACTCATTTTCGTATTAAAGGAGAGTCAGTGAACGATATTCAAGGGAGATTCATTTTAGATTGGCATCAAGCAACAAAGCAGCCAATTGAACTGGAACAATTTTTGCATCGTACAGAAACTCATTCTGGAACGGTTCCTGTACAAATTGTAGCAAGCGGGCCAAACTCGACTACTCAGCATCTGAAAAACATGTATATCTCATTGATTATGTCGGCCAAAGAAAGTGTGTACCTTCAAACGCCTTACTTTATTCCAGACGCAAGCTTTATGGATGCTTGTAAAATTGCTTTATTATCTGGAGTAGAGATTCATATTATGATTCCAAACAAACCCGATCATCCTTTTGTTTATTGGGCTACGTGGTCTCACGTAGGCGAACTGCTGACGTATGGTGCACATATTTATCTCTATGAAAAAGGCTTTTTGCATGCTAAAACGATTGTAGTAGATAATGAAGTGTCTTCTGTAGGCACGACGAATATTGATCCACGAAGTTTCAGCCTTAATTTTGAAGTGAATGCAGTTGTATATGACCAGCCTATTACCAAAAAGTTGCAGAACCTGTTTCTTGAAGATGTGCAATGCAGTTCAAAATTAACGTTTGAACGATATAAAGAGCGCTCTCTTCTTATAAAATTTAAAGAAGCGGTATCTCGCTTACTGTCACCAATTTTATAATACAAATCATTGATATCATGAAGCAGACTTGAATTTTTAGATTCAGGTCTGTTATTTTATTGGTTTCTCCTTGTAAGGAGAGTTAGAGATAAAATTAAAAAGTTTTACCAAAAAATCCAAGGGTATTAATACTATAACAAGCTAAAAAATGATAATACCTAGGAGGAATAGAAAATGACAAAAAATGTAGTAGGTACGTATGATTCAGAGGCAGCGGTTATTACAGCGATTCGAAATTTAAAAACACAGGGATATCCGGACAGTGCACTTTCTGTCTTGACAAACAGTGGTCTGCGTCATGAAAATACAGAAGCGATTGAGCATTCTGCAGGAATTGATGTGCAAACAGTTGATACAGATCAACACTCAAAGCACCATCAATCCTTTATGGAGAAAATAAAAAATGCTTTTACGCCGTCTGAAGAAAAAATGGATCAAGATGTTAATCGAATCGAAAATCAATTAACCGAATATGGTGTACCTGCTGCAGAAGCTTCCTCATATGTATCTGATCTTAAAAAAGGAAAAGTTTTGCTGATGGTAGACGCACTTGAGCATGATAAACATAATTCAGCTCTAGGACAAACAGTGACACCTGCTGAAAAATCAGCTGACCCAATGAATGAAAAAATGTTATACGGCAATCACGAAAATAAAATAAGGTAATGTTGAAGTAACCAAATGCGATAATAAAAGACTGCGTTCTTAAATAAAAGCTAGTTAACGAAAGGAAGGGGACCGATGAGAAATCTAGAAAAAACAGAATACGAACTTGACTATTTAAAACAGCAGCAAGAAGTTAATCAGAAGCTCATCAAAGTTTCACAGTCTCTTGTTGCTACGTTAAAACAGTATGAAGAAGAACCAGAGAATACGGAAGTATTAGCTGTTCTTGCTGACTTAGAAGGTCAGCAAGAGCAGCTAAAAGCAAAGACCGAAAAGATATCTAAAGAGCTTGCATATTTATAGAGTGAGATGAAAGAAGTTCCTATAAAAGGAACTTCTTTTTATGTTTTATCATAAACAATCTATTGTGAGAGAAAGAGAACCTTATATAACGGAACGTAAACGTTATGGAGAGGTTTTGTTTTAGATACATATAGAGGAGAAGAAACGCGATAAGAGATTATGTAAAAATGGGAAAAGGAAGAACGGTTATTCGCTCTTCCTCCAACCGTATTGCTTATGATAGTGATTTAGAAACGTCCGCCGCCAAGTTGCTGTTCAGCCATTTGCACAAGACGTTTTGTGATTTCGCCGCCTACTGAGCCGTTTGCGCGTGCAGTTGTGTCAGGACCAAGAGTTACGCCAAATTCACTAGCGATCTCATATTTCATTTGATCGATTGCTTGTTGAGCACCGTGTACTGCTAATTCGTTGCTGCTCTTATTTCTGCTGTTTGCCATCATAATCAACTCCTTTTATAAGGTTAAGATTATGATTTGATTAATAGATAGTTTTTATACATAAAATAAAAAAATTTTTTCAGGGACTTATAGAATATGCTTATTGGAATAAAGAACCAAAAGTTTCCGCTAGGTAACGGAAAATAATTATGTGTAGAAAGAGAGAGGGGGCAAGTAAAATAGAACACAAGTAAGTAAGCGGTTACAAAACGATTAAGATAGAAGGAGAATTTTAATATTCCTATTCTATTTAAAAGGAGGAGATTTGCTATGTATCAAAGGTTAAAAAAGTCTGTACTATTGGCTATTACATTGAGTTTAGCAATTGGCATTGTACTCTCTTATGAGAAAGCAGCGCTGGCGAAGCAGACGCACGAAAAATCTACATCCTATCGTACAGTGACAGAGATTTATGACTGGGGAGCGGCGATCACAAAAATTATTATTGACTTAGGTGAACCTGTTCCAACCAATTCACTTACAAAAGAAACGTTTAAGGTGCATGTGGCTCGAAGTGATAGTCGATTAGAACCGTCTTTATTGGAACAAGGAGGTCGTACAGTAAAAAAAGCCTATGTATCCGATAAAGATGGACAACCAGCCGTACATACTGGAAAATATGCAGTTTTAGAAATGGAAGTTGGACCAGCTGTTTCATTAGGAGCACCACTAAATTACGATGAATATGGTACAGGGTTAAATGCATGGATAGACAGTCAATATACCATTACTCAGCAAAAAGACATGATAACAAATAAAGGAAAGTTGTCAGGGCTTGTAGTGAAACAGTTTGCGGGAGAGAAAAAAGAACTCGTAGATGATTTTACAATTAAAAAAGGTATATATCAAAATATAGAATTAGCATACGCAAGTCATGCACCAGCAAAGGATAAGAAAAAGAATCCATTAATCATTTGGCTACATGGTGGAGGAGAGGGAGGAACAGATGCAACAATTCCCTTATCTGCCAATAAAGCTGCTAGTTTTATCACAAAAGAAACTCAGGCTTATTTTGAAGGTGCCTACGTTTTAGTACCGCAAGCGCCAACAAAATGGATGGATGGTTATACGGGTAAAGCGGATGGAACTTCTATTTATAAAGAATCACTGATGGCCTTAATTGAAGAATATGTTTCTAAAAACCCTGATATTGATCCCAATAGAATCTATATCGGAGGAGCATCTAATGGCGGATATATGACTATGCTTATGATTCGTGATTATCCAAAATACTTTGCAGCAGCATTTCCAGTATGTGAAGGACTAAATGATAGATTAATTACGAATCAAGATATTGAAAAGATGAAAGAAACACCTATTTGGTTCGTAGCCGCCAAGAATGATACGGTCCTTCCGCCAACAATTAACACTCTTCCAACTTATGAACGTTTGGTGAAAAGCCATGCAAATAATGTTTATTTATCACTATTTGAGGATGTCCATGACACCACAGGCTTGTATAAAAATAACGATGGTTCGCCCTATCAGTATAATGGACATTCATCTTGGATATATCTGTATAATAATGAGCCCAACGCTAAAATAAACGGAAGCACAACAAGCATAATGGAATGGATGAGCAAACAATCGTTGAAAAATTAATCATTTTAAAAAAAGCTGTTGCACATTGAACAGCTTTTTTATTTCTCTTTTAAAACGAAAGGTTGTATCTAAAATAAACGATTGAATACTTTCGTGATAAAATAAGGAAAGAGATCACGAAGAAAGGAACAGTGAAAGTGAAACCAACCATTTACGATGTTGCGAAAAAAGCAGGGGTATCAATAGCCACTGTATCCAAAGTAATCAATCAAACAGGCCGTATTAGTGAAAAAACGATAAAAAAAGTGAATGAAGTAATGATGGAATTAGATTATCAGCCTAGCAGTGTTGCAGCGGCGTTAACAGGAAAAAAGACGTACACGATCGGTGTTCTAGTTCCTGATATCTCGAATCCTTTTTTTGCAGAGGTAGCAAGAGCTTTTGAAAATAGTGCTAGAGCAGCGGGATACACGCTTTTTTTATGCAGTACAGATCATCAAACTGCGCGCGAACATGAATATATAGATCTTTTATTTAAAAAACAAGTAGATGGAATCATTATCGCAACCGAACTAAATGATACGAAGCTCGTAAAGAAGATCGTGAAGCATGATGTACCGCTTGTATTGTTTTCAGTTGACCATCCTTCTATTTCAACGCATGTAGTGACAATTGATAACGTTCGCGGAGGATATATCGCAGGTACGTATTTAATAGAAAAAGGTCATCAATCGGTAACGATTATGACTGAAAAAGATAGAAAAAGCAGTGAGGGACGATTAGCGGGATTTAAACAAGCGCTCACAGAAGCAAATTTATCACTAGAAAATCAATCCATTATCAGCTGTTATTCAACAGTAGAAGATAGCAGGAGAGCAAGTAAACAGCTGCTTTCCTTACCTAATAGGCCAACAGCAGTCTTTGCATGTACAGATCTAATTGGGGTATCGCTCATAAACGAGGCAAGAAAGCAGGGGCTTTCGATCCCGGGAGATCTGTCGGTAATTGGATTCGATAACACGATTTATGCTGATATTGCTGAGCCGGGTTTGACAACGATTGAACAACCCATTTCTCAGATGGCTACTAGTACGTTTGAACAGCTGTTAAAGTCTATGAAAAAAGAAGAGCATGCGAAACAGCGAGTAACGATTATTCCCGAACTAGTAGAACGTGCGTCGGTAAAAAAGTTATAAAATAGAGAAGATAAAAAAGCTGCAGGTGTTGAGACACCTGCAGCTTTTTCTTCTTAAGCATATTTATAGAGAGACCGGACTTTTGACTTCGTTTATTGTTTCGCCTTTAATAGTTGTCTCTGTTGGAATCGTAAGGAAACCAGTTAGAAAAGCACCAAAGAAGTATAAGCAAGCAAAGATCCAAATTACGCCGCCCGTGCCCAAAAGACCAATAAAAACGGTCACAATTAAAGGACCTACAAAAGCAGAAAGTCCAGATCCTAAGTTCAACACAGACATTGCAGCTCCTTTATTCTCCGGAGCTAAAGAAGGCACTAACGCTGTAAGAGGGACATAACCTGCTAGCGTTGCACCGTAACAGCATGCGACAATCATCATTACCCAATAATTATGTCCGACGAATTGCGGTACATAGTAGAGAGCAAGTGTTACAATTCCGCATCCAACTCCGCCAAACCATTTGATTGTATTTACCCAGCCAAACTTATCTCCAACAATACCAAAAATAATATTAAAAGCCATATTCACAAAAAACAATGTACCCCAGATTTGCAACCATTCACTCATCGTAAAATCATGTTTCATCATATATGTTGGCAAGAAAACAACAAATCCAAATTGAGCAGCAGAGTTAATAATCTTTACGATACCGCCGATTCCTACTTTAGGGTTCTCAAATGCAATTGTAATCCCTTTCATTAATTCTTTTGTTTTATTATCGTTTACTTTTTGTACGGTAAACTTGTCTTTATTCATAATAATCGAAAAGATTCCACCGATCAAAACAAAAAGTAAACCACTCCATAAGGTAGCGATTTCTCCAATTTTTGGAACCATATAACTTGAGTAAAAGGCTCCGATTACGCTTAATCCGAGCTGGAAGACAAACCAAAACCAGCCTACTGCTTTTGAAAGCATTTCCTGGGGCGTGCGGTAAGACACCCAGACCAAGAATGAGTAAGCAAATAAAGGGTAACCAAATCCTCTAAGAGCATAACAAATTAGTATAATGGTGTAATTCATAATATGAAGTCCTAAACCTATAAATCCAATTGAACCAATAATAAAGGATATCAAGCCGAATGCCATTGCTTTTCTAGGACCCCACAGTTGAACCAGTACGCCGGAGAACCAGGAAGAAACAGAGACCGTAATGCCGTAAACAGTAAACAGTAAAGCAGCATGTTCAATGGTTAAACCTCGTTCTACAAGATAAGGAGATAACCATCCTTGTTCTAAACCATCGCCAATCATAAAAACAATAATACCTATGTATCCCCACGTTAAATGAGAAGGGATCCCAATCCTGTCTAAAGCCGTTTTTCTGGAAATAAATTCATTCATTTTCCACACCACCAGATCGATTATTTTGTGTAAAACATCAAACTAATTTGGTTAAGCGCTTAATCTATTTGATAAAAAGTATACGCTTACATTTTTTGAACGTCAATTAAAATTTTAAATATATATAATTTTCAATTAAATTATTTCGATCATAAAAATATTAGTATGTAAGTCAATAATCACTGAATTCATGATAAAAATACTTAAATATAGAGAATTTCTTTATGTTTCATCGATAAATAGATAAAAAATAAAAATAGTTTTTTATAGTGTGCATTTAGAATGTTAAAAAACAAATATTCTAAATAATCTATAAAAACTGTTTGCATTTCGGAAAACGTTATGTATAATTGGAATCAGGAAAGCGCTTAACCTTTATAAAGGTTTGAGCGAATGTTTTCTTAACTTTTAATTAAAGGGGAAAATAAGATGGGGATTCTTACAATTGGAATAATTGGTGCTGGACGCATAGGGAAATTACACGTTGATAATTTAAAATTAATGCCGCAAATAAAAATTAAAGCGGTTTCAGATGTGGTAGTAGACCATTTACATGAATGGGCTGCAAGTAAAGAAATTTCGACGTTAACAACAAATTATCAAGATTTATTAGCTGATCCAGAAATTGATGCCGTTTTCATTTGTTCGCCAACGAATACGCACGCATCGATTATTAAAGAAGCAGCTCGAGCGAAAAAGCATATTTTCTGTGAAAAGCCCGTTAGTTTTTCAGTAGAAGAAACAATCCAAGCGTTAGAAGTAGTAAAAGAACATGGCGTGCAGCTTCAAGTTGGCTTTAACCGACGCTTTGATCCCAACTTTAAAAAAGTGCATGATCTTGTACAGCAAGGAGAAGTAGGACAGCCGCACATTTTAAAAATCACCTCCAGAGATCCTCAGCCTCCGAGTCCGGAATACGTTCGCGCTTCAGGAGGATTGTTCATGGATATGATGATTCATGATTTTGATATGGCTCGTTATGTAATGGACAGTGAAGTAATTGAAGTATCGGCTTACGGCACGACGCTCATCGATCCTGCTATTGAAGAAGCAGGGGATATAGATACAGCAATTGTGTCATTAAAATTTGCAAATGGAGCTTTAGGTGTAATCGATAACAGTCGTCAAGCTGTCTACGGTTACGATCAGCGCCTTGAAGTTTTTGGTGAAAAAGGTGCAGCTGCCGCTGACAATTGCCGTCCTACTACAGTAGAAATATCAACAGGCGAAAGCGTAGTCAAAGAGAAGCCGCTGTATTTCTTTCTTGAGCGCTATACACAAGCGTACATAGCGGAAGTGACACAGTTTGCAAGAGCAATTATGGAAAAGCAAAGCGTTATTTGTACAGGGAACGATGGGTTACAAGCAGAACGGATTGCTAAAGCAGCAAAAGAATCTTTACTATCCGGGCAGCCAGTGAAGATTGAACATAAAAAATACGCAGTGAATTAATGACAGTAAACGTGGGGATGAAAGAAATTGGTCTTTCTACCCTTTTAGGAAAGCGCTTAACTAAGGAGGAATAAAGATGAATCCGCTTGTTTTTAAAGAAAATCGTGGGTTAGATTTCATCGCTGTTGGCCGTTTATGTATTGATTTAAATGCAAATGAAACACAGCGTCCAATGGAAGAGACTAAAACATTTACTAAATATGTCGGAGGCTCTCCGGCTAATATTGCGATTGGAGCAGCAAGGCTAGGCTTAAAAACCGGTTTTATCGGAAAAGTATCAGATGATCAAATGGGACGCTTCATTATGGATTATCTGCAAAAAAATAAGATTAATACAGATAGCATTGTTGTTGATAAAACGGGGGCCGTAACGGGGCTTGCTTTTACGGAAATCAAGAGCCCTACAGATTGCAGCATCTTAATGTATCGTGATAACGTAGCGGATTTAAAGCTAAGTCCTACAGAAGTATCCGAAGAATATATCAAACAGTCAAAGGCACTTTTAATATCTGGAACAGCTCTTGCGCAAAGTCCTTCTCGTGAAGCAGTGTTTTTAGCACTAGAACACGCACGCAAGCATGAAGTTGTAGTGTTTTTTGATATCGACTATCGTCCATATACATGGGAATCGGAAGCTGAAACGGCAGTCTATTTTAATTTAGCCGCTGAAAAATCAGATGTAATTATTGGTACGCGAGAAGAGTTTGACATGATGGAAAAACTTTTAAATTATAAAGAATCTAATGATCAAGTAACAGCAGAGCGCTGGTTTTCTCACCATGCTCAAATCGTCGTGATTAAGCACGGTGGAGAAGGGTCTATTGCCTATACAAGAGATGGTAAATCTCACCGCGGAGGAATATTTAAAACAAAAGTTCTGAAAACGTTTGGCGCTGGTGATTCATATGCTTCAGCCTTTATTTACGGATTGATGCAAGGGCTGGAAATTCCACAGGCAATGCGATTGGGGGGTGCCTCCGCTTCGATTGTAATTTCAAAACACAGCTGTTCAGATGCTATGCCGACAAGCGTTGAGCTCTTCAACTTTATGGAGACAGCAACGGAAGTTTTGCAGGAAGTTTAATAAACAAAGGGAAAATCTTGAGAGATTAGAGGAATAGCAACTTATTAAAATGAGATAAAGGGAGAGATATTCTATGACACAGACAGCAGTAAAAACAGTAAAAAACTATATTGGTGGACAATGGATTGAATCAGCTACATCAAAAACGGAACCTGTGTATAACCCAGCGACAGGTGAATTAATCGCACAGGTACCTCTTTCTACAAAAGAAGACGTAGATCAAGCGGTGCAAGCAGCAAATGAAGCGTTCAAAGGGTGGGCAAAAACAGCCGTGCCTAAACGTGCACGAATTTTATTCAAGTATCAGCAGCTATTAGTAGATAACTGGGATGAATTAGCAAAGTTAGTGACGGTTGAAAACGGAAAAAGCTTTAACGAAGCGCGAGGCGAAGTGCAGCGTGGTATTGAATGTGTAGAATTTGCGGCGGGTGCTCCTACGTTAATGATGGGGAAACAGCTTCCTGATATTGCAACAGACATTGAGTCTGGCATGTACCGCTACCCAATTGGTGTCATTGGGGGAATTACGCCGTTTAATTTTCCAATGATGGTTCCTTGCTGGATGTTCCCGCTTGCGATCGCTTGCGGCAATACATTTGTGTTAAAGCCTTCTGAGCGTACACCGCTTTTAGCTACAAGATTAGTAGAATTATTTGAAGAAGCTGGTTTGCCAAAAGGTGTATTAAACATTGTAAACGGCGCGCATGATGTGGTAAACGGTCTTCTTGAACATAAGTTAGTGAAAGCTATTTCGTTTGTAGGTTCCCAGCCTGTAGCTGAGTACGTGTACAAAAAAGGTACGGAAAACTTAAAGCGTGTTCAAGCTTTAGCCGGTGCTAAAAACCATTCAATTGTATTAAAGGATGCAGATTTGAACGTAGCAACAAAACAAATTATCGGAGCCGCTTTTGGTTCAGCAGGTGAACGTTGTATGGCAGCATCTGTTGTTACTGTACAAGAAGAAATTGCGGATCAGCTAATTGAAAGATTAGTAGAGGAAGCAAATGATATTGTAATTGGCGACGGCTTAGAAAAAAATGTCTTCTTAGGACCAGTTATTCGTGAAAATCATAAAGAGCGTACGCTCAGCTATATTGAATCAGGCGTGCAAGAAGGAGCAAAGCTTATTCGTGACGGTCGCACAGATGCAGCAGTAAATGGCAATGGCTACTTTGTCGGACCAACGATTTTTGATCATGTTACGCAAGAAATGAAAATTTGGCAAGATGAAATTTTTGCACCTGTGCTGTCCATTGTACGTGTGAAAACATTAGAAGAAGCTATTGAAGTAGCTAATAACTCTCGATTTGCAAACGGTGCTTGTATTTATACAGATAGCGGCGCAAGTGTACGTGAGTTCCGTGAAAATATTGAATCTGGTATGTTAGGAGTAAATGTAGGGGTACCGGCACCTATGGCATTCTTCCCATTCTCTGGCTGGAAAGATTCTTTTTATGGTGATCTTCATGCAAACGGTACGGATGGCGTGGAGTTTTATACAAGAAAGAAAATGGTAACAACGCGCTGGTAAGTAATTCATTAAAAATCGCATCTCATTTTTAAAGGAAGTATCAGGAATTAAAGATATTCCTTATGCTTCCTTTTTTAAAATCGCAATCTAGTACTAGAAGGGAGAAAGAAGCATGGAAACAGTTAGAATGACGACGGCACAAGCATTAGTGAAGTTTTTAAATCAGCAGTATGTTGAATTTGATGGAAAGCAGCATCAGTTTATTAAAGGGATTTTTACAATTTTCGGGCACGGAAATGTGGTAGGTCTTGGGCAAGCTTTGGAAGAAGATCCAGGAAATCTAGATGTATATCAAGGACGTAATGAACAAGGAATGGCCAATGCAGCGATGGCTTTTGCAAAACAAAAACATCGAAAGCAAATTATGGCTTGCACATCTTCAGTGGGGCCAGGTTCAGCAAATATGGTTACAACGGCAGCCACTGCTTCAGCTAATAATATTCCAATTTTGCTGCTTCCTGGTGATGTATTTGCAACTAGACAGCCGGATCCCGTTTTGCAGCAAATTGAACAGTCATATGATTTATCTATTTCTACAAACGATGCTTTTCGACCAGTGAGTAAGTACTGGGATCGCGTAAGCCGCCCTGAACAATTGATGACAGCTATGATTAATGCGATGCGTGTATTAACGAATCCAGCAGATACGGGAGCTGTAACTATTTGTTTGCCTCAAGATGTGCAGGGGGAAGCATGGGATTTTCCAGCTTATTTCTTCCAAAAGCGCGTTCACCGCATTGAGCGCCGCCTTCCGACTAGGGACAGTCTAGCAGATGCAATTCAATTAATGAAAACAAAGAAAAAGCCAATCATCATTTGTGGAGGAGGCGTTCGGTATTCAGAAGCTGTAAAAGAGCTAAAACAATTTGCTAGTGAGTTCCATATTCCATTTGGAGAAACTCAAGCAGGGAAAAGTGCCGTTGAAAGTGACTATCGCTATAATCTGGGCGGAATAGGTGTAACAGGGAACTCAGCTGCTAATACAATCGCTAAAGAAGCAGATTTAGTAATTGGAGTAGGCACTCGATTTACTGATTTTACAACAGCATCTAAACAGCTTTTTCAAAATCCCAACGTGCAATTTCTTACCATTAACACGTCTGAATTTCATGCAAATAAACTTGATGCTGTGAAACTTGTAGCTGATGCAAAAGAAGGATTGCTTGCTCTTATGAAAGAGCTAAAATCAATTGGCTATCAGTCTGGTTATACAACAGAAATTGCAAATGCTAAAGACGCATGGGAAACAGAATTAGAGCGTCTGCATAGCATACGTTTTACTGGTGCAGATTTTGTTCCGGAAATACAAGGTCATTTAGATGAAAGCTTAGCTGAATATGTAGAATCACTTGGTACTCAATTAACGCAAACCGAAGTAATTGGAGAGGTGAATAAGCTCCTTGATGACAACTCCGTCATTGTTGGTGCAGCAGGAAGTCTTCCAGGCGACTTACAGAGAATGTGGAAGTCTACTAAACCTAATACCTATCATATGGAATATGGATATTCATGTATGGGATATGAAGTATCAGGCGCACTTGGAGTTAAGCTGGCAGAACCAGCTAAGGAAGTGTATGCGATGGTTGGAGATGGAAGCTATCAAATGCTTCATTCAGAGCTTATTACAAGCCTTCAAGAAAGAAAAAAGATAAACATTTTACTGTTTGATAACTCAGGCTTCGGGTGCATTAATAACCTTCAAATGTCAAACGGTATGGGGAGCTTTGGCACAGAGTTTCGTTATCGAAACGATGAAACAGGAAAACTAAACGGAAACGTGATGAAAATTGATTTTGCAGCCAGCGCCGCAGGCTACGGTGTAAAAACGTATCGCGTAAGTTCTCTTGAAGAATTAAAAACGGCGATAGAAGATGCACAAAAACAAGAGGTTTCTACGCTAATTGATATTAAAGTACTGCCAAAAACTATGACGAACGGTTATGAATCATGGTGGCATGTAGGAGTAGCAGAGGTATCTAAAAATCAGCATGTACAGGAAGCTTATGAAGATAAGGTGAAAAACCTTGAAATGGCAAGAGTTTATTAAGGAGCAGGAGAAAATGAGGTTGTTGAAGAGAAACATTCGATAAATATAAAAGAGGTTTTAATTTCATATAAGGGAGAGGAAGAGATGTTCAAGGAAAATACGGTCAAACTGGGGATTGCTCCAATTGCTTGGACAAATGATGATATGCCTGAACTGGGAGCTGAAAATACATTCGAACAGTGTATCAGTGAGATGGCTTTAACCGGTTTTAAAGGAAGTGAGGTCGGAAACAAATATCCGCGAAATGTTTCAATCTTAAAAAAGGCATTATCGCTTCGGAATTTGGAAATTGCAAGTGCATGGTTTAGTACATTTTTAACAACAAAGCCGCTGGAAGAAACGGTAACGCCATTCATTGAACATCGCGATTTTTTATACGAAATGGGAGCAAAAGTAATTGTTGTGTCTGAACAAGGGCACAGCATTCAAGGGTTGATGGATGTTCCTTTATTTAAAGAAAAGCCTGTGTTCACGCCAACAGAGTGGAGCAGACTTGCAGAAGGCCTGCACCATCTTGGGAAACTGGCACGAGAAAAAGATATGCATATTGTCTATCATCATCATATGGGAACAGGTGTACAAACAACAGAAGAAATTGAGCAGCTAATGGAGCTTACCAATCCGGAGCTTGTTTCGCTGCTATTTGATACCGGTCATCTTGTCTTTTCAGGAGCAGAACCTCTTTATATCTTAAAAAAATATCTGCACCGTATTAAGCATGTTCATTTAAAGGATATTCGTCAAGAAGTAGTTGATCGAGTCAAAGAACAAGACCTAAGTTTCTTGCAAGCGGTAAAAGAAGGAGCCTTTACTGTTCCAGGTGACGGAGCTATTGAATTTGATGAAGTATTTACTACGCTTGCCACTTCGGATTACAACGGATGGTTTGTCGTAGAAGCAGAACAGGATCCAGCCCTTGCTAATCCTTTTGAATATGCGTTAAAAGCAAGAAACTTTATTAAAGAAAAAAGCGGTCTTTAATTTCCATTGTAAAAGATTTTACGCCTTTTATGTGTTTATGAAAGGAAAGGAGGAGAGGAAATGAAGCCAACCATTTATAGTGTGGCTGAAGAAGCAGGTGTATCAATTTCTACGGTATCAAAAGTCATCAATCAAACCGGTCATATTAGTGAAAGAACAAGACAAAAAGTAATTGAGGTTATGGCGCAGTTGAATTATCATCCAAGCGTCGTAGCATCTGCTTTAACAGGAAAACCCACTAAAACGATTGGGCTTCTCGTACCTGACATCTCCAACCCTTTTTTTGCCGATTTGGCAAGAAGCATAGAAGACCGAAGTCATGAGCGAGGTTTCCATGTTGTAATGTGCAATACCGATAACGATGCGGAAAAAGAGAAAAAGTATCTATCGCTGTTAATACGTCAGAGAATCGACGGTTTAATTGTAGCTTCTGCTTTTCGCAATGCTAATCTTTTAAAAAATATGCTTAAGCAAGATATACCGATTAGCGTTATTGCTTCAGAAATTCCTCACATATCCGTTAATACAGTGACAGTGGATGACTACAAAGGGAGCTATTTAGCGACTGATTATTTGCTGTCTTTGCATCATAAAAAAATTGCGATTATTACAGAAAATGCAAAAAGCAATCACGCCCGTTTAGATGCTTTTCGAGACGTTATGCAAGAAAATGGAATCATCGTGCCGCCTCAGCACGTTATTACGACCGAAGCAAGTATTCAAAAAGGATATGAAAGTGCTAAGCAAATTTTTTCAATGAAGGAGAAAGTGACGGCTATTTTTGCTTGTAACGATTTACTGGCTATCGGAGTTATCCAAGCTGCAAAAGAATTCAAAATTGATGTACCGCAAGACTTATCAGTGATTGGCTTTGATAATACGGTTCTTTCTACTACCATTACGCCCATGTTGACGACAGTAGCACAGCCGACAAAAGAAATGGCTGTAAACGTAGTGGATTTGCTGGTTAGAGAAATGAAATATCCAGCGATGCATAAAGAACATTTGCTTCTTGAGCCAAAATTGATTGTTCGGAAATCAACGGCTCCGTTACGAAGGGAAGCCACAGCATCTACAAATAATTGAACACAATCAAGAATATTGCCGTTAATAAAAAATCCTCATAGTCACATATTTAAAAGAATTTAGAGAGTCTATGAAGAAAAATGAGTAATTAGTAAATTCTTATCGCGCTACTACATAAAGGAGGAATTCAAGCATGTTAGGTAAATTAGGTGAATTAAATAAAGGATACAACGTACTTACAGAAATGACCGGTCAGCACAAAGATATGCTGATGGATATTGGGATTTATAAAATGGCCCAAGGAAAAGAGGAAACTTTACTAGACAGCAGCAGTGAAACCGCTATTCTTTTACTAGAAGGAAAGATAAAGCTAGAGTGGGAAGGCCATTCGAAAGAAATTCAGCGCCAGTCCCTATTTGAAGAAGAGCCTTGGTGTTTGCACGTTTCAAAAAATGTGGAGGTCAAAATTACCGGACTTGCCGATAGTGAAGTACTAGTTCAAAAAACGGATAATGAAAAAGAGTTTTCATCAAAATTATATACGCCCGAAGATTGTCAAAACACAGTGGCTGGTGAAGGAATATGGGAAGGTACTGCTCAGCGTGTAATCCGAACAATTTTTGACTACAATAACGCTCCTTACTCTAACCTTGTTATTGGAGAAGTTATTTCTTATCCAGGAAGATGGTCGAGTTATCCGCCTCATCATCATGACCAGCCCGAAGTGTATTACTATCGTTTTGACAAGCCACAAGGATTTGGCTGCGCAATGGTTGGAGAAGATGCGTACCGTGTAGTTGATAATAGTTTTATTACAATTCCTGGTGAATTGGATCATCCTCAAGCAACGGCTCCTGGCTATGCGATGTACTTCTGCTGGATGATTCGCCATCTCGACAATAATCCGTGGACAGACCGTATTATGGAAGAAGAGCATAAGTGGTTATTAGAGGCGGATGCAAAAATTTGGCCTGAAAAATAAATAAAGCTCTATATAAGAAATGGGTTTCAAATGTTGAAAAACCTCGAATAAAAAATAATTATGCGTAAAATAATAGTTTATTTTTGTAAAATATGTTTTTATATGTTAAAATATAGCTTGTATTAATATTCAGGCGATGATATCGCTCTTTGCTGCAGATTCCTTTTTAGGAGTCTCTTTTTTTTGGAAACGGAAGCAACAGATACAGACGATTCGTATATAAATTAAAAAGAAAAGGAGATAAGCGTAAGCCGCTTATCTCCTTTTCTTTTTAGCGTTATCTAATGCTAAGTTCTTTTTCACTACTTTTTCTAAAGCAACTTCCACGTGAACATTTTTTTCATCGATGTCATTCACAAGCACGACGGTTCCTTTTCGTCCTTTAATCTTTAAATCATCACCCGTAGAAGGAATGTTTTCCCTCAGCTGGCTTAATAGAAGCTTTCTGTTTTCAAAAAAGTGGACAGCCACCATTTTATCTCACCTAATTTCATATGATATGTGTGATACAAAGATGTGTATATGAAATCCTTCCTATACATTATGTCGCCAGGGGTGGTTTTAGAACACATTGAATAGACAATTGTTGCATCGATATATGAAATAAATAGGATGGCATAGTTATAAATCTTCTATTCTTGGACATACTTATACTACTAATCTAAAAAGGGATGTGGATGAAAATGAAGGTGGCTATCGGATTAAGTGTATTTACGGTCGTTACAGGAGCAATTGCGTTAGGGTCAGTTTACTTTTTAGCAGGTATCTTTTCGTTTTTCTTAACGGTTTTTTCATAAAAAAATCCACCAAGAGGTGGATTTTTTTATTTAGCAGCGGCTTTTGTTTCATGAGGCGAATTGCCGATAAATCCAAATTTTCCGCCGACAACTTCTTTTACTTCGTGGATGACAATAAAAGAATTCGGGTCAATTTGCTGGATTTTCTTTTTAATTTTTAATAACTCGTTCTTTTTAATAACAACGTAGATAATGCGTTTATCTTTGTTGGCGTAGTAGCCGTATCCGTAAAAGATGGTGGCTGCATTTCCAAATTCACTGGTAATAACTTGTGCTATGTCTTTGTATTGATCGGACATAATCGTCATTGCTTTTTTGTTGTGGAAACCTTCGATAACGACATCTACGATTTTGGCACAAAGATAGACGAATATAAAAGTATAGAGTGTGTTGTTGACGCCAATAGCAAAAACCGATGCTAAAATAATGACGCTGTCCATATAGAACATGCTTTTAGAAATATTATAGCCTTTTGTATAGTTTAATAAATAAGCTAAAAGCGTTGTTCCACCGGTAGATCCATCTGCGATAAAAATGAGAGCAAGTCCTGTTCCCATTAGTAAAGCCCCGAATACAATTCCTAAAATCATGTCGTGAACGTGAAAAGGAATATAGCTGACTAGACCGAGGAAAACGGACGTCATGACGGCTCCTAGAATCGTATAAAGAATCGTTTTTTTGGTTAGAAATTTATAGGCTAAGGCAATAAATATAAGATTTACAAGAAATGTGCTGATACTTGTAGGGATATGAAATAAATAATATAAAACAAGAGCAATACCAACTGTACTTCCGTCACCTAATTTATTTGGAATGACGAAAAAATCAATGGATGCAGCAACTAAAAGTGCTCCAACAATAATTAAGATGATGTCTTTATAGATTGTTTTCAATATGCAAACCTCCTTGATTATTAGGATATTTTCATGTGTAATCTTGTTTTTACTAGTGTTTCACAAATGATAAAATAAAAAACGTCTTAGAAATTGTCTAGTTATAAAACTGATCAACTTCTAAGACGAAGAATTACGATACGTGTATAGGTCTTGATCCGGCTTTTCTATGCTTCGATGTCACCGATTATATAAACCTCTGACCGCTATGTCAACGCTATGAGAGATGTTCAACTTTTCAAAAAATAGAAGGCGGTTTCCTACATAAAAAAAGAATCCTTTGCGACGATGCAAAGGATTTTCAAATTTATTGGAATAGGGGGAATACGTTATTAGGATTACCATTTTCATAAATTAATATACCTTAATTTTTCAAAAAAATTTATTTGTTAATGACGATTGAAAGTTTGTAATTCACATGCTGATTTAGCTCTGTCAAAAAATCATTTAGTTCTTCATTTGAATGAAATTTGCATTCTAATAAGTAGCAGCCATCGCCGCTGATTTTAAAGTTGTTGATAACGTGCTCCTGCTGACTTTCTAAAAATGTAAGGTAGGGGTGGTGATGAATGCTCTGCGTATAGATATTTAAAAATGCATGGATGATGTAGCCGAGTTTTCGTTCATCAATGTTAATTGTATAGCCTTTGATAATGCCTTCATCTTCTAACTTTAATACTCTAGCAGAAGCGGCTTGTCCGGTTAAATGCACTTTTTCTCCTAATTCTTTCATCTTCATACGTCCATTTTTTGATAGTTCTTCTAGTATGCGCTTATCTGTATTATCTAACATCGCTACAAATCCTTTCGTATTTCAAATCAAAAGGCTTAACTACTTGATGTCACCTATGTATACTGATACGTCTTCTATTTTATACTAAAGGAAAGTAAGAAAAAAGAGCAGTCAATATGCAAGATATAGAAAGGAGCAGTAGTTTGTAAACAGCTAGATTGACGAAAGCTTAAGCTTGCTGTATGATTCTTTGAGTGTTTACGTGGTTCGTAACCATCCCACGTTAAAAAACTAAGGAGAGAATAGTAAGATGAATATAAGAACACTTTGCGTCAACGGTCTTTTAGCTGCTATGTATATTGCTGTCAGCATGTTAATCCAGCCGTTTGGCTTCACCAATATCCAATTTCGTATATCGGAAATGTTCAATCACTTAATTGTGTTTAATAAAAAGTACGTGTACGGCATTGTGCTAGGAGTATTTCTGACGAATTTGTTTTTTTCACCAATGGTCGCTTATGATCTGGTGTTTGGGGTAGGACAATCCGTGCTATCATTACTCATTACCATTTTTTCTATGCGCTACATTAAAAATATGTGGGCTCGTATGCTTGTTAATACACTTGTATTTACGTTCACGATGTTTATTATTGCGTTTGAACTGCACTTAGCATTTGATTTACCATTTTTCTTTACATGGTTAACAACAGCTGTTGGTGAGTTCATTGTTATGCTTGTTGGAGCACCAATTATGGCTGCAATTAATAAACGTGTACAATTTAATAAGCTAGTTGGATAAAAAAGATGGGGCTGTGATAAATCTCACAGCCCCATCTTTTTTTCTTTGTTATTCTATAAGTGTAGTGATAAACCCCTTATTATTGAAGAGCTTTTCACGCATGGACAAATTACCCATATCTAGCATGTGAAAAGAGCAGGTCGCGTTTGCGGTCTGCTCTTTTTGCGTAAGGCAATAGGAAGTATCCGGTTAGATTATTTTGAAAGAAGGAGTGACAAATCTCACAGCGCATTCTTTTTTCTTTTGTTACGATATACATATAGTTGGCAAACTCCTTATCGAAAAGTTTTTCGCACAACAACACATTACCTATGCGTAGCAATTAAAAAAGCAGACCAATGACGGTTTGCTTTTTTAATTGTATTTTTCCATTAAATAACTTTTTTGAGTTATAATTGTAAAATAATCTTTGTTACTAGAGAGGGGATTGTTTTTTGAATAGAAAGTTAGGAATTCTTGTTTTATTAGCTTTAGCCATCTTATTTGTCGGGTGTTCAAAAGAAGAAGACAACGTTCCTTTAAGAGAACTAGAAAAGATAAGTATTAACGTAATCAAAGAACAAAAAATGAAGCAAGGAATTTCATATGAAATGGAATTAGTAAACAAGAGCGATTTGACCATCAAACAAAATAATGTATTTTTATCCTATCCCTTAAAAATGAAAAACGGTTATTCTGATAATAAATTTAAGGTGTTAGCAGAAGGAAATAAATTAAATATCAAGCCAAAACAAAAGGTGAAGTTAACGGCATTTCTTCCTTTGAATTGGTTGGTTCCATGAAAACAGCTCCCTGATATAATTACTAGTTGATCGGTCAGTATAATGGTAGCAACTCTATACTGATCAGTCAATCCAGACGTCTAGGTCTTGTATATAAGTAAAGATTGATGCAAGTTTCACAGGTGTAAGCATTGATTGAAATGTTAAGAATAAGGTTACAAAGTATTTTGGACCTATACTTCTATTACTGTTAAAAAAATATGATTAAGTAATGAAATTAAAAGAAGACGAGAAGCGTATAGCATGTTACGATAGGGACGGTATAGAAATTGGCATATGTCTGTTTCTAATAGAAGAGACAAATTTTAAAATTTTTAAATGTAAGGTTGTGATTCACCTGAGACTGAATAAATTTATTAGCGAATCTGGAAAGGCGTCAAGACGCGGGGCAGATAAGTTAATTAGTGAAGGAAGAGTAACCGTTAATGGAAAGGTTGCAAAAGTCGGAGATCAAGTTAAGCCTGGCGATGATATTCGAGTAAGCGGACAACAGCTTCGGATTGCTCGAAATAATGTATATATTGCGCTTAATAAACCAGTCGGCATTACAAGTACGAGTGAAAAAAAAGTAAAGGGAAACATCATTGATTTAGTCAATCACCCTTTGCGTATTCACCACGTTGGACGACTTGATAAGGATTCAGACGGCTTAATTTTACTTACAAATGACGGCGATATTATTAATGAAATTTTACGTGCAGAAAACAAGCATGAAAAAGAATATATTGTTGCAGTAGATAAGCCAATTACACCAGAGTTTATCAAAAACATGTCTGAGGGAGTAAAAATTTTAGGCACAAAAACGCTTCCTTGTGAAGTGACACAGCTGTCTAAGTATGAGTTTCAAATTATTTTAACACAGGGTTTAAATCGTCAAATTCGCCGTATGTGTGAAGTGCTCGGATATGAAGTGTACCGCCTTCAGCGCACTCGTATTATGAATATCCATTTAAATAACTTACCTATTGGGCAATGGAGAGATTTAACGAAAAAAGAGCGTACGCAGCTATTCAAAGAATTAGATTATGAACCTAAAGAGTGGTAAATCAAAAGACACCAGCCTGTTAGACTGGTGTCTTTTTTATTCGCATACAACTACTTGTCTAGAAAAAACGCTTTTGCGCGCTACGCAGCGATCTGAAATAGAAAAGCCCGCTTCATGAATCATATGGTCAATCGTATCTACTGTAATCACGACTACTTTATCCGCAAAGCGGCGCGCGTGTTTTAAAATAGAAAGCTGATCTTCAGGCGTCGCGTGGGTGTAGAGATTGTAAGGCATGTCGATGATAGCTACATCATAGTGAGTTGTAACATCTGAAATCGGTCCAGTTTTGACATCACCGCTTAAGCCGAAATGCGCAATATTTTCACGAGATCCGTCGGTCACAAGTGGATTGATATCGCGTCCTACAATATCAATGCCCATTGAAAGGGCTTCTACAAGGACTGTACCGATACCGCAGCATGGATCAATCGCTTTGATTCCTTCGGGGTTTGGAACGGCAATGTTAGCTACAGCTCTTGCAAGGCGGGTACTGAGTGCTGTAGAGTATTCACGCGGTTTTTTCAAATGATGCAGCCATACTGCTTCGCTTTTTTGATATTTCCCAAAATACCAGCGTCCTTCAAATGGAACAATGCCAAACAAATGGTCAGGGTTATGCAAGTCTGCTTCTGCTACAAAATGCCAACCCACATCACGTTCAATAGCACGCTGACCTTTATAACTTATTTTTTGATCTTTTTCCAAGTCATTAATTTTCATAAAAATGAGTTTAAATGTTTTGTCTCCGAGGTCAATATCTTCTACTTGCTTACAAATATCTGCAAGGTCATCTGATTCATACATAATATCTAATCGCTCTTTGATAAAAGGGCTTCTACTTGGATCAAGTTTAACGGCACTTTTTATGATAGGTTTCTCAGTTTCAATTTCAAAAAGAGAGCGTCTCTCTAATTGACATAGTGAGAGTTCCTCTTCGCTGCATGCGTATGTGTAGATATACTGAGGCAGCTGCGTATGGTTATTCAATATCGTATCATCCTTTATCGTATCTAATTATCCTTCTTCTCAAACAATAGCGAGAAAAGAAGAGAAAAGCAACGAATTTAAATATATTTGGCTGTGAATAATAAATTGAAGCGCTACATAGTCCACTTATTTGACAAAACATGCTAAAATAACTGGTGATAACCTGCATGTGCTGCTGTCTATACAAAAGAACTGGATCAAGGTTTCTCAAAAATCATTTACACACTGCTGACATTTTGATGAATAGGAGAGGCTACGTGATGTCTAAAAGTGATCATGAAAAGCAACAGATGAGTCGGGCTGATATGAAAAAACAAGCCAAAACATCCTCGCAAAACCTTGTGATGAACGTACTCATTGCCATTGTATCTGTATGTATTTTAGCTCTTATTATAAATGTTTTTGTACTAATGAAATGAGCCGTTATACTGCTCATTTCTTTTTGTTAAGTTGAGCTTTTATTGAAGCATTTGAGGTCTCTTTCACTAGAGAGCCCATTGTGAATAGCATATCTTTTTTTTACAAATGATAGTTGTGATATGATGAGGCAATAATATATTAGACAAAAAGCTGGAGGTTACTTAGTATGCCATTACTTAGATTTGATGTAATAGAAGGAAGAGATGAAAAAGAGTTAAAAACATTACTAGACGCTGCTCACCGAGCGATGCTAGAAGCCTTTGGCGTCCCGGAGCGCGACCGTTATCAAATTGTACATCAGCATCCTGCTCATGAAATGATTATTGAAGATACAGGTCTTGGCTTTGAGAGAAGCAAGGATTTGGTTATTATAAGTGTAACGAGTAAACAGCGAACAGAAGAGCAAAAGCAAGCTCTTTACAGATTAATTGTAAAAGAGCTTGGAGAGAGTTGCGGCATTCAGCCAAACGACATTATGATTTCGATTGTTGAAAACAGTAATGCTGACTGGAGCTTTGGCATGGGAGAGGCTCAATTCTTAACTGGGAAATTATAAAACGGTTTATTATCTAGAGAAGCCCTTATTTCTAAGGGCTTTTTCTCATTTTGTCTATAAAAATATTATTCTCTTAGTCACATCTTACTCAAAATTAAATACAGACATCTGTCAAATGAATGATACAATAAGCTTATATGCCATTTTGAGTGGAAAAACCATAAAAGAGTTCGGCGTACTAATTTTAGAACAACAATAAATTTACATAAAGATGTAAAGATTTAAAGGTTAAAAGAGAAGTGTATAAAATCTGTAAAACAAAAGAACAGTTACGCGTTAAACATAGGAGTAAAAGGTTCTTCACGTGTTTTTTCGGATAATAAGAGAAAGTAATTTTGATCATTGAGGAGGAACTTAGAATGTTTGGATTTGATGCAGATGTATCGCCATTAGTGCGAATTAAAGTAATTGGGGTCGGCGGTGGAGGAAATAACACCGTTAACCGTATGATTGAACACGGTGTACAAGGAGTAGAATTTATCGCCGTTAATACGGATGCTCAGGCGCTTAACTTATCTAAAGCAGATGTGAAAATGCAGATTGGTGCGGCCTTAACGCGAGGATTAGGTGCAGGAGCTAATCCAGAAGTGGGAAGAGAAGCAGCCGAAGAAAGCAGAGAACAAATTCAAGAAGTACTGCAAGGCGCAGATATGGTATTCGTAACAGCTGGCATGGGCGGAGGAACCGGTACTGGAGCAGCTCCGGTTATTGCCCAAATTGCCCGTGAACTAAATGCTTTAACAATTGGAGTAGTCACTCGCCCGTTCAAGTTTGAAGGAAATAAACGTACGAAGCAAGCAGTAGGCGGTATTACTGCGATGAATGAATCGGTAGATACTCTTATTGTGATTCCAAACGACCGCTTGCTTGAAATTGTCGATAAAAAGACGCCTATGCTTGAAGCATTCCGTGAAGCAGATAATGTTCTTCGCCAAGGTATTCAAGGTATTTCAGATTTAATCGCTGTTCCGGGGCTGATTAACCTTGACTTTGCTGATGTAAAAACAATCATGTCTAATCAAGGATTTGCGCTTATGGGTATCGGACGAGCTTCTGGATCAGACCGGGCAATTGAAGCAGCGAAAAAAGCGATTTCTAGTCCGCTGCTAGATGCATCGATTGATGGAGCAAGAGGCGTGCTGTTGAACATTACGAGCGGCAGCAGCCTGAGTCTTTACGAAGTACAGGAAGCAGCAGATATTGTCACGTCTGCTTCTGATCAGGACTTAAATATGATTTTTGGGTCCGTGATTAATGAAGATTTAAAGGACGAAATGATGGTAACCGTTATTGCCACTGGATTTGATGATGAAGATGTTTCACCATCAGCTTCTACTTCTAGAGTTTCAAGAGCACGCTACTAAATTAAATAACCAGTTTTTATGGTGGCAATTGTTTTTCAATTGCCTTAAAAGGGAATCCGGTGCAAATCCGGAGCGGTCCCGCCACTGTAACAAGGAGCCTTATGTCAAAAAGCCACTGTCTATTTAGAGACGGGAAGGCGGTATAAGGCAATGACTTGAAGCCAGGAGACCTGCCATAAATCGCAGCACACAATAACCTACGAGGATAGGGAGGTGTTTTGGCAGAATCAAAAATAAGATAAACAAGGGATACGTTTATCTGAATTTGTTTTGAAGACAAGCACTTCTTTTTAGAAGTGCTTTTTTTGTGTATTAAAATAGAAGGTGGAAAGATCAATGATAAATAATAAAAAACTCGTATCTATGATATTTCTTGTGTTACTTTGCCTCACTGCTTGCGCTCCTAATGAAGAGAGCATAAGTATAAAAGAAAGAAAGAAAACGGATAAAAGTGTGACGTTTTTATTTAATTTTACATCTGCAACGCTTGATCCTCATACGGATGATAATTATACAGCAGTTCGTGCGGGAGTAGGGGAGACGCTTGTTAAAATCAGCAATGATTTAAAAATAAAGCCCTGGCTTGCTGAAAAGTGGAAAACGGAAGATAACGGTCTTACGTGGACATTTACGATAAGAAAGAATATTACGTTTCAAAATGGTAAAGCGCTAGATGAAAATGCCGTTAAGTCTTCTCTTCAAAGAACGATAGATCAAAGTTATGCGATGAAAAACGCTTTAAATATTAAAGAAATGAAAGCGAACGGTCATGCGCTGACAATTACATTAAAAGAACCAATGCCTAAATTTCCTTCTGAGTTAGTGCATCCAAACACAGCTATTATAGATGTTGATGTTTCTAATATAGCTAAGAAGCCTATTGGCACAGGTCCATTTCAAGTTTTGACTTTCGATCAAGGAAATCAAGTGAAGTTAGAAAGATATGAACATTATTGGAATGGGAAAGTAAAATTGAAAAATGCGATCTTTGCATTTAACGAAGATGCTAATGCGCGAGTTGCGGCTCTTCAGTCCGGAACAGCCGATATTATTTATCGCCCGCCTTTAGAAAGCTTGAGCACTTTACAAGCGAATTCGTCTTTCAAAGTAAGTGGAGTACCTAGTGTGCGTACTCATTTATTGCTTTATAATCAAACCAATGACGCATTAAAAGACGAAACTGTAAGAAAAGCTATCGATACCTTACTGAACCGGAAAGAAATTGTCAGCAGCATAATGAACAATCAAGCGGCAGCGGCTCGAGGTCCATTTTTACCCCAATTTCCTTTTGCTGATAATACTGCTAGTGAGACAAAAGGAATAGCATATGCTAAAAAATATTTAGAGAAAGCAGGCTATCAACTCAAAAATGGCAAAGTAATCAAAAATGGAAAGCCATTATCCCTCTCTCTTGTCACATACAGCTCATTGCCAGAACTTCCTTTGATTGCTCAGCTTATACAGTCTAATGCGAAAGAGTTAGGAATTAATATTAAGATTCACCTAGTTGAAGACAGCGATGAATATGTAATGGCAAAAGATGATTGGGATTTAGCATTGTACAGCCTTATCACAGCACCTAGAGGGGATGCCAGCTATTATTTAAGCACGAACTATTTGCCGGGCGGTGGTTTAAATGCCAGCCGGATTAATGACGATACGCTAACAAAAATGATAGAACAGTTAAATTCAACAGTAGATGACGCAAAACGAGATCAGCTAGCCAAGCAAGCAACCGCTTTGATTAATGGGGAAATGCTGACGTCATCGATTGTACATCCAAACATTGTTGTTGCTTATAATCAAAAAGTGAAAAACTGGACAACAAATCCAAGCGAGTATTATATGCTGACTCAGCATTTAGACGTAACGCCATAGTCAATATCGTTGTTCCTATAGGAAAAAGAGAAAGGATACAATGATAGATAAAAGGATGTGACAGTAAACGTGCAAGAAGTACAAATGTATCAAATTAAAGAAGTAAAAGAAAAGGATGCTGAAGTGATTCAGTTTGTCATGAATATGCGGAATGAGCTATTTCCTATGCTGGAAAAAAATCAGCTTTCTGTGGATTTGCTTCATTTTAATGAACATTATGTTCAAGCGAAAGGCGCTGCTTTTTTTGCAGCTGTCACGGAAAATCAACAAGTAATTGGAACAATTGGTTTATACGCTTACGATGGAAGGTTTCATGCATTAAAAAAGCGATATGAACATAAAACTGCAGCCGAGATTGTAAAATGCTATGTCGATCCAGCATACCGGCGTCTAGGCATTGGACAGCAGCTGTTAAAGGCAGTGGAACAATTTGCTCAAAATCATTTTTATGACACGTTGTATCTGCATACTCATCCTTTTTTACCGGGGGCTATCCCATTCTGGATTTCACAAGGTTTTATCGAAAGGCTTGCTGAACAGGATGAGCCATGGAATACGCTGCATATGGACAGAAAAATACAACCGGTCGTAATGTAACGATATTATACAGTAATTACCATGGAATCTAGATAAGAGCTCATGCTATAATGAACGTACTTACATTTATAGCCTGTAGGGCAAGTCCTTACAGAAAAGAACCACGTTTCGAATTGGCTGAAACGTGGTTTTTTTCTACGAAAAACAAATAACAAAATATTTTTAAAAATATCTATGAAATCGCTTTCAAAATAATGAAATATATTATATAATTACTAGTGTTGTGTTGTACTTTGTTAGTGTTAAATCAATATCCTACATGTGTGAGCCGATTGCCTTATGGTAGTCGGCTTCCTTTTTTATGGTAGAGTCTAAAAGGAAATAGCATTCGTTAAAATGGCTGTAATTATCATCACAATAGTTGTCCCAAAGGCCCACTTGAAAAGAAACTTTTGATGCTCCCCGAAATCTACTTCAACCAGCCCAATCAGAATGAAAGTAGCGGGTACCAAAGGAGATAGGGGAAACCCAGTTGTGGAATGTCCCAATAAAGCTGCTCGTCCTATTTCTACAGGGTCTACACCAAAATTAGCTGCTGTATGGCTAATAACAGGTAAAATGCCAAAATAATAAGCATCAGGTGAAAATACAAAGCTAAGAGGAAGGCTCGTTATTGCTACAACTAAGGGAAGGTGAGAGCCCAGCCATTCAGGAGTGAGGCTGACAATGGTATTAGCCATGGCATCCATCATTTTTGTTTCTGTAAAAACGCCTGTAAAGATTCCGGCTGCAAAAACCAACGTACTAACCATTACAAAGCTGTTTGCATGACTTAAGATTCTTTCCTGCTGTTCTTTTGGATGAGGAAAATTAACAAATAAAGCAATGGCAAAAGCAATAGCAAATAAAATAGGAATAGGGAGTATGTCTACGACCAAGAGAGTCATTAAGCACAGTGTCAATAAGGCATTAAACCAAAAGAGTCTAGGTGGCTTCCCAGGGGTCTCATGAACTGAAAGCTGTTCAGCAAAAGCCATTGATGAACCTTTTAAATGAATGGTTCCTAAGCGCGCTTTCTCTCTCTTTCCGAGTAGATATGCTGAAAATAAAGTCCACATCAATCCCGCTGCCATAGCTGGAATAAGAGGGTTAAATAGATCTGATACTTCTAATTGCAAACTTGCTGCGGCTCTTACGAGAGGACCTCCCCAAGGAATCATATTCATAACACCTGCGCTTAAACTAATAACACAAGCCAGTATTAGTCGGTTCATTCCCAGTTTTGTGTACAAAGGAAGCAAGGCGGAAACTGTAATTAAAAATGTAGAAGAGCCGTCTCCGTCCAAGCCAACAAGCATTGTAATAACGGCAGTTGCCATTACGACTTTTAAAGGATCGCCTTTCACAATGTTTAGGACACGAGAAATCATAGGATCAAATAAACCGACGTCAATCATTAGTCCAAAATATAAAATAGCAAAAACGATCATAATGGCCGTAGGAGCTACTTTTAAAATACCATTCATCATCATATCGCCCATATGGGCACTAAAACCTCCAATTATACCAAAGAGGATAGCGACAAAAATAAAAGCAACAACCACGGACAAGCGTTTACTGATGACAAGAAATAGAAAAGTCGCAATCATTCCAAACCCTAACAAAGAAAGCATTATCCATCACCTCTTAGAAAAGTTAGAAAATTATATTAATTTACATTATAGCATTAGAATTACTGTTAAAGTTTGGTGTTTTAAAATAAGATAGCTTCAAACTAAAACTAAAAACTAAAAAAGCCGCCTTATAGGCGACTGGTTTAAGCTAGGTCAGCTGTTATGGACTGCTTTTGAAGGTGATCAGACAGCAGGCTGTAAGCAATAATTTTCTTTTTATACTGTTTTACGACATCGACATGATCATCATAACTGTATACGCACAATCGAACATCTTTTTTTCCTTTTTTCGTATCGATAATCAGTGGAGTTTCACTGTCTTCTAGGTGTTTATAATAGTCCTTATTTCCTTCATGGACATAATATTGTTTTAAAAATGTTGCTTTATTAAAATAATCAATCACTTGCATTTTGTCTTTGCCTTCTAAATGTTTCCCATCAACTGTGACAGTAACGCTTTGGTCATCAAGTGTTGGGTGTAATTGAAATTTAGTCATAAGCCATTTGACCACTGGAGTTGGAAGACACGTTATTAATATTTTGAGTGCACTTACAAGAATGATGGAAAGTAATACAATCCACGTCATAGTTAATCATCTCCGCTATAGTTTAAATGAAATAAGATTACATACTTATTTTACCACAGAGAACATGATTGCTTTTTGTACATTATGTGAACCTTCCTCAGTGAAAAGATGTATATGAAATACGTTTATTTATGCACATTTAGGGAAATATAAAATTATAACAAATACTACATATAAAAAAAGGAGAAAAAATTATGTTGTGGACGATTATTGGACTTTTATTTATTTTTTGGTTATTAGGATTAGTTTTTCATATTGGCGGCGGCATCATTCACATTCTTCTTGTCATTGCAGTGATTGTGCTAATCGTAAAACTTGTGAAACGAATTTAGATATAAAAGGCCTTTCCTTAGGGAAAGGCCTTTTATGTGGAGAGATTATAAAAACAAGACGTATTTTGATATAAAAAATCATATGCTTCCGTTTCAGAAACTCCTTTGAGACGTGCTATTTCCTCAACGGACTGATGTATCATTGATGGAACCGTTATTTGGTTTTGAAAAGGTCCTTCAAATGGCCACGGACCATCTGTTTCGACCATCAAGTAGTCAAGAGGGTATTCCATGGCAAGCGCTTGGATTTTAGGCTTATATACAATATCAGGTGTAACTGAAATATAGTAACCGTTGTTTTTCATTCGTTCAACGGTTTTTTTAGCTCCTTTGAACCAGTGGAAGTGCGCTTTAGACACGGAATGTTTTTCCAGTAAGTCACACACAATTTCAGCGTCTTCATATACAGCGTGAAGAATTAATGGTTTTCCCCATTTTTTTGAATGAATAATAAAAGCTTCAAGCAGCTCCAAATAGGGCTCTAGAGAAAGAGTATAAGTCTGACTTAAGTAATAAGGTAGACCTACCTCCCCAACAGCTATCATTTCTTCATTGTTTTGATCAATCCAGGCAAACAGCTCCGCTAATTCATTTGAAGAAGGCAGCATTTGTTCAGGATGAAATCCGTAGGCGGGTTTCACACAGGAATACAATTGGCTGATTTTTTGATTAAGTTGGCAAGACTGTAATGTGGAAGATACAGAAATAAGCGCTTGTAACGAAGGATCCTTCTCTATTATGTCTTTCCAGCTTTTCGGTTCATATTGATCGAGATGAATATGAGCGTCAATGATTTGTTTCATAAATATCGCTCGCTCCTTTCAGCCCAATTTGTTTAGAAATAATACGTAAGAAAATGTATGCTTCTGTTAGGCTTCCATTTTATTTTTTATGTATTTTTTGTTCCCCCATTTAGCAATAGATGAAAACGTATAAACAATAAGAGCTAACCAAATCAAACTAAAAGCAATAACATGAGCTTTTGTTAGCGATTCATGGTACAGAATTACTCCTGCTAGCAGAGATAAGGTTGGTGAAATATATTGAAGAATACCAAGCATTGATAATGATACTTTTTTAGCACTTTTTGTGAATAATAAGAGTGGTAGAGCTGTGACCATTCCACTTCCGATTAACAAGAGACTTGTTGAAAAAGAATCAAAAAACTGCAAGTGTGATTGAAACGTGAGGTAGCCTATGTATGCTAATGCAATAGGGGAGATGACCATCGTTTCAAGAGTTAATCCGATTGTTGAATCAGCTTTAATCTTTTTCTTTGCCAAACCATATAATCCGAAAGTAAGAGCTAAACTAAGCGAAATCCAAGGAACCACACCATAATGAAGACTGAGTGTTAATACCCCGATCGCTGCTAGTATAAATGAAAAAATTTGAGCCCCGCTTAATCTCTCTTTTAAGACAATAACACCTAATAAAACACTTGTTAGGGGATTAATATATTGTCCAAGGCTCGCTTCTACTATTTTTCCATCAATGACAGCCCACATAAAAATGCCCCAATTTGCACTAATAAGTACAGACGCAGTAAAAAGGGACCAGAATAAGGATGGTTTTTTCATTATTTCTTTTACAAACGTAATGTATGTACGCCATTTCTTTGTTATCAATAAAAGAATAAGCATAAAAATAAAAGACCAAAAAACGCGCTGAGCTAAAATCTCCCCCGGTGCTACGTGGTGAACCAGCTTCCAATAAATTGGCGTGAGCCCCCACATAAGATAAGAAAGGACTGCATACGTTACACCCTCTTTGTCATGATTTAAGTTCATTTAAAACCTTCTTTCTAACATGAGATAAATTTGGTAATAAGAGTGATAGATTAACATAAAAAAGCAGCATAAACGATTATATCACAGAGAAAAACGATTCTTCACATGTTGAATGGCTCAAAAAAGCGCTATGCGCAAGGTCATTGCTTTTCCGTGTCTAAAATAAAATCAAATTGCGTGTTTCTAACAAGGTAAGTGCTTACACAAGTGTGCATGATAAGCGCTCTTTCAGCTTATATTCAAGTGGTTATGAAAAACAGTTGATTTCCCCATTAGAAACTGTCAAGCTTAAGGAAGAAAAAAATCTTAGAGGAAAGAATATATAGGTGACGAATATGATCGAAATAAAAGCGTCTGCGATAAGCGACGGAGAATTTAACAGAGGTGTATTTGCTAAGCAAGATATTAAAAAAGGAACGCTTATTCACGAAGCTCCTGTTATCGCTTATCCTAATAAAGAGCATGATTTTATTGAGAAAACAACACTAGCGGATTATGCTTTTGAATATGGAGTGAATCATACGGCTATTCTTTTGGGATACGGTATGCTGTTTAATCACTCGTATACACCCAATGCTACGTATGAAATTAATTTTGACAATCATACCTTTGATTTTTATGCATATACGGATATCCAAGCAGGAGAAGAAATTCTCATCAACTATAATGGAGATGAAGATGATCAAGAGCTCCTTTGGTTTGATCGTGAAGATGAAGAAGAACAAAAGTAAAAAGTTAAGCCCATCGAAAATCGATGGGCTTTTTATTATGCTTTTTTATCTGGATACATAGTAGAATTCAAACGGATGAATTGGTAAATATGCGTAATAATAACTTTTAAAACGGCATATCCAGGGACGGCTAAAATGATACCGATGATTCCGAATAAGTTTCCGGCGGTTAGAATGACAAAAATGACGGTAATCGGGTGAATGTCTAGGCTTCTTCCCATAATTTGCGGAGATATTACTTTACCTTCAAGCAATTGAACAACTGCCCAGACAATGGCTAGTTTTACAAGCATGAAAGGAGAGGTAATAAACGCAATAATAATGGCTGGAATAATGGCGATAATAGGACCAAGGTAAGGCACAACGTTGGTTACCATGGCGATAATCGCTAGAAGTAATGCATAATCTAACCCAATAATCAGATAGCCAATGAAAAGCAGTACACCTATACAAATCGCAACAAAAATTTGCCCGCGAATATATGCGCTTAATGCGTGGTTCATGTCGGCTAAAATGAATTTAGCTTCAGAACGAGAGCGGTTTGGAAGCAGTTTCACAATGTAATTAGGTAAATTTTTCCCATCTTTTAATAAGTAAAAAAGAATAAAGGGTAAAACGGCAACCGATAATATAATTTCTGTAATTGTGCCGACAAAGTTCACAATACCGCTTGAAAATCCAGAAACATATTTACTCAAGTGTTTGGATGCATCTTTTGAAATCTTATCTAGGTCCGTGTTAGCCGACTGAAGACCTTGTTCGACATATCGGTTATTCGAAAGGTTCGTCACCGCATGCTGAACGTCATGCGTCAGCTCTGGGATATTATCAATAAGACGGTCAACTTGATTTTTTAGAGGCGGAATAACCGATGAAATAATAATGGCTAATGCGCCGATAATCACTATGTATAAAACAAGAATGGAAATAATTCGTTTTACACCTTTTCGTTCTAAAAAGTCAACAAGCGGATTAAATAAATAAAAGCAAATTCCTGCTAAGATAATCGGCAGTGCGATTGTTTTAATAAAAATAGAGATAGGAATTAAAATAAATCCGATTTTTGATAACGAAAAAATAGTCATGCTGAGAATAAAAATAATAATTGTATATACAACAAATTTATTATTTAAGATTTTTTCTCGGAAAAAAGTTCCTTTCTGAGGTCTAGGTTCCAAGCTGTTCAACTCCTTTTAAAAATAAATGTATAGTTATCATACCCTGATTTAGACTAATTTAAGAGGGTTTTTTACAAAGAAGTGTGCATACTAGTAGAAAATCTTCTAGAAAGAAGGGGTAAAATCATTGAAAGAAGATAAACAACCATCGTATGATGATTTCTCTACAGTAGAAAAAAGCCATGAGTATATAACCGCTGAAGAATTTCCAGACGGTCCTTTCGGCTCTCCTGTTAATCAAAAACTGGGGAAATCTACTTCATGGGAAGAAGGGCAGCGAACGTATAGCGCATTTAATTATGAAAACAAAAATCTTCATGAAAAAGCGCAGAGATTATTTCCAGGCGCTCATCCTGTACATGATAACCCAGAGGAACATGAACAAAATCCAAGTTAATGTCTTTATTATGCTCTGAATATATTGCCCTATCTTTTTGCTGAATTATGTTGACAATAAGCAATTTAGCCTGTAATATAAAACGTAACTTATCACTGTTTCTACAGGATTCGACAAAATTTGATTTACTTAAACTTGTGATCTCAACTTCTATTTACAGCTATTAGAGCGCTGTAAGTAGAAGTTTTATTTATGTTATCGATCAAAAAGAAAAAAGCAGGTCTGCTCAAGCAGGCCTGCTTTTTTTATTATTGAACAGCGTCAAATTTATTTACTTTCCACTGAGAATTAGATTTATAGAATGTGACAGTTCGTTTTACGCTGCCGCCATCTACAGTTGGAACTGTGAATTCATAAGAGCGAACTGTTGCTGTTTGATACACAAGCTTAGTTTTTGCTTTTGACCACTCTAACATGCTGAATCCGTCGCCGATTGGATGTGCAAGTTTGCCGTTATATGTGATATAGCCGTAATTTGTTAATCCTTTTTCTACTGCACTGTTTGTAAATGTCTCAGATAAGTAGCTTGATAGCTCAGCTTTTGTATCAAATTCTGGGCAAAGATACACGTACTCAGTTCCTTTATATTCAAATGTACGTTCTGTACATGGTTTGTTTTTATAACCGTGCAGAGCACTCCAGAAATGATTGCTGGCACTAGCTGCAATTTTGACAGCATTTGCATCCGTTAGTGTTGTAGATGTTGTTTGTGCTCTAACTCCAGTGCTTAGTGTAAAGAAAATAGCGATTGATGATAAAACTAGTCCAATTTTTTTCATTTCTAACTCACTCCTAATTAATTAACCTTATTTATGTAACAATTATGTGTTTTATATTTCTTTTGTTACATTTATATTACAATAAATTTGTAATAAAAGAAAGTGTTTTGTCTTTTTTTCTTAAATTTTTTTAGTTTTTTACTAGTTTCTAAACTAGTTATAGTAAGGGAATTACCAGTTAAAGGTTGAATTATCAATGTTTTCAGGCGTTTCTTTCTACTTTTTAATCTTTTTTTCAAAAAAAGATTGTTTGTAACAAAAATGTAATAAAAGAAGCTTAATACCTTTACGATACAGAAAAATAAAGATAAAACAGTGAAAGATCGATTCTAAAAGTTTGTTTTCCTTTTTTAGGCATATTTCTTTTTGGGTTTTGAGGTTTTTAGTAGAGTAGATTAAAAGGAGGCGAAATGATGAAAGGTATTATACATAGTGAAAAAAGTGGAATAGCAGGTATGAAGTACAGAAATCTTCAGGAGATGCTCCCTGAAAGAGGAGAAGTAAAAGTAAGACTAAAAACAGCAGGTTTAAACCGGAGAGATTTATTCGTTATGAATAATCGAGGCAAAGGAGATGAGCCGTTTATCCCCGGTTCAGACGGTGCAGGCATTATAGAAGAATTGGGAGAAGGCGTAAAAGGTTTAAAAAAAGGAATGGAAGTAATTATTAATCCAAGTCTAGAGTGGGATTGTGTAGAACACGTTCCACTTACACCTAAAATTTTAGGCGGTCCATCACATGGAACATTTGCAGAGTATGTAATCATACAAGCGAATAACGTTGTACAAAAGCCATCTTATCTATCTTGGAAACAGGCGGGAGTTCTTTCATTATCCGCTTTAACTGCTTATAGAGCTCTATTTACAAAAGGCCAATTAAAAAAAGGAGAGCACCTCCTTATTCCCGGTATAGGAAGCGGAGTCGCGACCTATGGATTGTTATTCGCAAAAGCTATCGGAGCTAACGTAACAGTCACTTCTAGAAGTGGTGAAAAAAGAAAGCAAGCTCTAAAGCATGGAGCGAATTATGCATTAGATAGCGGAAGCAACCTAAAAGAAGAAACCAACAATAGAAAAGTAGATATCATACTTGATAGTGTGGGGGCAGCTTTATTTCCTGCTTATTTTGAAATATTAAAGCCAAATGGAAGAATTGTTAATTTTGGTGCAAGTTCTGGAAATGAAGTTGAACTACCTCTAAGAACCATTTTTTATCCTCAATTCAACATACTTGGTACGTCTATGGGAAGTCAGGAAGAATTCGTGGACATGATGGATTTTATAGAGAAACATCAAATTAAACCAATCGTCGATCGATTCTATCCGCTGTCAGAGGCAGTTGCAGCTTGCGAACGATTAGATAAAGGGAAACAATTTGGCAACATAGGTTTACTTATTTCGGAATAAAAAAACCCCCAGCGCTAACTGGGGACTTTTTTATATAATCAAACGTTTGTTTAAATGAAAGAAACACGGTAATAACAGCTTTTTAGCGCTTTTTATCATAACCACCAAGCCAATAAAAAAGTAACCAACCCTCCTAGTATCAAAAATCCCATGCTGTATTTGAGCGTGTATTTAAACAGTTCACCTTCTTTTCCAGCCAGTCCCACTGCTCCGGCAGCGACGGCAATTGATTGAGGAGAAAGCATTTTAGCCATCACGCCGCCGGCAGTATTGGCCGCTACGAGAATAACTGGCAAGACATTAATTTGCTGAGCTGTAGTTAGCTGCAAGTTGCCGAACAGCGCATTATTTGATACGACAGACCCCGTTAGAAATACGCCGATCCAGCCAAGAAATGGAGATAAAAATGGAAAATAAGCGGCTGATGTAGCGAGCGCCAATCCAAGTGTAGAAGACTGTCCTGAATAATTTGAAATAAAAGCAAAAGCAATGACCATCATAATAGTAATAATAGGTCTTGATAATTCTTTTACGGTTTCTAAAAGAGTGGTCCATGCCACTTTTGGCGATACGTTAAGCAAGAAAACTGAAAGGATACAAGCAATAAGAATTGCTGTACCTGTTGCTGCAAATACGTCTATTTTTAAGATAGCAGCGTAAGGCGTAGGATCTTTTACTAAAGGCGCTGCTTTAATTACGTGATTGTGTAAAAATGGGACGTTAATAAGCAGGTTCATATGTTCAAGCATTTTTTTGACAAAAGAAATGCTCCAAGCCGTAACGAGTATCGTTAATAGAATAAAAGGAGACCAAGCCTTTAAAATCTGTTTTGGTGACAGGCTGAAGCTTTTAGCTGCTGCCGGGCTTGTTCGTTTAATATAAAAAGCAAGAGCAAGTAAACTCACAATAGAAGATGTGATATTTGGAAGTTCAGGGCCGATGTATGTAACAGTTAAATACTGTGTCAGTGCATAGGAAACGGCTGTGATGCTCGTTGCTTTCCATACGTCTTTTAATCCTTTTATCCCATCCATAATAAAGACAAGTAAAAAAGGGATAAGAAAAGAAATAATCGGAAGCTGCGTGCCAAGAAAATGAGCAATTTCTTTTGGATCTATGCCAGATACTTGTCCTGCGACAATAACAGGAATCCCCATGGCGCCAAACGCTCCTGAAGCTGTATTAGCAATTAAACATAGCGCCGCTGCTTTTAATGGTTTGAACCCAAGTCCAACTAGAAGCGCTGCTGTAATGGCAATTGGAGCTCCAAATCCCGCTGCCCCTTCTAAAAAAGCATTAAAGGAAAAAGCAACAAGCAGCATTTGCAAGCGGGGGTCATCCGTTATTGAAATAATAGATTGTCTGATGGTAGTAAACTGTCCGCTTTTGACAGTTAGCTTGTATAAGAACACCGCTCCGATAATAATATAGCTGATGGGCCAAAGTGCATACAGAAACCCATAGCCTGTGGCTCCTAAGATCATTGAGGCAGGCATATCATAAAAATAAATAGCAATAATCATAGAAAGAAGCACCGTAATACCAGCAGCAATATGTCCTTTTAATTTCAAAAGAGTTAAAGCAATAAAGAAAAAGATAATGGGGATGAGTGCAATTAGTGCAGAAAGCCAAATATTATCTAACGGATTATATACCTGAGTCCACGTCATATTCATACACCTCTACTACATATTTAAAACAAGGGAGCGGGAGAGTCCCCCGCAAAAATCTTTAGATGTTACACAAAAGCTCTGTCGCGAGTTTGCTTAAGTATGCTAGCAGAGTGCTCGAGCTGCTGCTGTTCGTGAGGGGTTAAATTCAATTCAATAATTTGACGCACGCCGTTTTTATTAATGATAGCTGGTACGCCGATATACACATCAGAAATACCATATTGTCCTTCTAATAAAGCAGATACTGTTAAAATAGAATTTTCATCATCTAAAATAGCCTTGGTAATGCGTACAAGCCCCATTGCAATTCCGTAATAAGTCGCTCCTTTTCGATTAATAATATGGTAAGCCGCATCGCGGGTTTGTTCGAATAGATGCTGCATATCCGGTTCTTTTTCAATAGCGGCAGTATTGATAAAATGTTCGAGCTTCACACCGCCAATTTGCGCGTGGCTCCAAACAGGAAATTCCGTATCTCCATGTTCCCCCATAATATAAGCGTGGACGTTGCGAGAATCTACTTCGAAATAGTCGCTTAACAAGTAGCGGAAACGAGCTGTGTCAAGAATCGTTCCTGAACCAATTACCCGTTCGTTTGGTAATCCTGATACTTTTTGTGTAACGTGTGCGAGAATATCAACTGGATTTGTTGCCACTAAAATGATGCCGTCAAATCCGCTGTTCATAATATCTTTTACAATGCATTCAAAAATTTTAACGTTTTTTTCAACTAGATCTAAGCGTGTTTCCCCTGGAGCTTGATTAGCGCCCGCTGTAATAACTACTAAATCAGCGTCAGCACAGTCTTTATAATCTCCAGCCCAGATTTTCATCGGTGTGGCAAATGGCATTCCATGATTGATATCACGTGCTTCACCTTCTGCTTTTTCTTTGTTCATATCGATTAACACTAATTCATTGGCAATACCTTGATTCACCATTGAAAAAGCGTAGCTTGAGCCAACAAAACCAGTTCCGATAACAGCAACTTTTCGTGTTTTTGGTGTGAATTGTGTTTTCATTTGTATCATCCTTTGAATTTTATTTTGTGATGTTTTTCACAATGTTAGTGTAACAAGAATAAATTGCTTCAGCTGTGATAAAAATCACACCCTTTAAAAAATAGTAAACAATTTTACAGGGCGATTTTAAAAAATGTCCTTCTACATGAAGTGCCACATTTAGAAAGATCTTAAACGTTTAAAGTGTTGAGTAAAGGCAACTTGTTTTGCAGAAAGCTAAAGAGTTTAACATTCTCTATTTGTATGTTAGCAGCCAATAATGTTTCTATAGACCCACACGAAATCCATTTGTTACACTAAGTTTGCTTATTTTGAATAAAGGAGTGGAAGGGATGGAGAACTACTATGAGCAAGCCCAAAAAGGCGCTTGGGTTAGTATCTTATCATATATCTTTTTATCAACATGTAAACTTATCATTGCGGGTGTCACCGCTTCCTCTGCATTAAAAGCCGACGGTCTTAATAATGTTACAGATATTATTGCATCGATTGCCGTCTTGGTCGGCTTAAAAATCTCTAAAAAACCTCGTGATAATGATCATCCCTATGGACATTCCAGAGCGGAACATATTTCTTCACTTATTGCTTCTTTTATTATGATGGTCATCGGACTAGAAGTATTGGTTGATGCGGGTCAGTCATTATTTATGGACAAATCTGAAGCTCCTAATTTACTGGCTGCTTGGGTAGGTCTTGGAGCGGCTGCTATTATGGGTGGTGTTTACCGATATAATATTAAGCTTGCTAAAAAACTTGATAGCCAGTCTTTATATGCGGTTGCTAAAGATAATTTGTCTGATGCACTTGTGAGTATAGGGGCTGTTGTGGGAATTTTCGGCTCCCAATTCGGCTTGCCATGGCTGGATGTGGTAGCTGCTTTTGCTGTGGGAATTATTATTTGTAAAACAGCCATTGAGATTTTTAAAGAAGCGGCTCATTCCTTAACGGACGGATTTGATGAAGAAAAGTTAGGGCACTACAAAGAAAGCATCGAGCTTGTAGAAGGTGTAAAAGAAGTAGAAGATGTGAAAGCGCGCAAGCTTGGTAATCAAGTCGTGATTGATGTAACTGTTAAAGTAGATCCCCATTTAAATGTTATCAAAAGCCATGAAATTGCCGATCAAATTGAACATATGATGAACGATGAGCATCAAATTAAAGATACGCTTGTTCATATTGAACCTGATGCATACGAAAAGCAAAAATAAGACCAGCACGTTCTTTCGTTATGAAAGGATGCGCTGGTTTTATTTTGCGGGAATTTGAAATAAATCACAAAAACTTCTTCAAAAATGAAAATGAAAAGCCGTTATTAGTAATATAAAGATTTTTGTAGAAGGGTGAGGGAATGAAGAGGTTAAGTGCAAAGCTCGTAGTATTTTTTAGTATTTTTATAGCTATTTTATTATTAGTTGTTTCAGGGGCTGTTTATCAATTTACCAAAACGCAAATAGAAAAAGATGTAGAAGTTCAGTCTCAAAGTCAAGTGAAAGAGTTAAAAGAAACCATTCATACATACTTAGACATGTATAGTCGTTCTTTGCTGACGTATAGTGAAAACGATGTAATTGTTAATTTTGTTAAGCAGGAAGGAGATCAAACAAACCAAGAGAAAAATCCGTATTTTACATGGAACACAGTTCAAAAAGAGTTTACGCAGTTTAAAGAAAAGTATCCAAACCTAGCACTTGAATACATAGGCACTCAAAATAAAGGAATGTATTCTGTTCCCAAACAAGAGTTTGGTTCAAACTATGATCCGACTTCAAGGGTATGGTACAAACAAGCAGTAGAATCACCTAATGATGTTGTTTATACGGATCCATATGAAGATGCAGCAACAAAAAAGACGGTCGTGACAATTGCAAAGGCTATTTTAGATCCAGATACTAAAAATGTACTGGGCGTTATAGCTACTGATTTAGACTTAGATGCATTAAAAAACATTGTAGGTAAAGCAGAAGTAAATCACGGTGGGTATGCATTTTTATTTGATCAAAATGGCACAGCGCTCGTTCATCCAACAGAAGCTGGGAAAAATTTGATGAATCAGCCATTTATGAAAAAAATGTACGAAGCAGACCGGAATAGAGATTTCATGAAGTATACCTTTCAAGGTGAAGAGAGAGTCATGGCATATGATACTCTCGAAGGGACGAATTGGAAGATAGGAAATGCCTTTATTTATAATGAAATGCTCTCAAGCGCTCATCATTTACTGACTGTTATTGTCTGGATTGCGTTAATTGGAATCTTATTATCAGTGGTGTTAACCATCTTTTTCTCAAGAATTATTACTAATCCAATTCGCCGCTTGAAAAATGAAGTAGCCAAAGTAACAGCTGGCGATTTAACGGTTCAGGTGAAGACGAAGTCAAAAGATGAAATTGGTGAGCTTACTCATTTATTTAATGATATGGTAGCCAAAATGAAAACATTGATTGGCACGGTTCAGACGTCTGTTGAGACAGTAAAAACGTCTGTCGAAGACTTGAGTGCCGTATCTGAAGAAGCAACTGCATCCAGTGAGGAAATCGGCCGGGCTATCCATGAGATTGCCAGCGGTGCCACGCAGCAAGCTTCTGACGCTGACTCTACTAATCATAAAACGATGAGTTTATCTTCGCAAATTGAAGAAGTCATTGAACAAAATGCACAGATTAATAAAATGACGATTGAAGCTGTAAGCATCAATGAAAAAGGTTTAAAACAGATGCAGCTCCTTCGCAACCAAACCACTGAATCGTCTCAAACGATTCACGCTGTTCAAGCTGTAATGGAAGAGTTAACAAATAAGATGAAAAAAATTGAATCTATTATTTTCACGATTAATAGTATTTCAGATCAGACAAATTTACTTGCATTAAATGCTAGTATTGAAGCAGCTCGTGCAGGAGAACATGGCAAAGGATTTGCGGTAGTAGCTGAAGAAGTGCGAAAACTTGCTGAACAGTCCTCTCAGGCCACTGAACAAGTTCGCCATACGATTGCAGCGATTCAAGGTGAAGTCGCTGCTGCGCGTGAAGAATGCAACCGTACAGAAGAGCTTTCAAAGTCTCAAGACTTTGTGGTAGGAGATACAGAACGAGCTTTTCATGAAATTGCAACTACGATTGAACAAGTGGCGGCGGCTGTCGAACATGTGACAAGCAGCATGGACAGTATCGATGAGCATAAGGAAGACGTGGTAGCGGCAATTCAAAGCATAGCAGCCATTGCACAGCAATCAGCAGCAGGAACTGAAGAGATTACCGCTTCCACAGAAGAACAAATTAGAGCTATTTCTACTGTTTCTCAATCAGCGGAACATCTGCAAGAGATTAGTGAAGAATTGGCGAACTTGATTCGTCAATTTAAAATTCAATAGAAAAAAAGAGGCTAGGACAAAAGTATTTTAGTTAAAGGAAAATCCGAACGATGAATTGAGATTCTTGATAAAGAATTCAACTCGTTCGGATTTTTTTATTGATATGGTGAACGCAGGTTTCATGTAGGTATCTCAAGCGGTTCAGCGCACTTCTTCTATTTGTTTGCCCTTAGCTGGTTGTGTCTTAACCTCTCTTTTATATTTAATAGGAAAGCAACTTGCTGTAAGGCAAAAAGACTTGCTGAGTTAGAGGTGCAACAGCTGAGACGCGCTGATGTGTAAACGGATGTATAAAAGAAAGCTTAATGGCATGTAAAGCTTGCTGCTGCTCTTTTAATCTCTTTCCTCCATAAAGAGTATCACCAAGTAATGGATAGTTGATGTGACTCATATGAACACGAATTTGGTGAGTGCGTCCAGTTTCGAGCGAAAGTTCAATAAGCGTTTCGTTTTTTGCCGTATTGCGTTTTAACACCCGATAAAGTGTTTTGGCAGCTTGTCCCGTTCTAGATACTCGTCTTCTTGTAGCGTGATGACGATCACGTCCAATGGGTTCATTGATGATTCCATCCTCTTTTTTTATGATTCCTTGGACGAGGGCAATATAAGTCCGATTAATTTTACGTTCAGCCAGCAGCTGATCAAACACGGAGCTTGCTACAAAATGCTTCGTGAATAAGATAGCACCTGATGTATCGCTGTCCAAACGGTGAACGTGTCTAGGCTTTGTTTTGAGGCCTATTTTTTGAAAATAAGCAGCTACAGCGTTTAAAAGAGTTTTTTGGTCTTGTTCTGATGAAGGATGAGTATCTAGGTTTATTGGTTTGTTTACGATTAGTACGTGCTCATCTTCAAACAAAATCTCTATATCAACATTGTAAGGTGTTATTTCATTAGGCTCTGCTTCAAAAAAAGGAAGTGACATTTTATCATGTTCCTTAAGAGTGTTTCTCCATGGTAAAGGCTCACCGTTTATAAGCACATTTTTCTTCATCCGAAACTGATGCAGCGTTTTTTTAGGAATCCGCCATTTCGTTTTTAAATACTCTTCAATTGTTTGCCCTGCATCATTTTTTGCGATTTTATCTTCTAGCCATTGGCCGTGTATACTCATATTTAATCCCTTCCTTACATACTAGTAAATATCCTTTAATCTTTTAAAAGAACTTGTAAATAATTAGGAGGAAATAACTACCTGAAGTTCTCGTTTTATGTTTATGTTATGCTAAATAAAGAGACATAAGTTAAGAGAAAAAGGGGGGGTAACCATGAAAATTGCCCAAGCAGCTCCGCCAGAAATGGAGAATTACATAGAAGAGTTGACTGAACAGCTTCGCTATGACTTGTTACCTCGGTATGTATCTGTAGATAAGCTTAATCCTGATGAATTATTAAACCCAGATTATTGTACAGACCATTTATATAATGGCTTACTCGATGAAGCATTGCAAGTCATTAGTAGCCTTCAGACAATAATTGCCGTGATTGAAGCGATCCAACACCGGCCGATTGAAGAAAGCGACTGCGAGCAATTCGAAAAAAATATTGCAATTTTAAAAAAATACGGGTTCTTATTTCCTGTTTCCATTGAGTGTTTTGCAAAAGAAAACAATTTGATTACGTATTCGTATGAATCGTTTTATAATTCATACATAAATTAAAGAAAGAGGCTGGGACAAAAGCATTTTAGACGAAGTGAAGAACGAACCATTGATCGAGATTTTTGATTAGTGGTTCGTTTTTTTGTTATGGTAAACGTAGGATTCATTTAGTTGTGTCTCAACTTATTTCTTTTTATTGGTATATTTCAGATTTCAATTGGACATTCAAAAAGAGCTTGTGATATGGTCAAACTTGTATAAATCCATCACAAAAAACAAATAGGAGCGAAAACATGACAAAAGCAAAATTATGTTTTATCGGTGCAGGCTTTCACGCATCAACGAACATTTATCCGTCCGTTATTGAAGCGGGAGCAGAAATTAAAGCAATTTCCACACGCAGTATGGAAAGATCAAAAGCTGCTCTTCAGCGATTTGGTAGCAGCGGTACGCCATACGATGATTATAAGGAAATGCTGAAGCAGGAAAAGTGCGACGGAGTAGTAGTTGTGGCACAGCCTGAAGATCATCCTGCTTTGGTGCTTGATTGCATTCGAGCGGGAAAAAATGTTTATGTGGAAAAGCCTTTGGGGCTGAATGAAAGGGAAGCAAAAGAGATTTCAGATGCTGCTAGGGAAGCTGGCGTAAAAGTAATGGTAGGTTTTATGAAGCGCTATGCACCTTGCTATATAAAACTAAAAGAGCTCATTGAAGAAGGAAAACTTGGAAACGTCCGTTCATTTCAAGCGAGGTTTGCTGTAGACAGTACCCCTTTTTGTAAAGATGAAAAGCAGTTTATGAAGCTTGCTGCCATACATATTGTTGATCTTGTCCGTCACTTGTTCGGCGAAGGCGTTCACGTGGCAGGGTTCAGAAATAATCATGGTGAGTATATTTCAAATAGTATTTCGCTGAAGTTTGAAAATGGCACTGTAGGGAGCCTGTATTTTACTGGCATGACAGCGTGGTCTCGCGAAAGCGAAAACTTATTAGTGACATTTGACAATGGCTTTGCTTTTGCTGATGAAGTAAACGCATTGACTATTCACGAATCTCAGACTTTTGATGATTTACCATGGAAGTCATTAAAAGAAAGCGACCGTGTGTTTACACCTTCTGCTTCTCCAATGTCAGGAGCATATCGAGATCTTTACCTTCGTGGATTTGTTGGAGAGATGGCTCATTTCATTGAGTGTTGTACAAGTGATAAAGAACTTCTTTCCAGTGGAAGTGATAATGTAAAAACCATGAAATTATGTGATCAAATACTGTCATCTTTAATGTAAAGAAAGCTTTAAAGAAAAGAATGTACGATGAATAAATTTCTGCAAATTATGTAAAACATACTAAATAATGTTATGATTAGACAAGTCGTATAAACGAAATTATTTACCTTTCATAAGATTACAGAACGTTTCAATCTTATTACATATGTTTAAAATTAGACTAAATGGTTTCTTTTTACGCCTATATCATATACAATGCCCCCTAGATGATTTTTTCGAATAGCTAATAATCGTTTGGGATTATGAAAGGAGATTAATCATGAAAAAACTGATGTATACATTGCTCATTGGGGTAATTGCTGCAGCTTTAACAGCATGCGGTTCAAACGATGATGCAAAGCAATCAAAAAGTGATGATCAGAAAACTGCACAAACTGAGAAGCAAAAAGAGGCTCAGGAAAAGCAGGAAAAGCAAGCAAAAGAAATGCAGAAGAAATTAGATAAACAAAAAGTAGATGAGAAGAAAACCGTAGCGGTTGTAAACGGTAAAAAAGTTTCTGGTGAAGAATATAATGCGGCATTATCTTCATCACAAGCCCAATATCAACAAATGGGACAAGACCCAACATCTAAAGAAGCAGCTAAACAAGTAAAGCAGCAAACAATTGACAATTTAGTAGGTCAAACGCTGCTATTGCAAGAAGCTGAAAACAAAGGCTATAAAGCAACTGATGAAGAAGTAAATAAAAAGTTAAAAGAAACGAAAAAGCAGTTCAAAACAGATAAACAGTTTAAAGCGGCTTTAAAAGATGCAGGACTAACTCAATCACAATTAAAGTCTGAGCTGGCTGACAGCATTAAATATCAGCAGTACGTAGATAAAGACATCCAAACACCAGAAGTAACAGATAAAGAAATTCAAGATTATTACGATCAATTTGCAAAACAAAGCCAAAGTCAAGCAAGCGGCGGTAAAGAACAATCTCAAATGCCAAAGCTTGAAGACGTAAAGCCACAAATTAAGCAGCAGCTTGAACAACAAAAGAAACAAGAAGCATTAGAGAAAAAAGTTGAAGAACTTAAGAAAAATGCAAAAGTTGAAGTGAAGCTTTAAATACAAAAAAAACGTCCCTTTAAAGGGCCGTTTTTTTGTTATGTACATTTATTGCTTCTTGTCAGTAAAAAGGGGTGCGTGAAAGATTTTATTGTATTTTGACTTATAAGATAAAAAGTGTTCTGATGGTTTGACTTTCATCCTATACTTTTCTTATATAGATATAAGAGAAATTGGGGGAGTCGATAAATGAAAAAGGTGGCTGTTTTTTTTGTTGGGCTTGTTTTTTTACTCGCGGGGATGGGCCTGACAGGCAATGCGTCTGCGGCGTCAAATCAACTTATTATTATTAATAAATCTACTAACACCCTTGCTTTTTATGATGGAGGAAAATTAGTAAAGACGTTCAAAGTTGCGACAGGCAGGCAGATGAGTTATACACCAGAGGGTACCTTCAGCATTGTGAATAAAATTAAAAACCGGCCTTATTATAAAGACAACATTCGGGGAGGAGATCCTAGGAATCCGCTAGGTGATCGCTGGCTAGGATTAAATGCGCGCGGAACATATGGAACAACGTATGCTATTCATGGAAATAATAATCCAAGTTCTATCGGAACTTACGCAAGTTCAGGGTGCATTCGTATGTATGATGAAGAGGTACGCTGGCTGTTTGACCGCGTTCAAACCGGTACAAAAGTGGTTATTGGTCAATTTCATTCTCAAGGTTTTGATTCAATCGCTGTTAAAAACAAATACAAAGTAAGCAGTGCTCCAGTCGCCCAGAACCTTTGTAAAACGAAAAAGCTTTCAAAAGGCCAAATTGGTTTTGTAACGATTGAATCACCGATGGTTTTGTTAAAAGAAGAAAAAGGAAAATGGGTAAAGATTCGTACGTTAAATCGCGGTGAACGCTATAATGTATATAAAATAGATGGCATTAAAGTCTCTTTAGGACCAGGGTTTATTGAAAATTATCCTACTAAAAAAACATCCATAAAATTAGATATTTGCAAATAGAAAATGAGGCTGGGACAAAAGTATTTTAGCCTAAGTAAAAAACGAACCATGAATCAAATATTTTGATTCATGGTTCGTTTTTTTATTATGGTGAACGTAGGTTTCATCTGTTCTGTTCCTTCTAGCAGTTGCACGGAAATCAATAGCGGTGTCACAAGCTATTTATATGAGCTAATGCATCCATTTGTTCGTCTTTAGATTGGATTTATTTCGTTATGTCTCAACCTCATTTTTTGAATTTTTAATAATGTTTATTATAATAAAAAACAGGGAAACTAATTGCCTAATGAAGAGAGAGAAAGGGTTGTTTTAACGTATGTCTACAATAGATTTATCAAAATTCGAGAAAAAAATGATTATTCGTAACATCAAACCGGACGATATAGATGAAATTTTAGCACTTCAAAAGCTATCATTCCCGGGAATGGATCCGTGGAAAAAAGAACAGCTTGAAAGTCACCTGGCCATTTTTCCAGAAGGACAAATATGTGCAGAGTACGACGGGGAAATTATCGGATCTTGTTCAAGCTTGATTGTGAACTTTGATGAGTACGATGATCAGCATACGTGGGACGATATTACAGACGAAGGATACATTACAAATCATAACCCCGAAGGCTACAATCTGTATGGAATTGAAGTAATGGTTCATCCAAAGTATCGCGGCATGAAAATAGGACGCCGCTTGTATGAAGCGCGTAAAGATTTAGCACGTGAATTGAACCTGAAAAGTATCATTATCGGAGGAAGAATTCCTAATTACCATAAGCATTCAGCTGAAATGTCGCCTAGAGAATATGTAGAGCAAGTTATTCATCATAAAATTTATGATCCAGTCCTATCTTTTCAGCTAATGAACGGATTTACGCTTATGCGTATAAACCCTGGTTATCTTCCTGATGATCTAGCTTCTAATAAGTATGCAACGCTGATGGAATGGAACAACGTAGATTATGTTCGCCGTTCAAAACGCCATTTTAAAACGTCATTCCCAGTGCGTATTTGTGTTGTTCAGTATATGATGAAACAGATCAATTCATTTGAAGAGTTTGCAACACAGGTAGAATATTATACAGATGTTGCTTATGACGCAAAAGCCGACTTCTGCGTATTCCCGGAAATTTTCACAACTCAGCTAATGTCTTTCTTGAATGAAAAGATTCCAAGCAAAGCGGTTCAGCGCGTAGCAGAATATACGGAAGAGTACATTGAACTATTCACTAATTTAGCGGTTAAATATAACGTAAATATTATTGGAGGATCCCACTTCGTTGAAGAAGATAATGGAGATATTTTTAATATTGCCTATCTATTCCGCCGAGATGGAACAATTGAAAAGCAGTACAAAGTGCATATTACACCTAATGAAAGAAAATGGTGGGGAATTAGCCCAGGAGACAAAGTTGAAGTGTTTGATACAGATTGCGGTAAAATTGCGATCCAAATTTGCTATGACATCGAATTTCCGGAGCTTGCTCGTATTGCTACCGATAAAGGTGCAAATATTATTTTTACACCATTCTGTACGGAAGACCGTCAAGGCTATTTGCGCGTAAGATACTGCTCTCAGGCGCGTGCGATCGAAAACCAAATTTATACGGTTATCGCAGGTACAGTTGGAAACCTGCCTGAAACAGAAAACATGGATATTCAGTATGCTCAGTCCGCTATTTTTGCACCGTCTGACTTTGAATTTGCACGAGACGGCATTGTAGGAGAATGTAATCCTAATATTGAAATGGTAGTTATTGGAGACGTAGATTTAGAAATTCTTCGCCGCCAGCGTCAATCGGGAACGGTTCGTCAATTAAAAGACCGACGCCACGACGTTTACAATATTAAATATAAAAAATAACGAAGTTTCTAAAAACATCATGCAAATGCATGGTGTTTTTTATTTCAACTTTTGCCATAATAAAAACTATTACAATGAATTTTGTGGACTAACCATGGAAAAGAGGGGAAAACATGAGTTTTCATGGACAATCGGTATTACCCGCTGTTCGAGATATGAAGCAATTGGAAAAATTTTTAGTAAGTAATTATGAGTACGGAGTTCTTTTAGACAATCAAGTGGGCATGCTAAAAGGAATTATGAAAGAGGTCCATAAGCATGAAAAGAAACTAATCATTCATTTAGATTTAATTCATGGCTTAAAGCACGATGAATATGCGGTTGATTTTTTGTGTCAGGAGTTTAAGCCTGCGGGGATTATTTCGACAAGAACAAACGTCATTTTAAAAGCTAAACAAAGAGGGATTTATGCCATTCAACGGGTCTTTTTATTAGACAGCACGGCTTTGAAGAAAAGCTACGAGTTAATGAAGAAAGTAAAACCCGATTATATTGAGCTTCTTCCTGGAATTGTGCCCACTTTAATCCAAGAAGTCAAAGCTGAAACAGGCATTCCAGTGTTAGCTGGAGGTTTAATACGAACCGAAAAAGAAGTGCTGAATGCTTTAGGAGCCGGGGCTTCTGCTGTTACAACATCAAATAGAGAACTGTGGAGTATTTCAACTTAAAAAAACTGTTTGACAACGCTTTCACCATCTAGTAAACTTCTAGATAAGTTAATAGATGTGAGGGAGAATAGGAGATCCACGGTATAGCCTTTTAATGATTTTATTAGGGGGATGTATTGTGGATTTTCTTATTTTCTTGTTATTTTAATCGTTTTCATACAAAGGGGAGGTTATTTATATGCAAGCATTCTTAGGAGAAATAATTGGAACAATGATTTTAATTATCCTTGGCGCTGGTGTATGTGCGGGCGTCAATTTAAAAAAATCGTTTGCTGCTAATTCAGGATGGATCGTTATCACAATGGGATGGGGAATGGCAGTAGCGATGGCAGCATATGCGGTTGGTAATATGAGTGGGGCACACTTAAATCCAGCGTTAACCGTAGCGCTTGCTATTACAGGTGATTTTCCGTGGTCACAAGTACCGGTGTACATTTTAGCTCAGTTTATTGGAGCCATTCTTGGCGCAACAGTTGTTTATTTACACTATCTTCCACACTGGAAAGAAACAAAAGATGCTGGTACAAAATTAGGCGTATTCGCAACGGGGCCAGCAATTGCTAACCCATTTGCAAACGTTTTAAGTGAGGCAATTGGAACGTTTGTATTAGTAGTAGGAATCTTAGCAATTGGAGCAAATAAATTTACAGATGGATTAAATCCTTTAGTAGTAGGATTTTTAATCGTAAGTATTGGTTTATCATTAGGAGGAACAACAGGCTATGCCATCAACCCTGCTCGTGATTTAGGACCTCGTATTGCTCATGCTATCTTGCCGATACCTGGCAAAGGCAGCTCGAACTGGAAATATGCTTGGGTGCCAGTAGTGGGTCCTTTAGTAGGCGGATCAATCGGGGCAGTATTTTACCAAGCGGCATTTTTAAATAAAATGTCAAGCAGTTTATGGGTTGTTTTAAGTCTAGCGCTGATTGTTTTAGCAGTTATCTACGCTGTTTCTAAACAAAAGGCAGCACAGATTCAATCAGCAGTAGTACCGAAAAAATGAATGCGCTTTACCATCTAACTATGTACAATAAAGAAACGACACTATACAGAGAATAGGGGATATTGATATGGAAAAATTTATTTTATCTTTAGACCAAGGAACAACAAGCTCACGAGCAATGTTATTTAATAAAAAAGGTGAAGTTGTACATGTAGCTCAAAAAGAGTTTACACAGTACTTTCCAAAACCAGGTTGGGTAGAGCATAATGCAAGTGAAATTTGGGGATCTATCCTAGCAGTTATCGCATCTTGTTTATCTGAGTCAGGTGTTCATGCGGATCAAATCGAAGGAATTGGGATTACCAATCAGCGTGAAACAGCAGTAGTATGGGAAAAAGCAACAGGGAAACCGGTGTACAATGCAATTGTATGGCAATCTCGACAAACGTCTGGTATTTGTGAAGAATTAAAAGCAAAAGGATTAAACGATACGTTCCGCGACAAAACGGGATTATTAATTGATGCATACTTCTCTGGAACAAAGGTGAAGTGGATTTTAGATAACGTAGAAGGTGCACGTGAAAAAGCAGAAAACGGTGAATTGTTATTCGGAACAATTGATACATGGTTAATTTGGAAGCTATCAGGCGGAAAGGCGCATGTAACGGATTACTCAAACGCATCCCGCACGCTTATGTTCAATATCTACGATTTAAAATGGGATGATGAACTGCTAGACATCTTAGGGGTACCGAAATCAATGCTTCCAGAAGTGAAGCCTTCTTCTGAAGTATACGCTCATACAGTAGACTATCATTTCTTTGGTAAAAACATTCCAATTGCTGGAGCAGCCGGGGATCAGCAAGCCGCTTTATTTGGACAAGCGTGCTATGAAAAAGGAATGGCGAAAAACACCTATGGAACAGGCTGCTTTATGCTCATGAATACGGGTGAAAAAGCAGTTAAGTCCGATCACGGTTTGTTAACTACATTAGCATGGGGGATTAACGGCAAAGTAGAATATGCGCTTGAAGGCAGTATTTTTGTAGCAGGATCTGCTATTCAGTGGCTTCGCGACGGTTTAAGAATGTTTAAAAATGCGGCTGAAACTGAAAACTATGCAACGCGAGTAGAGTCTACAGACGGCGTATATATTGTGCCAGCTTTCGTAGGACTTGGAACACCTTATTGGGATAGTGATGTACGGGGGGCGATGTTTGGATTGACTCGGGGTACAAAAAAAGAACATTTTATCCGTGCAACGCTTGAATCACTAGCTTATCAAACAAGAGATGTATTAAGTGCAATGGAAGCGGACTCTGGAATTACATTAAAAACATTGCGTGTAGACGGAGGAGCAGTTAAGAATAATTTCTTAATGCAGTTCCAAAGTGATGTGTTAGACGTTCCGGTTGAACGTCCTCAAGTGAATGAAACAACGGCTCTTGGGGCAGCATATTTAGCGGGTCTAGCGGTCGGCTACTGGAAAGATTGCGATGAAATTGCGCAGCAGTGGAATATGGAAAAATCTTTCGAACCAAGTATGGAAGAAGAAAAGCGTGAAGAATTATATAGCGGCTGGAAAAAAGCCGTACATGCAACAATGGCTTTTAAGTAATTATTTGATGAAAATCCTTTAATTAAAAGCGCATGTATGATATAATTTACTCAAGTTAATAAATTGGTTGGAGAATCGGAGAGACCACAGATCCATATGTAGGCATACTATATATGTGATTTGTGGTCTCTCTTTTTTGTATATTGGAAAAATTTTATATCTTTGAAAAATGAAAGGGGAATGACGTATGTTTTCAAGTCAAACACGTTCGAATAAATTGGTAGACATGACACAAAATCAATACGATTTACTAGTAATTGGTGGGGGAATTACTGGGTCAGGTATTGCACTTGATGCGACTCATCGAGGCATGAAAACGGCATTAGTTGAAATGCAGGATTTCGCAGCAGGAACATCTAGTCGTTCAACAAAGCTTGTTCACGGCGGTCTACGCTATTTAAAACAGTTTGAAGTTAAAATGGTAGCCGAAGTTGGTAAAGAACGTGCCATCGTATATGAAAATGGCCCTCATGTAACGACTCCGGAGTGGATGCTGTTACCTTTCCATACAGGTGGAACATTCGGTAAATTCTCAACTTCAATTGGACTGCGCGTATATGATTTTTTAGCTGGTGTAAAACGCTCAGAGCGCCGCAAAATGTTTAGCGCAGAAGAAACACTTAGCCGCGAGCCATTGGTGAAATCTAAAGATTTAAAAGGCGGCGGTTACTACGTTGAATATAAAACAGATGATGCACGTTTAACGATTGAAGTAGCTAAAGAAGCTGCAGCAAGAGGGGCAGACTTAGTCAATTACACAAAAGTGGAAAACTTCATCTACGATAAAGGAAAAGTAGTAGGGGCGGTTGTTCGTGATCAGCTTACGAATAAAGAATATAATATCTATGCGAAAAAAATCGTCAACGCTGCAGGTCCATGGGTGGACACGCTGCGTGAAAAAGATAATTCAAAAAAAGGCAAGCAGCTTCAATTAACAAAAGGAATTCACTTAGTTATTGACCAAGAACGCTTTCCGTTAAAACAAGCCATTTATTTTGATACACCTGATGGACGTATGGTATTTGCGATTCCGCGTGATGGAAAAACATACGTAGGCACAACAGACACGGTCTATAAAGAAGACGCTAGACATCCGCGTATGACTGTAAAAGACCGTCAATATGTTATTGATGCGATTAACTATATGTTCCCAACGGTTGATCTTACGGTAGACGACGTAGAATCAAGCTGGGCGGGTGTTCGTCCACTTATTCACGAACAAGGAAAAGATCCTTCTGAAATCTCGCGTAAAGATGAAATCTGGACATCAGAATCAGGTTTAATTACAATCGCTGGAGGGAAATTAACTGGGTACCGTAAAATGGCTGAAATTGTCGTAAATCGCGTAGCTGAAGATTTTAAAGCAGAAGGACGCGAATTTGAAAGCTGTCAAACTAAACATTTACCGATTTCTGGAGGTAATGTAGGCGGTTCAGGTGGGTTCCCAACGTTTGTAGAGCAAAAAGTCAAAGAAGGCATCAAACTAGGGTTATCACGTGACGCTGCTGAAAAGCTTGTAAAACGCTATGGCTCAAACGTAGATAAAGTATACCGCTACATGATTGAACGTCCTGATCAGCTAAAAAACAGCGACCTTCCAGCTAGTGTATTTCTGCAAATTCAATATGGCATAGAAGAAGAAATGGTTTCAAAACCAGTGGACTTCTTCATTAGACGTACGGGCGCTTTATTCTTTGATATCAACTGGGTAAGAAGCTGGAAAAAACAAGTGATTGCTCATATGGCCGAAGAGTTAAAGTGGACGCCTGAGCAAACAAAAGCTTATACGGATGAATTAGAACAGCACCTTCATGACGCAGTTGTACCAGTAGATGAAAAAGTTAACCGTATGACAGGTATTTCATGATAAAATAAAAAAGCACCTCAAAATTTGTCAATACAGCCATAATATAATAGCAGGAAGTCAAATTTTGACGAAGAAATATAATATGACTGTTAAAAAAAGAGAAAGACGATTACTCGTTTTTCTCTTTTCATACATATTTACATCTATATAAGGGGGCTTTTTTTTATGAGTTGGAAAGAAACGTATACATCTTGGATTAATTATCCAAATTTAGATCCTGAATTACGTCAAAATTTAGACGCAATCAAAGGTGATGAAAAACAATTAGAAGATAGTTTTTACAAAACATTGGAATTTGGAACAGGCGGAATGCGTGGGGAAATTGGAGCCGGTACAAACCGTATGAATACGTATACAATCCGAAAAGCTTCCGAAGGCTTTGCTGAGTACATTAAACAAGCTGGCGAAGAAGCTATTAACCAAGGAGTAGTCATTGCGTATGATTCTCGCCACAAATCCCCTGAATTTGCAATGGAAGCAGCAAAAACATTAGCAAGTCACGGAATTAAAACGTATGTATTTGAAGAGCTAAGACCAACACCTGAACTTTCATTTGCAGTGCGTGAGTTAAACGCATTTGGAGGTATTGTTATTACAGCGAGCCACAATCCTCCTGAATATAACGGATACAAAGTATATGGTCCAGACGGTGGTCAGCTGCCGCCAAAAGAAGCTGATGAACTAGTTGGCTTTGTAAATGCTGTGGAAAATGAACTTACATTAGCTGTTCAATCTGAAGCGGAGCTAAAAGAAAAAGGTCTTATTGAAATGATTGGTTCAGCGATTGACGAAGCATACAATGAGAAACTAAAAACGATTTTAATTAATTCAGAGCTAGCTTCTGAAACAGGTAAAGATTTAAAAGTGGTTTTTACACCTCTACATGGTACAGCTAATAAGCCAGTTCGCAACGCGCTTCAATCCATCGGTTACGAAAATGTCACGGTTATTGAAGAACAAGAACTTCCTGATCCAAATTTCTCGACGGTTAAATCTCCGAATCCTGAAGAACCAGCTGCGTTTGAATATGCTGTTCGTAAAGGAAAAGAAATTGATGCAGATATCTTAATCGCAACGGATCCAGATGCAGACCGTTTAGGAATTGCTGTCAAAGATCCAAGCGGCGAATATGCGTTATTAACAGGAAACCAAACGGGTGCTTTATTGCTTCACTATTTGCTTTCTCAAAAGAAAGAAAAAGGCGTGCTGCCTGCTAATGGCGTTGTGTTAAAAACGATTGTAACGTCAGAAATCGGCGCACAAATTGCTCGTTCATTTGGACTGCAAGTTGTTGACACTCTAACAGGTTTTAAATTTATCGGTGAAAAAATTAAGCAATATGAGCAAACGGGCGAGTATACATTCCAATTCGGTTATGAAGAAAGCTACGGCTATTTAATTGGTGACTTTGCTCGTGACAAAGACGCTGTACAAGCAGCCATTCTAGCAGTAGAAGCTTGTGCTTATTATAAAAAGCAGGGCATGACGCTATATGAAGCGCTTCAGCAAGTGTTTACTAAATATGGTTTCTATCGTGAAGGTCTGAAATCTTTAACGCTTAAAGGAAAAGAAGGATCTGAGCAAATTCAGCATATTTTGGCTACATTTAGAAATGAACCTCCTAAGAATATTGCAGGATTAAATGTTTCGGTTGTAGAGGATTATACATTAAGTGAGCGTCAGCATATTAAAGCAGGGAAAGTAGAAGAAATTACATTGCCAAAATCAAATGTATTAAAATATATCTTAGAAGACGGTTCTTGGTTCTGCCTTCGTCCATCTGGTACAGAGCCAAAGGTGAAGTTCTATTTTGGCGTCGTGTCAGAAGATGAAGCAACGAGCATTGCTCATTTAGAAGCTGTACAAACAGCTGTAATGGGTGAAGTAGAACGTGTATTAGATAAAGTGAAAACGGTATAAAAGTAAAGCCTGCTCAAACTTGAGCAGGCTTCTTTTATGATACTTTATTTGATTGCGTATTTGACAAATACGAAGAAGATCGTAGGGCTTTATAAATTTTCGGAGCAAGCATAGCCCCAAGAACAGTAAAAATAAGATCCTTTACCGCAAACCACGACATAATCTTCCAAGCGGCTGCATATGTCATTGCAGGAGCTTCAAGCCAGTAATTAACCGCTGCATACATATACGTAGTACCTATTAAATAAATAACGGCAATACCAACTAGTGATGAAATTAAAAAGATAGAAAAAGTTGGCTTGCCGCGCATCTCCATAATTTTTCCTGTGATAAATGCTGCTACGATATAAGAAAGCAAAAAGCCGCCAGTGCTTCCAAATAAAATACCAATTCCTGCTTTAAATTGAGCAAATACTGGGGCGCCGGCAATGCCAATTAATACGTATACAATCATTGAAATAGAACCCATTCTGCTCCCAAGTAAAAGTCCTGCTAATATAACAAAAAAAGGCTGAAGTGAAAGAGGCACGCCGCCTACTTGTAAAAAAGGTGCCCAAGAAGTAATGTTTGCACCAATAGCCATAAGAGCCGCAAACATACCAGCTAGCGTTAAATCTAATGTGCGAAACCTTTTATTAGTACTCATATATGTTCCTCCCAGTATGTACTGAAATATCTTAGCGTATGTACTGAAGATTGTACGTCGAATCTGCTTTTATGTCAACGATAAAAATAAATGTGTTTACATATATTATTTGATGTTTTTTGAAATAAAGTATGCATATTTTTAGTGCAACATAAAAAAATAAAGAAGGGAATTCATCCCTTCTTTGTCCAAGTGTGTGTATCAAAAATACTAGTACAATGATTCTTCCAGAAGCTCCGGGTTGTGCTCCGAATATTCCGTTGCATGATCAATGTAGCGTAGTAAAGAATAAAGCTCTTCTTGAATGATGCGGTAGTTTCGTTCAAAATTGTAGGCGTGCAAAAAATGTTCAATCTTTTTTGAAAGAAAATCGTCGTCTGTTCGAACCATTAAAATTAATAAGTTATCCCATTGTGAACGGTGTGTGTAATATAAAGCTCGATCATAATCAATTACATCCATTAATAACGTTCCTCCTTTTGAGGAGTTGAAATTAGTGTATGATATTTGCGGGAATTCTTACGCTGTAAATGTTGGGCAAAAGACCAGTGCATAATTAAAAGAGGTTGTAGTCATTATGCAAGAAGAATAAACGTACAGGACCCTATAAATGATAAGAAAGGCAAAGAATGATGCAGCATAACAGTTATATTACATCCATTATTTAAGACAACTAAATAAAAATCCCCTTTTCTTGAAAAAATAAAGCTTCTTTTTGATGAAAACACATGAATTGACATGTTTGTACATAGATTGAAGTAAGGAGTGAAAGGGGGAGCTGTCGTGAAAGAAGCAGATTATAAGCAATTATACCGTGCGATTGATGAAATTACGGAAATAGCTAGCGGTTTCGGCTTAGATTTTTATCCGATGCGCTATGAAATTTGCCCGGCAGATATTATTTATACGTTTGGTGCATATGGGATGCCAACTCGTTTTTCACATTGGAGCTTTGGAAAACAATTTTACAAAATGAAATTACACTACGATCTTGGATTGAGTAAAATTTATGAATTAGTTATCAATTCAGATCCTTGTTATGCATTTTTATTGGATTCCAATGCGCTTATTCAGAATAAATTAATTGTAGCTCACGTGTTAGCCCACTGTGACTTCTTTAAAAATAACAGCCGTTTTGCCAACACTAAACGGGATATGGTAGAAAGTATGGCAGCGACCGCTGATCGAATTAAAGAATACGAAGTAAAGCACGGTAAGCGTGAAGTAGAAAAGTTTTTGGATGCTGTCCTATCGATTCAGGAACATATTGATCCGTCTCTTATGCGTGCCAAGCTTTCTTGGAGCATAGATGATGTAGAATCATCGGAAGAAGAAATCATTTCTCCTTACGATGATTTATGGAATTTGGATTATAAAGAAAAGAAAAAACCAAAACCTCCAAAATCTTTTAAAAAATTTCCGCCTCAGCCTGAAAAAGACATCTTATTATTTATCGAAGAATACAGTCCTTATTTAGAGGACTGGCAGCGGGATATTTTAACGATGATGCGAGAAGAAATGCTTTATTTCTGGCCGCAGCTTGAAACAAAAATTATGAATGAAGGCTGGGCTTCTTTCTGGCATCAGCGCATTATTCGAGAAATGGACTTAACGAGTGATGAAGCGATAGAATTCGCCAAGCTAAATGCAGGGGTTGTGCAGCCCTCTAAGACGGGAATCAATCCATATTATTTAGGTTTAAAAATCTTTGAAGACATTGAAGAACGCTACAATAATCCAACAGAAGATATGATTCGCCGGGGCGTGGAGCCGGGGTCAGGAAGAGAGAAGATGTTTGAGGTACGTGAGGTTGAATCAGATATTTCCTTTATTCGCAATTACTTAACAAAAGATTTAGTCATGCGAGAGGATATGTACTTATTCCAAAAACAAGGAAAAGACTATAAAATCGTTGACAAAGAGTGGACAGAAGTTAGAGATCAGCTTGTTAATATGCGCGTAAACGGCGGATTTCCTTATATCACAGTAACCAATGGAGACTATCTAAAAAATGGAGAGCTCTATTTAAAACATTGGTATGAAGGAATTGAATTAGATGTCAAATACTTAGAAAAAGTGGTACCGTACGTTCATCAGCTTTGGGGCCGCCCCGTTCATTTAGAAACGGTAATGGAAGGCAAGCCAATCGCCTTTACGTATGATGGAAAAACAGTGCATAGAAAACATTTGTAAAAAAGAAGACCGCTTAAACAGCGGTCTTTTTGGGCTTCTGTAACTTATCCATATAAATTGAAAAAATAAAATTACTATGCAATAATCGAATGAGAATTACTTTCATTTAGAAAGGAAGATAAGATGTTTGTTGTAAACGCAAGTTTTGAAACAGAAAAGAAATTTGAAGAACAGCTCACGCAAAAAGCTAAGAAAAACAAAACAGAAATTGAGGCAGCCAAAGGAAATTTATCGTTCGAATGCTGGAAAAAAGATTCTGCAGATAAAGTTGAATATGTCTTTGTATCGAAGTGGGAAGACAAGCAGTTCTTTCAAGCGTGGATCTCAAGAGAGGAACATGTGAACGAACATAAAGAAGCGAATAAAAAGAAAACGAAAGCATTTTCTAAAGCTATGGAAATCAAGAAAACGATGCGTTTTTATGAGGCGGTAGAAGAGGACATTCTTTCCTAAAAAAGCATGCTTGACTTTCATAAATGTTGTAACTATAATGATTACAACAAATTAGGAGTGAGAGCAATGAAAATTAGCAGTCGATTCACCGTGGCCGTTCACATACTATCTTTAATTAAAGTAGATAGCAGTCATCTTAGTACTTCAGAGTGGATTGCTAGCAGTGTAAATACAAATCCTGTTGTTATAAGACGAGTAATTGGGATGTTAAAGAAAGCTGGACTCGTAGGTGTAAAAGCCGGAGCTGGCGGAGCTTATCTATTGAAAGATCTAGAAGAGATAACGTTGCTGGACGTTTATCGAGCGGTGGCGGCAGTGGAAGAAGGAGAATTGTTTCAAATGCATGAAAATCCGAATGTGGAGTGTCCTGTAGGAGCCAATATTCAAAGTGTTCTTGAATTGATTTTAAAACGTTCTCAAGATGCCATGGAACAAGTCTTAGCGGATGTGACCATGAAAGAATTAGTGACGGATTTAATAGCAAAAATAGATGCATAATAACATGCTTCTGTTCGTAAAAAAACGGAGAAACCTAGGTTTCTCCATTTTTTTATAGCTTCACAATTGTTCGTCCTCGAGCTTGTCCTTTTAATAAAGTCGGAAGTACCTCAGGGAGCTGTTGTAGTGAAATTTCTTGCTGAATGAAAGGTTCGAAGCTTTCAGGCTTAAAGTCATTAGCAAGTCTATTCCAAATCTCTTTTCGAGTAGGCATTGGACAGTAAACAGAATCGATACCTAATAAATTAATCCCTCTTAAAATGAAGGGAAAGACTGTTGTTGGCACTTTGCCTCCAGCCGTTAGCCCGCTGACCGCTACAGAGCCTCCGTACTGAATTTGACTGAGAACAGAAGCTAGAGGCTCTCCGCCCACAGGATCCACCGCAGCGGCCCATTTTTCCTTGCCTAATGCTTTTAATTTGCCGTTATAAACATCTTCACGCGCTACAATAGAGGAAGCGCCAAGCTCTTTCAAATAAGCTGCTTCCGAGCTTTTTCCCGTACTTGCTTCCACTGTGTAGCCTAATTTTGAAAGAATGGCAACTGCAAAGCTTCCTACACCTCCCGTAGCGCCTGTTACAAGCACAGAGCCATTAGATGGACTAGTATGGTTTTCCTCTAAGCGATGCACAGATAAAGCAGCTGTAAAGCCAGCTGTTCCGATAATCATTGCTTCTTTTAACGTTAAATTTTCAGGGAGAGGGACAATCCATTCGCTGCGTATGCGCGCATACTCACTATAGCCTCCAAAGTGTGATACGCCAATGTCATAGCTTGTTGCAATGACATGATCACCTTCTTTAAAATCAGGGCTGTCAGAAGATACAACAACTCCTGCTAGGTCGATTCCTGGAACAAATGGGTAGCTTGTCACAATATTTCCGTTTGCGATGCTGGCTAAGCTATCTTTATAATTCACCCCTGAATAATGAACGCGAATAAGTACATCGCCTTCTGGCAAATCGTTTAGCGTCAGTTCTTGGACGGACGCCTCCACTTGCTCTTCACTTTTTTTATCTACGATTAATGCTGAAAATGATTGCTCCATTTTATTTCTCCTTTCTATAATGAGATGTATATATCTATACATAGACTACCTTATTTCTATACCCATTATAGAAAATAGTAAAAGAAGTTCCTAATACTTTGATTACGAAAGAGATTATTTCATTATAAAATAGCGGTATAGCTATTAGTTAGCAATACATAGAAAAGAGGAGAAGAGAAATGAGCACAAACATATATTTTAACCATGATGCAGGCATTGATGATTTAGTATCGCTTTTTTTACTGCTGAAAATGGATGATGTAAAGGTAACAGGGGTATCTGTTATTCCCGCTGACGGATATCTAGAGCCAGGTATCAGCGCAAGCCAAAAGATTATTGATCGTTTTGGAAGTTATGATATTGAGGTCGCTAAATCTACTTCACGCGGTATGAATCCATTTCCAAAGGAGTGGCGCATGCATACGTTTTATGTAGATGCACTGCCGATTTTAAATGAAAAAGGGGAAGTACAAACAAAAATAAATCAGCTCCCTGCTCATGATCATTTAATCGAGACATTGCAGCACACAGCCGGGAAAACAACTTTATTGTTTACAGGACCGTTAACAGATTTAGCAAGAGCATTGGAAAAAGCGCCGGAAATAGAAAAGAAAATTGACAAGTTAGTATGGATGGGCGGTACATTTCAAGAAGTAGGAAACGTGCAAGAGCCCGAACATGATGGAACGGCGGAGTGGAATGCTTTTTGGGATCCAGAAGCAGTAGCGAAAGTATGGAAAAGCAAAATTAAAATTGAGATGGTTGCTTTAGAAAGCACGAATCAAGTTCCCTTAACGCCCGCTATTCGTCAAATGTGGGCTTCACTTCGAAGATATGAAGGAGTAGACTTTGTAGGGCAGTGCTACGCGGCTTGCCCGCCGCTTGTACACGTTGAAACCAATTCAACATATTATTTGTGGGATGTACTCACAACAGCATTTACAGGGAATTCAACACTTGTGAAGGTAAAAACCGTTTCGAGTATTGTGCATACAGAAACACCGAGCCAAGGAAGAACAGAAATTTCCGAAGAGGGACGACCTGTAGATGTCGTATATGATGTCACAGCTGAAGCATTCTTTACGTACATTACAGATTTGATGAAAAAAGCAGTAGCCAAATAAAGAAAAAGGTTGCACATGAAAGTGTGCAACCTTTTTAATGAATCATATTCAAGAATTGACGTGTCCGCTCTTGTTGAGGATTTGAAAATATTTTATCTGGTGTCCCTCTTTCCATAATGACGCCTTGATCCATAAAAATAACTTCATCCGCTACTTCACGGGCAAAGCGCATTTCGTGAGTTACCACCACCATCGTCATTCCTTCTTTTGCCAAGTCTTTCATGGCTTGAAGAACGTCTCCTACAAGCTCAGGATCAAGAGCTGAAGTAGGCTCATCAAACAGCATAACTTTTGGATCCATCGCCATTGCTCTGGCGATGCCAACGCGCTGTTGTTGTCCGCCAGACAGCTGGAAAGGATAAAAGTCGAGCTTGTCTCCTAAGCCAACTCGTGTTAATAATTCTTTCCCTCTTTTTTCTGCTTCTTGAGTGGAAACACCTTTTACAATTACAGGACCTTCCATAACATTTTCAAGTGCAGTTTTATGAGGAAATAAGTTATAGTTTTGAAAGACCATACCTGTTAGGCTTCGAAATGAAGTAATGTCTTTTTTACGAACAGGCTTGGTAAAATTCATGCTTTTTTTATCAAGTTCAATCGTACCGTCTGTTGGGATTTCTAACAGATTTAAGCAACGTAAAAAAGTTGTTTTACCGGATCCAGAAGGGCCGATTAATACAATTACCTTGCCCTGTTCAACTTCCAAATCAATCCCTTTTAATACTTGCAAATCACCGAATGATTTATGCAAATTTTTGATATTAATCATATAAAAAACTCCTTTAGCTACTTGAAACGGTTATTTAGATACGTAACGATCTAGTCTTATTTCAATGCGTCCTTGGATAATGGATAAGATTGTGCACATAATCCAGTACAAGAGCGCTGCTTCACTATAAAGAAGTAAAAACTCATAGTTAGTTGAAGCAATTTCTTGAGCTTGACGGAACATTTCAGAAACAAGAATAAGCGATGCAAGTGACGTGTCTTTAATAAGACTAATAAAAGAGTTAGATAATGGCGGAATCGATACACGTGCTGCTTGCGGTAAGATAATCCGTCTTAACGCTTGGGAATAGGTCATACCAAGTGAGTAGCCAGCTTCCCACTGTCCTTTAGGAATAGATTGAATTGCTGCTCGGATAATTTCAGATGCATAAGCACCTACACTTAATGAAAATCCAATAACAGCAGAGATAAATGGATCAATTGTTATATCTAAGTTAGGTAATCCGTAGAAAATGATAAATAATTGCACAAGCAAAGGCGTTCCACGAATAATTGAGACATATACACGTGCAATCATGTTTAATACCTTACTTGACGACAAGCGAGCAAGTGCTGTTAAAACAGCTAACACAATGCCTATGGCAAAGCTTATTAATGTTAGTGGAATAGAATATTGAATAGCTCCCTTTAGCATTGGTAAGAGAGATGATTGAGCGATTGAAATCAATTGATTCAATCGCTCTCCATCAGGAAAAATATTATTTAGGAGAAACATCTTCGCCAAACCATTTCTTAGAAATTTTTGCGTATGTTCCGTCTTTTTTCATATCTTTCAATGCTTTGTTTACTTCATCCACTAACTTACCGCTGTCTTTTCTAAACATAAAGCCGCTTGCAGCACCATCGGATTTTTCATCCGCGATTTTGATAGGTGCGTTAGGGTGCTTTTTCTTATAGTCAAGGAACGATAATTTATCGTTGATTGTAGCATCAACACGGTTTGCGCTCATTAGTTCTACTGCTTGAGCAAAACCTTCAGCACTCGTAATGTTTGCACCATAAGATTGAGCCATGTCTTTATAGTTACTTGTTAATGACTGTGCTGATTTTTTTCCTTTTAAATCTTTAAATGATTTGATATCTTTTTCGTCTTTACGAACAATTAATACAGCGCCTGACTGGATGTATGGATCAGAGAAATCGTATTTCTTTTGACGATCTTCACGAATACCCACTTCGTTAGCAATCATGTCAAAGCGTTTAGCATCTAATCCGGCAAACATGCCATCCCACTGTGTTTCTTTGAACTCAGCTTTTACGCCAAGACGTTTAGCTACTTCTTGAGCCAATTCTACATCAAACCCAGTTAGCTTTTGTTTGTCATCATGAAAAGTGAACGGAGGGTATGTACCTTCAGTTCCAATTGTTAATACGCCATCTTTTTTCACTTTATTATATAAATCCTCTTGTGAAGATTTATTGTCTCCATTGTTTGCTTCATTTTTTGAGCTAGAACCGCATGCGGCAAGCACAACTGTGAAAGCTAATAGTAGCGACAAAAGTGCAGCAAATTTCTTCATTTTCTAAACCCCCTAGTATTCTGATAGGAAATGATACTCTGTGATACTAAACAAGAACACAGCAAAAGTCAACAAAAAAAACTTATACGATTAATGTGACTTAAAATAAGGGAAATATACCTTCTATACACGGTTTGTCATAAGGATACAGAAAGATTTTAAAATTTGGATTAAGTGGATTTTTAAGGGAGATTTGAGGAGTAAAAAGGAAGTTTCATGCGACGATTTTCTCTTTCATTTTTTCATGACTTTTGGTGCAATAAACATATAGTTAAATGTTAAGGTAGAAATAAATTCCTTATGGTACACTTAAAGAAGAATTTATGAAACGGAGCGATATGATGAAAGCCATAAACTTAATCTCAATTGCCTTTGGTGCTATCGCTGGTACATATGCACGTTATTTGCTGAATCTTTCCTTATTATACACGGGCTATCCAATAGGAACGGTAATTGAAAACCTATTAGGAAGCTTCATACTAGGCCTATTAACAGGATTTTTTGTGTGGAAAAAGCCAAAAGAATGGATAAAGCTTGGACTAGGAGTTGGCGTGTGCGGCGGTTTTACAACGTATTCAACGTTTGCAGGAGACGTCATTTCTCTCACTCAGCACCATTTATTTTGGGGAGCCATTTATGTAATTGTCTCTTTAGTAGGTGGAATCCTTCTTGCTTTAGCAGGCTATCTATGCGGTGAAGCGGCAGGGGAAAATTTAGTGAAAGTACATGAGGTGAAGTAAATGAGCATAGTGAGCTTGGCACTTGGCGGGGCAGCTGGAGGGATATGCCGTTATCTTTTGGGTTTAAAAGTTACAAAAATAGTTTCAAACCCTCCTTTTCCAGTATCAATGCTGTTTGTAAACTTGCTCGGTGCGTTTGGCCTTGGTCTTTTTTACGGTAGTTATTATGGAAAGGTTCCGAGTCATGCTTATGATGATTCAATATTTTTAATGATTGGCATTGGGTTTTTTGGTGCCTTTACCACTTTTTCAACGTTCAGTGTGGAAACCGTACAGTTAATTCGAGAAAAATCTTATCGAAAAATGTTGGCGTATGTGGGGATTTCAGCATTTGGAACAGTTGGTTTATTTACAGTCGGTTTACTGGCAGGAACGTTTTTATTTAAGTAAAGAGAACGTTTCTAGTAGGGAAAAACAAAAAGACGGAGAAGTAGAGAATGGATAGAAAAGCAGAAGTTTGGAAATACATTTTGTTGATTGTAGCTGTTGCAGGTCAGATCATCGGTTTTTTATTTTTATTTATAAATGTTGTCGCGGCATTTATTTTTTACGGTTTTTATATTCTAACTTTTATTATGTTACTCCTGCTGTTTATATGGGATCGGAAAAAGGAAAAAGACAAAGAAGAATTTGACGACTATACCGATTACTAACCATATAAAAAGCAGAATGATGCGGTGCGCCGGGCCTCTTACTTACTAAAGAAGCTTAAAAGATACATCTATAAAAAGAAGAGAGCTGTAAGAGCATAAAGAGATATTGTATTTACATCTAGTTGTGTTATAATTTTAAGTGCGAAAACAAAATCAATAAATAGCAATCACTAGGGGAGCTTTTTGAAGCTGAGACGAATGTATTTCGGACCCTTTGAACCTGATCTGGTTTGGACCAGCGTAGGGAAGTGGTGATCATGTTTACATAACGATGCATGCTAACCACTCTACGTTGTAGAGTGGTTTTTTGTATGTAATAAAACCCTCTACACAAGATGAGGTGATTGAAATTTCTCTTTATTCTGAATAGAAAGGTTTCGATCATGTGGATATTCCTAAATTTCATGTCATTACAACAGATAAGCAGCCAATCGAAGAGCTTCAAAAAATTTTAACGGCTATCGCGCCTTTTGCGGGCGCCGTTCATATTAGAGAAAAAGAGAAAACGGCAAAGCAGATTCAATGTTTACTAGAAAGCCTGCCATTTTGTCGCTCTAAAATTATTTTGAATGACCGAGTTGATGTAGCGCATGCTTTAAAAGCAAAAGGCGTACAGCTTGCCTATCATAGTTTAGACGTTTCGGTTGTTATAGACGCATTTCCTTCTCTTATTGTCGGAAAATCAGTTCACTCTGTGGAAGAGGCTTTAGAAGCTGAAAAAGATGGTGCTCACTACATTCTATACGGACATATTTATTCAACACATTCAAAAAAAGGATTAAAAAGTCGAGGGATAGCAGCACTAAAAGAAGTAGTAGACGCTGTGCAGATACCGGTTATTGCCATTGGAGGAATTACACCTGTAAATGCCAAAGAGGTGCTTCAAACAGGAGCACACGGTATAGCTGTGATGTCTGGTGTCATGCTTGCGCAAGATCCCCTCAAAGCGATTAAACAATATTCTCATATATGGACATCTGGAGGTGGAGAAAATGAAGCAGCATTATGATGTACTGTTAATCGGAGGAGGTATAATCAGCTCTTCTATCGCTTATCATTTGTCAAAACAAGGAGCGTCAGTAGCTATTCTTGAACGCAATCAAATTGGTTGTGAAGCTTCAAGTGCAGCCGCTGGTATTTTAGGTGCTCAAGCTGAAATTGATGAAGAAGGTCCTCTTTTAGACCTTGCTATTAAGAGCAGAAGCATGTTTCCTGAACTGGTGAAGGAACTAAAAGAAAAAACGGCCATCGATGTAGAGCTCATTCAAAAAGGCTTATTAAAAGTCGCTGTAACAGAAGAAGATGCACACGTATTAAAGAAAAAAGCCGCTCAGCACCACCGGTGGGATGAACATGTAAGATGGATCGATGTAAAAGAAGCGCGTTTGTTAGAACCCGGGCTCTCTCCAGACATATACGGAGCCATTACAATACCGGGAGACGGCCAGCTAGCTCCGGCTAAGTTAACGCAAGCTCTTGCTCATGGAGCCTTGTATCACGGAGCAGATGTATTCGAATACTGTGACGTTCATTCTCTTATTATGGAAAATGAAACAGTAAAAGGTGTACAGACGTCCAAAGGCTCTTTTTATGGAGAAAAAGTAGTTATTGCAGCAGGCTCATGGGCTAAACGCTTTATTTCTTCTGAACATGTAGGTCAGGTGTTTCCCGTAAAAGGGGAGTGTATTGCTCTTCAAAGTCATAAGCCGCTGCTTTCTAAAACGATTTTTTTAGATGAAGGTTTTTACTTAGTGCCTAAGACTGGTGGAAGAATCGTAATCGGGGCAACTAAGCTACAGCATGATTTTACCAAGACGGTTTCTGCACAAGGTATTCAATTTTTGCTGAATAAAGCTTCTGCGCTTCTGCCGGCTATTAAAGAAGCCACATTTGAAAAAGCATGGGCTGGTCTTCGTCCGCAAACAAATGATGGCTGGCCTTATTTAGGAGAGCATCCTGAAATAGCGAATCTACACATGGCGTTTGGCCACTACCGAAACGGTATTTTATTAAGTGCTGCAACTGGAAAAATTATGGCTGATGCTTTGTTAGGGAAAAAGCTGAATCATTCATTTTTTACATCATTTCAGCTAACAAGAGTAATGGAGGGAGTTCATTGAATCTAATCATTAATGGTAAGACCGTTACTTTTGGAGATGAAATTGAAACGGTCGAGCACTTGTTGCAGGCTCAGAACCTGCATGAACGAGTGGTAATTGTTGAGCTAAACAAGAACATTTTGCAAAAAGAAGAACATAGCGATGCATGCTTAAAAGATGGCGATATATTAGAAGTTGTTTCATTTGTCGGAGGAGGATGAAGAGTATGTTAAAAATTGGACAATATACATTTAATTCACGTTTATTATTAGGGACAGGGAAATTTCCGGACTTTACGACTCAGCGTCAAGCGGTAGAAGAGTCAGAAACAGAAATTTTAACATTTGCTGTGAGACGAATGGATATTTTTGATCAAAATCAGCCTAATTTATTAGAAGCGCTTGATGTGAAGCGTTTCACTCTTTTGCCTAACACTGCTGGAGCAAAAAATGCAGAAGAGGCCGTACGTATTGCTAAATTAGCAAAGGCTTCTGGACTTTGTGACATGGTGAAAGTAGAAGTAATTGGATGTGATAAAACGCTGCTTCCTGATCCAGTTGAAACATTAAAAGCCAGTGAAGAACTGTTAAAAGAGGGCTTTACCGTTTTACCTTACACATCAGATGATGTTTTACTTGCGCGTCGTTTAGAGGAGTTAGGCGTACATGCCATTATGCCAGGAGCTTCGCCTATCGGTTCAGGTCAAGGTATTATTAATCCGTTGAACATGCGTTTTATCATTGAACAATCAACTGTTCCAGTAATTGTAGATGCAGGTATTGGAACGGCTTCAGACGCAGCTCAAGCTATGGAGTTAGGAGCAGATGGTGTGTTATTAAATACAGCTGTTTCAGGAGCAAAAGATCCTGTGAAAATGGCTCGTGCTATGAAGTTAGCGATTGAAGCAGGACGAGCAGCATTTGAAGCAGGACGTATTGAAAAGAAACAATATGCAACGGCAAGCAGTCCAACAGAAGGGATGAGTATCGGTTGATTAATCGTTATTCCCGCCAAGAATTGTTTCAACCTATTGGAAAAGGCGGACAGCAGCAAATTCAAGAAAAGCATGTTCTGATTGTAGGAGCAGGTGCTCTTGGAACAGGGAACGCGGAGGCCCTTGCGCGAGCGGGGATAAAGAAAATAACGCTCATTGACCGGGACTATGTAGAATGGAGCAACCTTCAGCGGCAGCAATTGTATAGTGAAAAAGATGCTGATAAAAGAATTCCAAAAGCAATTGCCGCTAAAAAACGGCTTCACGATATTAATCACGATGTAAAAGTAGAAGCGCACGTAGCAGACGGTACCCCTCAAGTTTTAGAACAGCTTGTTGAGGGGGTAGATGTTATGATTGATGCAACCGATAATTTTGACACACGCCTTGTAATGAATGATTTATCACAAAAATATGATATTCCTTGGATTTACGGAGCATGTGTAGGAAGTTATGGAATTAGTTATACTATCATACCAAGTGAAACACCGTGTTTATCCTGTTTGCTTGAATCTGTACCGCTTGGAGGGTTAACATGTGATACAGTGGGGATTATTAGTCCTGCTGTCCAAATGGTAGTCGCTCATCAAGTAACAGAAGTGTTAAAAATATTAGTCGGAGACTGGAATGCGCTCAGGAGGGAACTTGTTTCGTTTGACGTATGGAAAAATGAGTATACGAGCATCAATGTGAACGTGTTTCGCAAATCTGCTTGCCGCTCATGCGGCAGTGAACAAACGTATCCCTTTTTACAATATGAAAATCAAACGAAAACAGCTGTGCTATGCGGAAGAAACACGGTACAAATCCGTCCGGGCAAATCAGCCAAGCAGCCGCTGCAGTCTTTAGGTGAACGATTAAAAGAAAAAGGATATAAAATTGAACAGAATCCGTATCTGCTTTCTTTTTATGTAGATGATTACCGTTTAGTTATGTTTCAAGATGGGCGCGTCTTTGTCCATGGAACAAACGATATAGTAGAAGCAAAGTCACTTTATCATCGGTATATTGGGTAAGAAAGAGATGGAGGTTTCAAGCATGACAGTACCAAAAGCATTAACCATTGCTGGATCAGACAGCGGTGGAGGAGCAGGCATTCAAGCAGATTTAAAAACATTTCAAGAGCGTGACGTTTTTGGCATGTCTGTTATTACAGCTGTGACCGCACAAAATACAGTTGGCGTTCAAGGAGTTTATCCTTTAGAAGTAGAAGCAGTTGAAACTCAGTTAGATTCAATTGCCACTGACTTATTTCCTAATGCAGTGAAGACAGGTATGTTGTTCAGTGCTGATATTATTTACGCAGTGGCTCGTAAAATCAAACAGTACGGACTGCAAAATGTTGTAGTTGATCCCGTTATGATTGCAAAAGGCGGTCAGTCTCTTCTTCAAAGTGAAGCCGTACAGGCTCTAAAAGAATTGTTGCCTCTTTGTGAAGTCATTACGCCGAACATACCGGAGGCGGAAGTCATCACGGGTAAAGAAATTCACACGATCGAAGACCGAAAAGAAGCGGCAAAACAGATTCATGAGCTAGGTGTAAAGCACGTGGTAATTAAAGGCGGACATGATCAATCTCATCAAGATATGATTGATATAGTGTATGATGGTCATAAGTACGTTGAAATCACGCATGAAAAGATGAATACAAAGCATACACATGGAACGGGATGCACGTTTGCTGCTTGCGTCACAGCTGAACTAGCGAAAGGCAAAAGCGTGGTTGAAGCAGTTCAAACTGCCTCGGATTTTGTTCACTATGCGATTAAGCACACGCTTGAAATTGGTTCCGGACACGGTCCTACTAATCACTGGGCGTATGGAAAATACTTTCGTTCAAACATATAAAAAAACGTGCCTACAATCTAGGCACGTTTTTTATGAAGAAGGAATATGGGTAGGAATCTCTCCATCGATGCCTAAATAATAATGTCTAAGGGGCTTTAAATTATCATCAAGCTCATAAACAAGCGGCACGCTTGTAGGAATATTCAAGTTCGCAATGCCATCAGGCGAAATGTTATCCAAGTACTGCATTAGAGCCCTAATCGTATTACCGTGAGCGGAAATAATAACCTTTTTTCCAGCTTTAATAGAAGGAGCAATAGTTTCGTCCCAGTATTCTAGAACCCGCTTTTCTGTATCGGCTAAGTTTTCCGTTACAGGAAATTGTCCCTTAGCTAATTCCTTATACTTAGGGTTAGAAGCTTCATAACGAATATCTGTTGTCTCTAAAGCAGGAGGGCGTTCGTTCATCGACCTTCTCCACAAATGCACTTGCTCTTCTCCAAATTTTTTTGCGGTTTCTTCTTTGTTCAAACCTTGAAGAGCCCCGTAGTGCCGTTCATTCAGCCTCCAAGATTTATATACGGGAATCCACATGAAGTCCATTTGATGTAAGACAATCCATAGAGTGCGAATGGATCGTTTTAAAACAGAAGTATAGGCAATATCAAAAGTATATTCGTTTTTCTTTAGTACTTTTCCAGCTTCTCGCGCTTCTTGCAATCCATTTTTAGAAAGATCTACATCCGTCCAGCCTGTAAATTTATTTTCAAGATTCCACACGCTTTGTCCGTGCCGAATCAACACAAGTTTTATCATCGTGTTCTCCTTTCAACAGTGACTAAGGACTCTATTCTTTTTTATTATGAGAAGGAAAGAGTTTTTTATCCTAAAGCCGGGGAAAGGAGTTTTTATCATTTAGAAAAAGTGATGCCGAAAAGTAAAGCTTTAACTTTTTTACGCATATGATAAAAATAAAAAAGGGAAGGGAAGATAGTGGATGAGTGACCAAGAACGTCAGATTCAAGCGCTGCACGGCCAGATTGAAGATTTAAAAGAAGAAATGTATCAGATGAAGCTTGATATTAGCCCATTAGAGAAAGAAAAAGGAAAGCCTGTTTTGACACAGGCTCTCGTTGGTCAAATAGGAGGTTTTGTTCTAGGTGGATTAGCTATAATCGGTATTTTCTGGATGTAGAACTTCTCGTTTTGAAAACGAAAAGTTCTCCTGATTTTTCAATAAGCAATCCCAACGCGGCATTTGGAAAATTTTTGAGCCCATATCTCATGGTAGGTAAAGTGAGCGGTATCTCCCGTTGAGATTTTAACGGCATCAGCTGGTAAAATATCTTTTTCCACTCGATACGTGCCTGTTATTTCACCCTCAGGCAAGTATGTTGGGCATATAACCGTCCAGTTTAGATCACTTTCCTTCAAGTGTAAGTATCCTTTTAAATGATCTTCTGCTGCTCTGGTCGTTTTACGCTTTGATTCATTTGATTGAAAACGATACTTTTCTGGTTCTGTTCGTGATTGTAAGATGCCTGCAGTTCCAATGGTAAGAATACGATGAACGCCGTAATACTTCATGCTGTTTATAATAAGCGGCATACTTTTTGAAATTGTCTCTGCACCATCTGTATTTAACGCGCTGACTACGATATCTTGGTGCTTGAGGGCAAAGTTGATATTTTCTTGATGAAGTACATCGCCTTGTAAGATATGTAGGTTTGGATGGCTAACCTGTAGCTTATTGCGGTCTCTAACAAGTACAGTAACGTCGTTTTCATCTTTTAGCATCATTTTTAATAAAGACTGTCCAACTCGCCCTGTAGAGCCTAATAGTAAAATTTTCATTGGCTACACCCCTCTATAAAAGATAGTATCTATTCTTTAGGATATACAATCTGTATACTTATTCATAATAAAAAGCATGCGTAGCATAAAGTAATACAAAGTTGATGAATGAAATATTCAACAACAAAAAAATTTGATATGATAAAAAGACAGAAAAATCAAAAAAATAGGAGAGTGAATGTCTTTTGGGAGACTTGCCTCTGAATCAAATGATGATACTAGTCGTTTTGCTTATGTTATCAGCTTTCTTTTCATCTGCTGAGACAGCCTTTTCAAGCGTAAATAAAATTCGTTTAAAACATTACGCTGAGAAAAAATATCGGGGAAGTAAAAAAGCGCTGCATATTGCTGAACACTTTGAGCAGACGCTATCGACAATTTTAGTAGGAAATGTTGTCGTAAACATTGCTGCGTCCTCTTTGGCAGCTAAAATTGCCCTCGATATGTTTAAAGGAAACCTAGCACTTGTGATTAGTATCATCGTTATGACCATCATCATTTTGATTTTTGGTGAAGTCTTGCCAAAATCGTTAGCTAAAGAGCATGCCGAATCTTTTGCGCTGATGATTTCTTCCTTGTTATTTATTATTATTAAATTGTTAACCCCGATTTCCTTCTTATTTTTACAGGTAAAAAAAGGAACTTCTCACTTGTTAACGTCTGCTCCTACACCAACGATTACAGAAGATGAAATTAAAGTGATGGTAGATTTAAGCGAAGAAGAAGGAACGATTAATAATATTGAAAAAGAGCTAGTTCATCGTTCACTCAATTTTAATGACATTGTGGTGGGGCAAATTTTAAAACCTAGAATAGATGTCACAGCAGTTGACGTAAATGCCGATATTGATTCAGTTTGTCAAATGTTTCTTGAAGAGAGATATTCGAGAGTGCCTGTATATGAAGATCATATTGATAATATTATTGGCATTTTATCAGAAAGAGAATTTTTAACCTGTTTAATCCAAAGAAAAAAGATTTCTATTCGTGATTTGTTGAGACAACCTATTTTTGTAGTAGAATCCATGAAAATATCTATTCTATTGCCAGAGCTCCAAAAAAGTAAGGTGCACATGGCAATTGTAGTTGATGAGTTTGGTGGAACGGCCGGACTTGTGACCTTAGAGGATATATTAGAAGAAATTGTAGGAGAGATTTGGGATGAACATGATGAAGCTGTTAAATATGTACACCAGATAGGGGAAAAGGAGTACGAATTTAACGCCGACATCCCTATTGATGAATTTTTAACCTATATAGCGGTTAGTTCTCCTGACAGTACGTGCCATACCTTAGGGGGATGGATATATGAGCAGTTTGATCATATCCCTGCTAAAGGAGACTTTTTCTCATATGAAGAGATATTATTTACCATTAAGGAAGTAGAAAATCGACGTATTCGCAAAGTTTCCGTAAAATCATTTGGGAATAAGAATGAGGAAGCTGATTAAAAGAAACTAGAAAGCGCTCCAAGAAATCTTGGAGCGCTAAAGCCATAATATGAAATTAGTTAATATTAGTACTTGCCGCCTAAGTTTTGCTCAGCTAATTGTACTAAACGTTTTGTGATTTCGCCACCAACAGATCCGTTCGCACGAGCTGTTGCATCTGGTCCTAAGTTTACACCAAACTCACTAGCGATTTCGAACTTCATTTGATCGATAGCAGCTTGAGCACCAGGCGCTACTAACTTGTTTGATGAATTTCTGTTTGATGCGTTTTGATAATTTGCCATGTGTATTCATCTCCTCGTTAGATAAAATAGATTGTAATGGTTGAGTTAGCTGGAGTTGAACCAGCCGAGCAGATGCATCGATTAGATCTGCTTGCCTACCGCGGCGTAACTCAATGCTTGCGAGCTGTTGTGCTCGGTTGTTACTAGTATTATGGCGAAAGGGAAAAAAACATATACATAGAAAATTATTGGTAATTTATAGAATTTTTTTGTAGAGTTTGATAAAGAGTAAGAGAGTTTTATTCCGTGCATATTATAGGTACATATTGATCAGGTAAAGCGAGGTGTGCGGATGTCGATTTGTTCCTTATGTAATGGGTTTAGTGATGTACAAATGACGTGCAAAACATGTGGAGGAGTGCTGGGGGATATGGGAAAAGTCAGCGATTATTTTGATGATTACAGTGCTTACATGGAAATCGATCAGTTAAAAGTAGAAAATGGGTATCCTAGTGATTTAGCAAATCACCAATGTATTCATCTCTTTTACTGTTCTACTTGTCACAGTGAAGAATTGAAGCAAATACAGGAATAAAAAAAGACCCCTGGGGGTCTTTTTTATTCGTGTTCAGCACGGATGCGCTGTTCAGATTCTGCATCAAAGAAATGCGCTTTGTTCATATCTAATGCTAAGTCTAGAGACTGAAGCGGTTTAATATCTGTTCTTGAATCTACGCGTGCTACAAAATCTTGTCCGCCAAGTTTAGAATAAAGCATGGTTTCAGCTCCCATTAACTCGGATACATCGACTTTGATTGTAACTTTTGTGCCAGGTGAAGATTCAATAAATACAGGCTCATCATGGAAATCTTCAGGACGGATGCCTAAAATAATTTGTTTGTTTAAATATCCTTGCTCGCGAAGTATTTTCATTTTACCTTCCGGAACTGCAAGAAGAGAATCGCCTACTTGAACCTTTCCGTCTTTTAACGTTCCGGTTAAGAAGTTCATAGCAGGAGAACCAATAAATCCGCCTACAAATACATTTTCAGGTTTTTCATATACTTCTTTTGGTGTACCAACCTGCTGGATAATCCCATCTTTCATAACAACCAGACGAGAAGCCATTGTCATTGCTTCGGTTTGGTCATGTGTTACGTAAATTGTCGTTGTACCCAAACGCTGGTGAAGCTTCGCAATTTCAGAACGCATTTGCACACGTAATTTCGCGTCTAAGTTTGATAAAGGTTCGTCCATTAAGAAGACCTTAGCATCACGAACGATTGCACGACCTAGGGCTACACGCTGACGCTGTCCGCCGGATAATGCTTTTGGCTTGCGCTCTAAGTATTGCTCAAGTCCTAAAATACGAGCGGCATCTTTTACGCGGCGTTCGATTTCATCTTTTGGTAATTTACGAAGTTTTAAGCCGAAAGCCATGTTGTCATATACGCTCATATGCGGATACAATGCGTAGTTTTGGAATACCATTGCAATATCGCGATCTTTTGGAGCAACATCATTTACACGCTTGCTGTCAATATAAAAATCACCTTTGGAAATTTCCTCTAGCCCTGCAACCATACGAAGCGTTGTCGATTTCCCGCAGCCTGAAGGCCCAACAAATACAATAAATTCTTTATCTTGAATGTGAAGGTTAAAATCTTTTACCGCCGTCACATCTTTATCATACATTTTATAAATATGTTCTAAACGTAATTCAGCCATTTCCATTTCCCCCTTGTATGTACTCTGTGAAACCGTTTTCTTAACTCTAGTGTAATTTTTTTTAATGAAACGGTAAATGGCAAACATGCACAAAAAAAAGAAAGAGTTTTCGTGCACTATTTACGAAAACCCTTTCATTTCATTTCATTCTCCATCTTGCGAATTTTTTAAAGCAAGAATGGCTAAGTAAGCAGACACAGCTCCTGTGAAGTGTTTGATATCAAGGTGTGTGCGATCAATAAATTTCTCAATTCTATACTGCAAGCTGTTGCGATGCATGTACAATTTCTTAGCAGCAAGAGATACGTTTAAATTACATTCTAAATAAACTTTAATCGTTTCTAAAAGATCTCCATCATCTTTTACTAAGTCAAGTAAATGTATCATATGATTTTGGATTGCCTCTGAAGACTCTTGCAGAACCAAATGGGGTAAAACGTCGGCAAAATGAATAACATGGTTTTGTTCGACTGTATGCTTAATTTGATAAAACCATTTCTTTTCACGCTCAAAAATTAATTGCGGTGAAGACGGAAAAAAGTGAATTTGTCCTTCAAAGAACTGAATCGAAGTTTCAAAATCATGACATAGCACCTCGATAGAATCTGATAAATTTTCAGTTAAGTCATTAGGATCATTAAAGGTTTCGATAACGATACCTGATTGTTTATCAATCCACAACACAGTAATGGAGGTAGAATACAAGGCGTGAAGCGCATTTTCAAACTCTATTTTTTGTTCAAACAAACGTTTAATTAAAAACTGGGTGAAGCGAAAAGAATGGTGCGTATGATGAGAGTGAATGACTTTTTCAGGTGCTTCAAATAACAGGTTTGACCAATACAATTGCTCTGGCGTTAGTAAAGAAACTTTCTCATCATAAGGGGTTAAAAAAGCAGAAAGTAACGCCTGCTCTGTTTGAGATAAAGCCGTGTGTTCAATTCCAATGAAGCCTTCATCACATGAAAACCATTTGTAACGTTCAAATTGAGAAGGGATTTTAGCCTTAATCATTTTATCCCCAAATAGTGTGTGCAGCTGTTTCATCTGTGCTCGTTCCCTTCGGTGAAAGCTTACTATTCATAAACGTGAAAAAGCATAAGCTCATGAATATAATCAATTAATTGTGTTTCATCTATTTGATTAGAAAGCGCAGTTTTCCATACAATTTGTCCATCTTTTAAATAATCAGCCTCATAATAAACCTGATTCATATAAAACGAGATGTGCCAGCCCGGCATTCGATTATTTTGATACAGCGGTTTAACCTGAAAATGTGCAACCATAAAGAAAATCTCCTTTCTCAATTAGTTATTATAAGCTTACCATGAGAAAAGGAGATGAAAAATCATTTAATCTAAAAATTTTGTTAATTTGTAAAATATGTTGCATATGTGTTTAGCACCTTGCGTTTGAATATCTGTTTCATCAAAAATCATCGGTTTTGCATTCACTTCAAACAGATAATACTGCCCTTGGGCTGACTTTGCCATATCAAGAGAAAATTCTTCAACTAGAGGGAAGGACTTTTGAAGGACTTGCCCGCACGTATTTACAAAGGACGAAAGAAAGGAAGTATCTACTTCATCTTCAAAATCTTGAAAAGGTGAAATGCTGCCGCCGTTTAACGTGTGTGTTGTAATGGATTGATAGGGACTATGTCGAATACCGACGCCGCTAATAACATATCCGCTATCTTTGTGATGCGCTAAAATACGCAAGTCATAGCGCCTGTCTTTGAATGGTTGTGTCTCAATCGCTTCTTGAATGAGATAAGCAGACCTGGGAAGGTCAATTGCTTGTAAAGAAGAAAATTCTTCTTTGCGTTTATGATCTTGGTAAATAATCGTATGCTTATGGGAAGATAATCGAAAAATTCCAGCACCTTTACTGCTGTTAATAGGCTTAAAGTAAAGGGAAGAGTGCTTTTGCAGAAGCTTAGCAATATCAATTTCTGGTGTTAAACGATAGGTTTTAGGAAGGTGAGAAGATAGTAGTGAATTCTTTGAAAATAATTGATATACTTTCCATTTTGAAAAAAAAGCGGAGTTAAAAAGTGGGATGTGCTTGCCTTTAATTTTTTGATGTAAAGATGTCAGCTTCTTAGTTTCTGATTTTCTTCCTGGATAACGATTATATATAACGTTTGGCAGCGGCAAAGTTGTTTTGATCCACTGCTTTTTTGCACCGTCAAAGCAATACCCTTCAAAGAAGTGATGAGACATTGTTTCTTCAGCGAATAAAGCAAGAAGGCCGCCTTTTTCTTGCAGGGTATGATGTAAGAGTTCCAATAAAGGGCGCTGTTTTACATTCAGTTTTTCCAAAACCGCTTTGTTCGTTAAAACTCCCACAATAGGACCGACTTTTTCTCCTTTTAAACGAAGAAAAGCTTGAGTAGAAGAAATGTTTTGAGTAAAGGGAAGTTCAATTTCTTGAACTCCCCATGTGTAAGACGCTGAAGGGTTATGATGAAACCACTGCTGCTTTTCTTTGTGATAGTAAATTGTAATCATATGCTGATGCCTTCAGGTGTATTTAGATAGTATCCAGATAAGTAAATCGCATATTCTAGAGAAAGTTTTCTAGTTTGTTGATCCGCTTTTCGTAAGGCAGGGTGTGAAAAAATAGAGCGACCGGGCTTGGAGTTAGCTTCAAACAGCCATACGTTGCCTTGATAATCCACTCCAAAATCGAATCCAAGCTCTCCAATTAATCCGTTCAACTCCTGTTCAAGCACATGACTAATTGAGATAGCGGCATCTTTTAGCTTATTTTCAATTTCTTTTTTGTAAGAAGGGTTGGTGAATATTTTAGCTGTAGCTTCAATTTCTCCGCCGTAATCAAGATGCGTAGTGATGCTGTTGGGACCCGCTACTTTAGCAGCCAGAGCAGTAAGCACCCATTGGTTATTCCCGTCTTTATTCGTATGCACGCGAAAGTCTACACAGCGCTTTTCTTTTTTGATTAATGAAATACCCTGCTGAGCAATGTAGGAAGGATTAGTAAGTAAATATTCAAATTCTGATAATAGATCCTCTAAGGTTTCTTTTTCTTGAACATGAAGACCTTTTTCTCCTTTGTAAGTCAGCGTGTACATGGAATCCTTAAAAGATAGGGTATAAATGCCCCGGCCTAAGCTTCCGTTTTTCGGTTTTAAATAAACGGTTTGATGAAGAAGCAGAAGTTTTTTTATTTGCTCACACGAAGGACTTTCAACCGTGTAAGGTAACAAATAGGCTGTCTGCTCGTTCAGTTTTAAAAGCTCATGAATTTCCCACTTGTTGAAAAAATCAGGATTAAAAAATGGAATGCCATAATCAGTCATCATCTTTTCTTTAATGAACTTAAAAGGAGCTAACCCTTCTGTTTTTCGATTTGGCAAACGATTATATACAATGTTAGGAAGCGGGATTTCATGCTGTGTCCAGCCGCTTTCTTCATAAAAATAGCCGTTTATGGTCCCGGTTTCCCAGTTGATATGATGAGTTCCAAAAATAAAAGGCAGGCCCCCTGTTATACTTGCAGTAGAAAGAAGTTTAGCTAAGTGAAGGGAACGCTTTCCAATTGGCCGCAGCAGAGAACCAGTAAAACCAGCGGATAACACACCGATTAAAGGTCCTAAGTGAATGGTCTCATTCACAATAATAGGATGCATCATATGGGCGAAAGGAATTTGAAGTTTTGTCATTAGCTCAGCTGAAATCTGAATTTCTTCACGTTCTGAAGATTGTATAAGGCATGGAGCTGTCATTGTTCCAAAAGCTGCTTGTTTCAAGGAGTCTTTGTAAAGAGATGCAGGAACAGAAAGATCACAGCCTAGCTGCTCTACTACAACAAGGCGAGTAAGAATTTTTTTCATAGCATTACTCCTTACGATACGATAGTGTGTTAGCTAAATAGACGCAGTAAGACAGGACATTTTTATACATGACTTCTTTTTGTTCAGGTGCTGTTTCCATTACTATTTTTCTTCCCGGTTTCGAATTTAAATCTAGAATCCAGATGCTGAAGTCTCTCGAGATACATAAATCAATACCTAATTCAAAAAGAGAAGTAAAGTGATTTTCCAGCACGGACGGAATCGTTTTACAAATGGTGTTGATTTCATCCATTACATATTGACGATGAACGCGAGGGATGCGAGGCAGCAAGTTCTCAAAAGGTACAATAGATGCTCCTGAACTTACATTTGTTACGATAGAGTCCCGTTCACCTTGTCTAATGCCTCTTCCAATTTCTTTCCAAGCACCATCGTTTCCTTTTTGTAATAGCAGTCTTATATCAAAAGGAGTGCGTTCATAAGGGAAAAATGAAATATGGGGCTGAGCAATATACAGTACATCACGGGTGGTTTTCGTAAACCAGTTCTTAAACTCTTGAAAAGAGGAAAATAGAATGGTATTTACAATGTCATTTTGTTGATAAGAAGCTTCAATTTCACGTCCGCGCTGTCTTAATTTCACAATTCCTTTACCTTGTGAGCCGTTGGCAGGTTTAATCATTAGGCTATCGTTTGTTCGAAGCAGCTGAACAAGTTGCTCTACACTTTCGATTGGAGTGGTAGGAGGAATATATGAAGATAAATAGCTATCTTTTTTAATTACTTCATAGACATCTAGCTTATTGGGTAATCCATGGCCTAAAAATGTAACATCTTCCCGCTGTTTAAGCCAGTTTACAATAGGGCGAGCCTTTTTAGACAGAGAGTCTTTTCGATAAAAGCAGCGATCGTAAATAAACGAAGGAAGTAAGAAGGAATCTTCTATCCATTTCTTTTGTTGTAAATCGTAGCGGAAGCCTTCAATATTTTCGGTGTTAGGATGAATGTTAAAAGGAGTAAAACGGTATATTTCAATCGAAAACTCAGAAGCATGTTTAGCAATTTCGGTCACGTACTCCACTTCTTGCTGTGGGTGAATCGTCAAAAAGCCTAATGAAATCATCATAAATCCTCCTTGGGAAATTGAAAATTCGTTGCATGCAGACAATAATCAAGCAGTGCTTTTGTTGATGGACGGACAGAGAAAGCGCTTGAATCGGATTGTTTGGAAGGTTTGACATTTACTTCAATAATCCAAGGCTTTCCTTCTTGATCAATCGCTAAATCAATACCGAATTCGGCATAAAGTTCAGACGGATGAGAAAGCTGCGTGCAAATTTCAATCGCAATCTCTTTTAAAAGTGAAAGGATATGGCGCGTAGTTTTTGAATCATAGAGCTGAGTTAACACTTGCTGAGGAGGATGAATATCTCCTCCACGGGCAAGATTTGAGACGAAATTGCCGGGTTTTGATACACGTGTGACAATGGACGTGATTTTCCACGTCAAGTCGTCTTTTTTATGACAGAGAATGCGGAAATCAAAAGGGCACTGTTTGTATGTCTGCAGTGAAATTCCTTCTTGGATGAGAAATCCTTGCCTTTTTAATTGACTATAAAGCGTTTCAAATAAGTCATAAAGAGATTCATATTCTTTTTCATATGTCTGCGTAAACGTTGTATAGTCTAAAATATACTTCTCTTTTTTTGAAATTTTAAAAATATTTTTTCCTTGGCTACCATGAACAGGCTTCAAAAAAACATCGTCATGAAGTTCCAAAGCGTCAAGAAGATCTTGACGTGAACGAAGCTGATACGTTTTTGGCAAATATGGAAGCAAGTGTACGACATCTTTAAGCTGTTGAAAAACCGTCCATTTATTTAAGTAGCGTGCGTTAAAGAAAGGAACGTCATGTTCTTTTAAAAATGTTTTAAAGGTTTGAAAATCAGCGGTTTGCTCCGTTTTCCTGGCATGAATCCGATTGTGTACGATTCCAGGAAAGGGAACGTCTGAATAAACCCATCGATCAGCGCGATAAACATATCCTTTAGGGGATAATGACTTCACGTCGCTTAATTTGCTCACATAGCAAAAACACCCTAACTCCTTGCAAGCTTGAACAAATTCCTTACAAAATACAGAAATGGAGCCAAAGAGTTCTTCATCTTCTCGAACTTCTGTTACGATGCTAATTACGGGTCCCAACCTAAACGTGTTCTCTTCATAAATGCCTCTCAGCTGATGTGTTTCATACGGAAAGCGAAAGTCTGTAAATAGAGCTTCTGACATCATGAAACAGCATTCTCGATGCTGAAACACGGTGGCTTCGACTTCTTTCCTGATGGAACCTACTGTTAACGTAAACTCGTGCTTGCACTTCACACGTGAGAACAGAGCAGAACTAATGTAAATGTCGCTGCTCATATGGTTCTCTAGTGGTTTTAGAGAAATGGTAAAAGTATTCATAAACGAATCCTCTTTTTCTTTCCTTTAGTAGGCGAATGCTGATATATACTATGAGGAATTAGCCCAATCTGTGAAGAGAATTTATCGTTTTCTAAGAAAATAAAGGTCTTAAGCTGAATTTTATATAATAATTTGTTATAGTTAGGGAAGTCAAGAAATTATAGAACTTAATTAGGAGGAACTTAACGTGTCTGTAAACTTACATGATGTAGCAAATGATTTAGAAAAAGCAATTCGTCAAAGCGACGATTACACAAACTTAAAAAACTTATATGCAGCAGTAAACGCTGATCAAGGTTCAAAACAATTATTTGAGCGTTTCCGTACAATGCAAATGGAGCTGCAACAAAAGCAAATGATGGGCCAAGAAATCACTGAAGAAGAAGTTCAGCAAGCTCAACAAACAGTTGCAATCGTTCAGCAAGATCAAAATATCGCGAAGCTAATGGAAGCTGAGCAACGTATGAGCATGGTAATTGGTGAATTAAACAAAATTATCATGAAGCCACTTGAAGAACTTTACGGTGCGGCTGAATAAGAGATAGAGGAAAGAGGAAAAGAGAAATCTTTTCCTCTTTTTTTTATGCGGAAATTCCTTCTAATTGTGCAGTTCTGCTCATAAGCTTAGTAACAAGGCTACACATGCCGACTATCATGAAAAGGTCATTTATAACCGTATCCTAACGGATTAGACATCTATGAAAGAAGGGGTTCTCATATGGCTTATCGATTGCTAGCGTTGAATATTGATGGAACCATTTTAAATAGCCAAGGGCGCGTTACAAAAGAAACGAAAGACGCAATTCAATTCGTTAAAAATAAAGGGGTTTACGTTACGTTAGTAACAAACAGGCATTTTCCGTCTGCTAAAAAAATTGCTCGGTCACTTAAAGTTCATCCAGCAATGCTCATTACTCATAGCGGTGCCTTTATCGGAACATCGATAGACAAACCGATACTAGATAAGAGAATTAGCGAGGAAAAAACATTTAATCTCATTCAGCTTTTTGAAAATTTTAATTGTCATGTCCGCATTTTACATGAAAGGTTTTCAATTGGAAATCGTGTAAAGCTTCCTAATAATATCGTAGCTAAAAGCGTGTTGAAAACGGGAGAACCGCTCTTTTATCCCGTGCAGTTCGTAGATTCATTAGGAGATACACTTCGTGATGAACCTGTTTCTACGCCAAAAATAGAAGTGTATTTTGCAGATCGTAGAGAAAAAGAATATGCCGAGCAAACAATCGCTAGTGCAGTTCCAGATATTGAATGGTTTTCGTATCCAAATGAAAATAGATGTTATATTACGCCAAAAGGAGCCACAAAAGCTGCCGGCGTTCGTTATGTAGCAAATCGTCTAGGGATACCAATGGAAGACGTAGTAGCAATTGGAAATTGTTATGATGATTTAGAAACGATTGAACATGCGGGAATGGGTGTGGCCATGGGCAATTCACCAACAGAATTAAAAATGCTTGCGGATTGGGTTACTCGTTCTAATAATGAAAATGGTGTAGCCTATATGGTAAAAGAACTATTTAGAAAGCAGCAGCGCCTTGGTTATCTTCATCAAATTGACAGCTTTCGTTTAAAATAAATAAAGGAAAAAAGAGGCTAGTACAAAAGCAGTTTAGCCGAAGGAAGATCCGAACGATGAATCGAGATTCTTGATAGAGAATCCAATTCGTTCGGATTTTTTTATTGGAAGAGTGAACGTAGGTTTCATATATGTACGTGTTGATTGGAGGGCAAGGCGAAGGCTTCTGAGCAAAAAGCGCAAGCGACGAGAAGGCTCATCGCCCGCCCGCGGAAAGCAAAGCCTTGCACCGAAATCAACAAAGTGTAACAAGCGGTTCAGCTCATGTATCTCATTTGTTCGTCTTTAGATTGAATTAATGTAGCTATGGCTCAATCTCTTTTTCCGTTTGTTTCCTGTCCGCGCATTCCCTTGAGCTGAGCACCTTGACCGGACATACGTAGGTTTTGTAAACTGATTACTTAGATAGAATTGATTTGAAAGGTGATTATATTGAACATTTATATAAAAGGTATAGAAGATGAGCGTTTTTTACGTCCGCTTCACCGAATTTCAGATTTGTTTTTTGAAGAAAGCAATGTCTCCTTTGAGGATGATAACGAAGCTCAGCTGAAAGTCGAAGTAGAGCTAAAAGTTCATGAAGAAATTTATGCGAAAGCAGTGCTGCATGATGCTGAAACGGACAAGGTGTTTACCGAAGAGCTTGCTAAATCGTTTACGCCGTATGAAACAGAAAAAGAAAAATTTAAGCAAATAAAAAATGTGGTGCTTCGCGTCTACTTATCTGTGCTACAGGAGTATACAAGCATTGTTCAAAAATGGGGTATTTTGACCGGTATTCGTCCGACGAAACTGCTTCATATGAAACTGCAGTCAGGCAAAAGTAAAGAACAAGCCCATCGTGAGCTAAAGGAAGAATATTTAATTACCGATGACAAAATTAATTTAATGCAGCATATTGTGGATCGTCAACTAGCAGCTATTCCAGATTTACATGAGTTAAAGAACGAGGTAAGCATTTATATAGGCATTCCGTTTTGTCCGACAAAGTGTGCATACTGTACATTCCCAGCCTATGCAATTAACGGACGTCAAGGATCCGTTACGTCATTTTTAGGCGGCTTGCATTATGAGATGCGTGAAGTAGGAAAATGGCTAAAAGACAATAACGTCAAGATTACAACCGTCTATTATGGTGGAGGCACACCAACGAGCATTACCGCTGAAGAAATGGACATGCTGTATGAAGAGATGTATGAATCGTTCCCGGATGTACAAAATATCCGGGAAATTACGGTAGAAGCAGGAAGACCCGATACGATTACGGAAGAAAAGCTAGCTGTTTTGAACAAATGGAATATTGACCGGATTAGTGTAAATCCGCAGTCTTATATTCAAGAAACCTTAAAAGCTATTGGACGTCATCATACAGTTGAAGAAACTATTGATAAATTTCATCTTTCTCGAAAAATGGGGATGAATAACATTAACATGGACTTAATTATTGGGCTTCCAAATGAAGGTGTAGAAGAATTTCAGCATACGCTAGACGAATCTAAAAAATTGCTTCCTGAATCTTTAACGGTTCATACGCTATCATTTAAACGCGCGTCTGAAATGACTCAAAATAAACGGAAATACAAAGTGGCAGATCGTTATGAAATTGGTAAAATGATGGATTTAGCGACTGAGTGGACTCAAGAACAAGGGTATGAACCTTATTATTTATATCGCCAAAAAAATATTTTAGGTAATTTAGAGAACGTTGGATATTCATTCCCCGGTCAAGAGAGCCTGTACAATATTATGATCATGGAAGAAAAGCAGACGATTATTGGTCTTGGATGCGGGGCATCTAGTAAGTTCGTGCATCCAGAAACAGGCATTATCACAAGGTTTGCGAATCCAAAAGACCCAAAATCGTACAACGATGGATTCGAGCACTACACACAAGAGAAACTCAAGATTTTAGATGAATTGTTTAGGAAATAAAAAGATCACTTTTTAGTGATCTTTTTTTATTTTCGGCAGGGAAATGTCGGAATCTGTTGAATATATAAAAAAAGTTGTAAGCGTTTTCTTATTATGGCGATGCGAGGTGCCGCTTAATGATGAATGTACAGTTAACCGTACCATCTATGATGGAAAGAGCTGAAAAGCTGTTTAGTAAAAAAGAAGTGATTTCTAAATCTTCAAAAGGAATTCAGCGTTTAACTTATAATCAGTTAATAAAACGGACTCGGCAGCTCTCTAGTATGCTAGAACGAATTGGAGTGAAGCGAGGAGAAAGAGTCGGGACGTTTGCATGGAATCATCATAGACATCTAGAAGCTTATTTTGCCGTGCCCGGAATAGGCGCTGTTCTTCACACCATCAATATCCGGTTAGATCCTGAGCAAATTGTATACATCATTAACCATGCACGCGATAAAGTCATTTTATTTGATGAATGTTTTTTACCTTTATTTGAAAGCATTCATCAAAAGCTTCCACATGTTGAAGCCTATATCATTATGTCAGATGAAAATAAGCTGCCAGAAACAGACTTGCCAGTTTATCATTACGAAAATTGGATTAAGCAAGGGGATGCATCGCATTCTTTTGTTCAAGATTTAAACGAAGAAGAACCAGCAGGTCTTTGTTATACCTCTGCTACTACAGGAGAGCCAAAGGGCGTTGTATATTCTCATCGCGCTATTTATCTGCACTGTATGGCGCTAGGGCTTGCTGATAGTGCTGGATTATCAGAAGCTGATACCGCTATGCCTATCGTTCCAATGTTTCACGTGAACGCATGGGGAATTCCTTTTGCTGCCGTTTGGTTTGGAACAAAGCTCGTGCTGCCGGGTGCTTTTTGTACTTCAGAGACGATTGCTTTTTTGATTGAAGAAGAGAAAGTAACTCTGGCTGCAGCTGTTCCTACCGTTTGGTTAAACTTTTTACAAGAGATAGAAAACAGGCCTTACGCAGTCGATAGTTTGCGAGCTATTTTATGCGGCGGATCAGCGGCCCCAAAAAGCGTTATTCGAGAATTTCAAGAAAAATATCAAATTGAATTTATGCATGCATACGGAATGACAGAAACAAGCCCTGTGGTGACCGTCTCCCGCTTAAAAAGCTATCAGTACAGCGAAGACTTTGAGTATCAGCTCAACGTAAAAGCTAAGCAAGGTTTCTTAGTTCCTGGCGTTGAAATGAAAGTAATAGGTCAAAATGGAGAAATTGCTTGGGATGGAGTGGAAATGGGTGAGCTATTACTAAAGGGCCCATGGGTAGCTTCTGAATATTACAAGGATAAAAGAACAGAAGATACGTTTAAAGACGGCTGGCTGTACACCGGAGATATTGTGACGGTTGACGAAGAGGGAACGATCAAAATCGTAGACCGAACAAAAGATTTAATTAAAAGCGGAGGAGAATGGATTTCATCGGTTGATCTAGAAAACGCGCTTATTGCCCATGAAGCTGTTTTCGAAGCCTGTGTAATAGCAGTCCCTCATAAGGTGTGGCAAGAGCGTCCAGTGGCTTGTGTCGTGTTAAAAGATGCATACAAAGGCATCGTTTCGTCAGAAGAGCTGCTCGAATTTTTAACGCCGCAGTTCGCAAAATGGTGGCTTCCAGATGACATTTTATTTATGGATGAGATCCCGAAGACAACGGTAGGAAAGTTCTTAAAACGTACGCTTCGTGAACAAGTCCTCAATCATTATCAGAAAGGGTGAGTAAGATGACCGTCGAATTAAAAGTAGTAGAACTAGTTTTGCAAGAGCGTATCGCCACAATTTCGTTTAACAGGCCGGATGCGTTAAATGCATTAAACGAAGAAGTGCTAGAGCAGTTTATTCAATGTTTAAAAGTTGTCGAAGGAAGTGAAGCGGACTTTTTAATAGTAAAAGGAAACGGAAAAGTATTTTCAGCAGGCGGAGATATTAATATGATGATGTCACCTTCACAATCAGAACGTTTTGAGCAGGTAATGGATTTGATTAATGAAGCCGTGCTGACTTTATACAGCCTCCCTCAAATGACGATAAGTGTACTGCACGGTGCGGCAGCAGGGCTAGGGCTGAGCATCGCGCTTGCCTCTGATTATATTATTGCAGAAAGACACACAAAAATTGCGATGAACTTTATCGGTATTGCTCTAATTCCAGACGGAGGCGGTCACTTTTTACTAGAAAAGCGCATCGGTGCTCATCGTGCAAAACAGCTAATTTGGGAAGGAAAGACGTTAAAAGCAGAGGAAGCTCATCAATTTGGCATAATTGATGAAATAAAAGAAGGAGATTTGGCGAAGCATGTAGAAGATTATCTCTCATATTGGCTAAAAAAACCTTCACGTGCTTTGAAGGAAACAAAGCGAATTTATGTGGAGACATCTGTTTCACAATTAAAGCAAGTGCTTGCGCTTGAGAAAAAAAGTCAGTTTGCTATGAGCCGAAGTTCGGATCATAAGGAAGGTGTACGTGCGTTTCTGGAAAAGCGAGCGCCTGTTTTTAATCAAAGTGAAAAAGATATTTCCGAAAATTAAGTGAACTAGTTTAAAAGCCAATATTTTTGTCTATCATATTGATAGAGCATGTTTAAAAGTTGCAAAACAGTGGTAACACAAGATAATGTAGAAACTAATGAGGTGATTGGAAATGAACAAAACAGATTTAGTAAACGCAGTGGCAACAAAATCAGAGTTAACAAAAGCAGATGCATCTAAAGCAGTTGATGCATTACTAGAAACAATTTCATCAACGCTAGGTGAAGGTGAAAAAATTCAGTTAATCGGCTTCGGTACATTTGAAGTACGCGAGCGTGCTGCTCGTACAGGCCGTAACCCTCAAACGGGTGAAGAAATGCAAATTCCAGCATCAAAAGTACCGGCATTTAAAGCTGGTAAAGAACTAAAAGAAGCTGTAAAGTAATATAAAACGCCGGAAAGCTAAAACTTTCCGGCGTTTTGTATTAACGATGAAACAATACAAGTTTTCCGCTAGAGCTAACGCATCGATGCGTTTTTTCTAAATAGGAAAGCTCTTCTAACTTCTTGGTGCCGATAGTCTTTGCTTCTGTCTCAGAAGCTGCTTCAAAACTTTCATCTATTAATTTTTCTCCAGTCTTTTCAAAAGCGGTTAATGTGTAAGTACTCATAAAATCTACTCTCCTCTTATAGTATAATTGTAAGCGTATTCAACATATTTCTCGTCCTATTCCCTTAAATCCTGCTAAGGTTTACAGATATCATTTTTTTCCATACAATAAACATAGGTTTATTTACAAAGGAGGAATTAAATGTCTCTTTCTATCCGTGAAGTTTCAAAAAGGTACGGTGAATTTACAGCTGTAAACGAGCTATCCCTGCAAATTCCAAAAGGCGAAGTGTTCGGTTTTTTAGGTGCAAACGGTGCTGGCAAAACGACGACGTTTCGAATGATTTTAGGGCTCATTGAACCAACCTCAGGTCACATCCAATGGAATGATAAATCTTTAACTTACAGTAGAAGTCATCTAGTTGGCTACCTTCCAGAAGAAAGGGGACTGTATCCGAAATTAAAAGTCAAAGATCAGCTTGTATACCTTGGACGGTTACGCGGAATGAAAAAAGCGAACGTGCTGCAAGAAATGGAGCACTGGTTATCTCGATTCAATATTCCTCAATATGCTTCCAAAAAAGTAGAAGAGCTATCCAAAGGAAATCAGCAAAAAATTCAATTTATTGCCTCTGTTATTCATCGACCCGAGCTGCTTATTTTAGACGAACCTTTTAGCGGCTTAGATCCTGTAAACGTAGAGGTATTAAAAGAAGCGGTGCTTGATTTGAAAAAACGCGGAACGACGATTGTTTTTTCAAGTCATCGAATGGAACATGTGGAAGAACTTTGTGAATATTTATGTATTATGCATCATGGCACGCCTGTAGTGTATGGAAGGCTGCCCGAGATCAAACGTTCATTTGGAAAGAAAAACGTCATTGTACACGGAAAAGGTCCGTTTGAGAGAATTACAGAGCTTGAAGGCGTTGTAAAGGTAAAAAAAACGGTTGAGGGTATGATTGTTCAAATTCAACATGAATCCGTATCACAACTCATTTTTCAAGAACTTAAATACTTTTCATTTGTATCTAAATTCGCAGTGGAAGAGCCTTCATTAAATGATATTTTCATTGAAAAGGTAGGTGCTTCCTATGAATAAATTTTGGGTCATTGTCTTTCATACATATCTTAATAAATTAAAAACAAAATCTTTTATTATTACAACGATTATTACTGCTCTTATTCTAGTTGCTCTTACAAATATGGAGAAAATTATCGACGTTTTTAATTCAGACGATAATGGAACAAATGTGGGTGTCATCTATGAAGTGGAAAGCGTATATACATTGTTCAAACAAAATGTAAATGTCATGAATAAAGACATTCATTTAAAAGAATTTACGTCTGAGTCTAAGGCAAAACAAGCGGTAAAAAACGGGGAGCTCGATAGCTATTTACTCTTGTCTTTAAACGATAAGCAGCTGCCTCAAGCTGTGTACAAAGCTAATTCTTTGGCCGAATCAAATCTTTCTTCTACCTTAGAACAGGCGGTACAGCAAACAAAAGTGGCTATGGCTACAGTAAAAATCGGTTTAGAAGAAAAGCAAATTGATCAGCTTTACAGCCCTGTTTCATTTAAAAAGAAAGCGTTAGTTGAAAATGCCAAAACAGAACAAGAGCTAAATCAAGCAAGAGGTCTTGTATATGTACTGCTGTTTGTTATTTATTTTGCCGTTATCATGTATGGGAGCATGATTGCGATGGAAGTAGCTACTGAAAAATCATCCCGCGTTATGGAGATCCTTGTATCGAGCGTATCACCTATTACACAAATGTTTGCTAAAATCATTGGAATTGCACTGCTCAGCTTAACACAGCTTGCAGTGATACTGAGCGTGGGCTACACATCGTTAAAAGCCAGTGTGGAAACAAATCATAACGGTATCTTTTCTTATCTCGGATTTAATGATGTTCCGCTGACTACATTCGTGTATGCATTTGTCTTCTTCATATTGGGGTACTTCCTTTTTGCTACGCTCGCGGCTTTTTTAGGTTCTCTTGTGAGCCGTATTGAAGATGTACAGCAAATGATTACGCCTATGACCCTTGTGATTGTGGCTGCTTTTTTAATTGCTATGTTTGGACTTGGTGATCCTGAAACCACAATCATTACGGTCACATCTTTTATCCCATTTTTTGCTCCGATGATTATGTTTTTGCGTGTAGGTATGTTAAATGTTCCTGTGTGGGAAGTGAGTGTATCGATAGGGATTTTAGTTGTGACGATTACGGCTTTAGCTATATTTGGTGCCCGTGTGTATAAAGGAGGAGTCCTTATGTATGGGCAATCTACCTCTTTTAAAGATATTAAAAAGGCGCTGCAGCTAACGAAAAAAGAAACATAAAGAAGTGAGAGGCTGAGATAAAAGTAGTTTAGTTGAAGGAAGATCCGAACGAACAACCTAGATTCTTGAGGGAGAATCCAACTCGTTCGGATTTTTTTGTTGCTATAGTGACCATAGTTTTCATATATGTGGCTGCTTCTAGCTGTGTATTGGAGAGCAAGACGAAGACCCCTGCGGGAAAAGCGGAATAGGTGAGACCCCGCAGGAGCGGAAGGGACGATGAGGCTCAGCGCCCGCTCGCGGAAAGCGAAGTCTTGCACGGAAATCAACAGCGGTGTCTCAAGCAGTTCAGCTCTTTTATCCAATTTGTTCTTCTTTAGATTGCATTGATTTTGTTATGTCGCAATCTCATCTTTTATGAAAAAGCGTCTACCCGTGCATTCGGTGGCAAGCGATGGTAAAATGAAATGTAAAGAGCTGTAAATAAGGGGACGAAGCGATAAGAGCTTCGTTATCAAATACATAGAATGAAGTGGTAAGGAGGAAAAGATCATGACAAAAGGAATTGCTCAATACGAAGTAGGAGAGCAAGTTGATCTTTATTTTTTAATTAAATCCTCAACGAGAGGAATTGCAAGCAATGGAAAGCCATTTTTAACGGTAATCCTGCAAGATAAAACAGGTGATATTGAAGCCAAGCTGTGGGATGCTTCCCCAGATGACGAGGAAAATTATGCTGCTCAAAAGATTGTGCGAGCTGCTGGAGAAGTAATGAATTACCGCGGACGCAACCAGCTGAAAATACGCAACATTCGTCCTGCACAGCCCCAAGACGGAGTGCGCACATCTGACTTTTTAGAAGTGGCGCCTTTATCTCAAGAAGAAATGGTCGAACATATTACAAAGAGTATATTTGAAATGAAAAATTCGAATGTCCAGCGCATTACTCGCCATTTGTTTAAAAAATATCAAACGGAATTTCTAGAATATCCGGCAGCAACTAAAAATCACCATGAGTTTGTATCGGGACTTGCCTATCATGTGGTGTCTATGCTGAAGCTGGCTGAGTCATTTTCAACCCTTTATCCAAGCTTAAACCGCGACTTGCTGTACGCTGGAGTTATTCTTCATGACCTTGGCAAAGTATTTGAACTTTCAGGTCCTGTTTCGACGATATACACAGTCGAAGGGAACCTGCTTGGCCATATTTCGATTATGGTGAATGAAATTGGAAAAGCCGCAGAAGAATTAGCGATTGAAGGAGAAGAGGTTATGCTTCTTCAGCATCTTGTATTATCGCATCACGGTAAGGAAGAGTGGGGAAGTCCGAAAAAGCCGTTAATTAAAGAGGCTGAGATGCTTCATTTGATTGACAATGTAGACGCTAAAATGAATATGCTGGACCGAGCATTAACAAAAGTGAAGCCCGGTGAGTTTACAGAGCGTATTTTTGCACTTGATAATCGCTCATTTTATAAACCAACGATTGATTAAAAAGGTATAAGTCTTTCTTCCTTCGCATATAGTGGTTGTAAATAACTGTGATGGGGGATCAATATATGGTGACACTACCAATTTGGATTTATTTAGTTGTAGCAGGCATTTTCTTTAGTGGATTTATGGCGATTCGTGCTGCACAACATGATAAGCAAGTGGATGATTCGTTTATTGAAAAAGAAGGACAAGTCTTCATCGAAAGAATGCAAGTGGAAAAAGAAAGACGCAACAGCGATTCCATCTGATTATATAAAAGAGCCTGTCACATGAGTGACAGGCTCTTAGCATTACTGCTGAGGAGTTTCTACGCCAGATTGACTATCTGTCGCACCTTCTTCGAAAATTGGTTTTACATCCTTATCTTTTGGTTTCACTTTTGCTTTATCAAGCTCTTTTTGAATCTTCTTGTTCGCTTCTGCTTGATCTACTTTTGAACGTTTGATTTGCTGCTCAAGTTCGGGTTTCTTTTTCTCAAACGATTCTACTTTCTTTTTATCGACTAGTTTAATGATATGGTAGCCGTACTCTGTTTTGATTGGTTTACTTACTTCACCTTTTTTCAGCTTGTAAGCCGCTTCTTCAAATTCTTTAACCATTTGGCCTTCACCGAAGTAGCCTAAATCGCCGCCGTTAGCTGCAGACTGCTGATCCGTTGAATATTCTTTTGCCAGACTAGCAAAGTCCTCGCCTTTTTTGATTTTCGCTTCTACTTCGTTTGCTGTCTTTTCGTCTTTTACTAAAATATGACTTGCGCGAATTTGAGGTTTTTGAGCTTTATATTCATCATAAGCTTTTTTCAGCTCTTTGTCCGATACCTTAATGCCTGCCGTAGCAGCTTTTTCACGGAGAATATCCACTTTTAGCATATCTTTGACTTCTTTTTCGCCTTTTTGCTTAATAACTGAATCCACCTGATCACCGTATTGTTCTCTTAGAATGTTCAGCTGCTGATCAAGCTCTTTATCCGTTACTTTATATTTTTTACTCAATACTTTTTCTTCGGTAACGCTTCGTACGAGTGTATTAAATTGGTCTTGTCCGATTGTATCTTTCATTTGCTTATACAAATCACCTTGAGTGATATTGCCTGCTTTTGTTTCTACAATTACTTTTGAAGAATCGTTTGCATTTGAAGCATCATTTCCCCCACTGCATGCTGATAAAGCAACGAGGCTGGCTGCCGTTGTTAGTGCAACTAAGCTTTTTTTCATACGTAAACACTCCTACTCATCATTTTTACTTATGTAGCTTGACTCAAGATTTACTATATCACATTTCCTGATGTTAGCAAATGAAGTTAAAACCACGTAAATTTACATTTATTTTCCACTAAGCATGAAGTGATTATACGCTTATGATGGCTTTTTTATAAAGCGTTTTCAAAATGGTGGACAAACTCACAGAGTAATTTCCAAACGAGAAGCAAGAGAAATAAATTATGGAGTTTGGGCTAAAAGCCTAGACGTTTTTTGAGCTGATGCATAAGATGCAGTATTAGTAAACAAAGGGGGTGCTCAAATGAGCGGAGGCGGATATGGAGGCGGTTTTGCACTATTAGTTGTACTGTTTATCTTATTAGTCATTGTTGGTTGTGCATGTTACCACTAGGAAACAGATGAATATAAAAGGAAAGGGGCGATAGATATGGGTACTTACGGATGCGGATACGGCAGTGGATTTGCGCTATTAGTCGTATTATTCATCTTATTAGTTATCATCGGAGCTAGCTGTTTTTGCTAAGCCTATAAAAAAGCGGTGAGACATCTCACCGTTTTTTATGTAAATGATACTTCAATATAAGATGAAACTAATAAAATGGTAATTAATACATTAATCGTACGAAAAACTTTAGGCTGTTTTTCAGCTGGAATTTCTTTTTGAATACACAATGTATTTGTTAGTGCATTGATGTAGAATAAAATGAATAGTGCAAATACAATAAAGAATATGTACATAAAAATCCCCCTAACAAAATCAGTGTGACGAAGACAAAAAGTCTTATAGTCATTTATATAGTACAGCTTTGTATGAATTTACAAATATCTATATTAACATTACCAAAAAAGCGGTAAAATAGATAGTTATATATACAGTTGAGCAAAGAATTTCAAAAGGTATTTACACAGAAATGCGGTTTTTATTTTATAAAGGGTAGTTAAGAAGTTGAGAAATAGGTTTTAAACGAAATAGCAAAGTGAATGGATAAGAAATGAGTAACAATTACCCATTGTGCAAAAGGATTGTTAAAAAGGACAGAGGGATTTATATTAATATATGCAGTGAGTACATAATCAGTATATGAAAATCTTTATACGGTGCTACTTAAACAGGAAATGTGAATGACGCAGAAAGAATTATTTGGAAGAACATGAATGAATCATGTACAATATGGAGTAGAGGTATATGAACGTTGAAGGAGTAGGGGAAGCGGATGGAAACTTTAGAATCTCGAGTATCACGTTTAGAATATTACATAAAACTGTTATCTGGGACATCTGAACAAGAAGCTAAACCATTTATTGATTTAGTGGTAAGAAATCAGCTTACAAAGAAGGAAGTAGAGGAAATTTTAATTCTGTGTGAAGATACAAAAAACGAATATATTGAGCAAAAAGCGGAAGGTCTAACAGACTTTGTTCCGCTTCTTACACAATTTGTTGGCATGCTGAATTATAAATTAACTCCCAGAGAGACGGTCGAATCGCTTCGTTATCAACCTTCTTATCAAGATGTGATGAATGAATTTTTTGAAATTATTCAATGGATAAGGGACTAACCATTAAGAGTTTGAAATAGTCTCCTGGTGGTTCTCTTTGTCTTTCTTGACGAGCTTGCCATCTTCTTCAGTGAATTCTTCTTCGATATGATGGAAAGATCGCTCGAAGATATCCATAAAATCTTCACCGTAAATTTTGCGGATGACGGTCATCAGTTCCATAAATTCAGGGAATTTGCCGTACAAGTCGCGCAACGGAAGTGCGCCGCTGAACACTGAATTATTAGAAGGTTCGTAATGTTCCATTAAATCTAATAAAATGGCCTCGCCTTTATCTGTCAGCTGAATGTACGTATTTCGCTTGTCGCTTTCTTTTTTAGAAAACTCAAGTAAACCTCGTTCTTCTAGTTTTTTGGAGAAGTTAAATGCAGTAGAAACGTGCATAACTCCAAACTTGGCAATTTCGGAAATGGAAGCCCCGTTTAAATGATATGAAATCCATAAAATATGATGCTCGTTAATATTAAGGTCATAAGGCTTAATCCATTGCTGCCAATCCTTCTCTACGGTTTTCCAAAGGGCTTTACTTAATTGGGCAATGCGTTGGCTAAATAGAAGTGCTTCTTTCAAACTGTAATCTTGATCACTAGTCTTTTTCATCTTCTCCCACCTACTTAGTCTCTTTTTTTATTTATCTTCTATTATGCCAATAAAATAAAAAATTATAAAGATGTAAATTTACAAAATTTTAAAAAATTAAAAAAGAAGGCGTTTCAACCTTCTTTTTTGTCAATTTTTTCATTGGGATTTTTAGTTGTCTGTACATGTTCCTCAAGGTTTGACAAAGAATTTTGGATTTCTTTCAAATGATGCTGAAGGGATTCCTTATGAGGGACAATTTCTTCTTTAAACTGACCAAGGGTAGTAGAAAGGTCACTTGCGATATTTTTCACTATAGTATTTCCTTCTCTGGCGGTCATTTGTACTTGTTGAGAAACAGCTTTTATTTTTGTTGAGAGCTCTTGTTGTGAAGCGTTAACTCGGTCTTTTCGAGAGCTGACACGCTGTTTAAGTTCTCGTCCTGAATATGGAGTAACAAGAAGCGTTGTAATAGCGGCTACGGTGCTTCCGATTGCTGCTCCAGCTGCTAGTTTTTTCATTCTGCTCATTATTTATTTCCTCCTATGTAGTAAAGTAATTGCTAACACTTCCTTCTGACATAATCATAAAAAAATAGCATAGATTTATACAAAAGAAGGAGGTTATCAACATGGGGTAGCTTTATTCATTCTTTTGATAATTAGCCTGAGTTTTTTTCTGGCTGCCTTTAAATGGTTTAGCCTTACGACTAGAACGGCATCATATCCACCTAAACATGTGCTGAAACAAAAGTCTCTTACATGTGCGACAGTGGCTTTTGCGAGTTTTTTATTGGCGCTTATACTTTATTATGTAACCTAGGATGGAGAACTTAAACCTTTATTACATAGTAAGTCTTCATACCTATTGTATGAGCTGCAAATGAAATTTAAGTGAAAAGCATTCTGTACCATTTCTTTTTAAACAAAAAGTTAAGAGTCGAACTGTAGATTGTTTCTAAAAGATCAGCAACATACTATAAATGAACCGTTTTATCTAAAGGCCCGCCACGCTTTGGCGAGCCTGAGCTTTTGGTGTAAAAAAAGAGCCTGATTCTTAATTAAATCAGGCTCTTGACGTTACGATAATTTTGCTTTGATGCTTGTGCGTTTTAGAACGGATTGAACAATTGGATAAATAACGACCATAACGATTGTGTTCACTACTGTTGCAGGTAATACAACCGCAGCAACAAGCGCCATGACGCTGTTTCCGCCCGGTAAGCCGACGATTAGCGCGGCAGCAGACAAGAATACGGTTCCTGATACGAGTGTGCCAACAGCTGTTAAAGCAGCGGCAACGGGTGTTTTAATGCCTATTGCTTTTTTCACAAGCATAAATAATGCAAAGAAAACAAATGCTGTAATTGGTTTATCAATCAAGTTTGCAATTTGTCCGCCAGGAAAGCTTGTTGTTAAAGCAGAAATAACCGCTGTGGTTAAGCTAACCAATGCAACATTTTTTACGCTAGGAAACAACAGGATTGCTAAAAACATCATTGTTAACATCATATCTGGCTTCATTCCAAATAAAATAGGAGGTACCACCGTGTGGAGAACCGCTCCAATTCCGACTAATAACGCTAAAGAAACTAAAACCTTTGTATTCATTTCTCATCTCTCCTCTTCTAAGCTAAGCTCGAAATATACCAATAGTGCGTCTATGCCCATTGCATATATTTACATACTGATTATAACATATTTATGTGAAAAAAAGATCAATTAATTCTGCCAATTATGCGTTTGCCTGTGCAAATTCATCCATAAAGACGGCAAGAGCTTCACACGCTTCAAGCGGTACAGCATTGTAAATAGAAGCGCGGCATCCGCCGATTGAACGGTGTCCAGCTAATCCTACGAAGCCTTTTTCTTTTGCTTGCTGTAAAAACGCAGCAGTTAACTCATCGGTTGGTAAAGTAAACGTTACGTTCATAATTGATCGGCTTTCCTCTGTAGCGTGAGGGGTATAGAAACCATTTGAACGTTCCATGCTTGTATAGAGTAACTTAGCTTTCTTATGATTTTGGGCTTCAATTGCTTTAACGCCACCTTGTTCTTTAATCCAATCTAAAACAAGTGAAAGCATGTAAATGCCAAACGTTGGAGGAGTGTTGTAAAGAGAGTTGCTCTTTACGTGTGTCTCATAATTCAGCATTGTTGGTAAACCTTCAGGAATACGTTTAAGCAATTCTTTCTTCAAAATGACAACCGTGACACCAGATGGTCCGAGGTTTTTCTGAGCACCAGCATAAATGAGTGAGAACTTAGATACATCAATTTGACGGCAAAGAATGTCGCTTGACATGTCGGCAATTAAGTCTACTCCTTCGATAGAAGGGTAGTCAGCCCATTGTGTACCAAAAATGGTATTGTTGGACGTGATATGCAAGTACCCAATCTCTTCTTTTGGAAGCTTTACGTCATCTAAAGCTGGAATAGAGCGGTAGTTCTCTTCTTTAGTAGAAGCAACAACTGCTGTTTTTCCAAGTTTCTTTGCTTCTTTTAATGCTTTTTCCGACCATGATCCGGTTAGTACATATGCACCGACTTGATCGGGAGCTAAAAAGTTCATTGGAATCATAGAGAATTGCAGGCTTGCTCCGCCCTGCAGGAATAAAATTTCATGTGTATCTGGAATGTTAAGCAATTCCGTGAGTGTTTCTTTAGCATGTGTTAATACATCTTCAAACTCTTTGCTGCGATGTGATAATTCCATCACAGACATACCTGTATTTTTAAAATTAACTAGCTCCTCTTGAGCAAGTTGTAAGACAGGTAGGGGAAGCGCAGACGGACCTGCATTAAAATTATAAGCTCTGTTTAACGTAATCACATTAATTCCTCCTCAAATTAGTTCGAACACTCATCATACAAAATGGCTAATGACTGATGTCAGAAAGAATATCATTATACTATCATGAAAACCATTGATTGTGGAGGTAACTTTTCAAAAATTTAAATTAATCTGTAAAGAGAAAATAATAGAAAAAAGATAAATAAAAAGTATATGCAAACATGTTTTGGCAAACATGTAAATGAAATGTTTATATGCTATACTGATGGAAGAAATAATGTGGAGGAACAGAATGAGAGTATTAAAATATGCCATATTAGGGCTCTTAGATCAGAAGGAGCTCAGCGGGTATGACATTACCAGACTTTTTAAAGAAGAGGTCGGTAATTTTTGGAGTGCTAAGCACAGCCAGATTTATCCCGAGTTAAAGCGATTAACAGAAGAGGGATTTATTCGCTATGAAACCGTGATTCAAGGCAAGAAATTAGAAAAAAAGATGTATTCGATAACGGAAGAAGGAAGAGCTGAGTTAAGCAAGTGGCTCACTACGATTGATCCTATTCCTGAAACAACTAAAGATGAATTTATGTTAAAAGCTTATTTTGCTTCATCCATGTCAATAGAAGAGTTAAAGCAACAAATAGATAACCAGCTATCAAGCAGGAAAGTGAAGCTAACTTTTTTAAAGAAACGAATGGATGACCTTTTGGAACAAGTTAATCATCACATCACCGTTTCGTCTCCTCAATTTGGTCATTATTTGGTGCTATCTCGCGCTCAAGACCGGGAGACAAGCTATATCAATTGGCTTGAACGTACGCTGAATTTAATTGAAAAAGAACAATAAGAAAAGGTGAGCGGATCATGACTTGGTGCATAAAATCATTTCAAGAGCTGACAAACGATGAGCTTTATGAAATTCTACAGGTTCGCACCGCTATTTTTGTTGTCGAACAGAAGTGTGCTTACTTAGAAGTAGATGGAAAAGACAAACTTGCTTATCACTTGTTCAAAAAAGAGAATGAGAAAATTATCGCATATCTTAGAGTTTTACCAAAAGGAATTAGCTACCAGGAAGCTTCTCTTGGGCGCATTATTGTAAAACAAGCACAGCGCGGTACGGGTCTCGGAAGAGAACTAGTAGCAAGAGGAATTGATTTTTTAGAGAATGAATTGCACGAGAAGACAATTAAAATTCAAGCTCAAAGCAGACTTCAAACATTTTATGAATCGTTTGGTTTTAGACCTGTTTCCGATATTTATTCAGATGAAGGGCTTCCCCACGTAGATATGTTAAAGACACCTTAGGAACTTCACCAATTGTGTGAAGTTTTTCTATTTCTGAAACGGGTAAGGTGAAAGAAAGATGTTAGGCTTTAGTATTGCGCAGATAGAATCGATATGACTACTACTAAATTAGTAATTTATGAATAAGATAGATAATGAATTTGTTTCTTTTTGCTTATTCTTTGATTTTAAGTAAGTGATATATTGAAGAAAGTAATAATATTGTATATAATGATTTTTGTAACAAAAATGTAACAATTACGTAATATTCTTAATATTGGTTCAGAAAGAAATTTGTTGTACATATTGCTTGGAGGCATTTTTATGAGTGCAAAGGAAAAGAAAAATAGGTATATATATAGTTTGGATGGACTTCGAGCTTTCGCTGTTATGTCTGTCATTGCATATCACTTAGGATTTGGATGGGCATCTGGAGGATTTCTAGGAGTTGACGTTTTCTTCGTATTATCAGGGTATTTAATTACCTCGATTTTACTGGTGCAATCTTTGGAAAATCCTTTGAAAAATTTGAAGCATTTTTGGATTAGCCGAACGAGAAGACTTCTTCCAGCTGTGTATGTGATGGTAGTATTAACTGCAGCTTGGGTTATTTTATTTAACCGGCCATTGTTAACAACGCTACGAGGCGATGCATTATCGTCTATTTTTTATATGAGTAACTGGTGGTTTATTTTTCATAAAGTTTCATATTTTGATAGTTTTGGGTCACCGTCACCATTAAAGAACTTATGGTCACTGGCTATTGAAGAGCAGTTTTATATTGTGTGGCCACTTGTTTTATTGTTGGGTTTAAAATTTATCAAAAAGAGAGGAATTCTTTCTCTATTCATTTTAGCTGGAGTAATGGCCTCAGCTATTCTAATGTCTTTTTTATATGAGCCAGGAGGAGATCCTAGCCGCATTTATTATGGAACCGACACTCGGCTGTTTGCCCTTTTAATCGGCTGTTTACTTGCATTTGCCTGGCCGATGTATCGTTTATCATCAAAAAATCTTCCAGCCGTAGGCAAGCAAGTATTAAACGCGGTAAGTATGGTGAGTTTCTTTGTATTTATTCTCTGCGTATGGAGCGTTGATGAGTATACTCATGCATCTTTTCTTTATCAAGGTGGAATGCTGCTGATTTGTTTAAACGCTGCTGTACTGGTTGCAACGATTAGTCATCCTAGTAGTTTTTTAGGAAAAGCTCTGTCGTTTAAGCCGCTTCGCTGGCTTGGTACTAGATCATACGGCATCTATTTGTGGCATTATCCGGTTATTGTTCTTACAACACCTGTATCCGAGATTGGCCGCCCGGTCTATTGGCATGCGCTGCTACAAGTAGGCCTTACATTTATCATTGCTGAACTTTCTTACCGTTACATCGAAGTGCCTATCCGCACACGCGGCTTTCGCTATTATTTCCGGCACTACCATCCGAGAGAGCTTTTTAAATGGCGTAATCTCTCTCGTTCGAGACAAGCGGTTTTGGGCAGTCTCATTTTCTTTTTGGCGCTGTTTACAGCGGATATGACAAGCTTTGCTATTAGTACGCAGCAAAAGGATGAAACGACAGCGAAAGAGACAGAGGTTAAAATTCAAACGAATCATAAAGAAAATGCTTCAACTTCTGTCAAAGACAAGAACAAAGCGGATGATAAAAAAGCAGAGAACGCGGAAAAGAGTTCCGGGGAAGAAAAATCTGATGCCAAAGAAAAACAGCAGCCGAATTCTTACAGAGATGTTCTTGCGATTGGAGACTCGGTCATGCTGGATATTGCTCCTAATCTTAAAGAGATGCCGCTTAGTATTACGATTGACGGAAAAGTAGGAAGGCAGCTCAATGAAGCACTGCAGCTAACTCCTAGCTATCAAGCATTTAATAATCCGAACAGCGCAGTGATTATTGAGTTAGGAACAAACGGCTATTTTACAAATGAAGAACTTGAACAACTGTTAAAAGCTTTTTCACACGCGGATGTTTACTTAGTGAATACGCGCGTTCCTCGTTCGTGGGAAAGCACCGTGAACAAGAACTTGAAAGCTGCTTCTGAAAAGTTTGATCACGTCACGCTCGTAGATTGGTACTCAGAGGCTTCTAAGCACCCTGAATACTTTACATCAGATGGTGTCCACTTGGTACCTGAAGGATCAAGAGCATTAACAAAATTGATTGAAGAACGTATGAATTTAGAAGTTAAGGCGGAAAGTCGTTCATAATAAGTGAAAAGCTGTACGATGTTTTGTATCACAAACTGATTAAACATGTGTTAAATGAATAGATAAAACAAAAAAAGCTTACATGTGTAAGCTTTTTTTGTTTCAAGAAAGGCGAGAAGAAATATTGCCAGCGATTTCTTGAAGTTTTTCAGGCGTGTATTCGCTTGTATGCTCTTTCCATACAGCACCGAATCCATCGCCTTCCCCATAGCGAGGAATAATGTGCATATGATAATGAAACACGGATTGACCAGCTTTTTCACCATTATTATTTAAGATGTTTAAGCCGATTGGACTGTATGTTTCTTTAATTGCATTTGCGATTTGAGGAACCACTTCAAACAAATTGCGCGCAATTTCCGGCGTTAGTTCGTGAATGTCTTTTTTATGTACTTTTGGAATCACCAGCGTATGCCCTTTTGTTACTTGACTAATGTCTAAAAAAGCTAATACATGTTCATTTTCAAATACTTTTGCACCTGGGATTTCACCGCGAATAATTTTGCAAAAAATACAGTTTTCATCATGTGTGCTCATTATATTCACCTTCCGTTACCAATATAAATGTATGGGTATACATGTACGTTTATTTTACCACAAAGTAGAAATGCAATCAGCAGACAAGAAATAGCTGCTGGCATTTTATACACAAAAACGGGATGCAAACGATTATGCATCCCGTCATGTGAAGAAGGAAAAAATAGCTTTTAATGCAGCATATGATCTTTAAGGAACACCTCATTTACGTAATTGCATTGCCTAATGAAACAGTAACTTGAAAAAGTATATTCTCTTTAACAAACACCTCATTTAAGCATTGAGCTAAAAAAATATACAATGTGAACGAAATCGTTCTTGGTCTTTGACAAACACCTCATCTACACAGTAATAAATGAACATTATTGTCTACCCATTATATATATTCTTACTACGTTCATGACTACCATCCCCTTATGAATCAAACATACATCGATTTACAATAAGGTTTTCTGAAATATGCCTGCTGTAGACACCTCATCCCAAATGTAAGAAGCTTTGTAATGATTAGTTGTAATCAATAACTTGTTTTCCTTCTTCCCTATATAGAATGTCCCGATATTTCGATTATATTCTGGAAAAATTAACCGAAAAAAATTGAAAACAATGTGAGGAAGAAAAAGATTTGGTACAATAGAGCAAATAGCGCTTGCGCTTGGAGACAAAAAGAACAAATAAAAGGAGATCGTGATGGGTTCTTTATTGCAAATTAACAATATTACAGGGGGATATACAAAAACTCCCGTCTTAAAAGATGTATCGTTTGATGTAAATGCAGGTGAATTAGTCGGGTTAATCGGGTTAAACGGGGCCGGCAAAAGTACAACGATTAAACATATCATTGGATTAATGGAAGCAAAAAAAGGAAGTGTATCCATTAATAATAAAACCTTTCAACAAGATCCAACAGGTTATCGAAGTCAGTTTACGTTTATTCCAGAAACTCCTGTGTTATACGATGAATTAACATTAAAAGAACATTTAGATCTGACAGCTATGGCTTATGGACTTGAGGCTCAAACATATGAAGCCCGTCTGCAGCCGCTTTTAAAAGAGTTTCGTTTAGACCGGAAGTTAAAATGGTTCCCTGCGCATTTTTCAAAAGGAATGAAGCAGAAGGTTATGATTATGTGCGCTTTTTTGGTTCAGCCGTCTCTTTATATTATTGATGAACCTTTTTTAGGTTTAGATCCGCTGGGTATTCAATCTTTACTTGATTTGATGACGGATATGAAAAAGCAAGGTGCAGGCATCTTAATGTCCACACACATTTTGGCGACCGCGGAACGCTACTGCGATAAATTTGTTATTTTACATAACGGAGAAGTAAGAGCGCAAGGAACGCTTAAAGACCTTCAAGAAGAATTTCAAATGCGCAATGCTACTCTTGATGAAATTTATATTGAATTAACAAAGGAAGAAGGCTATGAGTAAGATTGATGCATTATGGAAGCAACGGTTTCAGCAGTATTTAGTGGATATAAGAAGATATACAAAATATATCTTAAATGACCACATTAAATTAGTGTTAATTTTTGCAATTGGCGGTTTGGCCTACTATTATCAACAGTGGTTAAGTACATTAACACCTGCGTTTCCTTCGGCTGTATTGATTGCGATACTTATGGGATTGATTTTAACCATGGGTCAAATTCAAACGTTTTTAAAACGACCTGATTTAGTCTTTTTACTTCCTTTGGAGACGAAGCTTCAGCCTTATTTTAAAAAATCTTTTTGGTTTACCTTTACGATTCAGCTTTATATTTTATTATTTGCAACTGGTGCAGCAGCACCTCTTCAAGTAAAGGTAATGCATGATTCTTACTCAAACGTTTTTGTGTTTTTTCTGCTATTACTCATCTTGAAAGTTGTAAACTTAGGCATGTCTTGGTGGGCTGTATGGTTTGAAGAAAAGTGGGCGAAGTGGACAGATTATATCGTCAGGTTTTTCTTGAACGCAGTTTTTACGTACTTCTTATTTTCCCATGCATACGCATTCTTTACAGGAATCGTAGCGGTGATTATGATTGCGCTAGCCATTTATTATCGCTCGCTTACAAAAAGAAAGCCGATCAAATGGGAAAAGCTAATTGACTTAGAAGAAAAGCGCATGGGCTATTTTTATCGATTAGCTAATTTATTTACGGACGTTCCTCAGGTGAAAGAGCGAATCAAACGCCGTAGATATTTAGATTGGCTAGTAGCACGTATTCCATTTCGTCAAAGTGCCACTTACCATTACTTATACACCAGAACATTTTTGCGATCAGGAGATTATTTAAGTTTGCTCGTTCGCTTAACTGTCATTGGCGGATTTTTAATTGTAGCTGCGCCGTTTCAATACGGCAATATAGTGGTTGTTTTATTTGTTGTATACATGACGGGTTTTCAATTACTCCCGCTTTGGAAGCAGCACAAACAGATTTTATGGCTTTCTCTTTATCCGGTTGAAGCTAAAGAACGGAAAAAGGCATTTTTGGACGTATGGAAAAAAGCGCTGTATGTACAAATTCTTGTGCTCGCCATAGCGGTGGCTTTTTCTAATATAGTTGCTGCGCTGCTTTCCGTGGCAGCAGGTGCTATATTTATTCACTTATTTGTACATGCATATGTAAATAAAAAATTAACGTAAAAAAAAGCTCCGAAAGGAGCTTTTTTACGTTTTTAGACTACTTTGGAGACGAAGATAATATACGGAAGCGATAGACGTTCATTGCTACTTTTGTGAGATGGTCAAGAAGCTGATAATTAGCATATGCACCTATAACAGCGCCAATTCCCGGCATAAGCTGAAACATTTTCACAACATCAATGTAATCACGGTATTCTTGTTGAAAAGCTTTCCAATCAAGCTCAAGAAGTTCCTCTTTCTTTTCTTCCCAGTTTTCTACTACTTCGAGCAGCTTCGTTCTATGGTCGTCGCTGCAAAAGGCAAGATGAAAAATATACAGCATATAAATGCGTTCTTCTTTTTCTTTTACATCAAAACCATACGTAGCGGCAATGTCAAATAAGCACTTCATTTTTATGGAAAGAAGAAGCGGGAAATCTGCTGCACCTAAAAGGATACCGCCTGCACCAGTACCAGCTCCTTCTACAGCAGCTGTTCTTTTGTACTTAGGTATGAGTTCCAAAATTCTGTTCTCTTTTTCTTCAAATGAAAGACCGCTGACATCTCTTTTTTTAGTGGTGAAATCGGATCCAACAAGCGTGGTTTCAACCATTTTTTTTATGCTTTCAGTCATAATCTTATGGACTTTAGCAGGGATTTTTTCATTTATTTTAAGCTGTAAAGATTTTGCGGTCCGTTGAAATTTAGAAGGTCGTTTCAACATGCTGAATTTCCAATGTTCAGCTTCTTGTAACACTTTTTCTTCATACGTATTCAAAAAAATCACCTCATTTCAGTCGATATAAATACTACGTTTTAAGTGAGGAAAAGGTTCCTGAAATAAAACAACAAGCACTCGTCTGCTTATCTGTACGAATGCTTGCTGAATGATTAATTCGCTTTTATTACGTTTTTAGAAGGAGCTTGTTCTCTTAAATACTCAACAGCAGCCGTACCAAGCGTTTTAGCTGCGATAAGCATTGCTTTTTCGTTAAAATCAAATTTAGGATGATGATGAGGATATGGAGCATCTACACCTTCTGGCTGAGCTCCTGTAAAAAAGAACGTTCCTTTAATATGCTGCAAATAATAAGAGAAATCTTCCCCAGTCATGTGAGGCTCCGTTTCTTCGACTGTATGAACTTCATCGATTTGAGAAGCAGCAGAAGCAAGAAAGGCCGTTTCTTCCGGGTGGTTGACGACGGAAGGATAGCCGCGCGTATAACTCAGTTCATAAGAAGCGTCAGCTGTTAAGCATGTACCTTGGACAATTCGTTCGATTTCTTTTTCTACGTCATTTCGTACATCTTCATTAAATGTTCTTACCGTTCCAATTAGTCGAGCAGAATCAGCAATAATATTAAATGCATTTTCTGCTACAAAAGAACCTATGCTCACAACCGCTGAATCAATTGGGTTTACACGTCTGCTTACAATTTGCTGTAAATTAACAACAAGCTGAGAGGCGATGACGATTGAATCTTTTGTTTTGTGAGGCTGTGCACCGTGGCCGCCTGCTCCTTTGATCGTAATTTCAAAGCGATCAGCAGCAGCCATAATAGGGCCCGTTCGATATTGAACGACACCAGTTGGAGTTAATGACCATAAATGCGTTCCGAATATCGCGTCTACACCGTCTAAGCATCCGTCTTCAATCATGGACTTGGCGCCTCCGGGTGCGTACTCTTCGGCGTGCTGATGAATGAAGATGATTTTACCAGGGAGAGAATCCCTTATTTCAAAAAGCGCTTTAGCAAGGACTAAAAGAGTAGCTGTATGACCATCGTGACCACACGCATGCATTACACCGGGAACAGTTGATTGATATGGTACATCTTTTTCATCTTGAATAGGCAGGGCATCAAAGTCGGCTCTCAAAGCTACAGTAGGACCAGGGTTTCCTCCTTGAATGCTTGCTACAATGCCGTTTCCTCCTACATTTGCTCGGTAAGAAATACCGATTTTGTCATAAAAAGATCGAATGTAGGCAGCGGTTTGAAATTCTTTAAAAGACGGTTCTGGATACTGATGCAGATATCGGCGGACTTGAACCATTTCATCAAATTTTTCTTCAAGTAAAGTATGTAGCTTGGAATTCACGTGACCATATCCTTTCTGTATAGGTTGAATAAAGTTTTGAATTTTTTGACATTTTAATCATTATATCATTATCTATTAAAAAGAAAAGAATGTAAGCGTTGTTATTGAAAAAAGTAATTGAATCATGAAATATTTTATATACATAATAGATACATAAGATGAGGAATAGGGATAAAGAATGAGTTTTTTGCCAATTTTCTCATGAGATAATAGGAGGTAACGATATGGTAGATTCACAAACTGTATCCCTGTACAAAAAATTGATGTGGGTGTTTGGGGGGGCAGGTCTCGTTTTTTTAGGAGTGTTGTTTGTTGTGTCGACAGATTCTTTTCAAGGAGACCACTGGCTTGTTTCAGCTATAGATGACAGCACTGTTCTTCAGTCAGCGTCATCTGTTTTTCATGGCTTGTCTTTTTTAGCTTCAAAAGTGATGATTATGGTTCTTTTAGCTGTACTTCTCGTTTTTTTATTTTTTAAAAAGGACTATATCGGTATGATATCGGCATTTTTATTTATTTTAAGCGGTGATATTATTAATAAAGCAGTTAAGGATGCGGTAGAACGAGGGCGTCCTCTTGAAGGCATCGAAGGCTACAGTTTTCCAAGCGGCCATGCGATGATGGGAATTCTTATTTATGGTCTGATTATCTTTTTTCTCACAAAGCATATGAACAGTCAAAAGGTAGCCAAGCGGTATCAGCTTGCAATTACTTTAATTGTTTTATTAATAGGTGTGAGCCGTATTCTATTAAGAGAACATTTTTTAACAGATGTCTTAGCTGGCTACAGCTTAGGGCTTATGTGGCTTATTGTAGGCATTTTCTTCTATACGCTTGTTTATGCGTATGTAAAGCCTTCAGCGGAAAAAGAGTTTCCAAAAGGCATGTAAAAAATATATACATATGGCCCCCTTCATAAAAAGAAGGGGGGCTTTTGTTTAAACTAAGAACATCGCGACAATTGTTGTAACGACTAATCCAATCGCTACAGGTTTTAAATTACGTCTGGCGAGTTCAAACGGACTGACTCCGCAAATCGCAGCAGCTGGAATCAATGCCCATGGAATCAATGTGCCTCCCCCAACCCAAATCGCAGCAATTTGCCCTAAAGCAGTTAGGGTGGCAGCGCCTGATCCTAAAGCAGATGCAAATAAATGAGAGACAGAGCCTACAAGTGAAATGCCTGAAAAGCCTGAACCGTCTAATCCGGTAATAGCTCCTAGAGCAGTTATCGTTACAGTGGCGACCTGTGCGGTTAACGGCACAGTGGAAGCAAGCGCAACGCCTAGGTCATTTACAAGTCCATGTGATCCTTTCGGAAGAAAGTCACCGATGATTGTTGTGAATCCAGCATCTCCTAAATAGAAAAAAGCTGCAATGGGAATAACGGGACCGAATACTTTAAAACCAAACTGCAAGCCTTCAATCAAGTAGGAAGTTGTTTGTTCGAGACCTTTTCCTTTGTGAGCAATAAGTGAAACCACCACTAAAATAAATAAGGCTGTGCCACCAACGAGAGCAGTTGCATCTCCTCCCTGTAAATGAAGGGCGAACATTGCCCATACGTCTATAGCAAAGAAAAGGGGAACTATAATGGCTAAAGCCCGGCGTACTGAAGAAGAAAGAGGTGTGGATTGGACAGAAGAACTGCTTGTTAACATTGTCGGTTGAGCGTGAATTCTATTGTGCTTCATATCTTGTTTTAAAAAGTAAAAAGCAGAGAGTGTCGTAACAACTCCCATCACAATGACCAGAGGGACACTTGCTTGAACCACCTCGTGAACTGGAAGACCTGCTGCGTCAGCAGTTATCTTAGGAGCAGCTTGAATAACAAAGTCTCCTGAAAGCGCAACGCCGTGGCCGAACAAATTCATCGCTACGGCTACGCCTATAGCTGGAAGCCCTACGCGGATGGCCACTGGTAAAAGCACGGCTCCAAGTAAAGCAACGGCTGGAGAAGGCCAGAAAAAATAGGAGATGGTCATCATAACTAATCCAATAACCCAATAGGCAAGAGCAGGCGTTTTAATGAGGCGAGCAAAAGGTGAAATCATCGATTCATTTATTCCTGTAGCCATTAAGACTTTACTCATGGATACAATAATTGAAATAATTAAAATGGTAGGAAGCAGTTCTGTAATGGCATAAATGAAGCTGGAAAAAACAGCGCTGACAGAGTGGCTTAACGAAGAGGTAGCCGTTAAGGAAAGTAAAAAAATCCCGAGTATACAAAGGATACTCGTATCTCGCCGCATAATCATAAAGCCGATAATGAAGGTGATAAAAAGGACATACATCCAATGAAGAGCTCCAAGCTCTATGCCCATAAAAATTCCTCCCAATAGGTGATATAGTATACAATATGACGTTTGTGCCTATTGTGATACTCGCCTACTAGGAGGATGTTTACTTATTTAACTACGTGGTATGAGGTCACATAAGAAGGGCGAGAGAAAATCGATGGCTGCTGATCCACGCCTTCTGACGTACCGCGTTTTTTGTGTGCTTCATTATAGGCTTTTGAAGACTGCCAATCGCTAAATGAACTTTCATCTTTCCATCCTGTAAAGATAATGTATGTGTCATTTTGCAGTGGACGAAGCACACGAATAGCTGAGAAGCCTGCTTCATTTTCAATTAAACGAGCTCGTTGGCTAAATCGCTGTTCAAACAAAGGACGGCCTTCATCTGTAACTGAAATATTATTTAGTACAGCAAATCCGCTATCTGCAAGATCTCCAGAAGCATCTAATACCTCATAAGCATGTCCTTCTTTAAAAATTGTATCTCCATCTGTTTCGTGAACTAGTGCAAATTGATCGTCATCTTTGTGAAGCAGTAGCAAACGTTCACTCGGATGTTCGTCGATCAACTTCTGAAGGTAAGGGCCTGTTCCGTAAGTAATAAAGATCTTCATGGATTATACTTCCTTTCTAATTGGGAATTGCATACAATTTACAATTGTAAATCATACTAAAATTATAAAATTTTACACACAAAAATTCAAAAATTGTGAACTTCTAATGAAGATGGTAAAGTAAAACATTGATGAAGTTGTTTTCCATATTATCAAAAGTTTAGCGAAAGAAAAGGGGTGGCACGATGTACAAAAAAGGCTTATACGCAATTGCTGCCTTAGTTGGAATTTTTCTATTAGGATTGATTGGATATATTATCATCTTGTTTCTTGGAAACTATGTAATTGATGAGAAAAAGATCGTCATGGACTCGGCTACGAGGTTAGTGGACGAAAATGGAGACGAATTAACAAAGCTCTATGTGAAAAATCGGGACTTGGTTTCAATTGATAAGATTCCAAAGCATGTGCAACAAGCATTTATTTCAATTGAAGACGTTCGTTTTTATGAACACCACGGAATCGATTTTAAATCTATTGGTCGAGCATTATACCGAGATATATTGGCTGGAGGAAGTGTTGAAGGAGGAAGTACTTTAACACAGCAGTTGGCTAAAAATGTGTTTTTATCTAATGATAAAACGTTGCTTAGAAAAACAAAAGAAGTAGTGGTGGCCATTAACTTGGAGCAGCGTTACAGTAAGCAAAAACTGCTTGAAATGTATTTGAACCAAATATACTTTGGACACGGAGCCTATGGAATCCAAGCTGCATCCAAGCTTTACTTCAATAAAGATGTCTCCGAATTAACGGTAGAAGAAGGTGCACTGCTCGCTGCACTGCCAAAAGCACCGAATTCTTATTCTCCTATTTTACATCCGGAAAAAAGTATAGAACGTAGAAATGTTGTGTTAAATGCCATGCAAAAAGCAGGTTATTTATCAGCTGAAAAAAATGTCCGTTTGCAAGGAAGAATGCTGGGGTTGAACGTAAAGGAACAGGCTAAAAACCCAGCGTATCTAACCTATATCGATATGGTTATTCAAGAAGCAGAGAAGAAATACAGTATTTCGAGCAATGAGCTTCTGCGCGGCGGTTATACGGTCAAAGTACCTATGAGTACAAAAGTACAAGAAGCCGCCTACGAGCTGATGAAAGAAAATCGTTATTTTCCAGGTACAGATAAAAGTGCCCAAGGTGCTTTTGTATTAGTCGATAACAAAAGCGGAGGAGTTTTATCTGTTATGGGAGGACGAGATTATGTACAAAAGTCGCTCAATCGCGTAAATGTCAAAAGACAGCCAGGTTCTACGATGAAACCTATTGCGGTATATGGCCCTGCGTTAGAAGAAGGTCAATTCAAGCCTTATTCCTTGCTGCAAGACAAGCTTAGAAGCTACGGGGGATACACACCTAAAAATGTAGACGGCCAATATGCTAAAAAGGTAACGATGTACGATGCCCTAAAAGATTCTAAAAACGCAGCTGCCGTCTGGACGTTGAATCAGCTAGGAGTTGAAACAAGTAAGCAGTATCTCACAAAGCTAGGAATTCCTATAGAAGATAAAGGGCTTGCGATTGCTCTTGGAGGATTAAAGGAAGGAATTACACCGCTTCAATTAGCAGGAGCGTACCGTGCATTTGCTGAAAACGGAGAAAACATCCAACCGTACTTTATTCAAGAAATAAAAGATCAAGACGGAAAAGTGATTGCAAAAGCTGTTCCCGACACTCACAAAGCATTTTCAAAACAGACAGCGTGGTATATGACAAAAATGCTTCAAGGAGTTGTTAAAGAAGGAACGGCAAAAAATGGAGAGTTTAAAGGAGAGTTAGCAGGAAAAACAGGGTCTACTTCGTATACGAATGTTAAAGGAGCTACAAGGGATGCTTGGTTCGTTGGGTATACGCCAGATGTTGTAGGAAGCGTGTGGATGGGATATGATTCTACAAATGACCAGCATTATTTAACAAAAGGAAGTTCTTATCCGACGCTATTATTTAAAGATATTCTCACAAGAGCTGGTTACGACGAAGCTGCATTTCAAAAGCCAGCAGGCGTTAAAGATTTGCCAAAACCCATACGCTTAGAGCAAGTTAAAGACTTAAAACAAGAATTAACATTCCATCCATTTGGTTTGCTAACGGTAAATTTATCGTGGACACCTTCACCTGATAAAAGAGCTGTTTATTATGTTTATGAGAAAAAAGGAGATAAAGCCGAAGTAATTGGCAAAGTGAAGGGAAAAGGAGCATTTGAAAAAGAGCGTGTGAATCTGCTCGACAGTCCTACTTATTATGTAGTTCCTTACAATTCCCAAACAAAACAAAAAGGAAAAAAATCCAACGAAGTAACACCTGCTCTTTTTCAATAAAAAAAGGAAGAGTAGGGCGAATTTTTGACATTTTTAGCAGGTGGCTATACAAGTCGTAAAGAAATGGGTATAGTGACAAGTAGAGAATATAACGTGAAACTTTAATCAGTAGAGGAACCGGTATGTTCCTTTGCTGATTATTGTCTGTCTAATCGAAGAAAATACGGATGGAAGACAATCGAGAAAGGTGGAAATCATGAGTCAAGGAACGTTTAACGATACTTTTTTAAAAGCCTGTAGAGGGGAAAAAACGGATCATGTTCCGGTTTGGTATATGCGCCAAGCAGGGCGTTCACAGCCGGAATACCGAAAACTAAAAGAGAAGTACTCTTTATTTGAAATCACTCATCAGCCAGAGCTTGGAGCATACGTAACACGCCTGCCCGTTGAACAGTACGGAGTGGATGCAGCTATTTTATATAAAGATATAATGTCACCGCTTCCTTCAATTGGAGTGGATGTTGAAATCAAGTCAGGAATTGGTCCCGTAATTTCTAATCCAATTCAATCTTTAAGCGATGTAGAAAAACTAGGAGAAATTACGCCGGAAGAAGATGTTCCGTATGTATTAGATACGATTAAGCTGTTAACAACAGAACAGTTAAACGTACCTCTAATTGGCTTTGCAGGTGCTCCTTTTACAGTGGCAAGCTATATGATTGAAGGAGGACCTTCAAAAAATTACAATAAAACAAAAGCATTTATGTATACCGAACCTAAAGCATGGTTTGCACTAATGGATAAGTTAGGAGATATGACGATTACATATGTAAAAGCGCAAATTGACGCTGGGGCAAAAGCCATTCAAATCTTTGATTCATGGGTGGGTGCTTTAAATGTAGCGGATTATCGTTACTTTATAAAACCTGTTATGGAGCGAATTTTCACCTCTTTACGTGAAAAAAATGTACCGCTCATTATGTTTGGAGTCGGGGCAAGTCATTTGGCAAAAGAATGGCATGATCTGCCGCTGGATGTAGTTGGATTAGATTGGAGAACACAGCTGGATGAAGCACGTGCATTAGGCTTAACAAAAACACTGCAAGGAAACTTAGATCCTGCTATTTTGTTAGCTCCATGGGAAGTTATTGAAGAACGTGTAACAGAAATATTAGATAAAGGGATGGCCAGTCCTGGTTACATCTTTAACTTGGGGCACGGCGTTTTTCCACAGGTTCAGCCGGAAACGTTAAAGCGTTTAACAACCTTTATTCATGAATATTCTGCAAATAGACAATAAATTGTCAAATAATTTGGAGCGCTAAACTTTGAATTTTTCTTTTTATTCATGGCAAAATGAAGACAAGTATTGAATCTAATAAAGAGGTGTCGAACACATGAGTAAAAAAGTAATGGGATTACTTGTAATGGCATATGGAACGCCATATAAAGAAGAAGATATTGAACGTTACTATACACATATCCGCCGCGGACGTAAACCTTCACCAGAAGCCTTAGAAGATTTACAAAACCGCTACGAAGCAATCGGGGGCATTTCACCTCTTGCCAAAATTACGCAACAGCAAATGGAAAGTCTGGAAAAGCGCTTGAATGAAGTGCAGGATGAAATTGAATTTAAAGCGTATCTTGGCTTAAAGCATATTGAACCGTTTGTTGAAGATGCAGTAGAAGCCATGCATAAAGACGGAATTAAAGAAGCGGTCAGCATTGTGCTTGCACCTCACTTTTCAACGTTTAGCGTAAAATCCTATAATGGGCGCGCCAAAGAAACGGCTGAAAAATTAGGAGGACCAATCATTCATTCAGTAGAAAGCTGGTACAGTGAGCCAAAGTTCATTCAGTACTGGGCTACACGTGTTAAACAAACGTTTGATTTAATGGACGAAGAGAAACGCCAAAAAACCGTGTTGATTGTATCTGCACATAGCTTGCCGGAAAAAATTATTGCAGCAGGAGATCCATATCCAAATCAGCTTCAAGAAACAGCGGATTTAATTGCACAAGCAGCTGGTATTGAACATTACGAAATTGGCTGGCAAAGTGCTGGAAATACGCCTGAACCATGGATAGGTCCGGATGTTCAAGATTTAACAAGAGAATTGCATGAAGAAAAAGGCTATACATCGTTCGTGTATACTCCGGTTGGATTTATCGCAGACCACTTAGAAGTACTTTATGATAACGACTATGAATGCAAAGTTGTGACAGATGAAATTGGGGCTGATTATTACCGCCCTGAAATGCCAAATGCACAGCCTGAATTTATCGATGGGTTAGCTACAGTTGTTTTAAAACAGATTGCCCGTTAAGTCAATATAGATTCTTTGTACGTTGAACAGCGATGAAAAGTAACTTATAATCAATATAGAGAAAAGTAAGAAGCGAGCTATGGATTTCCATAATCGCTTCTCTTTATATTGAATTTTACAGAAAAGGCGATGATAACATGACGGATAGACGAAAAAAGGTTGTCATCATCGGTGGAGGAATAACAGGTCTTTCAGCTGCCTATTATTTGCAAAAAAAAATAAAGGATCATCAGCTGCCAATTGATCTTCAACTAATAGAAGCGACGCATCGGCTTGGTGGAAAAATTCAAACGGTCAAACGAGACGGGTATTTATTTGAAAAAGGTCCTGATTCATTTTTAGCGCGTAAGCTAGCTGCTACAAAACTGGCAAAAGAAGTAGGGTTAGGCAGGGAGTTAGTCGGAAATGAAAAAGGAAAATCCTATATTCTAGTAAAAGATACACCGCATGCGCTGCCTGATGGTGCTGTAATGGGGATACCAACCAAGTTATCTCCTTTTATCACAACAGGGTTATTTTCACCTGTTGGCAAGCTGCGCGCAGCAGCTGATTTTTTTATACCGAAGACAAAAAATCAGGATGACCGTTCGCTAGGCGTATTTTTTAGAAGACGGTTTGGTGATGAAGTTGTTGAAAATTTAATTGAGCCTCTATTATCAGGAATTTACGCAGGAGACGTTGATCGCTTGAGTTTACGATCAACATTTCCACAGTTTCTGCATGCTGAACATAAGTACAGAAGCTTAATTGTTGGAATGAAAAAGCTAAAAGAAATTCACCCACAGCACGGTGATGATTCGGAGTTCAAAAAAAATAGTGTTTTTTTAACATTAAAAGAAGGTCTTCAATCGCTAGTAGATGGGGTAGAAAAAGCAATAGATCCTGATATTATTACAAAAGGAATAAAAGTAGAGAAAATTTATAAAGAAGATACCGCATATGAATTGTCGTTAAATAGCGGGAAAGTCATAAAAGCAGACAGCGTTATTGTAACTTCTCCTCATGCAGCTGCTCAGTCTATGCTTTCAGAATATAAAATATTCGAACCGTTGAAGCATATGCCTTCCACTTCAGTAGCTACTGTTGTGATAGCCTTTGCACAAGAAGCGCTGCAAGACAATCTAGATGCAATGAACATCGCCGTTTCAAGAAATAGCGATTACACGATTACGGCGTGCACATGGCTAAATAAAAAGTGGCCGCATGCGGTTCCGGAAGGAAAAGTGCTGCTGAGATGTTTAGTTGGACGAACCGGGGATGAAGCTGTGGTGGATCAGCCTGACGATGAAATTTTCAAAATTGTCCTGGAGGATTTGAAGAAGCTCATTACAATTTCTGCTGAGCCTGAATTTTACGCGGTAACGAGATGGAAGCAGTCAATGCCTCAGTATACGGTCGGACATCACGATATGCTAGATACGATGAACGAACAGCTTGAAAAAGAGCTGGCCGGTCTTTATGTAGCGGGAAGCTCATACGAAGGTCTGGGTATACCAGAATGTGTAGAGCAAGGAGAAGATGTGGCTAAAAAAGCGGTTAAATATGTGCAGCAACTGTAGAAGTGGAGCGGTGAATCAATGCTCCGCTTTTTTGTCTACTACCTGTAGAGAAAGGTTATACTAAGAGAAGAGATTGTGGTTGAAAAGCAAAAGAAACTTATGCTATAGTAAAACCGTACTTGTTGACTGAAATATTCATTTGGTCAGAAAGAAGGGGATAACGTGGCGATAGACCGAAAGCAATCAGTTGTTGATGCAGCGTCAAAATCATTTGCGCTGTTTGGATATAAAGCAACGACTATGGAGCAAGTGGCGAAGCTTGCAAATGTCGGAAAAGGAACGATTTATACTTTTTTTAAAAACAAAGAAGAGTTATTCGATGAAATTGTGACACGAATGATTCGAGAAATGACAGATGCAGCTGAAACTGTCATTGATAGCAACCGTCCTTTTTTTGAAAATGCCCAAGCAGCCATTTTTCGAATCTTAGAATTCCGCACTGAGCATCAGCTCATGCTGAAGCTGGTACAGGAACAGCAGTTAGGCACTACAGCAGTGCAAGAAGTGCTGGTACGAGTAGAAGAAGAGATTTTGACTTATATAAAAAACAAAATCGAAATTGCGATTTCTAAAAAAGAAATCAAACCGTGCAACCCGGAGCTCACAGCTTTTTTACTATTTAAAATGTACATTGCACTCGTCTATGATTGGGAAAAACGGCATGAGCCGCTTTCAGAAGAAAAAATTGCTGAATTAATTGAACTATACTTTTTACGCGGTCTGTCTCAGTGAGATGGGCTTTTTTCATAGAAAAAACAAAAAAGGTCTCATGACGAGACCTTTTTTATTGTTCATTATCATCTTTTTTTACGCCGTTTAATTCTGTATTTCCTGTTTTTGCATCTTCTTCTTTTTGCTCTACTTCTTTTTCGCCTTCTTTTTTAAGGTCGAAGTAAGCTTTAATAGAATCACCTGTAATAGTTTTACTTAACGTGTTAGATGTACCTGCTACATAAGCAGAAGGAATAACAACCGCTACTGCTACTTCCGGATTATCATAAGGCGCGTATGAAACGAATGTAGAGTTACGTACGCTTACACCTTTGTTAAAGGTTTCAGCTGTCCCGGATTTACCAGCAATGTTATACTGACGATATTTCCCTAAATTAAGTAAACGCCCTGTACCATGTGAGCTTGTGACTACGCGGCGGAAGCCTTCCTTAACAATGTCAATTTCCGATTGACTCATTGTAATACGGTTTAATACTTCCGGCTCAAACGAGCTTTGTACGCTTCCTTTTAGTTCGCTATCAAGCTCAGGCTCACGAATTTCTTTTACTAGATGGGGTTTCATACGATAGCCGCCGTTTGCAATCGTTGAAATGTATTGAACAAGCTGAAGCGGTGTGTACGTATCATACTGTCCAATACCAAAATCTAGCGCTTTACCTGGTTCATTTGTGACGCTGTTACGAATACCCGTTGATTCGTTTTCTAATTCGATGCCCGTTGAAATTCCAAGACCAAACTGGCTATAGTATGAGCGCAGCTTATTAAAGATAGACGGTGGAATGTTCAGTCTACCGCCAGGGCGGTACGTTTCACCAGCCATGCTCATAACCGTACGGTACATGAACACGTTTGATGATTGTTCTAGCGCTTTTTGGATTCCGGTAGCTCCCATATTATGTGAAGACTTTTTCTTAGTGCCCCCAGCAAATGTCATCGGTGCATCATAAAACACCGTTCCGGGCTGAATAGCGCCTGAGTCAAGACCTGCAAGAACAGTAGCTCCTTTTACAGCCGAACCTACTTCATAAGAAGTGGTCATGTTACCAAGAGCAAAATCTTGTACTTTTCGTGTTCCGGTCTTTTTATCTGTAACGAGCTGTTTTCCGCCCATTGCTAAAATGTCTCCTGTATGAGGGTCCATCATAATGGCAAACGCTCGGTCCATTAATCGTGAACCAGCAGCTCCAGATGTCACGGCTTTTGTTAAAATATCTTCGACTTGCTTTTGAAGCTCCATATCAATTGTTAAAATCAAGTCACTGCCGCGCTGACCTTCAGTAACGGTCTCTTGGCTCACTAGGTTGCCAGAGCGGTCTGTTACGTTTTGCACGCGGGCTTTTTGACCGCGAAGAACGTCTTCGTACTGCTTTTCTAAATAACTTTTTCCTACTCGGTCGTTACGGCTGTAGCCGTGTGATAAATAGTACTGTAAGTTTTCGCTTGGCAATCCTTCATCTGCCGATGTGATTTTACCAAGCAGCGTGCTAAGTAAGCCGTCGTATGTATACATACGGTCCCAGTAAGTTGTCGTATCGACGCCTGGTAAGTCACCCAGCTGCTCACTAATGACGGCAAGCTCTTTATCGGTTAATCCGCTTTTAATAATTTGCGCGGTTAACGCGTAGCCGCCTTCCATCTTGCTTTTAATAGCAATCACTTCAAGGTCATCTTTCACCGATAGAAGTTCGTTTTTTGTGATGCGCTTTAGCTGAAGAGGATATAAATCATCTTCAGAAAGTTGACCTTCTTTTACTTTTTGCTTATCCGCTGCGGTAATTTTTTTCGCTGCTGCTTTTGGATGAGTTGCAATCCAGTAATCTTTTAAGTCGCGTTCTGTTAGCTTAATCGTATTTTTATCTTTCTTTTTAGCCGATTTGCCAAACACGTCTGTTGTAACAGGAACATCAATAAGAGTGGCAAGCTTTTTAGCTACTTTTAGCTTGTCTTCTTGAGTGACGCCTTTCAAACGCGTGTACGTGACAGCGTTCAACGGTTTATTATCCACGATAACGCGGTCATAGCGGTCTAGCATCTTTCCGCGAGGAACCGGTGAATCTACCGTTTCATCTTCTGTTTTTTCAACTTCTCGTTTATAGTTCTCTCCGTACACGATCTGTACGAAGCCTAATCGTAAAATGAGTGCAGAAAAAAGCAGGAAAACCACAATAAACAGCCAGTTAATTCGAAATGAGACATGTGTTTTTTTGCGCTTTTTAGTTTTCATGTAAACCCCTTCACTTTGTTTATACAAGTTAAAAAAATTCATAAATTTTCTTATGAATCTATCACTCTACATATTAACATAATTTTGTCTATAAATGTTATTAGGTGGAATAAAACAGACAAAAAATTTATAGAAATTTTTGCGAAAGAAGAGAGATCTGTCGAAGGGTGCTGAAGGGGTTGTTCAATATTTTCCACTCGGTTGTTCAATATTGTTACCTGTTCAAATGTCCTAGAATCGGTAAAATAAAGAGAGATAGATATCAAGGGGGGCAAAACGAATGAAAATGAAAAGGCTTTCAATAATGTCTGGCGTGTTAGCAACATCACTTTTATTTGCGACAGCATGTTCAAACTCAGGTACGGATTCAAAAGCAAGTAAATCAACAGGCTCAGGTGATCAAGTTGTTATTGATATGTTCCAGTTCAAAGTGGAAATTGCAGATCAGCTGAAAGAATTAACGGATGAATATACAAAAGAACATCCAAACGTAAAGTTTAACATCCAAACAGTCGGCGGAGGCGCGGACTATGGTGCAGCATTAAAAGCACAGTTTGCCTCTGGAAATGAACCTGATATCTTTAACAATGGAGGGTTCCAAGAAGCGCAAACGTGGAAGGATAAATTGGAAGATTTATCCGATCAGCCGTGGGTAGATAATCTGTATGATATCGCCAAAGAACCGATGACAATGGACGGGAAAATTTATGGTCAGCCGCTAAACTTAGAAGGTTATGGTTTTATTTATAATAAAGATTTATTTGAAAAAGCAGGCGTTAAAGAATTACCTAAAACGCTGTCAGAATTAGAAGCAGCTTCTAAGAAGCTTAAAGCAAAAGGCATTACGCCATTTTCTAATGGATACGGCGAGTGGTGGGTACTAGGTAACCACTTATTTAATATTCCAATGGCACAGCAAGACGATCCAGATGCGTTTATTAAAGGTCTAAACGAAGGAAAAGCAAAATTTGAAGGCAATGAAACGTTTAAGCAATTTATGAATCTGTTCGATTTAACGTTAAAGTATGGAAATAAAAATCCACTAACGACAGACTACAATACACAAGTTACTCAATTTGCTTCTGGTGAAACAGCAATGATGCAACAAGGTAACTGGACGGTAAATATGATTACGAAAATTAATCCGGACATGAAAATGGGCTTTATTCCAATGCCAATCAGCAACGATGCAAAGAAAAATGATAAATTAGCAATCGGAGTTCCAAATAACTGGGTAGTAAACAAAAATGCGCCAGATGCAGATAAAAAAGCAGCGAAGGAATTCTTAAATTGGATGGTTTCTTCTAAAGAGGGTCAAAAATTCTTAGTTGAAAAGTTCAAGTTCATTCCAGCGTTCAAAAACATCGATGGAAAAGGAATCGATTCTTTATCTGATGATATCTTAAAATACTCTGAAGAAGGTAAAACATTATCTTGGAACTGGTTTAAGTATCCGGAAGGAACGGTTCAAGAAGTCGGCGCAGCAATGCAGTCTTACGCAGGCAAGCAAATGACAGAAGAAGAATTTATGAAGAAATTAGATACAATTTGGGCAAAAATGAAAAAATAAACAAAAAGTCCGCGTGGAAAACGCGGACTTTTTGGTGTGAAAAAATAGCTGGTTAGATTCATAGTTATGAAAAAATAATAGTTAATTGAAAGCGCTTTTAATGTATAATAATAGTCATAATGTATGACATTAGTCAAAGGAGGTTATTTGTGAAAGGCTGGAGCATACGCAAGAAATTAATTTTGTTTTTCTTATTCGCAACGGTTATTCCATTTTTAATTTCAACGATTTTTACGTATCAATACACAAAAGAAACGGTTAAGAACCGATTTATTTCTACCAACTATCAAGTTATTAAAAACGGAAGCAATGATTTGAGCGATTACTTAAATGAAATTGCTAATATTACAAAAAGGCTGTACGGCTACCACCCATTTATTAAAGTGTTAGATGAAGGTGTATCAAGTGACTTAGGAGCCAATCAACTGGAAATATCACGAACTCTTCTTTATTTATATAATACTCGTCCAGAGATTGAACAGCTCCATCTTTACATTGAAAACGGGCATGACTCATATACAGCTTATAATTCGAAAGTGAGCAGCAGAGGGAAGTACGATGATATTTACACTCAGCCTTACTATTCTTATTTAAATAAAAATCATAAATTTCTTGTGATTGAGCCTACCCATGAAATTTATAGCTACAATAATTTATCAACGTTAATTGATTCACTGCCGAATCAAGTTATTAGCTTTCATCAGCGGATTGATGAGATTCCATCAGACAAGTTGTTAGCTTATCTATCTTTAGACATTAATATGACACAAATCCAATCTATATCACAGCGTCTATATAATGAAGAGTCAGAAGATTTTTATTTAATGAACAATAAAGGGAAGGTTTTGTATTCCTCTGATTCAAAGGTTATTGGAAAAAATGAAAACTACGCGTGGGTGAAGGCGCTCACTTCTCAAAAAGACCATAGCATGGAATGGGAAGATAAAAGCTTCTCAGGCGTATTAATGTATGAAAAGCTTAAACAGCCCTTTGAGGACTTGTACATTGTGAAACGAATTCCTTACAGTGTTTTATATGAGGATGCAAGAAAGACAGCACTTATGAATGTATTAATTGGCCTGCCATTTTTGTGTATGCTCGTTATCGCTACGCTTTTTATATCAGTACGTTTTACACAGCCGATTAACGTATTGATTCGCAATATGAAAGAAGTGGAAAAAGGATCATTTGAGGTGCGGTTTAAGTCGCTTGGAAACGATGAATTTGGTGTGTTAGGAAGGCATTTTACCTCTATGGTAGAAACAATTAATGACTTGATTGAACGTAAATTTCGATTGGAATTAGAAAATAAATCAACGCAGCTAAAAGTGCTGCAGTCACAAATTAATCCGCATTTTTTATACAACGCATTTCAATCGATTGGAACTCTTGCTCTTAAGCATAAAGCAGTTGAAGTATATTCTTTATTAACCTCACTTTCCCACATTATGCGTTACAGCATGAATATGAAAGAGGATATCGTTAGCTTAAAGCAAGAAGTCGATCACGTAAAAGCTTTCTTAAGTCTGCAAAAGCAGCGGTTTGGTTCAAAGTTTGAGTATGAGTTAAATATCGAAAGAGAAGCAGAGCTTATGCGAATACCGAAAATGATTTTGCAGCCTCTGGTTGAGAATTCTTTTAAGCATGGATTCGAAACCCGCACAGGAAGCGGAAAGCTGCTGATTTCAGCGGATTTGAACGGTGAAGAACTGATTCTAACGGTTTCTGATAACGGAAAAGGGATAGGGCAACAAGAGTTGAATCAATTAAAAACGAGACTTCAGCAATCGTATAATCAAACAGATGAGCATATTGGGTTGCAAAACATTTATGAACGACTTCGCATCTACTATGGAGATCATGCTTCAATGCAAATTAGCAGTCAAGAAAATCACGATTTTACCGTTGTCATAAAGCTAACAACAATTGAAGAAAAGAGGGATAGTGATGAAAGTATTAATCGTGGATGATGAAGAGCATGTAAGAGAAGGAATAAAGCTGCTTGGACAGTGGGAAGAGCATGAAATTACAGATGTGATAGAAGCTGATAGCGGTGAGCAAGCGATTGCGCTTATTGAGGATCACGGACCTGAAATCATTTTTACTGATATGAAGATGCCTAATATCGATGGCATTGCTTTGTTGGAGTGGATTAAAGAGAATTCGCCTTCTAGCAAAACGATTGTGGTAACAGGGTATGATGACTACCACTATATGCGTAAAGCTATTCATTTTGGAAGTACGGATTATATTCTAAAACCAGTGGATCCTTCGATTTTAAACGATACGCTTATACGAGCTGTAACCCAATGGAAGAAAGAAGAAGAGTCCAGAAAAGTCCATAATAGCAGCTATCGTTTAATCAATGAAATGAAGCCGATTTATCGAGATCGAAAACTGACGCAGTTAATGAACAATTATTTGCTAAATCAATCAATCTATGAAGAGTTTGGTTTCCATCTGACTAGAGAGTATGAAGTGGGGATTGTACGTGTAGATGAATCCATCATTCGTTCTTTTGGCGGTGACCGGGATTTAGCCTATTTTTCAATTTTAAATGTAATCAATGAAATGCTGATGGCAGAAGAAAATGGGGTAGCCTTCCGTTATTTATCAAATAAGTGGGAAATTATTATTATATTTTGGAATGATTTTGAACGCATAACCTCTTTACTGACGACTTTACATACAGCCATTCGCCGTACGCTAGACGTGAGCTGTCGGATTGCAAGAGGGTGCAAAGTTTCTTCTATTGATCAGCTAATGAAATCCTATGAAGATGCGAAAAACTCGCTTTTATTAAGCAATGTTCTTGATCAAAATAAAGTGAAGGTCTACGGCGAGCAAGACGTTTTAGCAAGTGCTTTATTAATAAATATGATGGATTATAATAGTAAAATTGAAGAAGCGCTGCAAGTCGGGAAGTTTGAAGCCTTTTTGCCGGTATTCAACGAAATTATCACAGCTTTTGAAGCACAAAATTATCTCTCATTAAAGCAAATTCTGCATTTTGAGCAGGAATATCAGCTGTTAAGCCAGCATTGGTTAAAAAGATATCACATTCCTTATACGATAAATAACGGTCCTGAATATGTTCTTTCTTTTTTCTATAACCAAGATGGGCAGTTTCAGCTAGCAAAGTATGTAGAGAGAAAGAAGCGTGAAGTAAAGCGCTTTTTAAAAGTAGTAAAAAGGTATAGCAAGAAAAATAATCGCGACGTTATTTATGAAATCGAACAATATTTGCAGCAAAATTTTCATCGAGATGTGAAGCTTCAAGAAATATCGGAACGTTTCTATCTAAGCCGTGAATACATTTCGAGGAAGTTTAAGCAAGAATTTCAAGAAAACATTTCAGATTATATGGTGAAAGTCAGAATGAATAAAGCCAAATCACTTTTACTAAATGAAGAACTAAAAATCTATGAAATTGCGAATATGATTGGATATCATGATGATAAATACTTTCGAAAAGTGTTTAAAAAAGTAGAAGGCATTACGCCAAACGAGTATCGCAGTTTGACCGTATAAAAAAAGCTGAAACTGTTATAAAACAGTTTCAGCTTTTTTTATTTCATGATATCTAGACAGTGATCACATTTGTTTCCGTAGCATTCATGCTGTTCCTCAATGTCGTTTCCGCATTCTACGCACTTTTTATTGGGTAATCTTTTGAAAAATTCAGTCATTTTTTCTAACATTTTAAATCCCCTCCGTTGTTTTTGTTACTAACATTGTATTATAACAGATGATAAAATGTCAATTATGTTTTATAACAATTTAGCCTATTTTGCTATTCTAAGTGGTTATTTGTTATATAACAATGAGTTATTTCGATAAAATCGCCGAAACGAGTGCCTTTCAGTTAGTTTTCAAAAAAAAGTAGGGTATACTGAACGTAATAAAAATAGTACGAAAGGGTGATTGAAATGAAAGTAACTGTTATTGGTTTTTGGGGAGGATATCCTGCGGTTTCAGAAGCTACTTCTAGCTATTTAGTGGAGCACGATGGGTTTCAGCTGCTTGTTGATTGTGGAAGCGGTGCATTGGCTCAGCTGCAAAAATATGCAAAGCCAGAAGAAATAGATGCTATGATTTTATCTCATTATCATCATGATCACGTGGCTGATGTCGGAGTATTTCAATATGCACGCCTCATTCAGACTCATCTAGGAAACGCTGTTAAGGAACTTTCTATTTATGGACATACATATGATCAGGAAAGCTTCAACAAACTTACTCATAAAGGAATTACTAAAGGGTTAGAGTATGATCCGAGTCAAAAACTTGAAGTTGGGCCTTTTACCATCGAATTTATGAAAACGAAGCATCCAGTCGTTTGTTATGCTATGAGAATAAGCGCCGGCAATCAAACTGTCGTGTACACAGCGGACTCTAGCTATTTAGAAGAGTTTATTTCCTTCTCAGACGAAGCAGATCTTCTCATTTGTGAATGTAATTTTTATGCTAACCAAGATGGAAGAGGCGCTGGACACATGACAAGTACAGAAGCCGGTACACTTGCTTCAAAAGCAAGTGTCAAACACCTCATGCTTACTCACCTTCCGCACTATGGAGAACATCAACAGCTAGTAGAGGAAGCTGCTGCTCATTATAGAGGTACGCTTACGTTAGCTGAATCAGGATATGTATGGGAATAACAAGGAGGAAAATGAATGTTATTTATTGATAATCAAAAAAACTATGATCCCCGAATTAACTTAGCAATTGAAGAGTATGCGCTCAAGCATCTAGACATTAATGAGACATATCTGCTGTTTTATATTAATGAACCTTCTATTATTATTGGGAAAAACCAGAACACCATTGAGGAGATTAATACAAAATATGTTGAAGATCAGCAAATTAATGTAGTGAGACGTCTGTCTGGAGGCGGGGCCGTTTATCATGATAAAGGAAATTTAAATTTCAGCTTTATTACGAAAGACGATGGAAATAGCTTTCATAATTTTAAAAAGTTTACCGAGCCGGTCGTGGAAGCGTTAAAGAAATTAGGAGTTAATGCCGAGCTAAGCGGACGAAATGATTTAATGGCTGAAGGACGGAAAATTTCTGGAAATGCTCAGTTTTCAACGAAAGGGAGAATGTTCAGCCATGGAACTCTTCTTTTTGATTCAGAGATTGAAAACGTCGTATCAGCGTTAAAAGTAAAAAAAGATAAAATTGAATCCAAAGGCATTAAGTCTATTCGAAATAGAGTAGCAAATATCAGCGAATTTTTAGAACAGAAAGTAACGGTGGAAGAGTTTAGAGAAATGCTGCTTCGATATATCTTTGACGGAGAAGAAAATATAACAGAATATAAACTAACGGAAAAAGATTGGGAAACGATTCATCAAATTTCTAAAGAGCGCTATCAGTCATGGGATTGGAACTATGGAAAATCACCTAAATTTAACTTACAGCACTCTCACCGCTTTCCTGTGGGACAAATCGACGTTCGTTTAGAAGTGAATAAAGGAAAAATCGATGCTTGCACCATTTACGGAGATTTCTTTGGAGTGGGAGATGTCCAGGAAGTACAGGAAAAATTAACAGGTGTTCGTTATGAAAAAGCTTCTATTGAACAAGCCTTAGAAGACATCGATATTCCACATTATTTTGGTAATATTACAAAAGAAGAGTTTGTTGAATTAATCTATTAAGAAAAAAGTCTGCTACATCAGGCTTTTTTTCTTTTTAAACAGATGAGTCTTGTCAATGGAACAGCAGTAACATTATAATAGAATAGAAGAAGTAAGAATTTTTACATTATTATGACTTAATAATGAATGGTTGTTCATTCATTCATTATTAAAAGGAGGAAGTTATGAGATGAATTTGTCAGCACAGCTTCATAAAACAGCTGAGCAATTTCCACAGAAATCTGCATATGTTTTTATGGACCAGGAAACATCTTATGCAAATCTTGATGCATCGGTATCTAAGTTTGCTGATGGTCTGAAGCAATTAGGTGTAAAAAAAGGAGATCATATCGCTTTGATTGTCGGCAACTCGCCTCATTTTGTGATTGGATTGTACGGTGCTCTTCGAGTAGGAGCTACTGTTATACCCATTAATCCTATTTACACAGCGGATGAAATTAGCTACATGCTTCAGGATGGAGATGTAAAAGCAGTTATTGCGGTTGATTTACTTCTCCCTATTTTAAAGAAAATCATTGGACACACTCCATTTTTGGAACATGTTATCTTATGTGAAACGACAGATACAGTGGAAAATATACCTTCTTATTTTCACACGTTTTCGCAAGTTATAAACAGAGGAGAAGCTACATATGATTTTCTGGAGTTAAAAGAAGAAGATGTGGCTATCATTCTGTATACGTCAGGAACGACTGGAAAACCAAAAGGAGCTATGCTTACACATAAGAATATTTATTCAAATGCTCAAGACGTAGCAGATTATTTAAGTATAAATGGGAATGACCGAGTCGTAGCTGCTTTGCCGATGTTTCACGTATTTTGTTTAACTGTTTCATTAAATGCGCCTTTAATGAATGGAGGAACGATATTAATTGAACCAAAATTCAGTCCATCTTCTATATTTGAATTAATTCAAAATCGACAAGCGACTATTTTTGCCGGCGTTCCCACAATGTATAATTTCTTACTTCAGCATGACAAAGGGAAAAAAGAGCACTTTCACACGGTAAGGCTTTGTATATCAGGCGGGGCATCAATGCCGGTGGCACTTCTAACCAATTTTGAACGTAAGTTTGGGGTAATGGTAGCAGAAGGGTATGGATTATCTGAGGCTTCTCCTGTGACGTGTTTCAATCCGATTGACCGAGAGAGAAAAGCCGGTTCTATAGGCACATCTATTATGAATGTTGAAAATAAAGTGGTGAACGAACTAGGAGAAGAAGTAGAAGTAGGACAAGTTGGCGAACTTATCGTCAAAGGCCCTAACGTGATGAAAGGGTATTACAAGCTTCCAGAAGACACGGAATATGCTCTCCGAGATGGTTGGCTGTATACAGGTGACTTAGCAAGAATGGATAAGGAAGGTTATTTTTATATCGTTGACCGTAAAAAAGATTTAATTATTGTAGGAGGATATAATGTTTATCCTCGCGAAGTAGAAGAAGTGCTATATGCGCATCGGGATATTGTAGAAGTGGCTGTTATCGGAGTCCCTGATCCTTCTTTAGGTGAATGTGTGAAGTGTTACGTGGTTTGCAATAATCAAGAGATAACGGAAGAGAAGCTTATTGCCTATTGCAAAGAGCACCTTGCTAAATATAAAGTGCCAAGTGAAATTGAATTTTTAAAAGAACTTCCTAAAAATACAACGGGAAAAATTTTACGTCGTGCATTGAAGCAGCAAGTATCTCAGGAACGATAAAATGAAAGCGATTCCAAGTTGGAGGTGGTAAAAGGATGTCATCTATTTCTTATGAAATGAAGGGACACGTCGCCCATGTGATACTGAACCGTCCGGAAGCGATGAATGCTTTTAATTACGATATGCTTAAAGAATTGGAAGAAGTAATTGAAGCAATTCGTATTCAAAAAGATATTCGAGTTGTGACGTTTAAAGGAGCAGGTGAAAAGTCTTTTAGTGTAGGGGCCGATTTAAAAGAACGTAAAACTCTCTCTGATCAAGAGGTAAAGCGCAATATTTACAAAATAGGAGAAGTGTTTTCGAAGATAGAGCAGCTTCCGCAGCCAACGATAGCAATCATTAATGGATATGCATTTGGAGGAGGAATGGAGCTGGCTTTAGCATGTGATTTCCGGATTGCTTCAACCGAAGCGCTTATGGGTTTAACAGAAACAAGCTTAGCGATTATACCAGGCGCAGGAGGAACACAGCGTCTCCCTCGGTTAGTTGGGGAAGCAAAAGCAATGGAACTCATTTTAACAGCTCAGCGTCTCTCAGCATCAGAAGCGAAAGAATGTGGTCTAGTAACGAAGGTGGCTCCCGGATATGAAATAGAAGAGACAATAGATATTTTTATCTCTCTTTTATTGAAAAATGGGCCAATTGCACTTCAGCAAGCAAAATTTGCTATTAAAGAAGGAATGAAGGCCGATTTGCAGACTGGTTTGCAAATTGAACGAAAAGCATATGAGTTAACGATTCCGACAGAAGATCGTCTCGAGGCGCTTCAAGCATTTGCTGAGAAGAGAAGACCTAGTTTTAAAGGGAAATAAGAAAGGGCTGTCTAATGGACAGCTCTTTCTTAGTTTCTTCTATAAGAATAATAAAAAAGAATACGTAAAAGCGCAGGAGCAAAGAAGGCAAAGTTACAGCTGGCTTTTGTCTATAATATTTACTATAATACGTTGCAGCAGTCGTTGTTCAAATCTATAAATAATAGTTTTTAATTTTTTCTTTAAAAACCGTTGACTTTAGTTAAAATATATTTTATTGTTATAAAGCGTCGTTGAGACATACCGTTAACAACGAAGCTAAAAAAAGAATTTTAAAAAGTTGTTGACATTACGTTGATAACTTGATAAGATGATAAAGTCGCTTAAGAGCGGCGGTTGAACTTTGAAAACTGAACAAAGCGACAAACGTCAACGTTAATTTTTATTTTTTAAATTGAGCAAGTCAAACATTTCTTCGGAGAGTTTGATCCTGGCTCAGGATGAACGCTGGCGGCGTGCCTAA
>NZ_JBFTKA010000008.1:0-157936 GCF_056395685.1 Priestia sp. 10L35 | reverse complement strand
ACTGTTATCTAGTTTTGAGAGAGCAATCTCTTGTCTGGTGGCGATAGCGAAGAGGTCACACCCGTTCCCATACCGAACACGGAAGTTAAGCTCTTTAGCGCCAATGGTAGTTGGGACTTTGTCCCTGTGAGAGTAGGACGTTGCCAGGCCAATAAAAAGACTAGTCATTCAATGACTAGTCTTTTTTGTTTCTAAAAATTACAGAGTGAATTTAACTTTTAAATTATGTTACACTATAGTGGATTCATTTAATTTTTTATTATAAAAGTTCTTTTTGACGTTGTAAGAAACTTCTTTCAAACTGGAGGCTGCATTTTGGGTAAGAAATCAAAAAAAGTACTATACGAATTACAGGAAAATGAAACAATCGCAAGTTGTTTAGATCGAATGAAAAAAGATGGGTATATGCCCGTTCGACGCATGGAAAAGCCTATCTTTGAAGAAAAAGAAATAAATGGTAAAAAAGAGTATGTTCCGGTAAAGCAACAGATTGTTTTCGAAGGGAAAAGTCTCTAAATACGAACATTTTAATGATAAAAATAGTAAATATTCGATTTTTGGGTTGACTTTTTTCTGGTTTGGCTGTTATTATTAAGTTGTCAATTGAGATATCCGAAACCTCATATAATAGTGGGAATATGGCCCACGAGTTTCTACCCGATGACCGTAAATCATTGGACTATGAGGAGAGTACAATTACTAAATAGGTAAACATGATTCCTTTTCAAAAGGAATGTTGATACATGAAACCTAGGGTAGTTGTGGCTTTCCTTTAGTGAGCCATAACGTACCCTAGGTTTTTTTATAACGTGAAAAAGGAGCTTTTATTCATGAATGTAAAAGTTGCTGTTGTAATGGGCAGTCAGTCAGACTGGAGCACTATGAAATATGTGTGTGACATTTTAGATGAATTAAATATTGTATATGAAAAGAAAGTTGTATCAGCACATCGAACGCCGGATTATATGTTTGAGTACGCTGAAACTGCTAAAGAACGAGGGATTAAAGTTATTATTGCTGGCGCTGGTGGCGCTGCTCACTTACCTGGTATGATTGCTGCAAAAACAATTTTACCTGTAATAGGTGTACCGGTTAAATCAAGTAACTTAAACGGTTTAGATTCACTTTTATCGATTGTTCAAATGCCGGGCGGCGTACCGGTAGCTACAGTAGCTATTGGAAAAGCTGGTTCTACGAACGCTGGCCTGCTAGCAGCACAAATCTTAGCAACACAGGATCCAACATTAAGTGATCAACTTGAAAATCGTAGAGAGTCTATTAAATCATCCGTGTTAGAAAGTAGTGATCAACTTGTCTAATTTACTTATACCTCCTGGTAAAACAATTGGAATCGTAGGCGGTGGACAGCTAGGAAGAATGATTGCACTATCTGCTAAAGAAATGGGTTATTACATTGCAGTGCTTGAACCAACAGAAGATTCTCCTTGCGGTCAAGTAGCAGATATTAAAGTCATTGGCAACTATGATGATAGAAAAGCGGTTGAACAGCTTGCTGAAGTGTCAGATGTCATCACCTATGAATTTGAAAACGTTGATGTTGAGATGATGAAATGGCTAGAAACAAAATGCTACGTGCCACAAGGCAGTCATTTACTAGCCGTTACACAAAATCGTCGTTTAGAAAAAGAAATGATTACAAAGCTTAATCTAGACGTTCCTGATTACGCAATCGTTACGACTGAAGAAGAACTTTTAAAAGCTGTCGAAACAATTGGTTATCCATGTGTCGTAAAAACTTGCCGAGGCGGATATGACGGTAAAGGGCAAGTTCTAGTGAAAAATGAGAATAATATTCGTGAAGCAGCTGAGCTATTAGCACAGTCGGAATGCATTGTAGAACAGTGGATGAACTTAGATAAAGAAGTATCAGTTATTGTACACCGCAATGCAAAAGGCGAAACGGTATGTTTACCAGTAGCTGAGAACATTCATAAGCATCATATTTTGCACCAAACGATTGTTCCGGCACGTATTACAGCAGATCAAGAAGCGAAAGCTCTTCAATATGCGCAAGAAATAGCAAAAGGATTAGATTTAGTTGGTACATTAGCAGTTGAGATGTTCCTAACTGAAGAAGGTCAGCTTTATATAAATGAAATGGCACCTAGACCTCATAATTCAGGTCATTATTCAATCAATGCTTGTGATCTTTCTCAATTTCAGCAGCATGTAAGAGCCATTTGTAACTGGACCCTAGCACAGCCGACTTTATTAAAACCTGCTGTTATGGTTAACCTATTAGGGGAACATATTGAGAACACAATGGCAAAAATCGAATGTTTAGATGATATGCACTTGCATTTGTACGGAAAAAAAGTTGCAAAAGAGAAGAGAAAAATGGGACATATCACGGTATTAGCTGATAAGATAGATGAGGCGATAGAAAAAGCCGAATCTCTAGGAATTTGGGAAAGAACGGAGGAAGTAACAACATGATTGAACGTTATACAAGACCAGAAATGGCAGCTATTTGGACAGAAGAAAATAAATTTAAAGCTTGGTTAGAAGTTGAAATTCTAGCTTGCGAAGCATGGTCAGAATTAGGACATATTCCGAAAGAAGATGTGAAGTTAATTCGTCAAAATGCATCCTTTGATATTAACCGCATCAATGAAATTGAATTAGAAACGCGTCATGACGTAGTAGCTTTCACTCGTGCAGTATCTGAAACGCTTGGTGAAGAGCGCAAGTGGGTACACTACGGTTTGACTTCAACTGACGTAGTTGATACAGCTCTATCTTATTTATTAAAGCAAGCTAATGAAATCTTGCTAAGTGACGTAGAGCGCTTTGTAGAAGTACTAAAGGAAAAAGCTCAAGAACATAAGTATACGGTTATGATGGGACGTACGCACGGTGTACACGCTGAGCCAACGACATTTGGTTTGAAAATGGGATTATGGTACGAAGAAATGAAGCGTAACCTAGAGCGTTTAAAACGTGCTGCAGCTGAAGTGGAATTCGGTAAAATGTCAGGAGCAGTTGGAACGTTCGCTAACATCGATCCTTTTGTTGAAAAATACGTATGTGAGAAGTTAGGAATTTCACCAGCACCAATCTCTACGCAAACATTACAGCGTGACCGTCATGCACACTATATGTCAGTACTAGCGTTAATTGCGACATCTATTGAGAAATTTGCAGTAGAAGTTCGCGGTCTTCAAAAGAGTGAAACACGTGAGGTTGAAGAGTACTTTGCAAAAGGTCAAAAAGGATCATCTGCAATGCCTCATAAACGTAATCCAATCGGTTCTGAGAACGTAACGGGACTTGCTCGCTTAATTCGCGGCTATATGGTTACAGCTTATGATAATGTACCGCTTTGGCATGAGCGTGACATCTCTCATTCATCGGCAGAGCGTGTCATCTTACCTGATGCAACGATTGCTTTAAATTACATGTTAAATCGTTTTGCAAACATTGTTAAAAACTTAACAGTATTCCCTGACAATATGAAGCGCAACATGGATCGTACACTAGGATTAATTTACTCACAGCGTGTACTGTTAACACTAATCAATAAAGGCATGGTACGCGAAGAAGCATACGACTTAGTACAGCCAAAAGCAATGGAAGCATGGGAAACGCAAGTTCCTTTCCGTTCTTTAATTGAAGGCGAAGAGCGCATTACTCGCCACTTATCACCAGAAGAGATTGAAGATTGCTTCGATCATAAGCACCATTTAAAAAATGTAGATATGATCTTTGAACGTTTAGGTCTTTAATAAAAAAGGCAAGGCACGTCCTTGCCTTTATCTAAGAAAGTGTATCTGAATATTCTGTATGTAGAGGTGACAGCATGGAAAAGCAAGAGTTACTTTATGAAGGAAAAGCGAAAAAAATTTACGCTACTGATGAGCAAGATGTATTGTGGGTTGCTTATAAAAATGAAGCTACAGCATTCAACGGTCAGAAAAAAGCGGAGATTAGCGGAAAAGCACAGTTGAACAATCAAATTAGTAGTTTACTATTTTCAATGTTACATGAGCAAGGGATTACAACTCACTTTGTGAAGCAGCTTTCAGATCATGAACAAGCGGTTAAGAAAGTAGAAATTGTCCCGCTTGAAGTTGTTGTACGAAATGCTACAGCAGGAAGCCTTGCGAAGCGAATTGGCGTAGAAGAAGGTATTCGTTTTGAACAGCCAATCGTTGAACTTTATTACAAAGACGATGCGCTTGGTGATCCATTAATTCTTGCAGAACATGCGATTTTCCTTAAGGCTGCAACTCAAGAAGAGATTGATAGTTTAAAGGCACAAGCACTTCAAATCAACGAAATATTATCGAAATTTTTCAAAGATAAAGATATTTTCTTAGTAGATTTTAAATTAGAATTCGGCCGTACTTCTCAAGGCGACATTATTTTAGCGGATGAAATTTCACCTGACACTTGCCGCTTCTGGGATGTTCATACGAACGAAAAATTAGATAAAGATGTATTCCGCAGAGATTTAGGCGGTTTAACAGAAGCATACGAAAAAATCTTACAGCGAATCGGAGGATAACCCAACCATGTATAAAGTAAAAGTATTTGTCACATTAAGAGAAAGTGTATTAGACCCTCAAGGAGTAGCCGTTAAAAATTCATTGCACCGTATGTCTTATGAAGAAGTAGAAGAAGTACGCATAGGTAAATTTTTAGAGCTAACAATCGACAGCACAGATTCATTAGATGAACGCGTAAAAGAAATGTGTGAAAAGCTTTTAGTTAATACAGTAATTGAAGATTACCGTTACGAGGTTGAGGAGGTTGTCGTACAGTGAAATTTGCTGTAATTGTTTTTCCAGGATCAAACTGTGACGTCGATATGTATCATGCTATCAAAGATGAGCTTGGTGAAGAAGTAGATTACGTTTGGCACGATACAGAATCATTAGATCAATATGATGGTATCTTGCTTCCAGGTGGTTTCTCATATGGAGATTACCTTCGTTCAGGTGCTATCGCTCGTTTCTCAAATGTAATGGACGCTGTAAAAAAAGCAGCAAGCCAAGGAAAGCCAGTACTAGGTGTATGTAATGGATTCCAAATTTTATTAGAAGCAGGATTACTGCCAGGTGCTATGCGCCGTAATGAAAACTTAAAATTCATCTGTAAAACAGTGAATTTGAAAGTAGCTAATAACGAAACAATGTTTACAAATGCTTATGGCAAAGATGAAGTAATTGCTATTCCAGTGGCACACGGTGAAGGCAACTACTATTGTGATGAACACACGTTACAAAAATTGATTGAAAACAACCAGATTCTTTTCCAATACGCAGGTGATAATCCAAACGGAAGTCTTCAAGATATTGCAGGGATTACGAACGAAACAGGCAACGTATTAGGAATGATGCCTCACCCAGAAAGAGCGGTAAGCGATCTTTTAGGAAGCGCGGACGGACTTAAATTATTTCAATCAATCGTAAAGCAGTGGAGGGAACAAAATGTCGTTACTTCTTGAACCAAATGTAGAGCAAATTAAAGAACAAAAGTTATATCGAGACATGGGATTAACAGACGAAGAGTTTGCGAATGTAGAGCAACTGCTTGGTCGTACTCCTAATTATACAGAAACAGGCTTATTCTCTGTTATGTGGTCAGAGCACTGCAGTTATAAAAACTCTAAGCCTGTACTGAAAAAATTCCCTATCACGGGTGAAAAAGTATTACAAGGTCCTGGTGAAGGAGCTGGTATCGTTGATATTGGTGACAACCAAGCCGTTGTATTTAAAATCGAAAGTCATAACCATCCATCAGCGATTGAACCTTATCAAGGAGCAGCAACTGGTGTAGGTGGTATCATTCGTGACGTCTTTTCAATGGGAGCAAGACCGATTGCACTTTTAAACTCTTTGCGTTTTGGTGAATTAACATCTCCAAAGGTTCGTCATTTGTTTGAGGAAGTAGTAGCGGGAATCGCAGGTTACGGTAACTGTGTAGGAATCCCAACAGTAGGCGGAGAAATTCAGTTTGAAGCTTCATATGAAGGAAATCCGCTTGTTAACGCTATGTGTGTGGGTTTAATTAATCACGAAGACATTCAAAAAGGTCAAGCTAAAGGCGTTGGCAACACGGTTATGTACGTAGGAGCAAAAACAGGCCGCGACGGCATCCACGGCGCAACATTTGCTTCTGAAGAACTATCTGATCAGTCAGATGAAAAACGTCCTGCTGTACAAGTAGGAGATCCATTTATGGAAAAACTTCTTCTTGAAGCTTGCTTAGAACTTATCAAGTGTGACGCTTTAGTCGGTATTCAAGATATGGGTGCTGCGGGCTTAACAAGTTCTTCAGCAGAGATGGCAAGTAAAGCGGGTTCTGGTATTGAAATGAACCTTGATCTTGTACCTCAGCGTGAAACAGGTATGACACCATATGAAATGATGCTTTCAGAATCTCAAGAGCGCATGCTCATCGTTGTTGAAAAAGGCCGTGAAAATGAAATCGTAGAAATCGTAGAAAAATACGGATTAGAAGCTGTTTCAGTTGGTCACGTAACCGACGATAAGCGCCTTCGTTTAACTCATAACGGAGAAGTAGTAGCAGATGTTCCTGTAGATGCATTAGCAGAAGATGCACCGGTATACCACAAGCCATCTCAAGAGCCAGCATACTATCGTGAGTTCCAAGAGCAATCAGCATATGCTCCTACTGTTGAAAATCACAGTGATATGTTAGTAACACTTTTAAAACAGCCTACTATTGCAAACAAAGAGTGGGTTTACAACCAATATGACTATCAAGTACGTACAAACACAGTTGTATCTCCTGGATCTGACGCGGCGGTTGTTCGTGTACGTGATACAAATAAAGCATTAGCGATGACAACAGACTGTAACTCTCGCTATTTATACCTAGACCCAGAAGTAGGCGGCCGTATTGCAGTAGCAGAAGCTGCTCGTAACCTTGTATGTTCAGGTGCACAGCCTCTTGCAATTACAGACTGCTTAAACTTCGGTAACCCTGAAAAACCAGAAATCTTCTGGCAAATTGAAAAAGCAACAGACGGTATGAGCGACGCTTGCCGTGAGCTATCGACTCCGGTTATCGGCGGTAACGTATCTCTTTACAATGAAACAAAAGGTGAAGCAATTTACCCAACTCCTGTTATCGGAATGGTTGGTTTGATCGACGATATCAACCATATTACAACTCAATATGCGAAGCAAAAAGATGACTTAATCTATGTGATTGGTAAAGCTGAAGCAGAATTCGCAGGTACTGAGCTTCAAAAAGTACTAGAAAACGGTACGGTATTTGGGCATTCACCTAAATTAGATTTAGCAGTTGAAAAAACACGTCAAGATCAGCTTCTTCAAGCAATTCGTGAAGGTGCAGTTCAATCTGCTCACGATATTGCAGAAGGAGGATTCGCGGTAGCCCTAGCTGAAAAAGTGATGAACGGCAGCGGATTAGGTGTGGACGTAACGGTAGACGGCGAAGCAACAGCAGAGCTATTCAGTGAAACACAATCGCGTTTTATCGTAACGGTTTCTCCAGAGAATAAAGAAAAATTCGAAATGCTTGTACAAGATGTAACATTAGTAGGACGCGTAACAGAAGACGCAACATTAACTGTTAAACATCAAGAAAATGTTCTTGTTCAATTATCAGTTGAAGAATTAACTACTGCTTGGAAAGGAGCGCTTCCATGCTTGCTGAAATCAAAGGCTTAAACGAAGAATGTGGCGTATTCGGTGTATGGGGACATGAAAATGCAAGCCAGATTGCTTATTACGGTTTGCATAGCTTGCAGCACCGCGGACAAGAAGGCGCTGGTATTGCTGTAACAGACGGAGAAAAAGTGACAGTAATGAAAGGCGTCGGTCTTGTTAACGAAGTATTTGGCCACGGAGAGTTAGAGCAACTAAACGGTAAAGCAGCAATTGGACACGTTCGTTATGCAACAGCTGGAGGCGGAGGGTTTGAAAATGTTCAACCCCTTCACTTCCGCTCTCATAGCGGAAGCCTTGCGTTAGCTCATAATGGAAACTTGGTTAATGCAAATGCATTAAAGCATCAGCTGGAAAACCAAGGGAGTATTTTTCAATCAACATCGGATACAGAAGTACTTGCTCATTTAATTAAACGAAGCGGCTATGAAGATATGAAAGATAAAGTAAAAAATGCTTTATCAATGGTTAAAGGCGCATACGCATTCGTTATCTTAACAGAAGATACGATGATGGTTGCACTTGACCCTCACGGATTGCGTCCGTTATCAATTGGACGATTAGGTGATGCTTATGTAGTAGCTTCTGAAACATGTGCGTTCGATATCGTTGGAGCAGTTCATGAGCGTGATGTAGAGCCGGGTGAATTACTCATTATTAACGATGAAGGTATTCAATCAGAACGTTTCACATTAAATGTAAATCGCGCAATTTGCAGTATGGAATATATTTATTTCTCAAGACCAGATAGCAATATTGATGGAATCAATGTTCACTCTGCTCGTAAAAACCTTGGGAAACAACTTGCAGTTGAGTCACCGATTGAGGCAGACGTTGTAACAGGCGTTCCTGATTCAAGTATTTCAGCAGCGATCGGTTTTGCAGAACAGTCAGGAATTCCATACGAATTAGGTTTAATTAAGAATCGATACGTAGGCCGTACATTCATTCAGCCTTCACAAGAATTGCGTGAACAAGGTGTAAAAATGAAGCTGTCTCCTGTACGTAAAATTGTAGAGGGTAAACGTGTTGTCATGGTAGATGATTCTATCGTTCGCGGCACAACAAGCCGTCGCATTGTTCGTATGCTTCGAGAAGCAGGAGCAACTGAAGTACATGTACGCATCAGTTCACCCCCTATCAAAAATCCATGTTTTTATGGAATTGACACGTCGTCATCCTCTGAGCTAATTGCTGCTACGCGCTCTGTTGAAGAAATTCGTGAATTGATTGAAGCTGATTCACTTGTTTTCTTAAGCAACGAAGGGTTAGTAGATGCAATCGGCAGACAGTATGAAGGCAACGGCGGACAGTGTATGGCATGTTTCACTGGAAAGTATCCAACTGAAATTTATCCAGATACTGTACACCCTCATGAAAAGGTAACTTGTTAGTTTTAACGTAAAAAAGGAGTGACAACATGTCATATTCATATAAACAAGCTGGAGTTGACTTAGAAGCAGGATATGAAGCTGTTTCACGTATTAAAAAGCACGTAGAACGCACTGCTCGTGCAGGTATTATGGGAACAGTCGGCGGCTTTGGCGGAATGTTCGATTTATCTACATTGAATTTAAAAGAGCCTGTTCTTGTTTCTGGTACCGATGGAGTAGGAACAAAATTGAAACTTGCTTTTCAGATGGATAAGCATGACACAATCGGTGTGGATGCAGTGGCCATGTGTGTAAACGACGTTTTAGCACAAGGAGCAGAGCCTCTTTACTTCTTAGATTATATTGCTTGCGGGAAAGCAGTTCCTGAAAAAATTGAATCGATTGTAAAAGGAATTGCAGACGGCTGTGAACAATCTAACTGTGCGTTAATTGGCGGAGAAACAGCTGAAATGCCAGGTTTATACGAAGAAGATGAATATGATCTTGCTGGGTTTACAGTAGGAGCAGTAGAAAAGTCAGAAATTATTACTGGAGATGAGATTAAAGCTGGACAGCTGTTGATCGGTATTTCATCTAGCGGTATTCACAGCAATGGCTACTCTCTTGTACGTAAAATCGTTGATGATCAAGGATTAAATCTTCAAGAAACTTACGCTGGTTTTAACGAAAAGCTTGGAGTTGAGTTATTAACGCCAACAAAAATATACGTGAAGCCGGTCCTAAAAGCATTACATGCAGCTAAGATTGCAGGTATGGCTCATATTACTGGAGGCGGGTTTGTTGAAAATATCCCTCGTATGCTTCCTGAAGGTTTAGGTGTAGAAATCGATTACGGTTCTTGGCCAATTCCATACGTGTTTGATTTCCTTGAAGAGCAAGGCAAGCTAGACCGTAAAGAAATGTTCGAAGTATTCAACATGGGAATCGGATTTGTTTTAGCTGTTGAACCTGAAGATATGAATAAAGTCATTGAAGCAATTGAAAACGAAGGCGAAAAAGCATTTGTTATCGGACGTGTAAAAGAAGGAACAGGTGTTGAATTTGCTGGAGGGACGTTTGCATGATAAATATTGCAGTGTTTGCTTCTGGAAACGGCAGTAACTTTCAATCCATCTACGAAGCAACTCAGTCAGGTCGATTAAAAGCAAATATTGCGCTTGTTGTTTGCAATAAACCCGATGCATACGTAATTGAACGAGCAAAAGCATGTGGAATACCATGCTTTGTTTGTTCGCCTAAAAACTATGAAAATAAAGAAGCGTATGAAGCAGCAATTCTTGCAGAGCTTACATCAGCTAAAGTAGAATTTCTTGTTTTAGCAGGATATATGCGATTAGTTGGTTCGACGTTGCTTAAGCCATACAAAAATCGTATTGTTAATATTCATCCGTCGCTTTTACCTGCATTTCCTGGGATTGATGCTATTGGTCAAGCTTTTGATGCAGGAGTAAAAGTGATTGGAATTACCGTGCATTTTGTAGATGAAGGAATGGATACAGGACCAATTATTGATCAGCAGGCTATTCGCATTGAAAAAGGCGATACAAGAGAAACCGTTGAGGCCCGCATTCATGAAATTGAACATCAATTTTATCCCGCGGTACTAAATGAATTATTTGAACAAGCCGCAGTTAAATAAATAGGATGTAACCTTGTCAAAAAAGTTTTAATCCTTTACTATGGTAGAGTAGTAGTGAAAGAAAGATTTTAAATGAGAGATCGGATCAGGAGGAGTTTACAAAATGACAGCAAAACGCGCGCTTATTAGCGTATCTGATAAAGAAGGTATTGTTTCATTTGCACAAGAATTAAAGGACTTAGGAGTAGAAATTATTTCAACTGGCGGTACAAAACGTACGCTAGAAGAAAATGGCATTGACGTTATCGGAATTTCTGAAGTAACTGATTTTCCAGAAATTTTAGACGGTCGTTTAAAAACATTGCATCCTAACGTTCACGGTGCTTTATTAGCGTTACGCGATAACGAAGAGCATCAAGCACAAATGAAAGAGCATAATATCTCGCCAATCGACTTTGTAGTTGTAAACTTATATCCATTTAAAAAGACAATTGAAAAAGAGGATGTAACGCTTGCTGAAGCGATTGAGAATATTGACATCGGTGGACCTACAATGCTTCGTTCAGCTGCGAAAAACTATCGTTCTGTCTCAGTTGTAGTAGATCCAAGCGATTACGCAACCGTAGTAGAAGAGTTAAAAGCTGATGGCAATGTTTCATTTGAAACCAATCAACGATTAGCAGCAAAAGTATTCCGTCATACGGCAGCTTATGATGCATTAATCGCTGAATACTTAACAAACATTACAGGTGAAACAACTCCTGAGAAATTAACAGTAACGTATGAGCGTGTTCAAGGCTTACGATACGGAGAAAATCCTCACCAACAAGCTTCTTTCTATAAAAAGCCGTTAACACAAAAAGGTTCTATTGCAACAGCTACGCAGCTGCATGGAAAAGAGTTATCATACAATAATATCAACGATGCAAATGCAGCTCTTCAAATCGTAAAAGAATTCAAAGAGCCGGCTATCGTAGCGATCAAACATATGAATCCTTGCGGTGTAGGTGTGGGTGAAACAATTGCTCAAGCTTATCAAAAAGCATACGAAGCGGATCCTACATCTATCTTTGGCGGTATCGTAGCAGCTAACCGTCCTATCGACCGTGAAACGGCTATTCAGTTAAAAGAAATTTTCTTAGAAATCATCATTGCGCCTGCGTTCGATCAAGAAGCATTAGATGTATTAACAGCTAAGAAAAACCTTCGTTTACTAACGATAGAGCTTGATGAAAAAGCAGAAAAAGAAGCTTTCTTAACATCTGTAAAAGGCGGCGTTCTTGTTCAGGATGAAGATGTGTTCGGATTTGATGATGCAACGATTACTGTTCCAACGAAACGCGAGCCAACAGAAAAAGAGTGGGCAGATTTAAAATTAGCATGGAAAGTTGTTAAAAATGTTAAGTCTAATGCTATTGTACTTGCAAAAGATGACATGACAATTGGCGTAGGGGCTGGTCAAATGAATCGTGTAGGCGCTGCAAAAATTGCGATTGAACAAGCTGGTGAAAAAGCACAAGGTTCAGCTTTAGGTTCAGATGCGTTCTTCCCAATGGGCGATACAGTAGAAGCAGCAGCTAAAGCAGGAATTACAGCGATTATTCAGCCAGGCGGATCAATTCGTGATGAAGAGTCAATTGCAAAAGCAGATGAATACGGCATTGCAATGGTATTTACAGGCGTAAGACATTTTAAACATTAATGAGGTGAAGAACGTGAATGTTTTAGTTATTGGAAAAGGCGGAAGAGAGCATACAATTGCATGGAAAGCTTCAAAAAGTCTACTTGTTAACGAAGTGTTTGTAGCACCAGGAAATCCGGGCATGAGAGATGTGGCAACGATTGTACCAATCGATGAAAGCAGCCAAGAAGAGCTTGTGCTATTTGCAAAAGAAAACAAGATTGGATTAACAATTGTTGGACCAGAAAATCCGCTAATTGAAGGCATTGTTGATCGATTTGAACAAGAAGGTCTTCCAGTCTTTGGACCGCGCAAACAAGCAGCGATGATTGAAGGAAGCAAAAGCTTTGCAAAAGAGCTCATGAAAAAGTATGATATTCCAACCGCAGCGTATGAAACATTTACGTCTTACGAGGAAGCAAAAGCATATGTGGAAAAGCAAGGCGCTCCAATTGTTATTAAAGCAGACGGCTTAGCGGCTGGTAAAGGTGTAACTGTTGCTTTAACAGTGGAAGAAGCTGTAGATACATTACGTGATTTTCTAGTTGACCAAAAATTTAAAGAAGCAAGTGCAAAAGTAGTTGTAGAAGAATTTTTGGATGGTGAAGAATTTTCATTAATGGCATTTGTACGCGGTACAAATGTATATCCAATGGTAATTGCACAAGATCATAAGCGTGCTTTTGACGGCGATCAAGGACCAAACACAGGAGGCATGGGAGCTTACTCTCCTGTTCCGCAAATCAGTGATGCAGAAGTACAAGAGGCTGTAGAAAACATCTTACTTCCAATGGCTAAAGGATTAGCTGAAGAAGGCTGTGAGTATACAGGAATTCTATATGCTGGTCTGATTCAAACACAAAAAGGACCAAAAGTTATTGAATTTAATGCGCGTTTTGGAGATCCGGAAACCCAGGTTGTACTGCCGCGTATGAAAAGCGATTTAGTCGATGTGCTTCTTCGTATTTTGAAAGAAGAAAAAGTAGAAATTGAATGGGATGATGAAGCGGCTATCGGAATCGTATTAGCAGCAGCAGGCTACCCAGAAGATTATCAAAAGGGTGCGCCAATTAACGGATTGGATGCGATTAGTGAAGACGCGCTTGTTTTCCACGCTGGTACAGCTTTAGAAAACGACACATACGTTTCAAACGGCGGCCGTGTTCTATTAGTAGGTGCTAAAGGAGCAACTCTTCAAGAAGCGCAGCAAGAAGTATACAAGCAAATGGCTCATATCGATGTGGAAAAAGGCTTTTTCTATCGTAAAGACATCGGCCATCGTGCATTAACAAAAGCAGCTTTAAAATAAAAAAGGAGAGCTCCGGCTCTCCTTTTTACCTTATGAAGGATTATACGTTTCTTCATTTCCATTTGGATGGTGTTCATGTTCATCATGTTTTTGACATGAATCATATGCGTACGTAAGAGGGCAAAAACGCGTGATGCCTTCTGCCACTTTTAAAGCTCCCATTAACCCTAAGAAGATGTATGAATCTTTGTACGGTCTGCGAGATAAACGAGATGTTGTCCAAGAAAGAAGGGTAAAGCCCAGTGTAAGTCGAATTAATGCGTTAACAATACCGATATTTGGTTTCATGTTTTATCACCTTTATTCATAAAATTAATAACAGTTTCTGAATGCGTTTACATCACGGATGTGTTACGATAAAAATACATAGTAAATTAGGGGGAATTTAGCATGCCGGAACAAAGATACCGCTGGAAAAGCAAACATATTAGACAGCAGCTCTTAGTATTAAACGGTCAAAAAGCACCAACTATTGTCTTAAAAGATGCAACATATTTGAACGCTCGAATGAAGCAGTGGAAAAAAGCACATATTTGGGTTTACCAAGACCGTATTGTATACGTCGGCTCAGAGATGCCTAAGCACACAGACGCTTCTACAGAGATTATAGACTGCAGTGAGAAATATGTGGTTCCTGGGTATATTGAGCCGCATGTTCACCCGTTTCAGTTATATAATCCCCAGACTTTTTCCCAATATGCAGCCAAGCACGGAACAACGACTTTATTTAATGATAATTTAATTCTCGCTTTACAGCTCGAGCAAAAAACGGCGTTTTCATTGATTGAAGAAATGAAAACGTTACCACAATCGCTTTATTGGTGGTGCAGATTTGATTCGCAGACGGAAATTGATGAAGAGGCTGACATCTTCTCACATACGAACATTACTTCTTGGCTACAAAATGAAGCTGTCTTACAAGGAGGCGAACTGACAAGTTGGCCGAAGCTTTTAGACGGAGATGATTTAATGCTTCACTGGGTTCAAGAGACAAAACGGATGAGAAAGCACATTGAAGGACATTTTCCAGGGGCGTCAGCATTTACCTTGGCAAAAATGAAATTGCTCGGAGCAGACAGCGATCATGAGTCTATGACGGGGGAAGATGTTGTTGCTCGGTTAACACAAGGCTATGACGTTGCTTTGCGCCACTCTTCAATTCGGCCGGATTTGCCAAAATTGCTGCAGGAGTTAAAAGAGCTGCAGGTAGATTACTTTGACCATATTACGATGAATACAGACGGTTCTCCGCCTTCTTTTTACCAAAATGGCGTGTCAGATATGTTAATTACATTAGCTATTTCAGAAGGGGTTCCCGTGTTAGATGCTTATAATATGGTATCTGTAAATATCGCTCGCTATTATAACATGGAACATTTGCACGGGCATGTAGCAACAGGCTGTGTGGCTAATATTAATATTTTAGAAGATCCTATGCGGCCTACTCCGGTCTCTGTGCTAGCAAAAGGAAAGTGGATGAAAAAAGAAGGCAAAGAACAAGCATTAGCCTCAGTAGAATTTCCTTGGGAAAAGTTTGGTTTTTCACCGTTAAAGTTGGACTTTGATTTAACAATGGACGATTTTCAATTTTCAATGCCAGTAGGCGTAAAAATGAAAAATGCTGTTATTATGGAGCCGTATTCAATTCACTTGAATGTGAGCGGAGATGTATTAGCCTCTGATCATGATGAAAGTTTTTTAGTGCTGGTGGACCGAGAAGGCAAGTGGCGGATCAATACGCTGTTAAAAGGATTTGCGACAAATGTATCGGGACTGGCGAGTTCATTTTCAAATACAGGTGATTTTATTTTAATTGGAAAATCGAAAAAAGATATGATGTGTGCATTTAAACGTATGAAAGAAATTGGAGGCGGTATTGTCATTACAGAAGATGAGAAAGTAGTATACGAACTGGATCTTCCGTTAAAAGGAGTCATGTCGAATCTGCCGATGGAGGAGTTAAGTAAACGAGAGGTAGAACTCAAGAAAGTGCTGGGTGAGCGAGGATACAAGCACGATGATCCCGTCTATTCACTGCTGTTCTTTTCGTCTACACATTTGCCCTATATTCGTATCACGCCAGTAGGAATTTATGATGTTATGAATAAAAAAGTACTTTTTCCGTCTATAATGCGTTAAAATATAAAAGTATCAAAGGAATTTGAAATTTGTATGAAATTGGCTGTCTTCATACAGAATGAATGTATGTGCAAATAAATATAGAAACTGTATTTTATAGATAGAAACAACCAGTAAAGAAAGCCAATGATAAAGGAGTTCGATACGATGCAAATCAACAAACTACGAGGAAAAGAATTAGATCAGCTATTTCAAGCGATTTTATCATTAGAAAACCTTGAAGAATGCTATCAATTTTTTGATGACCTATGTACAGTTAATGAAATTCAATCATTAGCACAGCGCTTAGAAGTAGCAAGAATGCTGAGAGAAGGCAACACGTACCATAAAATTGAGACGGAAACTGGAGCAAGCACAGCGACTATTTCCCGTGTTAAACGCTGCTTGAATTATGGAAGCGATGCGTATCAAATGGTGTTAGAACGCCTTCAAGAAGATTCAAATCAAAAGTAAAGCGTATGGCTGAAGCAGCCATACGCTTATTTTTTAATTAAAATTGAGTTGCTTCTTCAATGATATTTTTAAGGTCGCTAATTGCTACACGTTTTTGTTCCATTGTGTCGCGGTTACGGATTGTTACTTGATTGTCCTCTAATGAATCGAAATCGAATGTAATACAGAACGGCGTACCGATTTCATCATGGCGACGGTAACGTTTACCGATTGAACCAGCATCATCATAGTCAATCATAAAGTATTTTGCTAAATCTTCAAAGACAGCGCGAGCTTCGTTAGAAAGCTTTTTAGAAAGTGGCAATACAGCAGCTTTAAATGGTGCTAAAGCAGGGTGAAGCTGCATAACTGTACGAGAAGAGCCATCTTCTAACGTTTCTTCTTCATATGCATCAATCATATAAGCTAATGTTACACGGTCAGCGCCTAAAGAAGGCTCGATGCAGTAAGGTACATAGCGTTCGTTTGTTTCTTGATCAACATATTGGAAGTCTTCTCCAGAGTGTTCCATATGCTGCTTTAAGTCATAGTCTGTACGAGAAGCTACGCCCCATAGTTCTCCCCAGCCGAATGGGAACTTGTATTCAAAGTCTGTTGTTGCATTACTGTAGTGAGAAAGTTCATCATCATCATGATCGCGAAGACGAACGTTTTCTTCTTTCATACCAAGAGAAAGAAGCCATTTGTTACATGTTTCTTTCCAGTAGTTAAACCACTCTAATTCAGTGCCTGGTTTACAGAAGAATTCAAGTTCCATTTGTTCAAATTCACGCGTACGGAATGTGAAGTTACCAGGTGTAATTTCGTTACGGAAGCTTTTACCCACTTGGCCGATACCGAACGGAAGCTTTTTACGCATTGAGCGCTGAACGTTTTTAAAGTTTACGAAAATACCTTGAGCTGTTTCAGGACGAAGGTAAATTTCATTTGTTGATGTTTCAGTTACACCTTGGTGCGTTTTGAACATTAAGTTAAATTGACGAATTTCAGTGAAGTTAGCTGAACCACACTCAGGACATGTAATTTCATGTTCTTTAATTAAGTCAGCCATTGCATCAAATGAAAGGCCGTCTACGATCATTTCAATGCCTTTTTCTTGAAGTTTTTCTTCAATTAATTTATCGGCACGATGACGGGCTTTACAATCCTTACAGTCGATCATTGGGTCATTAAAGTTTCCTAAGTGACCAGAAGCTTCCCATGTTTTTGGATTCATTAAAATCGCAGCGTCTAAACCAACGTTGTATGGAGATTCTTGAATGAATTTTTTCCACCATGCTTTTTTAATATTGTTTTTTAATTCTACGCCAAGCGGGCCGTAATCCCATGTATTTGCAAGACCGCCGTAAATTTCAGATCCTTGAAATACAAAGCCGCGGTGTTTAGCGTGAGATACGATTTGATCCATTGTTTTTGACATTCTAATTCCTCCTGTAAATGGTAGTGATTCAAGCGAAACAAAAAGAGCGGGTACAAAAAAACTCTCGTCCCTGGGCATATCAACAATATGCCCAGGGACGAGAGTTTTTCCCGCGGTTCCACCCTGGTTGATACAAAATGTATCCACCTTCGTCTGTATATACTCCAGATTGCCTTTTCCTTAAACCATTCTCTAGGCTCCCACCGTCCCTAGTTCGCTTTGTGAAGAGGATTTAAGTACTATTGATCCTTCAGCGTATATCATATGAATTTTAGTAGCTATATATTAGCATATCCTATGCAGAGAAACAATAACCTTGTGCAAAATGGGCTTTTTTTGTGATGTTTTCTTCGGGGATTTGAGGATAAAACCATATCTTTTATACATATTTTTTGAAAACAAAAAACGTGATGAAAAGTTCAGTTTTCCTTTCATTTCACCCCCTTAGTTTTGTTATAATGAACAAATGGACAAGCGCGAACTTTTAAGTGTAAAGAAATGGAGGAACATATATGTATGATATTAAAGAGTGGAGACATGTCTTTAAATTAGATCCTAATAAAGAGATTTCAGATGCAGATTTAGAGAAAATTTGCGAATCCGGCACGGATGCGGTTCTTGTCGGAGGATCTGATGGAGTGACTCTAGACAATGTACTGCAGCTGTTAATGCGTATTCGCCGCTACACGGTGCCGTGTGCGCTTGAAGTATCAACAATTGACTCTGTAACACCTGGGTTTGATTCTTATTTTATTCCGACCGTTTTAAACAGCAAGGATCCAAAGTGGATTGTTGATTTACATCACGCAGCTATGAAGGAATACGGAGAGATCATGGACTGGGATGAAATTTTTGTAGAAGGATACTGCGTACTTAACCCCGAAGCAAAAGTAGCTGCGCTAACGGAAGCGAAAACAGATTTGGATGCAGAAGACGTTGTAGCGTATGCTCGTATGGCTGAACGCATGTTTCATTTGCCCGTTTTCTATCTAGAATACAGCGGAACGTATGGAGATCCTGAATTAGTGGCAGAAGTGAAAAATTCACTAAATGGGACGAAATTATTTTACGGCGGAGGTATTGAGACAAAAGAGCAAGCGAGTGAGATGGGAGAGCTAGCCGATACGGTTATTGTAGGAAATGTTATTTATACAAATTTATCGGAAGCGTTAAAAACTGTAAAAGCAGTAAAAAAGAATATTGCACAGTGAAAAATAAATAAAGTAGAATAGAGAATATATGTTCGATATAGGCGGTGAAAACGTGAATTTTTTAAGTGAAAAATTATTAACAGGATTAAACCCTCAGCAACAAGAGGCAGTTAAAACGACAGACGGACCACTATTACTTATGGCCGGTGCAGGAAGTGGGAAAACACGTGTATTAACGCATCGAATTGCGTTTTTAATGGCAGAAAAAGAAGTTGCACCTTGGAATATTTTAGCCATTACTTTTACAAACAAAGCAGCTCGTGAAATGAGAGAGCGTGTTTCAAATATCGTTGGCGGAGTGGCAGAAGATATCTGGATTTCAACGTTCCACTCGATGTGCGTGCGTATTTTACGAAGAGATATTGATCGTATTGGCTTTAATCGTAACTTTACGATTTTAGATTCAACGGATCAGCTGTCCGTTATTAAAAATATTTTAAAAGATCAAAACATCGATCCAAAAAAATTCGATCCGCGCTCGTTATTAGGAAGCATTAGTTCAGCTAAAAATGAACTGAAAGTAGCGGAAGAATTTGATAAAACAGCAGCGGGACCGTATGAAGAAGTTGTAAGCAAAGTCTACAAAGAGTATGAAAAGCGTTTAAAGAAAAACCAAGCGCTCGATTTTGATGATTTGATTATGACAACGATTCAGCTATTTAAACGAGTTCCTGAAGTGTTAACTTACTATCAGCGCAAGTTTCAATATATTCATGTGGACGAGTATCAAGATACAAACCATGCACAGTATATGCTGGTTCGCTTGCTAGCTGCAAGATTTGAAAATGTATGCGTAGTAGGGGATTCAGATCAGTCTATTTACCGCTGGCGCGGGGCTGATATTACAAATATCTTGTCATTTGAAAAAGATTACCCAAAAGCCAAAACTATTTTGCTTGAACAAAATTATCGTTCAACTAAAACGATTTTGGCTGCGGCAAACGGCGTCATTGCAAACAATATGAATCGTAAAGTGAAAAACTTATGGACGGAAAACGATGAAGGTCAGAAGATTTATCATTACCAAGCAATGAGTGAGCATGATGAGGCACAGTTTGTAGCACGTAAAATTAAAGAAGCAGTAGACAGCGGAAAGCGTAAATACAGTGATTTTGCCATTTTGTATCGTACAAATGCACAGTCTCGTGTGATGGAGGAAGTGCTGTTAAAATCCAATATTAATTATACAATTGTCGGCGGCATTAAGTTCTACGACCGCAAAGAGATTAAAGATTTGCTTGCGTACTTGCGCTTAATTGCCAACCAAGATGATGACATTAGCTTAGCTCGTATTGTGAACGTTCCAAAGCGCGGAGTGGGAGCTACTTCAGTCGATAAAGTGGCCAATTATGGAAACGTTCATGACATTTCTATTTTCAAAGCGCTGGATGAAGTAGAATTAATGGGGTTAACAGGCAAAGCAACAAAAGCCCTTCGTGATTTCCAATCGATGATTTCGAACTTAGCTCAAATGCAAGACTATATGTCTGTTACAGAGCTTGTGGAACAAGTATTAGAAAGAACAGGATACCGTGAAGCGCTTAAAGTGGAAAAAACAATTGAAGCACAAAGCCGTTTAGAGAATATTGATGAGTTTTTATCTGTCACAAAAACGTTTGAAGAAGCAAGTGAAGATAAAAGCTTAGTAGCATTTTTAACCGATTTAGCACTTGTTGCTGATATCGATAAGCTTGACGACGAGGAAGAAGAAGAGAACGAACAAGTGATTCTGATGACGCTTCACTCGGCAAAAGGTCTAGAGTTCCCGGTTGTTTTTCTAATGGGTATGGAAGAAGGCGTATTCCCTCATAGCCGATCATTATTCGAAGATAATGAAATGGAAGAGGAACGACGCTTAGCCTACGTAGGGATTACGCGTGCTGAACAAGAATTGTATTTATTAAATGCTCAAATGCGCACACTATTTGGTAAAACAAACGTTAATCCAAAATCCCGCTTCATTGGAGAAATCCCAAGCGAGCTTGTGGAATCTTTAAATGAAGCAATGCGCAAACCTGCTGCTGGCCGTTCAGGGGCTTCAGCTTCGCCTTTTGCAGCGCGCCGACAAGCGGCCGTGGCAAAAACGAAGCTTGTGTCAACAGGCAGTGAATCAATTGGATGGAGCGTTGGAGACAAGGCCGAGCATAAAAAATGGGGAATTGGTACAGTTGTAAGTGTAAAAGGAGAAGGAGATTCAAAAGAATTAGACATTGCTTTTCCTAGTCCTACAGGTGTAAAAAGACTGCTTGCTAAATTTGCCCCGGTTACGAAAGTGTAATCGTGAAAAGGAGCTAGAATATGGAGTTTGAGACAGCAAAATCCCGCGTTCAAGAATTACGCGACTTATTAAATCAATATGGCTATGAATATTATGTGTTAGATCAGCCATCTGTTCCAGATGCAGAATACGATAAATTAATGAATGAGTTAATTGAGATAGAAGAATCATTTCCAGAATTAAAAACAGCTGACTCACCTACTCAGCGCATCGGCGGCCAAGTGCTCGATGCGTTTGAGAAGGTTCAGCATCAAACGTCTATGCTAAGTTTAGGAAATGCATTTAATGAAGAAGACCTTCGGGATTTTGATCGCCGAGTGCGCCAAGCCGTTGGAGATGAGTTTTCTTATGTATGCGAACTTAAAATTGACGGCCTTGCTGTATCTCTTCGCTATGAAGATGGATACTTAGTGCTGGGAGCTACGCGCGGAGACGGTACAACTGGTGAAAATATTACTGAAAACTTGAAAACAATTCGCTCTATTCCACTGCGAATTAAAGAACCATTATCAATGGAAGTTCGCGGAGAAGCATTTATGCCGAGAAAATCATTCAAAGCACTTAATGAAGCAAAAATGGAAAGGGATGAAGTTCCGTTTGCTAACCCGCGTAACGCAGCTGCAGGCTCACTGCGTCAGCTAGATCCTAAAATTGCGGCAAAACGTAATTTAGATATCTTTGTATATGCCATGACTGATACAGGAGAATTAGAAATCGACTCTCACAGCGAAAGTTTGAATTTACTCGATGAGCTTGGTTTTAAAACAAATAAGGAAAGACAGACGTGTGAAACCATTGATGATGTGATTGCTTACATCGAAAGCTGGCAAACGCAACGTCCAGAACTATCTTATGATATTGATGGCATTGTTGTAAAAGTAGATTCATTTGATCAGCAGGCTGAGCTTGGAACAACGGCCAAAAGTCCACGTTGGGCTATTGCTTATAAGTTTCCTGCTGAAGAAGTCGTAACCAAGCTTGTAAATATTGAGCTGACGGTAGGCCGTACAGGTGTCATTACGCCAACAGCTATTTTGGAGCCTGTTCAAGTAGCAGGTACGACGGTACAGCGTGCGTCTCTTCACAATGAAGATTTGATTCGTGAAAAAGACATTCGCATCGGAGATTATGTCGTAGTGAAAAAAGCAGGAGATATTATTCCTGAGGTAGTGAATGTGATTGAGGAGAAGCGAACGGGAGAAGAGCAAGAGTTTACGATGCCCACTCACTGTCCGGAATGTGAAAGTGAACTGGTGCGTTTAGAAGGAGAAGTTGCGCTTCGCTGCATTAATCCAAGCTGTCCTGCTCAAATTCGTGAAGGACTTATTCATTTCGTGTCCCGCAATGCGATGAACATTGATGGACTTGGTGAAAAAGTTATATCGCAATTATTTCGCGAACAGTTAATTAAAGACGTAGCGGATATTTATACGCTGACAAAACAGCAGTTAATCGAGCTTGAGCGCATGGGTGAGAAATCTGCTGATAATTTGATTGCAGCCATCGAAGCATCGAAAGAAAATTCGCTTGAGCGTTTGCTTTTTGGTTTGGGCATTCGCCATGTAGGAGCAAAAGCTGCAAAGACGTTAGCTCAGCACTTTGAAACCATAGACAAGTTAACAAAAGCAACGTATGATGAATTAGTGGCAATTAATGAAATTGGTGCCAAAATGGCTGATGCTATTGTCGCTTACTTTACACAAGAAGAGGTTCAAGAACTTATACATGAATTAAAAGAGTATGGAGTAAACCTTACATACAAAGGACCCAAGCTTGTAAGTGTAGAAAATGTAGATTCTGTTTTTGCTGGTAAAACCGTTGTATTAACAGGTAAGCTTGAACAGCTATCTCGCAATGAGGCAAAAGCACAAATTGAAGCACTTGGCGGTAAAGTCACAGGAAGCGTAAGTAAAAAGACAGACCTTGTTGTGGCAGGGGAAGAGGCTGGTTCCAAACTGACAAAAGCTAACGAGCTTGAAATTGAAGTATGGGATGAGGCAAGGCTACTTACGGAATTAAATAAATAAGAGGTGTGTGTAGTTGAAAAAGATATTGTTACTTTCTCTTGCGGTCATGCTTGTAACTTCAGCGTGTGCACCGAACCTTTCGGACGATAAAGAGACTGTTCAACAAACCAACAACAAGAAAGAAAAAGCAGTTATTCCGAAGTATAGTATTTCAGATGATTATTACCGAACAATTCTTCCATTTAAAGCGGGAGTGGCAAGAGGCTTAGTAGCAGCAAACTTAAACAACCGCTTGGATGCGCAAGAATTTGAAACAGGCTTAATGCGCTTATCGACAGATAGCTATTCTCCGAAAAAATATGTGTATCAAGAAGGCCAGTACCTTGATAAAGATACTATTCGCTCATGGTTAAGCCGTAAGCTGAGCGATAAACAGTTTAAAGATCTTCAAAGCAAAACAAAAGATGATACGGCGAAAAAGAAGCTTAAAAACAATGGATTAAACCCAATCGATACAGAAAAAGGCGATTTGAAAACTCGTAATGAAACAAGTCCAATGTACTTAGCGAACATTACTGAGCAAGACTACCTTATTCAAGACGGAGACGACAAGGTAAAACTTGGAGGCGTCACAATTGGCCTGGCGATGAATTCCGTTCATTATTATACAGAAGAAAATGGTTATGCTCGTGAAGTGAAGCTTACAAATAAAGAGATTGAAGCCCAAGGAAAGCAAATGGCAGATGAGATTGTTAAGCGTATGCGCAACATCAAAGGCTTAGAAAATGTGCCAGTTCGAGTAGCATTATTCAAACAAAGTGCTAAGTCCTCTTTAACACCGGGTAACTTTATAGCTGTCGGAAATGCAGGTTCAAATGATACGGCCGTTGGCAGCTGGGATAATTTAGACGAGCAATATTATTTATTCCCATCATCAGATGCAACAAAAGATCACCGAGATGATGCGATGAAATTTGATGAGTTTAAAGCGCAAATCGAAGACTATTTCCCGAACTTTACAAGCGTAGTAGGGAAAGGGTATTACAAAGATGGACAGCTTCAAAAAATGACGATTGATATTCCCGTACAATTTTACGGAAAAGGTGAAATTGTAGGATTTACTCAGTACGTTGCTGGTTTAATGCTTGATCATTTCCCTTCATATATGGAAACGAGTATCTCTATTAACTCAGTAAGCGGACCGGAAGCGCTCATTGTTAGAAAAGCAGATGAAGACAAGCCTTTCGTTCATATTTACGAAGAGTAAGCAAAAAAAGACACTGCTCAAGCAGTGTCTTTTTTCAATTCTATGAAATTGCCTCCTATGAAGAAATGGCGTGAGAATTTTGTCTCGTAAACTTAGCAAGATAATAAGCAGCAAATGCAAACGCATCTTGTTCGGTTGTCCGCTCTTCATACGGGCGCTTTTTATCCAGCTCAAATTCTTTCTGATAATAAGGGATGTGATCTTGAATATAGTGGCGCAGCTCGTGAAAGATCGTTTCAATAAGCGGAAGATAGTCATCAAATTTAAAAATAAATATAATGCCGACTTCTCGCCAGTAAACGCCTGATGCAAACTGCAGGTATTCTGCTTCTTCTTCTCCAAGAGCAGAGACAATTTTATTGGCTTCGCATGAATCACAAAAAATGATAGGAATATGAAAGGCTTTATTTAAACAAGCAAAAACATCTTTTTGCAAGGTGGGCAAATCCCACTTGAATTCTTCATCTAATACAAACCATCTTCCGCTTTGCTGATACACAGGGCGCTGGTGGATGACTGACTGTATAAGTATTTTATTCAATTTTTATAGCACCTCTTTTACGGTAAAGTAGTTATTCGTTTTCTTTACTTTCCCAAAGACTAGTGAAATTAAAACATGGTGGTGTGTTCATCTGAAGCATGTTTCTCTTTCTATCTATCTTTTCTAAAAAGAAGGTTATTTTATACCTATGCAAGAGAGAAATATTTTATGACGAAGGAAAAGTATGGAATGTTGTTTGAGTGAAATAGATTTGGTATAAAATAGAAGTGACAAATGTAAGCCCTGTCTTGCCTGGCGGGGTTTTTAATATTTTAGGAACTAGTCTCAGAAATGTTGCCTGTTGCTAGTGAAGTTTGGTATTATCAGTATATTGTAGTGGGACGAATATTCGGAGGTGAAGGAACATGTCAAGAATTTCTGTTGATCAAGTAAAACACGTTGCAAACTTAGCGAGACTTGCGGTGACGGATGACGAAGCAGAACTATTTACAAAACAATTAGATGCTATTATTACATATGCAGAACAATTAGATGAGTTAGATACTACAAATGTAAAACCAACTTCTCACGTATTGGATATGAAAAACGTAATGCGTGAAGATAAGCCAGCTAAAGGTTTACCAATTGAAGACGTAGTAAAAAATGCGCCAGACCACAAGGATGGCTACATTCGAGTGCCAACTATTTTAGAATAAGGAAGGAGGCTTTACGATGTCTTTATTCGATCGTAAACTTTCAGAACTACATAGCCTTTTACACAAGAAAGAAGTACGTGTACAAGATTTAGTAGACGAATCATATAAACGTATTAATGAAGTAGATGATAAAGTAGGTGCGTTCTTAGCGCTTAATGAAGACAATGCTCGTGCTTATGCAAAAGAGCTAGATGAAGCACTACAAACAAAAGATGAATTTGGCCTATTATTTGGTATGCCAATCGGTGTAAAAGATAATATTGTCACAAAAGATTTGCGTACAACTTGCTCTAGTAAAATTCTAGCAAACTTTGATCCGATTTATGATGCAACAGTTGTTCAAAAATTGCAGGCAGCTGAAGCGGTAACAATCGGTAAATTAAATATGGATGAATTCGCAATGGGTTCTTCAACTGAAAACTCAGGTCTTCAGTTAACGCGCAACCCATGGAATTTAGATTACGTACCAGGTGGATCTAGCGGTGGTTCAGCTGCAGCTGTAGCAGCAGGAGAAGTTCCGTTTTCTTTAGGTTCTGATACAGGTGGTTCAATTCGTCAGCCAGCTGCTTATTGCGGTGTTGTCGGATTAAAACCAACGTATGGTCGCGTATCTCGTTACGGATTAGTGGCATTTGCATCTTCTTTAGATCAAATCGGACCAATCACAAATTCTGTTGAAGATAATGCATACTTACTTCAAGCAATTTCAGGCGTAGACCCAATGGATTCTACTTCCGCTAATGTTGATGTACCGGATTATGTATCTGCTTTAACAGGTGACGTAAAAGGTCTTAAAATTGCTGTTCCGAAAGAATACTTAGGCGAAGGTGTGGGCGAAGAAGCTCGCCAGTCTGTTTTAGATGCACTAAAAGTGTTAGAAGGACTAGGCGCAACTTGGGAAGAAGTATCACTTCCACACTCTAAATACGCATTAGCTACGTATTATCTATTATCTTCTTCTGAAGCGTCTGCTAACTTATCTCGTTTTGACGGCGTTCGCTACGGATATCGTACAGATAATGCTGAGAACTTAATTGAAATGTACAAGCAGTCTCGAAGCGAAGGCTTTGGAAACGAAGTAAAACGCCGTATCATGCTTGGAACATTTGCGTTAAGCTCTGGTTATTATGATGCTTACTACAAAAAAGCACAGCAAGTACGTACGTTAATCAAGCAAGACTTTGAGTCTGTATTTGAAAACTATGACGTTATCATTGGGCCAACTACGCCAACTCCATCATTCAAAATTGGTGAGAAAACAGATGATCCATTAACAATGTATGCAAACGATATTTTAACAATCCCAGTAAACCTTGCTGGAGTACCTGGTATTTCTGTGCCTTGCGGCTTATCAAATGGATTGCCATTAGGGTTACAAATTATCGGTAAGCATTTCGACGAAAGCACAATCTATCGTGTTGCTCATGCATTCGAACAAGCAACTGAGCATCATAAAGCGAAACCAGCACTGTAAGGGGTGAGATAAAGATGAACTTTGAAACGATTATTGGTCTTGAAGTACACGTTGAGCTTAAGACAAAATCTAAAATTTTCTCAGCAAGTCCAAACGCATTTGGTGCGGCTCCAAATGCTAACACAAGTGTAATTGACTTAGGTTATCCTGGCGTGTTACCTGTGTTAAACAAAGAAGCAGTTGATTTTGCAATGAAAGCAGCGCTTGCGCTAAACTGTGAAATCGCAACAGATACAAAGTTTGACCGTAAAAACTATTTCTATCCGGATAACCCAAAAGCTTATCAAATCTCTCAATTTGATAAACCAATTGGCGAGAACGGTTGGATTGAAGTAGAAGTTAAAGGTGAAACGAAGCGTATTCGTATCAACCGACTTCATTTAGAAGAAGATGCTGGTAAGCTAACACATACAGGCGATGGCTATTCACTAGTAGACTTCAACCGTCAAGGTACACCTCTAATTGAGATTGTATCAGAAGCAGATATGCGTTCTCCTGAAGAAGCATATGCTTATTTAGAAAAATTAAAATCAATTATTCAATATACAGGCGTATCTGATTGTAAAATGGAAGAAGGTTCACTTCGCTGTGATGCCAATATTTCTTTACGTCCAGTTGGACAAGAAGAGTTCGGTACAAAAGCTGAGTTAAAGAACTTAAACTCATTTAACTATGTGCGCCGCGGTCTTGAACACGAAGAAATTCGTCAAGAAAAAGTGTTATTGTCTGGTGGCTTAATCGAGCAAGAAACACGCCGGTTTGACGAGTCTACGGGCGAAACAATTCTAATGCGTGTAAAAGAAGGATCTGACGACTACCGCTACTTCCCAGAGCCTGACTTATTAGAATTACACATCGACGAAGAGTGGAAAGAACGCGTTCGTGCTTCGATTCCTGAACTTCCAGATGCTCGTAAAAAGCGCTATGTAGAAGAGCTTGGCTTACCTGCTTATGATGCAATGGTATTAACGCTAACAAAAGAAATGTCTGATTTCTTTGAAGCAACGCTTGCTGCGGGCGGAGATGCGAAGCTATCTTCTAACTGGTTAATGGGTGAAGTTTCTGCTTACTTAAACTCAAACCAAAAAGAACTTTCAGATGTAGCCTTAACACCTGAAGGTCTAGCTGGTATGATTCAATTAATTCAAGAAGGTACAATTTCGTCTAAAATTGCGAAAAAAGTATTCAAAGAATTAATTGAAAATGGCGGAGATGCAAAGAAAATTGTAAAAGAAAAAGGTCTTGTACAAATTTCTGATGATGCAACTTTACGTAAATTCGTAACAGATGCATTAGATGCAAACCCTCAATCTATTGAAGATTTCAAAAACGGTAAGGATCGTGCAATTGGCTTCTTAGTTGGTCAAATTATGAAAGCCTCAAAAGGCCAAGCGAACCCACCGATGGTTAATAAAATTCTTTTAGAAGAAATTAATAAACGCTAAATTTGATAACTAAATGTGAGGTGGATATCCATCTCACATTTATTATGAGTAAGGGCGATCGCGCTGAAGGTATGAATAAAAACCGAAACGTGAATATTGTATATCAAGGTTAATTTCTTTATAATATGTTTGTTCATGCCCCCTCTTGTTGATGATGTAATGTGAGGGGGCATTCTTTCACTGATAAAAGTAGGCAAAGATTTGTGACAAATTATCATTATTAGGATGATGAATATGAAAAGAGCGAGAATTATTTATAACCCGACATCGGGCCGTGAAATTTTTAAGAAAAACTTACCGGAAGTCTTGCAAAAGCTAGAGCAAGCAGGCTACGAAACATCTTGTCATGCTACAACTTGCGCTGGTGATGCAACAGAAGCTGCTAAAGTAGCAGTAGAACGTCGTTTTGACGTTGTAATTGCAGCCGGTGGAGACGGTACCATCAATGAAGTCGTAAACGGTATCGCTGGACAAGACTATCGTCCGCAACTAGGTATTATTCCTGTTGGAACAACCAACGACTTTGCTCGTGCCATTAATGTGCCGCGTACGATTGAAGGCGCTATTGATGTCATTGTAGAAGGCGTAACAAAGCCAATTGACTTGGGCTGTGTAACAAACGACGGAGAAACGCATTACTTTGTAAATATCGCCGGAGGCGGCCGTTTAACTGAATTAACATATGAAGTGCCAAGCAAGTTAAAAACAATGCTTGGACAGCTAGCTTACTATTTAAAAGGCATGGAAATGCTTCCTTCTATTAAACCAACATCTGTTGAAATTGAGTATGACGGAAAATTCTTTGGCGGCGAGATTATGTTCTTCCTCGTTTCCTTAACGAACTCAGTCGGCGGTTTTGAAAAGCTGGCACCAGATTCTTCTTTAGATGACGGCATGTTTGATTTAATTATTTTAAAGAAAGCAAATTTAGCTGAATTTATTCGAATTGCGACACTTGCGCTGCGAGGAGAACACATCAATGATCCTCATATTATCTACACAAAAGCGAACCGTGTTAAAATTCATACAAATGATAAAATGCAGTTAAATCTAGATGGCGAGTACGGCGGATTATTGCCTGGGGAATTTGTAAACTTATATCGCCATGTAGAAATCTTTGTTCCAAAAGCAACAGCTGAATTGATGGAAAAAAATGAGATCGCCTAATTGCGATCTTTTTTCATGCTTTTCTTTGTTTGGCTTTGGCTCTTATGGTACAATCAGTTCAGCATTTTCAAATGACTAAAAGGATGTAACGATAAATGGAAAAATTAAAACCACCTGTAGAAAAAAATGAATATATAGATGTTGCGTTTGAAGATTTAACGCATGACGGAGCGGGTGTAGCGAAAGTGAACGGATTTCCTGTTTTCGTTCAAAATGCGCTGCCCGGCGAAAGCGGCCAAGTAAAAGTCATTAAAGTAAAAAAAGGCTATGCGTTTGGCAAGCTTATCAAGCACCATACAATTAGTGAACAGCGTGTTGAAGCACCCTGTCCGGTCTACAAGCAGTGCGGAGGCTGTCAGCTGCAGCATGTAAGCTATGAAGGACAGCTGCAATTTAAACAAAAGCAAGTAAAAGACGTCATGGCGCGAATTGGCCATTTACCTGACGTTCCGGTACATTCGACCCTAGGAATGAACGATCCTTGGCGCTATCGAAACAAAGCTCAAGTTCCCGTAGCAGAACGAGAAGGCGGTTTGGTCGCTGGGTTTTATCAGCAGCGAAGCCACGACATCATTAACATGGATGCCTGTTTGATTCAGCAGCAGGCAAATGATGATGTTGTTCAAGCTGTCAAATCAATCTGTGAAAAGCATGGCGTTTCTGCTTATCAAGAACAAAAACATAAAGGCTCACTTCGTCATATCATGGCGCGCTACGGACTTGTAACGGGTGAAATCATGGTTGTCATTGTGACTCGTACAGCTGAGCTGCCAAACAAAAAGCGTATTATAGAAGACATTATCGAAGCCGTGCCGAACGTGAAATCAATTGTTCAAAACGTAAACAGCAAGCGCACAAACGTCATTTTAGGGAACCAAACGAACGTACTTTGGGGAGAAGAATATATTTACGATTATATCGGCGACGTTAAATTTGCCATTTCAGCAAAATCATTTTACCAAGTAAACCCTGAGCAAACGAAAGTGCTTTATGACAAAGCGCTTGAGTATGCAGATTTAACAGGAGAAGAAACGGTAATTGACGCCTACTGTGGAATCGGAACAATCTCGTTATTTCTCGCTCAAAAAGCGAAAAAAGTATATGGCGTTGAAATCGTGCCTGAAGCAATTGAAGATGCAAAGCGCAACGCTGAGCTAAACGGTATTCACAACGCTGAATTTGAAGTAGGCCAAGCAGAAGTCGTCATTCCAAACTGGTACAAACAAGGCATCAAAGCGGACGTCATCGTCGTAGATCCGCCGCGAAAAGGATGCGACGAAGCTCTTTTGAATACCATCATTGACATGAAGCCGAAAAAAGTTGTCTATGTTTCATGCGGACCAGCAACTCTCGCACGTGACCTAGCTATTTTAGAAAAAGGCGGATATGAGACGGTTGAAGTTCAGCCTGTTGATATGTTTCCGCATACGACGCATGTGGAGAATGTGGCTGTATTAAAATTAAAATAACTCTTCATCAAAGCTGCTATCTTAGTAAAGAAAGCAGCTTTTTATTTTGAATAAGCAAGAAAAAGACAAAGTTAGAGTGGCTCATACAAAAAAGCAGATAAAGCTCGATATAAAAGCACTAATTGCCGTTATGTCCGTTTTATTTTGCCATTTGTCCACCTCACCAACACAGCAAATTTCTGAATATACTTTTTTTAAGGTTTTCAATATTTTAGGAATTATAATAAAGAAGCAATAAATGAAAACATTATATTTGTGGTAAGAGGTGAAGGGACATCATGTATAGAGCAATTGCTATTATAGCAGGTTCTGTGTTAATTGGATTTGCATACAATTGGTTTTTAATCCCCCATAAAGTGCTAAGCAGCGGTATTAGCGGTATTGCTATGATTATAGGAATTTTAACGCCTGCAAGCACGGGAACAATGAATTTTTTGTTGAATTTACCCCTTTTAATTATTGGTTTTATGAAGTTAGGAAAGCGGTTTGTTTTACATACCCTGCTGTCCGTTGTGGCTTTATCAATTGCTTTATACGTGATTCCCTTGAGAGCTGTTAGTACAGATCCTATTCTGTCAGCTGTTTTTGGAGGAGTTTTAACTGGAATTGGCGTAGGGTTTGTTTTTCGTCAGTCAGCTTCGACAGGTGGATTTGATATCATTGCGATGCTTCTTACGCATAAAAAAGAATTTCCGCTTGGCGCTATATTATCAGCGATGAATGCCGTGGTCGTATTTGTTTCAGGCTTTTTTGTGAACTGGGACGCGGCTTTATATACGATGCTTTCGATTTTCGTCACAGGAAAAGTAGTGGATGCGATTCATACTCGCCACATTAAGCTCACGTTAACCATTATTACGAGAAAAGGCGAAGAAATGAAGCAGCAGCTTCTTACGAATTTGGTGCGCGGCGTGACGTTAATGAACGGTGAAGGAGCTTATTCAAGAGAAGATCGTAAAATATTAATGACGGTGATTTCACGCTATGAGCTTGCAAACCTCAAGCAGTTAATTCAATCGGTGGATCCCGAAGCTTTCGTAAATATTACGGAAACGGTAGAAGTAATGGGGCTGTTTCGACGGGATGCCTATTAATCTATTTGTTATTTCAGCGCCCATTTATGATAAATAGCCATTTTTATAGTATAAAAGTTATAAAAAAAGCCTTAAGAGTAGTTCTTGAGGCTTTTTTTGCGTAAAATATGAGTAAGAAAATATCGTGTATGAAAAGTATAAAAAAGGGAATTTGATAGAGTACATAAAATATTGACACCAAAAAGGAGAGACTATATGACGGTAGAATATCAGTTAACGAAAAAGAAATATTACGAAACGTTTATGCAAGAAAATGAAAATCAGCCGCCTGTAAAGGTCCTTGGACAAGCTTATTACGAAGAGCAGCAAAAAGAGTGGTACGACTTATCGCTCATTCGCTTAGCTCAGGGAGAAGTGTACTTCCACAATCAAGATTTTGAATCCGCGATTTTTAAGTGGGAGAATGTAAATGGCGAGTTTAAGCTGTGGGCGAAGAAAAATACAGCCGACGCACATTATGAATTGGGGTTGTCTACGCTCGCTGAAGAGCTTTACCTATCCATCGAAACGGATTCAAAAGTATTAAAAGCTGAAATAGCGCTAAAGCTGTTTTCGCTTTATACGGACCATAACAATATTGAACGAGCTTATGAAGTTATTAACGAGCTGGTTGCTTCTCAGCCGGATTATCCAAACGTCACGGCGATTGCACGCAGATTTTATGAAGAGCAAGAAGACTTTAACAGCGCAGTAGAGCTTGCGGTAGATGAGTGTATTCGAACGGAATCGTTAAATTGGTTTGCGGTATTAAAGACTTACGTAGATAAAGGATATACAGCAAACTTTATCCCTAACTATTTTTATCAAGTGATGATTGCATTTTACAAAGTGGATCAAGTGTATTTCAAACAGCTTGTCTCAGCTTTATGGAAACAATATAAGAGTCAGCCTCCTTATCTTGCTTGGATTAAAACCATCAATGATATTTTCTTGAATATTGAAGTGGGCCTCTATGATTATTGGCAAGAGATTTCAACTCTTTATCAAGAGACGTATACCGACTTGATGGAAAGTGATCATTCTGTAAAGGAATTGCATGAAGTCATTCCGAACGTATTAACAAACTGGCTTAAAATTACCAATAAGTCACGTGCGTTATTTCCGTCTGCGGCCGTGCTTTCATGGAATGAAAAGTTTCCGTCAACTATTGATACCATTACAATCGAAAATGCAGGCAGATTAATTTTTGAGGCGCGTAACGACATTGATGGTCTTGAATATCACTATAAGCTTTGCCATGGCATTATTAAATGGGCTAATGAAAATGGTTTAGAAGTGGGGCACACCTTTAAATGGTGGGTAGATTTCTTATTAGATGCTCATACGACACACTTATTAATTACAGGAACAAATGCTGCAACGTCTTCATTTGTGGGATCGATTACGGAAGAAAAGGTACCGCAAAATCACGAAACAACCTTTGTGTTCATTCATGATGAGGAAGAATCTATCCAGCAAATCGCTGATCAAGAAATCATTCCGATGGAAACGATTGACGGAGCGGAGCAATCTCCTCACCAGGCGCTTGTAGAAGTGAAAAAACCTTTTGCGTTCCTTGATAAGCATAATTGTTCATGCATTGTTACGCCAAGCTTTACAGAACAAGAGGCACGTGAACAGGATGCATTTAAATATGCTCCTTTAGCAGATGGTTTACTGTTTGTGCTTGATGCAAAAGAATCGCTGCTTGATGAAGAAAGAGAATTATTGCTAGAGATCAAAGAGCATGCGCCAAATACGCCAGTTCATTTTGTCATCAACAATATGGACAGTCTTTATAATCAAGCAACGATTGAGCGAATTACAAAAGAATTTGAAGCAAGCATTGGAGCTGATTTCCCGCAGGCACATGTATTAGCCTATACGCCTCACTACGTATCGAGTCAGCACCACGGAGACTTGGCTCAGTTTATTAAAGCTAATTTCTATTACGATCCAAACGACGTTGGAGTAGAAGAGCGTGCGCGCAGACTGCTGTTCTTCATTCAAAGCATGCTAAAGAGCTTAGTGGAGAAGAGAAATCAAACAGAAAATCATTTGATTGAAAGCATTAAATGGAACGAAGATATGCTTGTGCGATTAAATGGCTTCTTGCATCGAGTAGATGACTTAGAACAAGAAAAAGCGAGTAGTATTGTTTCGGCTTATCACGGAATCAAAGAGGATATTAGCAAAAAGCTAAAAAATAAAATTCCTCGTTTACTCAAAAAGTCTTCAGAATTAGTGAAGGAAGACAGCGATTTTAGTACGGTTCATATTGAGCTGAATAAACAAATGAATATGCGCGTGGAAGAGCACTTGCAGCAAGATGTCCTGCCCAAGTTCCGCATTTCTTTAAAGGACTGGATTGCTACATCAAATGAAGAGCTGATTGCGAGTCAAGTAGACATTGAAGAAGTAGCAGAGTCATTAAATAAGATGTACAATGAGCAAAAATTAACGTTAGCCTGCGATTTTAAAGTGCTGGACGACTGGCGCCGCGACGTTAATCGTATGGCTAATCGGGTTCAGCTGGATGAAGAAAATATTTTACTTCGCGTTAATCCAACGCAGCTCTTGTTAAAAGGAGCGGGAAAACTGTTTTCTTCTATTCTTCAAAACCAAACGCTGCTTTATAATCAATATAAAAAGTACATTGAAAGTCAAGACTATCAAGATATCACAGAATCAATGCTGGCAAAGTTTTTTATGCAATTTAATTTATTTGAGAAAAATTTAGAAGTTGATATTGAACTATTCTTTGAAAAGCCAAAAGAGGTTTTAAAAGAAACGATTGAAGAAACACAGGCGCATATTAATGAAAATCAAGACGTGTTAAGTCATATGAAAGCCAATCCTGAAGCTTACTATGATCCTTTAACATTATTCCAGCTGAGCTTGCGTCAGTATGAGTTAATGGTTAAAGCTACAGAAGAAGTACACTACAACGTATAAAAGGTGGAGCAGGATGTATTTAACGATAAAAGAAGCAGCAGAGTATTTATCTTTTCCTGAAGAATATGTGCAGAAATTGATTCAAGAAGGAAAAGTACGAGCTATATTTGATGGTGAAAACTACTTATTAAATAAAGAGCAGTTTAACACCCATTTAGAGCAAATGGAAAAGTACAAAAAACAAATTGAAGAATACCTAAATGAGCCTATCCCTGAAGATATGGACGTAAAAGATGAAGATTGAAGGCAGAAGCAGAAAACAGATGTTTTCTGCTTTTTTCTTTTGGAGTGAAAGTGTTAAAAAAGGTAAGATATGAAAGAAATGTCGAAAAAAGTTGGAATTTCGTTAAAGATGTAGTCTTTTTAGATGCTTTTTTTATATAATGAAAGTATGCTAAACAAAAAGGAGAAGGTTTATGCAACGATCAAGACAGTTAAGGCTGATTTTATTGCTTGCCCTGATTGTTGTCGCTTCGTTTTTAATTATTATTATTTCGAAAACACAAGGGATTATAAGTCAGCAAACGACAAAAAAAGTAGAAAACACAAGCGTTGCAATTCTCACCTCTGATGTACTGACAGATCAAAGCTGGGGCAGTCTAGCTTATAAAGGAAAAATCAACATCGAGCAGCAGTATCCTATTTCGGCTCAAGTTATTAGCGAAGTAAATACGAACCAAAAAATGAAGGAAGCTTCTGAAAAAGTTATTCAAAATGGAACAAAAGTCGTAATTGGACATGGAAGAGAATTTTCTACCGTTTTTACAGAACTCGCTCCTAAGTATCCTCATGTTCATTTCGTCACCATCCACGGTACTTCAACTTATAAAAACCAAACGGTATATACATTTGATCAAACAAAAATAGAGCACCTGGCAGGCACGGCAGCTGCCATGAAGACACAAACGAAAAAAATTGGATTACTCGATACATTTGCAAAAGAAAAAAATCCAGGATTTGAACAAGGCATAAAAGCGTACGATTCATCGATTGCTTTTTATTATCGAGTTGTAAACAGCCGAGACGATGGAGTAAAAGCAGTAAAGCTGCTCCGTGAGTTAAAAGATGAAGGCGTCGATATCGTTTATGCTAAAGGAAATGCGTATAATCAAGAAGTTATTCAAGAAGCGAAAGCACAAGGAATGTACGTAATAGGATATTTAGATGATCAGGCGTACATGGGTAGGTCTGTTATTTTAACCAGCGTGATCAACGATGTTCCTCAAGCTTACAACGTGATTATGAAAGACTATTTCAGTAAAAAAGGTCTTCCATCTGGAGAAGTCAAACTTGACGCCAGGGACGGTGTTTATAAGCTTGCGCCTTTTGGGCCGATGTACAGTAAACGGGAAAAACAAATTTTATATTCGAAAGTTAGAATGTCTACACAGCCGAAGTAACTATGAAAAAGAAAGAGATGATTATGAATCAATTATTTCGCAACATGTCATTCCGTAGCCAAATATTAACGATTCTTCTTTTGATTACATTCATGTTAAGCGGGTTCTCTTTAGTTTTAGTGCATGCCGTTGATAAAATGAATCATGTAAGCAACGAAATTAAAAATGAAGATGTTCCTCAAATGGTGTGGCTTTCTTATTGGGAAGAGCAGCTGAACATAAAAGAATACATTGTGAAAAATAATCTAAAGAACCCCACTGTCTCTTTGATAGAAGAATATCAATCATATGATACACGAGTTATCGAAAATAATGAAAGATATAAGCAGCCTGTGCCAAAATCGTTGATTCCACTGAAGGAAAAAATTGAGCTGCTGGATTTTAAGATTTCTAATAACGTACAAGGACTGCTGAAGTATGGAGATATAGAGGGAGCAAAAGAGTATCTTAAGGAAAATTATTTGCCGGATTTGCATCAGATAAAAGAAGATATTAATAGTTCAAAAGAAGAGACGGTTGATTCACTTGATATACTATCAGATACACTGTCTGTTATTATTAAAGATTCATTAATTTTACTATTAATTTTAACAGTAAGTGCTATTGTGGCTTCTCTTTATGTTTCTTATCGCATGAGTGCGAGCCTTACGAAACCAATTGAACAAATGATTGAAAAAGTGAATGACATTGCAGACGGAGAATACGGTCTTGTTCTTCAAGACACAAAGCAAATCGAGCTGAAGCAGCTTTCGGCTTCTATTAATCAAATGTCGGTTAGTTTAGAAGATTCATTTTGGAAAATCATTAAAGATAAAGCGTATCGTCAGCAGATCTTAAATTCACTGCCTGTTGGAATTATTACAGTGGAAGATGAGACAAATAGTATATTTGCCAATACCTCAGCAAAGCAGTTTTTAGATCTCGACGAAAAGGATATTTGCGGGTATATGGAAGAATGTCCGGAATATAATACTGAATTTTGGAGCATGTTGAATTCGGGAGAAATTCACGAAAATAAAAAAGTATTATTTGGAACGAAAGAGACGTGCTATTGCTTTTTAGCCTCTCAAACGCAGCTGTTTAACGAGCAGAACGAAAGCATCGGAAGAATTTTTTATTTCATTGATATATCGGATACCGAAGAATTAGAAAAGCGAATGCATCAGTCTGAGAAACTCGCTCTAGTTGGAGAAGTGGCAGCCGGAGCTGCTCATGAGATTCGTAATCCTCTTGCCGTGATTCATGGATTTATATCTCTTATGAATCAGTCTCTTTCTGATGAGGAGAAAAAGCGTTTTTACCTACCTCTGCTTATGAAAGAGCTAGAGAGGATTAACTACATCATTGAAGAAATGCTGTTGTTATCAAAACCAGGGACTCCAGTGATGAAAAAAGTCAGCATGCAGGAGATTATTAATGAGCTATTGCCTTTGATTACTCACTCAAGCAAATTCACAGAAAAAGATAAGCTTATCTTCGATGTGAAACTGCAGCCGTATATATTAAAGGTAGATGAAAAACAAATCAAACAAGTTCTTCATAATTTAATTCGAAACAGTATGGAAGCCATGGATGGAGAAGGAGTCATTACAATCTACTCGCAGGTTCATGAAGATAGCTACTGTCTATACATTGAAGATACTGGAAAAGGAATTCCTTTGCATATGCAGCATTCTCTGTATCAGCCGTTTTCCACTTCAAAAGATAGCGGAACAGGCCTTGGTCTGCCCATTGCTCAGCGTATTCTAGAAAGCCACGGAGGACAGATTAAATTATTATCTACTTCTTCCCGCGGCACAGTTTTTGTTATTAAATTTCCTCTACATTAAGAAAACAGCCTCAAAAGGGCTGTTTTTTTAATGTGCGGTTAAAATAAGAGGACCGTTTTTCGTAATCGCAAGTGTATGTTCAAATTGAGCGGATAATTTACCGTCTGTTGTACGAGCCGTCCAACCGTTTTTATCCATTTTAGAATGCCATGTACCAGCGTTTACCATTGGCTCAATTGTAATAACCATACCTTCTTTTAAACGTGTACCTTTGCCAGCTTTTCCGTAGTGAAGAATTGTAGGCGCTTCGTGCATGGTATTTCCAATTCCGTGTCCTGTGAAGTCGCGTACCACAGAGAATTTTTCGCCTTCTACATAGCTTTGAATAGCGTGGCCAATGTCACCTGTGCGATTTCCTGGCTGTGCTTGCTCGATTCCTTTTAAAAGCGCTTCGTATGTAACATCTACTAGACGCTGCGCTTCGTCTGAAATGTCTCCAACGGTATGAGTCCATGCGGAATCTGCTAAGCCTCCGTTTAAATTTACAACCATATCAATGGTTACGATATCACCGTCTTTTAACGGTTTAGTTGTTGGAAAACCGTGGCAAATTTCATCATTTAAAGAAGCGCACGTTGCATATTGATATCCTTTGTATCCTTTTTGTTCCGGCGTTGCTCCGTGCTTTGCTAAGTACTCTTCAACAAATTTATCAATTTGCATTGTTGTTATGCCTGGTTTGATCATTTTAGCAATTTCTTTATGACAAGAAGCTAATAATTTACCTGCTTCGTGCATTAAATTAATTTCGCGTTCACTTTTTAATGTGATCATTGTTGTTCACTCCTTTTTTGATGTAACTTTACGAAAAAAGTTAAGCAGCGGTTATAGCGATGAAAGTAGACTATTCATTAGTTCATTCTTCTTTATTTGAAAATCCAAGAAATACAGAAGCCGTCTGCTATGGGGCGATATAAAATCATCCTTAATCATAACGCCCAATGGTAGGAAAATGCAAGATGCAGGCTTAAAAAGGAAGGGTTTGACGATAGGCATGTAGGGAAAACTGATAAATGAACATTGAATTGGAGCATTCTCTATAACAAATGCGGTATGATATAGTAAAATAAATGAAACAAAACAATTCTTTAGGAGGGGTATAGGAAAATGAGTGAACATGGAAAATTTATTGGATTTGCAGGTACATATACAAAAGCAGGCAGTGAAGGTGTCTATACATTTACGTTAGATACGAAGGCTAAAAAGATTGTAGAAGTAAAAGCCGTGGCTAAAATTGAAAATCCTACATACTTAAATGCAAGCAAAGACAACGAACATCTTTATACAGTTATTAAAGAAGGAGAAAAAGGCGGAGTAGCTGCTTTTAAGATTGATCCAAACACAGGGCAATTGAAATTTGTAAATAAACAGCTGCTAGACGGCGCGCCTCCTTGCTATGTTTCAGTGAATGAAGATAATACGCTTGTTTTATCTGCTAATTTTCATAAAGGGAGCGTTGAGACGTATTCTGTTAATGAAGAAACAGGAGAAATTGAATATGTAGCATCCGTAGTGGAACATCCTCATTCAGACCTCAAAAAAGGACAAAAAGGAAAACCACACGTACACTATGCCGATTTTACTCCTGGAGAAAAGCACGTGGCCGTTGTGGACTTAGGTATTGATGAAATCGTGACATATGAAGTGGAAGAGAATAAATTGAAGGAAGTCAACAGTCTTTCTACATCTGTTGGTTCGGGCCCTAGACATTTAACGTTCCACCCAAATGGCCGCTATGCCTATGCAATGACAGAATTCAGCTCTGAAGTTTTATTTTTAACTTATGACGAAAGTAAAGGAAGCTTTACTCAACAACAAGCTACTTTAGCGATCCCGGCTGATTTTACAGAAAATAATCAAGGGAGTGCGATCCACATTTCTTCAGATGGCCGCTTTGTCTATGCAGGAAACCGCGGACATAACTCGATTGCAACATTCAAAGTAGATCAGGATTCTGGACAGTTAACATTCGTAGAATGGACAGGCACTGAAGGCGACTGGCCGCGCGATTTTGTTTTGGATCCAACGGAACAATTTATTGTAGCGTCTAATCAAGAAACAGGAAATTTGGTACTGTTTGAAAGAGACCAAGAAAGTGGAAAGCTAACGCTTCTTCAATCTAATGTTACGGTTCCAGAAGCTGTGTGCGTAAAGTTCCTCCACTATAAGTAATCGATGTAGAAAGCCAGACCTGATCAAAGAACAATCAGGTCTGGCTTTCAAATCTAAGCGGCTGTCACTTCCCTTGAGGGGTTAGTGTCATCCGCATAGGTGAATCTTTGAGGGAATAGTCAGGTAGTGTGCGTTTTTTAGCATCATTTATAATCTATCTATATATGGAAGAAAAGCCCTTTTGGAGGGCTTTTTTTTCTGGGATTATAGTAGAATGAAGAGAGAACGCATGAAAGGCTGAGGTGATAAGTGTGGAAAATATATGTGAGTATCCAATTGTACAAGCTCCCATGGCAGGAGGAGTTTCGACGCCTAAACTAGCTGCAGCAGTATCTAATAGTGGAGGGCTAGGGTTTTTAGCTGCGGGATATAAAAGTGCGCGTGAATTGGAGCAGGAAATTATAGAGATGCACTCACTTACGAAAAAACCTTTTGGAGTGAATCTGTTCGTTCCGACAAATGAAAAAATAGCAATTGATGCACTTGATTGTTACCAAAAAGAACTGTCAAAAGCAGCTGAATATTTAGAGTGTCAAGTTGGTATACCAAAGAATGATGATGATGAATGGAATGCCAAGCTCGACATCATTCAAAAACATCGAGTACCTGCTGTGAGCTTTACATTTGGGTGCCCGGATCGAGAGATTGTAGCAAGTTTAAAAGGAATTGGAAGCCGTGTTTTCGTTACGATTACAACACCTCAAGAAGCCGAAGTAGCTTTGAGAGCAGGAGCGGATGCGCTATGTTTGCAAGGCATTGAAGCCGGCGGCCATCGATCTACTTTTTTAGAGGGTTCGGTGGACTATCCGCTTATGAATTTGCTAAAAGAAGTTCGCTCAATCACTAAAAAGCCATTGATTGCTGCTGGAGGGTTGATGACGAGATCTGACATCAAACGTGTGTTACAAGAAGGAGCTTCTGCCGCTCAGTTAGGTACGGCTTTTATTTGTTGTTCAGAAAGCGGAGCGAGTGCTCTTCACAAAGAAAGCATTCTTCAAAAACGTTTTAATGAAACAGGTGTCACACGAGCTTTCACAGGGAAACGTGCTAGAGGATTTGTGAATGCCTTTTTTATTTCCTATGATAAATCAGCACCATCCGCCTACCCTCATATTCATTACATGACAAAGCCTATTCGAGCAAAAGCTACACAAATGAAGAATCCAGAGTACGCTTCTTTGTGGGCAGGAACTGGATTTACGCTGGCAAAAGAACTGCCTGCACATCTTATTGTGGAAGAGCTTGTACAAGAACTAAATGAATGATGAGAATTACGCTGTTGCTTGCTTTAAGTGCAAGCAGCTTTACATAAAGAAGGTGGACTTATAGTGCAAAACAAATTTACGATTGGACAAATGGCCAGACTGCATGATATTCCGGTTAAAACACTTCGCTATTATGATGAAATTGGTCTATTTGAGCCTTACGAAGTTGATCCACAAACCGGATATCGTTACTATACGTTAGAACAATTTAAGAAATTAGACATCATTGTTTATTTAAAGCTGATGGGAGTTCCGTTAAAAGAAATTAAAAGAAAGATGGAGCACAGCAGCTTGGATGAATTTATTGAAACTTTAGCGGAATATCAGAAGGTAACAAAAGAAAAAATTCGTCACCTTCAAAGAGTGAATGCACAGTTAACAACTCGAATGAAGGAATTAGAGCAGACGAGACATATTAACCAAATAGGAGCCCCGTTCATCAAACACCTTTCTTCTCGTGAGGTTGTTCAAGTAAAAGCGGAGGTAGGCACGTTAGACGGGACTGAAAGTGTTCTGCGTGATTTAAAAAAGAAAATCAGCCATATTACCCCGATTATGATTGGGAAAGTAGGATTTATGCTATCGGTAGAAAACACGAAAAAACAACAATTTACAGATTACGATGGCATTTTTTTATTGGTGGAAAGTGATGTTTCTTTTCAGCATGAACTCGTTACGTTAATACCTGAAGGCGATTACGCATCTATTTATATGAGAGAAAAGAGAGATACCACAGGAGTCTATTACGATGCGTTACTGAACTTTATTAAAGCAGAAGGATACAAAGCAGAAGGTCCTTTCTTAATTCGGCGGATTGTAGATTCCTTTATTTCACATCATGAAGAAGAGCGGCTGACGGAAATTCAAATTCGAATTACGTCTTGACTATCCAGTAGCTGGAGGGTTTAAGATGAGACTATTGTAGAACTGCTGAAGGGAGAGACAACAATAGATGAATCAGCAAAGTATTTCCCAAGGAATGTCTTTAAGCCGAGGAAATCGCATTTTATTTATTTTAATTTTGGGTTCACTGAGCGCATTTGGACCGTTATCAATCGATATGTATTTGCCAGCGCTGCCGACGCTTGCGAAAGAATTGCATACTTCAGCTTCTTTAGCGCAGGTCAGTCTGACAGCTTGCTTATTGGGCTTAGCATTTGGGCAAGTGGTCGTGGGGCCATTCAGTGATATTCGCGGAAGGAAAAAGCCGCTTGTAGCAGCATTAATCACCTATGCAGCTGCATCTGTTTTATGCGTGTTTGCACCGTCTATTTGGATTTTTATCGTTTTGCGATTTATTCAAGGTATGGCAGGAGCAGCAGGAATGGTTATTTCAAGAGCGAGCGTGCGGGACTTGTTTTCAGGTTCGGATTTAACAAAGTTTTTCTCTATGCTTATGCTTGTAAATGGGTTAGCTCCTATTTTGGCTCCGGTTGCTGGCGGACAGCTGCTGACGGTTATGTCGTGGCGCGGAGTCTTTGGTGTGCTAGCAGTGATTGGTGCACTAATGTTTTTTGCCGTTTTATTTTGTTTAAAAGAAACGCTTCCGCTCGAACGACGTAAAGAAGGCGGATTAACAGAAGTACTGAGTACGTTTGGTTTATTGCTAAAAGATGGTGTCTTTGTGGGATATGCGCTGGCGCAAGGTTTTATTATGAGTGCAATGTTTGCTTATATTTCAGGTTCTACATTTGTCCTTCAAGACATTTATGGCCTGTCTCCGCAGATGTTCAGCTTTGTTTTTGCGATTAACGGTTTTGGACTCATTATAGCTACTCAAGTGACAGGACGTTTAGCGGGTAAAATAAAAGAAGCTACTCTTCTTATGTATGGATTGCTTCAAGCAGCCGTTGGAAGCGTGCTTTTAGTGGCCGTGATTGCTACTCACATGTCCGTTATTTTGGTCTGCATCTTGCTTTTCTTTGTAGTATCGAGCGTAGGAATTGTGAACACAACCGTTTTTTCACTCGCTATGGAAAATCAAGCTTCGAACGCGGGAAGTGCTTCAGCGCTTCTAGGGTTGCTTCCGTTCTTGCTCGGAGCAGCCGTAGCTCCTCTTGTTGGTCTTGGAGGAGGGCAAAATGCTCTGCCGATGGGCATTGTGATTATGGTTTGTGATTTATTAGCATTAGGTGTGTACATGACGTTAGTGAGAAGGAAAACTGCATCATAAAAAAGCTACTTGGCTTTCAACAGCCAAGTAGCTTTTTAAATTATTGAGCTTTGTGCTCGTGATTTTCAAACGGCATTGTAACGCCAAGCTTTTGAATTTCTTTTTTTGCATTTTCCAAAATGCTTTCAGCTTTCGCTTTTGTTTCAGCATCTACCCCGCTTAGAAAATCTTTCTTTTTAGCAGGGAAATTCACACCAAGTTCTTTTAATTTGGCTTCCGCTTGTTCCTTAGTCAGCGTGCCGTCGCGAAGCTGATCCATAATAGCTTTCGCTTTTTTCTTTGTAGCCGCATCTAAATTGTTAAAAGGACCGCCTTTATGTTCAGGAAAATTTACGCCAAGTTCTTCTAATTTGGCTTCCGCTTGTTCCTTAGTCAGCGTGCCATCGCGGAGCTGATCCATAATAGCTTTCGCTTTTTTCTTTGTAGCCGCATCTAAATTGTTAAAAGGACCGCCTTTATGTTCAGGAAAATTTACGCCAAGTTCTTCTAATTTGGCTTCCGCTTGTTCCTTAGTCAGCGTGCCGTCGCGGAGCTGATCCATAATAGCTTTTACTTTTTTCTTTGTAGCCGCATCTAGATTGCTGAAGGGGCCGTCTTTGTGCTGAGGCAAGTTTATGCCGAGTTTCTGTAATTTTTCCTGTGCTTTTTTCATAATATCATCAACTTTTTGTTGTGTTGCATCATCCATATTTGTTGTACTGCCATTTGTTCGCTCTACAACTGTTGAAGAGCTTGTTTCATCTTTGCTTGCTGCAAATGCCGTGGAATTTGCAGCTGCCATAACTCCTAGTGTTAAACCGCTTGCCATGATATAACCGAATAGTTTCTTTTTCATGCTGTTGTCACTCCTTAAAAGTTATAGGGGTGTGGTACAGAGCTGTCCACAATTGTTAATGTAACCACCAATAGTGAAAAAATGGTGAAAATAGATAAAAAACGAAAAAATATAGACGTTTGTTGAACACTACAGCTTTTCTATTGGATAACAAAATGAAATTCGATATGATTTTATCTAAACAGCAGCAAAAAAGAATGGAGACTTTATATAGATGAACATTCTTAAAAAATTGGGAATAGCTTTGATAGTTGCGATAGCGGTAAGCCTCGTATTTTTGTTTCGCGATGAGTTAAAGCCTGGTCCAACGCTAGAAGATTTTTCAGGAGCAACTGAGTTGCATCCTGTCGTAGAAGAAAAGAAAAATAAACTTGTTCAACAAGCAAGTGACCAAGGAATCTCAATTGTCATTACGGAAGGTTTCCGTTCAAAAGAAGAACAAGATAAGCTTTATGCAAAAGGCAGGACGGAAGAAGGTAATATTGTGACCTACTCAAAGGGCGGCCAGTCTTATCACAATTACGGATTAGCTATTGATTTTGCTATTCAGTTAAAAGACGGACAAGTTATTTGGGACATGGAATATGACGGTAATAATAACAATCAGTCTGATTGGATGGAGGTTGTAGATATCGCGAAAAATTTAGGATTCGAATGGGGAGGAGATTGGCAAGGTTTTAAAGACTATCCGCATTTTCAAATGAGTCCGGAAAATATAAAAGACCACACACGCTAATAAAGCGTGTGTTTTTTTAGAGGGATAATACAATTTCACTATATCTATGTCAGAACCTCTAACACGAATAGAAGCTTGTAGTTTCTTTTTTTATTAATTTACCGGTAAGGTAATTATATATATTAATATAGTAAAAATATAGACGGATAATTAGAAAGATGGGTAGTTAGAGAGAACTGCCCCATAAAAATGAAAGACAATTCGTATAAAGATATGCGTTAACTAATATAATCTACTGATTAAGCTTATACAAGTACCTTCAGCCTAGCGAACGTATGCTTACATATCGGCAAATGCCAACAAAGCCTTTTATTTTTCTAGCATATTTTATTTGAAGATAGTTCATTTTGATTACAAAAAAGAGATAATTTGTCAACTGTTGACTTTGCTTTAAGGGTAAGAATATAATTTTTAACATATTTTAAATATTTTAAAAATTTAAATATTTATTGTTGTTCGCAGATTAGGAGGGGGAAAATGATTGTTTTTGACGGAGTGAATAAATATTACGGTGATTTTCACGTATTAAAAGATATCAATTTAACAATTGAAAAGGGTGAGGTTGTCGTCGTAATTGGACCTTCGGGTTCAGGTAAAAGTACGATGCTGCGATGCATAAATTATTTAGAAACAATATCTAACGGACAGTTAACGGTAAATAATATATTGGTCGCAGATAAAAAAACAAATATTAATAAACTGCGCCGCAATATAGGTATGGTGTTTCAGCATTTTTATTTATATCCGCATAAAACAGTTTTAGAAAATATCACTTTAGCACCTATGAAAGTATTGGGACAGTCGTCAGAAGAAGCTAAGAAGACAGCCCTATACTATTTAAATAAAGTCGGAATCGGTGAAAAAGCTAACGCCTACCCGTCCCAGCTGTCAGGCGGCCAGCAGCAGCGTGTAGCTATTGCAAGGGGACTTGCGATGAAACCAGAAATTATGCTTTTTGATGAGCCTACCTCTGCTCTTGATCCAGAAATGATTGGAGAAGTGCTGGATGTCATGAAAACATTGGCTAAAGAAGGAATGACCATGGTAGTTGTAACTCATGAAATGGGGTTTGCGAAAGAAGTAGCGGACCGCATTGTATTTATGGATCAAGGAAAAATCTTAGAAGAGGCAACTCCGGCTGAGTTTTACGAAAACCCGCAAGAAGAAAGGGCACGTTTATTTCTTAGCCGTATTTTAAATCATTAATTGTTTAATAGGGGGAGTAATATGAAGAAATCAAAAACGTTTTTAAAGGCAGCTGTGCTTTCATTAGCAGCGGCTATGATGTTAGCAGCTTGTGGAGGGAAAAGTGAAGAAACGAGTGGATCATCAGCTAAAAAAGATGCGCTCACTGAAATCAAAGACCGAGGGAAAATCGTTATTGGAGTTAAAAATGATACGCGTTTGTTTGGCTTAAAGAATCCAAAGACGGGTGAAGTAGAAGGTTTTGATGTTGATATTTCTAAGCAGCTGGCTAAAGAGATTTTAGGCGATGAAAACAAGGTGGAATTTAAAGAAGTTACGTCCAAAACAAGGGTTCCTCTTCTTCAAAAAGGAGATATTGACGCTGTTGTTGCGACAATGACTATTACAGACGAACGTAAAAAAGAAGTAGATTTTACGGATGTATATTTCCAAGCCGGACAGTCTCTTCTTGTGAAAAAAGGCAGTAAAATTAAAAGCGTTGATGATTTAAAGAAAGGTACTAAAGTGTTGGCTGTTAAAGGATCAACCTCAGCTATTAATATTCGTGAAAAAGCACCAGAGACAACGGTATTAGAGTTTGAAAACTATGCAGAAGCATTTACAGCTTTAAAATCTAAGCAAGGAGATGCTTTAACAACTGATGATGCGATTCTTTATGGAATGGCTGATGAAGATCCTTCTTATGAATTGGTAGGAAAGCCGTTCACAGAAGAGCCTTATGGCATTGCTGTGAAAAAAGGAAACAAAGAGCTGGTAGATGCATTAAACGATGCGCTTAAAAAGATAAAAGACTCTGGAAAATATGATGAAATTCACGACAAGTGGATCAAACAATAAGCGTACAGTTTTCTTTTCTCAGGATGAGCAGCATTATGCTCATCCTGCTTGTTTAGTTGAAAGGAGGAAGAAAATTGTTGGATTTTTCAATTCTGACGAACAATATGGATCTTTATTTAGAAGGTTTTAAGTACACCATTATCGCCAGTCTGATTGCTTTAGTGGCCAGTTTTGTACTTGGTACAATCATTGCGGTAATGCGAATAGCCCCTCTCAAAATAGTAAATGTAATTGGTACGGTCTATGTAGAGTTCATTCGAAATATTCCCCTTGTGGTTATCGTCTTTTTTATTTTTATTGTGGCGGGAATCAGCGGTACAGCGGCCGGAGTGCTGGGACTAACTATTTATACGGCAGCTTTTATAGCCGAAGCCATACGAGCGGGAATTATGGCAGTTCCAAAAGGGCAGCTTGAAGCGGCACGTTCATCTGGCCTCACGTACGGTCAGGCGATGCGGTTCATTGTATTGCCTCAAGCCATTAAAATCGTCATTCCTCCTCTTGGGAATCAATTCATTAATTTAGTCAAAAACTCATCGGTGTTAGGGATTGTTGCTGGTTTTGATTTAATGTATCAGGCAGATCTTGTTTCCTCTCAAACTTACGTAGTGTTTGATGTGTATATTTTTGTGGCTCTGTTCTATTTAGTTCTAACGATTCCGTTAAGCTTAGGAGTTGGTTATCTTGAGAAACGTCTTGGTAAAACAAGCTGAAAGGAGTGAAAGTGATGGATTTTATGGGTGCTTATTCTCCTGATCACCTTTCCTTCTTAATGGAAGGATTTTGGGTCACTTTAAAAGTAGCATTCATTTCGATTGTATTAAGTTTTCTTATTGGAAGTATAGTAGGTATTTTAAGGTATGCCCGCATTCCAGTTCTGTCTCATGTACTTGCTTTTATCGTAGAAATTATCCGGAATTTGCCGCTGCTTTTAATCATCTTTTTTACATACTTTGCTTTACCTGAAATCGGAATTGATATGGAAATTACGTCAGCAGCGATTGTGGCCCTTACTGTATTTGAATCTGCTATGATTTCAGAGATTATCCGAAGCGGATTAAAATCAATTGAAAAAGGACAAATCGAAGCGGCGCGATCATCAGGTTTAAACTATTATCAAACGCTTCGTTTCGTTGTGCTGCCCCAAGCTTTGCGGAGAATGGTGCCTCCTTTAGTTAGTCAATTTATTTCCTTATTAAAAGATACGTCGCTTGCAGTAGTGATCGCACTTCCTGATTTGCTGCATAACGCTCAAATCATTTACGGACAGAAACAAAGCTACGTAGTCCCAATGTTTTTGATCATCGCGATGATGTATTTTATTGTAAACTATGCTTTATCTATCATTGCAAGAAGACTAGAAGTCAAAAGGGTGTAGATACTCTTTTGACTTTATTTTTGGAAAATAAATAACATTGACAATGTATTGATTCAACGCATAAAATGACTAAAGTAACAGTGGTAAAATCAGATCATTTTCATTCATCATAGAGAAGAAAAACAGTGTTGGTTCACCCCCTACTGAATATCCGGTAGGGGTTTTTGCGCAAGAAGTGATTTGGTTAAACTAACACGTAAAATGAACAGAAGGGACGGGCATCATGGAAAAACAAGATCAAAATTTAAAAAAAGGTCTGTTGCCTCGTCATGTGCAGCTCATTGCGCTTGCCGGTATGATTGGGACAGGCATTTTTAAAGGCAGTGCTGATACGCTAGGTATTGCAGGACCAAGTGTTGTACTGGCGTATTTATTTGGCGGTCTTATCTTATTTATTGTAATGACAGCATTGGCGGAGATGGCAATTGTCTATCCGAATATGAACGTACAAAATTTAGTGCATAAGGCATTCGGTACGCAAACCTCTTTTATTGTAGGGTGGCTGTACTGGGTGAACTGGATTGTCGTGACAGTTGTTGAACTGCTTGCGGGAGGAAGCTTTTTGAAGTTTTGGTTCCCTTCTGTACCTCTTTGGCTCTTAAGCTTTCTCTGTGCAGTGCTAATTGTAGGGATGAATTTATTTCAAGTGAAGTATTACGGAGAAATTGAGTTTTGGTTTGCCGGTATTAAAGTAATTGCTCTTACTGCTTTTATCATTTTGGGAGCTTTCATTTTATTCGGTGTGATTCCAAGTGATGTGCAAAACCCCTGGGCAAATTATACGGCTCATGGAGGCTTTTTTCCTCACGGCATGAGCGGTGTGCTGAGTGCCTTTTTAATTGTGATGTTCTCTTACGGCGGAGCTGAATTAATTGGTGTGGCCGTAACGGAAACAAAAGATGTGAAAAACGTGTTACCGAAAGTGATCAAAGGCACAGTATGGCGAGTGATTGGCTTTTACATCTTGCCTATTTTAATTATTTGCGGCCTTATGCCCTGGAATTCTGTATCAGGACAAGACAGTCCATTTGTCCAAGTGTTTAGTATCACCGGACTGCCGGGTGCGGCTCATATTATGAACTTCGTTTTATTAACGGCCGTTTTATCAGCAGCGAATTCAGGGATGTATGCAACTTCGCGTACGCTCTATGCTATGGCTCAAAGCGGGGAAGCATCAAAGCGCTTCTTAAAAGTTTCAAAAAACGGTATTCCGATTAATGGTTTAATGATTACGGCTGTTTGTATTTTAATGGGTGTGTTTTTAGCTTATAAAACACCAGATAATGTAATTAGTTATTTAATGACCATTCCGGGCTTCACGATTATTCTTATTTGGGTAAGCATTTGTTTAGCTCAATTAAAGCTGCGTAAAGGGTATAAAGAAAAGCCGTTTTTCGCATTAAAGTGGTTTCCTTATACAACGCTTTTTGCAACAGCAGCACTGCTTGTTATTTTTGTATCGTTTATGTTTAATAAAAACAATGTGATTGGATCAAGCGTATGTGCGGTTATCTTGGTCGTACTCCTCATTTTTTCATTTATTAATAAAAGTCGAAAAGAAAAAAAGTTTGAAGTATAGCAAAAAGGCAATATACTAGAAAGACGAGGGTAAAAGCTTGTCTTTCTTTTTTTTGTGGAAGTTTCTGTATCACGTTACATATTTCTAGATGAAATGTTTAGTTAAATAAATAAAGGATGAGGACTATAATGGAATCAAATAATGTATTTACAACAAACCCAAAGAAGAAATCAAAGCACTTAGCCGTGATTTCTTTGGCGATTATGGGAGTGGGCTTCGTTGCCACAATGCCTTTTGGTGATTCAATTTGGGGTCGGTTGCTTCAAGGTGGGTTCGAAGCTGGATTAGTCGGCGGATTAGCGGATTGGTTTGCCGTTACGGCTCTTTTTCGTCACCCTTTAGGCATTCCTATTCCACACACTGCGCTGCTTCCTAAAAATAGACAGCGTATTACAAGAGGGCTAGTCTCAACGCTTGAAAACGACTGGCTGTCAAAAGAAAGTATTCAAGAAAAAGTAAAAAGAATTGCGGTTACACAGCGTTTGCTTCCGATTGTTCGAAAAGGTGTTCATTCGGAAACAATTCAACAAAAAGGAAGAGCACTGCTTGTTGATGCGATTAATCGTGTGGAAACAGAGAAAGTCGTTCCTATTATTGAAAAAGAGCTCAAATCATCGCTTTTAGCAATAGAGTTAAAGCCTATTGTGCATTCGATTGTTGGAGAAGTGGTAAAAAATCAGTATGATGAAAAAGCGCTTGATGTTCTTTTAAATAAAGGGGAGAGCTGGATTAAAAAAGAAGAAACGCAGTATCAGCTCGGAAGTATTGCTAAAAATGCGCTTGATAATATTGAGCTTGATGGTATTTTACAATTCGCTCTCAAATCATTTCAAAGCATGATTAATGAAGAGAAGCTAGGATCTATTTTGCAAAATTTATTGCTTTCTATTACAGGACGTCTTCGTAACGAAGATGATGAATACCGCCTTGCTTTGGTAAATGGAATTAGAAAAGAGCTGCAAGGCTTGGAGCAGAATGAAGAACTTCTTGAAAAATTAGAAGCATGGAAACAAAAAACGATTCATGAATTAAATGTAACGAATAAATTAACAGAAATTGTCGATAAAATGAAAGCGAAAGTGACAGCATTCATTGAAAGCCCTGAATTTATGAAAAGCTACGCCGTTCCTTACGTAGAGAGCTGGCTGAATGCTCTTGAAGAGGATGCACAGCGTCAAGAAGCAATTGATACGGCTATTCAAAAGCAAATCATGAGCTTTGTAGAAGAGAATCATTCGAAAATTGGACAGCTTGTTCAAGAAAACTTAGATAAATTAGATGATGAAACACTTGTGGATATGATGGAAAACAATGTCGGAAAAGATTTGCAGTGGATTCGAGTGAACGGAGCTCTATGTGGATTCTTGATTGGTATTGTATTAACGGTTATTAAATTAGCGGTATAAAAAAAGAAGCACGCTCCTTTTGGAGTGTGCTTTTTCTATTAATCATCTAGTTCTACACTGATCACGCCGCCGTTTTTAGCATCTACTGAAACAGTTGCTTCACGTTTATCGGCTGTGTCAATTTCAATTTCATATACTAAACGGTTGTTTTCTTGATCTAGATCCGTTTCATTGACCGTTCCTTTAGCACTCTTTAAAGCTGTTTTTATCGCTTGATCTAATGAAATAGCAGGGGAAACGTTTTGAAGTTTCTCTTCTTTCTCATCTTCATCGTCTTTTTGCTCTTCATCAAATTCAATGATTTTACCGCTGCTGCTGTCAATGTCTACATCGTATTCTTTATTACCTTTTATGATGTCTATTTCATATTGTTTAACGCCGTCATCTATGGCTAATTGGATATTTGTAATGTCGCCGCCGTCTGTTTTTTGAAGGGCAATGTCTTTTGCCTTTGCTTCTTCAATCGTTGTGGTTTGCTTCTTATCATTGCTTTTGGACTGGTCTGTCATTGCATATGCGCTTGCACCTAATCCACCGACTAGTACTGCACTGGCTAAAACGGTTGTAATAACTTTCATATGTTATGGCCTCCTCGATTTGTTGTTAAGACTATCTTAGCCAATGAACTTTAAAGGAAAAGAAGAAGAAGTTTAAAATTTTCTTAGAAATAAATAAAAATGGATAAAAAAAGCACAGCTTTCCGCTGTACTTTTAATCATCGTCATTTTCATAGGTGATGGAATCTACATGTCCGGAGTAAGCATTGATCATCACTTTAGCTTCTCTTGTTTTAGACTGATCAATTTCGACTTCGTAGAAGGTTTGGCCTTCTTCCTCTTCTATTTCAACTGAGGAAAACGTTCCTTTTACTTTTTGTAAAGCAATGTCTCTTGCTTGTTCCATTGAAATGAGAGGCTCGTCGGATGTAAGAGAAACTGGTGGCTGCTCGCTCTTTTTTTGCTCTTCTTCTATATTATTTTTAGTTTGAGTAGACGTTTGTTTCTCTACTTTTTGTTTGATTAATGACTGGACTTCTCCATTTTCTCCATTTACTGTGATGTGGTATGGAATATCATTTTTAAGCAAAGTGATTCGATAAATCGGTTCATCATCTTTTTGGGAAAAGCTTGCATTTTCAATAGTGCCGCCATATTTTTGCTGAATCATACTGCTGACGTCCGATTCCGATAAAATTGTATCAGGCCGATTCACTGCTTTTGCTATTCCGTAAAAGCTAGCTGAACCAACAGCAAGAAAAATAAGTATAAAAAGCACCGTTTTCTTCATACATTCACCTCCAGTATCTTAAAAAGTAGTATAGCAGGTGATTCTTAAAAATCTCTAAGAAAAGGCGAGAAATCAAAGAGGAAAGGAAACCGTTACTGATGTCCCTTTTCCTTCTTGGCTGTTAATCTCAATACGCCCGCTATGAGCTTCTACAATCTTTCGAGCAATGGATAATCCAAGTCCAGAACCACCGGTTTCTCGATTTCTTGCTTTATCTACGCGAAAAAAGCGTTCGTACACGTTGGATAAGTCTTCTTTTGGAATGCCAATTCCTTGATCTGTGACCGTAATCATAAAGCTTTCGCTTCTTGTTATGGTTACCTCTACCGCTTTTTCACTATATTTAATAGCATTATCTAAGAGGATGTACAGCAGCTGCTTTAAGCGTTTTTCATCCGCTGTTACGACGGGATGATCCGTTTTTATATTTAAATAAATGGTTCGTTCAAAAGCTTGTTCTAGATGCTTGATTGTTTGGTTACAGACGGCCGCCGCATCTACGTGTTCCATGTGAAGCTCCCGCTGCGACTCATCTTTCGCAAGCACCAGCATTTGAGACGTAAGCTGTTTCATGCGTAAAGACTCAGAGTGAATGGCTTCGATGGCTTCTTCTAAAATATCAGGCCGCTTCATTCCCCATCGTTTTAGCATATTGGCATAGCTTTCTACAACGGTCAGGGGTGTTTTTAATTCATGAGAAGCATCGGATACGAACTGCTCTTGCTTTTTATAGTTTTCCTCTAATAAATCCATCATATTATTGAAGGTGTTGGCCATTTGATCTAACTCATCTTTAGAAGGAGAAGAGAGGTCAATTTTTTTGAATGTACGAGACACTTGAATTTCTTCCATAGTATGAATAAGAGATTTGATAGGCCGCAAAATAATTTTACTTAAAAGCCGTCCAGCAAATATAGTTGGAATTAATATAACAAGAGAGGCAATGAGCAAGATAAATTTTAATGTCTGCAGAGATTGTTCCACATCTGCCAGTTGTTCCGTGACTTCCAAAGAAACAACTTCACCGTTCGTCCAAATGACAGGGGTGTGTGAAATCGCGTATAGATGGCCGTCATCTTCTTTGATGCTTGTTTGTTCATTTGAATAATAGGAATAAGGTAAGTCCTGAAGCTCTTTCGTTTGATCCGTAACGGATACAACTAAAGGACTGCCGGATTTGGGTAAAATACGAATCATTCCGTTAGGAGGCAAATAGGCACGAAGCAAGTTGGCTTGTTTAACCGTCGCACTCGTTTGCTTTAGCCCATTTGTTACATTGCTTGTTTCTGCTTGCAAACGTTCAATTGCGTTGTCTTCCATGGTCTTCGTGAAAATGAAGTAAATCGAACTGTTTGCAATTACTAGCAGAATAAAAAGCAGCGCAGTTGATGTAAGAATAATCTTTGTTTGTAGTTTCATAAGCTACTCCTTCAGCATGTAGCCAACGCCGCGCACTGTTTGAATGTAAGGAGTTGAAAATGAAGCATCAATCTTTTTACGTAAATAACGAATGTATACGTATACAATATTTGTGTCTCCGTAATAATCAAATCCCCAAACGTTTGTAAGAAGCTGTTCAAAGCTCAGCACTTGATTTTTGTTTTGAAGCATATAGACAAGTAAATCATATTCTTTAGGAGTCAGCTCAATAGCTTCATTTTCACGCGTAACTTCTCGCGTTTTTTCGTTAACGACTAAATTGCCTAGTTGAAGAGTGGCTGTTTCTTGTTCAGCAGTCGATGTTGATGCAGGATGGCGAAGCCATACGCGAATGCGTGCAAAAAGCTCTTCAATTTGAAAAGGCTTTGTAATGTAGTCGTTTGCTCCTAAATCCAGTCCGCTTACCTTATCAGGAAGGGCGTCTCGAGCTGTTAATAAGATAACGGGCGTTTGATCATCATTTGCTCGAATGCGACGAAGTACTTCGAGTCCGCTCAGTTCAGGAAGCATCACATCTAAAAGCAGCAAATCCCAATCGTGTTCTTGAAACTCTGCTAATCCTTCTGTTCCCGTGTAAGCCATGCCCGTTTCGTACCCTTCATGTTCAAGCTCGAGCTGAATTAAACGAGCAATTTTGCGCTCATCTTCTACAATTAAAATTCTGCCTTTACTCAACAAAAATTCCCCCTTGTGTCTATGTATAGTTGCGTACATTATAGCACGGAGAGATTGGAGGTGTATAAAAACAGCCGGAGGTTAGTCCGGCTGCTGATCTGCTGAAAGAGGAAGGTGCAAGATAATGGCAGTGCCTTCGTGAAGAGTAGATCTTACTTCGATATGGCCTTTATGAAGTTCACAAATAGCTTTTGCGATGCTCATGCCAAGTCCAGCACCTTCTGTTTTTTCCGTTGTATTTGTGCCGCGGTAATAGCGGTCAAATAAATTTTTCTGTGTTTCTTCATCCATTCCAATTCCATCATCTTGAATCGTAATCAAGACGCGGTCAATTTTTATCGCGGTCGAAATTGTAATGGTAGTGTTCTTAGGGTTATGTTTAATAGCATTAAAAATTAAATTATCAAGCATTCGTTCAAACCAGCGCGGGTCAGCTTGAGTAAAAGGTTGAAGATGAGCGGGCACATAAGAGAAGTGAACATTTTCAATGGTTCTATCGTTAACGAATTTTAAAACAATATGCTGAAGTAGTTGATGAACGTCCACTTTTTTTGTTTCTAAAACAACCACGTTATTTTTAAGCTTAAAGGCTAGTGAAAAATCCTCTACAAGCTCCACCATGTATTCACTTTTATCACGGAGTGTTTGGCCAATTTCTTTTAACTCTTCTTCGTTCCAATTGTAATGGCCGCTTTCAAGCATATGCCCATATCCTTGAATCGTCGAAAGAGGTGTGCGCAAATCATGTGATATTCCCGTCATCCATTCTTCGCGAGTAGTTTCTAGCTGCTTTCGTTCTTTTTCAGCTAAGCTAAGCTGCTCCGCCATCTCATAAAAAGCTGTGATTACTTCTGAATACAGACGATATTGAAAGCGTACTTTTCCATTCTTCCGAAAGACGCGCTTCCGCTCTTTTTCTGTTAGCACCTCTGAATAGTTTCCGCTTCCCATGCGCCCGAGCCAGCTGGTGAAGAGAAGTAAGGGGCCGCCGTAGCGAAAAGCGTTCCAGATGGAGAAAGCGATGGTGGCTATAAGAACGGAAACAGCCACGATGATGGAGATCATCCAAGCTTTTCGAATAATAGATTCATCGGTTATACTGTGGTAATTATTAGGAGTGTAAAAAACCCATGAAATTTTCTTCTTTGGATCATGGAATACAGTAGCTGTTGAATCATATTTATCTTGTTCAATTTTTCGGGAAATAATTTCTAAAGGATCGTAACGTGTTTTTTCTTTAGACATTCTAATTGAAGCTAAGATATCACCTTTCTCATTTAAAATTTGAAGCGAAGCATCTTTTTCTTTTAACGCCTTTTTGATAAGAGGGATATCGCTTTTGGGAGGCACACTTTGTTTATTGTATTCAGCATACAAAGCATATAGCTGGTCTTTTAAATCACTTTTATAGCCCAAAATATAATAAGTAGGTGTAGTCAAAAAGGTATCAAGTTCTGTTACTACATTATAGCCTTTAAATTTTTTGGTTTTATCCATTTCTAATAACTCTGAAAGACCGTAGTGCTTAGGTAAGTCTTTTGGGGAGTTAATTTCTCCAATTACTTTTCCTTGTTTGTTCAGTACTTGGTACCATAGTCCTTCTTGTTTAAGTTGTTTTGCTAAATCATCTGAAACGGTTGCTTTTCCACCTTCAACTGTTGTACCCCCCGTTAACACGCTAAGTGATCCAGAGGGTAAGTCTCTTTTTATATCTTGCTTTGAAAGGTAATAAGCTAGAAACATTAAAGCGCAAAAAAGAACGCAGCAAACACATGCAATAATCGCAATAAACTGAAATGAAAAATGAAAGGTCAACCTTCTTTTAATGGATTTCATAGCGCTTTTCCGTTCACTAATTTATACCCAAGCCCTCGTACCGTAACTAAATGTTTTGGGTTGCTAGGATTATCTTCAATTCGTTCTCGAATTCTTCGAATATGCACGGTTACTGTATTATCGTCTACAAACTGATTATATCCCCAGACGGCTTCAAGAAGCTGTGATTTAGAAAGAACAATATTCATATTTTTACAAAAGTGAAGAAGCAATAAAAACACTTGTGCGGGGCAAGAAACCGTTTGACCGTCCACAATGAGTTCTCCTGCCGATTCATCTACAGTAAAACGATCAAACTCATAGCGATTTGACGATTGTGGTTCCGTTCTTATAGAAGTTCCTTCAGTCAGCGCTTGCTTTCTGCGCAGTCGTGCTTTAATTCGTGCCGCAATTTCTAAAGGATTAAACGGCTTAGTTACGTAGTCGTCTCCTCCCATGGCGAAACCCGTTAGTACGTCCAGGTCGGATACTTTGGCTGTTATGAATAAAATATACGCGTTTGAGAGCTCACGAATTTTAGGACAGATATCAAATCCGCTTTGATCGGGAAGCATTACGTCCAACAAAATAATATCAATTGTTTGATTATGTAAAACATTCAGCGCTTCTTGAGCGGTGTGAGCTTTATAAATTTGGTTGAATCCTTCTTTTTTTAATACTGTCTCCAGCATTTTGACGATGGCAATTTCATCATCAACTAGCAATATAGACGCATCTTCCAACGTAAATCACCTCTGTTTCATTTCATACGTATTCGATTTTAGCATAAGAACATTACGAAAAGATTAACAAAATTGGAAAATGTTAAGGAAAAGATAATCTCCTGGTTATTTTCTTGAAAACTTCATTTCATATACTAAATGTACAGACACATAGTAAAGGAGTTAAAAGGATGAGTAATGATTTTAGGCGGGTTAAAGTAATTGATAGTATGAGAGGATTCAGCTTGTTTGGTATTTTACTAGCGAATATGCTGATTTTTCAATATGGCATTTACGGAAAGGATATGATTCATCTCTTCTCGCTATCACCAAGTGATTCAGCAGCCTATGTCTTTTTAAAAGTCGCGGTAGAGGAAAGTTTTATGCCGATTTTCACCTTTTTATTTGGCTATTCAATGGTGAAGATGAAAGAAAGTTTAGAAAGAAGGAAGCTAGGCGTAAAAAGGCATTTCTTTCGCCGTTTTCTTCTACTTCTAGGGTTTGGCTTACTGCATGGAGTGTTTTTATGGGAAGGAGATATTCTTACGTTTTACGGAATGATGGGAGTATTTTTACTACTTTTCTTTTTAAAGCGTAAAGCCAAAACAATTTTGGTGTGGGCATCGATTTTGCTGCTCCTTACAGGAGCAGCCGGATACGGTTCATTAAACGATAATATGTATCTTCTTAGCGATAAACAAACGCTTACGACATATGTAAAAGATACGATTCATGTGTATGGAAGTGGAACTTATGAACAAATTAAAGACCACCGCAACAATGTTGATCCGATGAATATAGCAGGATATAAATTTGCTTTTGCCTTCTTGTTTACGCCATTTATAATGGGCGCTTTGTTTTTATTTGGTATGTATGCAGGAAAGAAAAAGTGGTTTTACGATGTTTCAGCTAATCAAAAACAGTATGGCCGTTGGGCAGCCGCGCTGATTCCGCTTGGCTTGCTGTTAAAAGGGACTATGTACGTATGGCCAGATGCGAATTGGGCTGGTTCTACACATATGTTAGGTGGAAGTCTTCTATCTCTTGGTTATATTGCAGGCTTTGCTTGGTTATATGCGAAATACGAGAAGTCATTTTTGATAAAGGCTTTTGAAAGTGTAGGCAGGATATCGCTTAGTAATTATTTAATGCAAACGGTCATATGCACGACGATTTTTTACGGTTACGGATTAGGTTATTTCGGAAAGCTCGGCATGATTGCAGGGATTTTTGTCTGCATAGGTATTTACGGAATTCAGCTTATCAGCAGCTATATGTACGTGCAAAAATTTCAAACTGGACCGGTGGAAAAGCTACTGCGTATATGGACAAATTTTTCTTGGAGTGGAAAGCCCAAAGAAAAAAAAGCCTTACCGGCGGAAGTAAATCATCCTTTTGTTGGATGATAGCAGTCAAACTTATTTAAAAGGAGATTTTAAAAATGTGGGCTATTAGTGTAAAAGAGTTTCAAAGCTTATTTAAAAGTATTAAATCAATTATCGTTATCTTAATCGTATGCGGTGCTTCCTATGGAATAGCCCATATAGTTAGTCAACTTGGAGGTCAACTGACGAGTGCACAGATTCAAGATGGAGCCAACGGGGGAATTTTGGCGATGCTTCTCGGGTTCGGACCTTTATTTATTTCAAGTCTTTCTCATAATGTTATTAATCAAGAAATTAAAACAAGAACAGCAAGGTTTTTAGTTACCAAAACATCAAGAGAGCGTATTGTACTAGGGAAATTCTTAGGTATTTGCTGTTTCTGGCTTGTTTGTATCTCTATTTCATTTCTACTGATTGTGTTTATTTCGCATCATTTTTCTTTTTATATATTTTTAGAGTGCCTGCTATTCACCGTTTGTATCATTTCATTTGTTTTAATGCTTTCAGCTTTAATGCCAAGCCCAACTCATACTATGTTTTTATCAATTATTTTATCGTTTGTTCTACCGGTACTGAGCGTGTGGAGCATATTTTCATCAAAAGCGTACATTGCATGGTTTAAGTATGTGACACCCTACTACTATTTAAAGCTGGAGAAAGGGTATCTAACAGTTCTTCTTATTTTTGCAGCACTTTGTTTATGTACGGCACTTTGGAGTTTTAAAAGGAGAGAAGTATAATATGTATGCTATTGAAACAAGTAAATTAACTAAAAAATATGGATCTAAAACAGTTGTTAACGGTATTAATTTACAGGTACCACAAGGGGAAATTTACGGATTTTTAGGAAGAAACGGAGCAGGAAAGTCTACATTTATTAATATGCTTACCGGCGTTTCATTTCCTTCAGCAGGAGAATTTACGCTGCTGGGACAGAGTGATATTGATTTAGAGCTTCAGAAGAAAATAGGTGTGCTTCCTGACTATGCTAACTTTTATGATGAGATGACAGCGCTCAATCATTTGCGCTATTTTTTAAAGATAAACGGCCATCGTTTTTCGAAAGAACACTGTAGTATTGTACTGAAGAAAGTAGGATTAGAAGGACATGAGCATCAGAAAGTTGGAAAGTTTTCATTTGGAATGAAAAAGAAGTTAGGAATTGCTCAAGCAATTGTAGCAGACCCAGATCTTATCTTTTTAGATGAACCAACTTCTGGAGTAGATGTTGAATCTGCTCTTCACATTCATGAACTAATAAGAGAACTCCAAAATCAAGGCAAGACAATTTTTATGACGTCTCATAATTTAAATGAAGTTGAGAAGATTTGTACACGTGTAGCGATTATGAAAAATGGGGTCATTTTAATAGAAGGTACAATGGAAGAGCTGCGCTTTCAATATCAAGCGAAAAAAACGGTGATGATTAAACATGATCCCTACCCAAGCAGTCATAAAGAATATATTCAACAGTTTTTCCGTACGTTGAGTCCCGAAGTTGAATACCATCACATGTACACAAAAGTGATGCTTCAAAAAGAAAGAAATATTCCTCTTATTATTCGCGAATTGATTCAATGCGGCATCGACATTTATCAAGTTCACGTCGAAGAACCTTCTTTAGAGGAAATCTTTTTGCAAAAAAATATTGTGGATCACTCACAGGTGAGTTAATGGGCGAAAGTCCGTTGGTTTACTACTCAGTCTGAATACATTATTTATAAATACCAGTTAGGAAGCTTCTGACAAAAATATGTTCATTTTCTCAAGAAACTGATAAGATAGCTAATGACATTTAAAAATAAGAAAGGATTTCGATTATGTTATCAGCTATTAATTCAGTAGATTATACCATCTTCCACGCGGTGAATCAGTATGCCTCACACGTAAAGCCTCTAGATTCGCTGATGGTATTCTTTGCAGATTATGCCCAGTATGTACTTATCGTTTTACTCGGCTTGTTTTTACTTATTAATAAAAACGGCAGCCGTGTTGTAGCATTTCAAGCTTTGTGTGCTTGTGCCACAGGAGTCATTATCAATAAAGTGATTAGTTTATTTGCTTATCGAGATCGTCCGTTTATCTCTCACCACGTGAATCAGCTTGTTGATCACGCCGCAAATTCTTCATTTCCAAGCGATCATGCTACATCTGCATTAGTTATCACTTTTACCATTTGGCTGCATTTCAAACGTTCAGGACGCATGTGGGTTGTCATGGGCGTACTCATTGCCTTTTCACGCGTATGGGTTGGCGTTCATTATCCATTCGATGTGTTAACAGGAGCCGTTTTAGGCTGCGTGCTGGCGCTGTTTATTCATTATGTTATTTTTAATACGAAACTGATGAGGTCCATTACCAACTTGTCTATTTTTCGAAAATCAGCTTATGACGAACAGTCTCAATATTATTAAGAAAAAGTCGCAAATACGCGGCTTTTTTTATTGGGAAATTTTTAATGTATTTAATACTTGTTTTTTAAAATTAAATTGTGTACAATTAAATCACAGAAACGACAAATAAAAAACTTTTAATAAAATTAATGAAAAAGAGGAGAGGTTTATACATGAAAGCTTTATATGAAACAACAGTCGTTAACACAGGTGGAAGAACAGGAGAAGTTCACTCTTTAGATAACATCTTTAACTTAGACGTTGCAACACCTCCAGCGCTTGGTGGAGAAGCAACAACAGCAACAAACCCAGAGCAGCTGTTTGCAGCTGGATACAGTGCTTGTTTCAACAGCGCGTTAGAATTTATGTTGAAAAAACATAACGTAGAAATCAAAAGCAGTGAAGTAAAAGCTACTGTTCAGCTGCTTCCTGATAAAGCTGATCAAGGAGTGAAAATTGGAGTAGCGCTTGAAGCACATATCGAAGGCTTAGATTTAGAAACAGCGAAAAAATATGTAGACCTAGCTCATTCATACTGTCCGTATTCAAAAGCAATCAGCGGCAACGTAGACGTAACGGTAGAAGTAGTTTAATTGCTTTAAAAAGCCCTGCTAAGCATGTAAAGCTTAGCAGGGCTTTTTTATTTGAATTTTCTCTATTCATTTGTAAGCGGTACTAGTATAATGAGGAAGAAAATGAATCATTCGCACAGTTTAGGTGCTCTTACATAGCGTAAGAGGTAACAGGGAATCGAGTGCAAATCTCGAGCGGTCCAGCCACTGTAAGCAGGGAGTTTTCTATCTTATCGTCACTCAAAATGGGGAAGGCGGTAGAAAATGATGATCTCAAGCCAGGAGACCTACCTATTCTGTACACTTGACTCTTCTAGGAAAGAGGCGGTGTATCAAGGTACGCAGTGAGCAATTGCTGTTTATTTTCATATGCCGACACGTCCTCAATTTCTATAGAATTGAGGCTTTTTTACGTTTTATTTTAAAAAAAGGAGTGTAGGAAATGGAAGGTTTATCAGTTTTTTTACTTGTCTTTTTATTAGGAATCAGGCACGGATTGGATGCAGATCACTTAGCTTTTATTGATGGCCAGACCCGATATAATTGGAGAATGGGCAGCCGTTTTGCCCCGTGGGTTGGAACGCTGTTTTCACTAGGTCATGGAGGAATGGTGGCCGTCACGGCCGGGGTGCTGGGCGTGGTGATGAAGAATTTTACGTTTCCATCATATTTTGATCATTTTGCATCTTGGGTATCCATTATCTCTCTCTTTCTGATTGGAACATTAAACACATATCATTTGCTTCGAACTAAAAATAAAGAAGAAGAGTTTCAGCTGAGCGGATTAAAAGGGAAGTTTATTCCGAAAATCGCAAAAGGAACAACGAATCCTTTTTTAATTATTCTTGTAGGGGCATTGTTCGCTTTAGCAGCCGAAACGGTCAGTCAAACGGCCGTGTGGTCTCTAGCTGTAGGGAACGCAGGCAAGTATACGCCACTTTTGTTGGGACTAGTGTTTATGTTTGGCATGATGCTTACAGATACAATCGATTCGATGATTGTACATAAAATGGTGAATGAATCGAGTAAATTTGGACAATCTGCTTCCCGCTTGATGGGCTGGGTTATTGTTGTCCTCGCGTATGGTGTGTCGTTCTATTTAGCATTCACTTTCTTTAACCCATGGGCCGAAGTAAACTTTGAAATGGTTGGCGTTATTCTGTTTATTTTTTTAGTGTCTATGTTTGTTTTTGTGAGTGTGAAGTCAAAAGGGAAAAATATTAAAATAAATGTCAATTAGTCAAACGAAAGCTTTAATCTGTTGAAGATTGAAGCTTTTTTGTATGAATTTGTTGAAGTTTATGGCTATTTTCGGTCGGTTATGAATAAGTTAAAGTATTATCTGTATTTAAAGGATGGAAAATTGTCTGAAAACCATTATAATTAAGGATAATTTAAGGTCGTTATGTGAAACGTAGAACATAGTTATACGTAAAATAAATAAAAGCATTTAATGCAAGCAGCAGGGGTTGTTTGGAGGAGGAATTGATTTGAGTCAGGTAATGGTAGAACAAAGCGTGTTTAGTTATTTAAAAGAACACGAACAAGATATGCTTGAAGATTTAATTGGATTTGTGAAAAAAGAATCACCGTCCTACAGTAAAGAGTTAGTAGATCAGTGTGGAATGTATTTAACGCAGCTGTTTCAAAAGCGGTTAGGGGTAGGGTACGAAATCATAGAAGAAAAAGAAGTAGGAAACCACTTGAAATTTACGATTGGAGAAGGAGAAAAGCAGCTTTTAATTATCGGTCATTTTGACACGGTATGGGAAAAGGGGAGGCTGAGTCTAAGAACGGAGGGAAACAAGCTGTATGGTCCGGGAATTTTAGACATGAAAGGCGGCATTGTACAATCTATATGGGCGATTAAAGCGATTCAAGAGCTTGGCTTATCGCTCGATAAAAAAATTGTGTTTTTCTGTAATTCGGATGAAGAGATTGGGTCAATTTCTTCTAAAAAATACATTGAAGAAGAAGCACAAAGAAGTGAAGCAGTGCTAGTAGCGGAACCAGCGGTGGCGGGTTCAGGTGCGTTAAAAACGTCACGCAAAGGAGCGGGGATTTTCACCGTAAAAGTATGGGGACGAGCAGCACACGCGGGTAATCACCACAAAGAAGGAATCAATGCGATTGAAGAGCTGGCGCGCCAAGTGATTTTCTTGCAGGGCTTAACAGATTATGAAAAAGGTACAACGGTGAACGTTGGGACATTTACGGGAGGCAGCGGTACAAATGTAGTGCCGGAATATGCAGAAGCGCACGTGGATTTACGTGTTTCTACAGAAGAAGAAGCAAAACGCATGACGGATATTATTTTGAATTTAACACCCATTTTAAAAGGGATTAAGCTCGAAGTAACGGGAGGCATGAATCGTCCTCCGATGGTCAAGTCTAAACAAACGGAAGAGCTATTTGAATGCGCTCAGTCAATCGCGGCGAAACTGGGTATGAAATTGGAAGAAGCAGCTGTGGGCGGCGGAAGTGATGGCAATTTTACAGCGGCCATTGGAGTTCCCACGCTGGATGGATTAGGAGCATGCGGAAAAGGAATACATGCAGAATATGAACATATTCAAATTGATACGTTGTCCGAGCGTTCTTCTTTATTTGCGAATTTGCTGCTGCAAATATAAAAAAAGCCCGCCTCAAACGGCGGGAACTAATTTTAAAGCTTATATTGGGAGAGTATAAGCTTTCTTTTTTTATTTACTGCTTTCTTCTTGAAGAGAAAAGGCAGTTTCTTTCTTTTTGAATACCACTGCATCAAGAGCAAGGAACTGGCTTCCTGCAAGAAATAAGTGAGCAGACATGGCAATTAAGGCAATATCAAATTCAAACCCGCCAACAAATCCGCTTTTAAGCTTGGCTGTAAAAATGGCGCCAAGCATAACTGCCACAAATAAAGCAGATACGACTCTTGTTGCTAGGCCAAGAATAATAAGAATCCCACCTACAAGTTCAATGGTTGCAACAATATATGCCATGAAACCAGGGATTCCTAAGCTATCGAAGAACCCTACTGTATTTTCAATCCCGCCTTGCCATTTTTGAAAGCCGTGTACTAAAAATGTAAAACCTAATACTAAACGAATAATAAGTGAACCAATTTCGACGTTTTTATTCACTTTACTTCCTCCTTTAAGTGTATTTGAAAAACACTACATTATGTAGTGTTAAAGCCCGAAAAAAGAAATGTAGCAATTAAATCAGAAAGTCTTTCTTATTTGGATAATTTTATAACATTATGAACATCACACTACACATTGTAGTGTGATGTTTGTCCTTAGTCAAGTGGAAATATAAAATTAGACCATTTGGCATACAAAAATTTTCTGAAGATCACTTGAAAAATCCTTTAATTATGTACAAGTTAGTCCCTTATTTTCAATCTTATTCTCCAACATGCTATACTGATGGCGGAGGTGTTACGATGCGTTTAGAAAATAAAAGAGTTATTGCGCTTGTTAGTGCAGACTTTGAAGATCTAGAACTATGGTATCCAGTGATGCGTCTTCGAGAAGAAGGAGCAGAAGTACATTTAGTTGGAGAAAAAGCAAACGAAACGTACATGGGGAAATACGGTGTTCCAGCCGTATCGGACTACGCGTTTAAAGATGTTGATCCAGCTGAATATGATGCTATTTTAGTACCTGGGGGCTGGGCGCCGGATAAACTGCGCCGCTATCCTGAAGTAATTGAAATGGTTCGTCATATGGATGAACAGCAAAAGCCAATCGGCCAAATCTGCCATGCAGGATGGGTATTAATTTCTGCAAAAATCTTAGATGGCCGAAACGTAACAAGTACGCCAGGAATCAAAGATGATATGGAAAATGCGGGAGCTATTTGGCATGATGAAGCAGTCGTAATCGACGGCCACATTATTTCAAGCCGCCGTCCGCCAGACCTTCCTCCTTATGCAAAAGCATTTGCTGATGTACTAGCAGAGCAATAAGAAAAAAAGCCGAAACCACATTGGTTTCGGCTTTTTTATAAGATCCGCTAAAAAAGAAATGATAAAGTAAATAAAAAGTATCATTAAAAAAGCGAGCAGATGCATCTGCTCGCTTTTGTTCGTGTTTCTTATCAGTAACTTGCTTTTGCAAGTGTAAAAACAAAATGATTACTTTCTTTATAAAATCCATGATTACGGTTTTTGTATGTTTCGTTGTTGTTAGGGCACAATTAGCATTGATTGTGCTTGCATGGATTTCATCCATTGCCGCGGTTTGTTTTTCCACATGATCGATTAACCTAAACGACGCAAGCCCTACCTCTCTTGCATCCTTACGGCTCCGAAGCCGATCCAGTGTGAATAAGTTTTGTTCAAAGACATGTGTCGAATGCCAGTATTTTTACCTTGCATTGTACGATACATCCTTTCAAGTTACTTTCACTATGTCCAGCTCTTAAAGAAAAGCCAGAAATCTAAATATAACACCTCAGTTGATCTATGTCAAATAGAAAATGTGATTTTTTCACGTGAAACAATTGCAGCTAAAACATGGTTAAATAAAGGGATATCTTTTTTATATGGAAGAGTTTTTTGATACGATAAGTTAGAGGAATCCTAGAGGAGGATGAAAAATGAATAAAAATGAACAGTTTCGAAATGATGTATTGAGAAGTGTAGAATCATTAACATATGAACAATTAAATCAACAGCCAGCATCTAATACATGGAGCGTTATGCAAGTATTAGAACATTTATATTTGATGGAGCGCATGATTGTTTCACGTGTAAAGGATCAGTTAGAAAACGGTGTGGATCAGCCAACTGAAGATAAGCCGTTTCATTTAGCGGTAGACCGTTCGCGAAAAGTAGATGCACCGGCTCAAGTTACGCCTTCTAATGAAAAGCAGACATTAGAAGAGATGAAGAGTAAGCTGGCAGAATCAAGAGCAGCTTTAATAGAGCTAGAAGAAACAGCAAGTGAAGACAAGCTAAAGCAAAAATCATTTCCACACCCTGTGTTTGGGTTAATGGATTTAAAGCAGTGGATTGATTTTATTGGCTATCATGAAAAGCGTCATCAAGAACAAATAGAAGAAATCAAAACAGCAATTGGTGCATAAAAAAAACAGGCAGTCCGCCTGTTTTTTTATTTTTGGACCAAAATAGGATAGTCCGACATCATCCAAATACCAACACTGTATGTTTGGGGATTATGATTCCCTACGGTAGAGCCTGTTTGAATCGTAAACGAGAGTTGCAGAGGATCTTGATCGTAATAAATCGTTTGCTTGGTGGAAGGGGAATAAAGGCGCTTCGGAGGGATTTTAGGAACCGTATCCGTCGTGTTAACAAAACAGCGGCTATTTGAAACAAGATTTGTGTATGTTTGAACGAATTGAGGATCACCTACTCGAGGAGCTCCGTAGTTGTACATTGTAACTTCCGGAAAAGATGCGTTTGTGGCGACATCTAAGGCATGAAGAGCAGCGAGTGCACCACCTAGGCTATGCCCCGTTATATAAAGTGGCTTGGGGGTAAGGGACTGATATGTTTCAAAAATTTCATCACGGCATGATTCGTAAACGGCTAAAAAACCTTCGTGAACGAGACCAGCTTGTTGATTGTATGGATAAGGGCGCTGCCTAATGCGAGCATCAGCAATCCAGTCTGCCTCAGATTGAGTTCCTCGAAAGGCAATTACGATAGAGTCATCAGATTCTAAAATAAAACCAAACCATTCTTGCACCCCTACGGCAGAAGCTTTAAACGATTTAATAAGCCGGTAGCCTTCAGGTACATCAAATGTGCCTCCCTGTGCGTATTGCTTATAAGCTAAGACGCACGCATAAAGAAGGTCTAGAGCTAAAGGGCGATAAAATAAAGGCTCTATTCTCATCATTGTTTTTCACACCTTCTAATAGAAAATAACTTCTATAGCCTATGTGTTCCTGAGAAGAAAGGTGCAGATACCTCTCTTTTGAAAGCGATAGTTACGGAATGTAAACGGTTTATTGTTGGATGTTTTGAGGATTTTACAAGTTTTTTTGTATATTTTAACTAAAAATTAGTTTTAATTTAGAGTTTTATTGTTAAAATTTATAATTTAACTTATAATTTAAAATAGTCTGAATGTAAAATAAGGGGGTTATCGTTTGGAGCAATTTGTAACGAGTTTGAATAATGTGCTATGGAGCACGCCTGTTATTTATGGGTGTCTTGCGATTGGTCTGTTTTTCTCAATTTTAACGAGGTTTTTGCAGGTGAGACACTTAAAAGACATGATTATGCTGATGTTTCAAGGTAAAAGTTCAGAAGCAGGAGTTTCTTCCTTCCAAGCCCTGTCTCTAGCGCTGTCGGGACGAGTCGGAACAGGAAACATTGCTGGAGTTGCGACAGCTATCGCGTTTGGAGGTCCAGGGGCTGTATTTTGGATGTGGGCTGTTGCTTTTATTGGTGCTTCTAGTGCATTCATCGAATCAACACTTGCTCAAATTTATAAAGTTAAACAAGATGGCCAATATCGAGGTGGTCCAGCGTACTACATTGAAAAAGGAACAGGTATGAAATGGTATGGCATTTTATTTGCTATTGCAGCACTTGTTGCGATGAGTATCTTAATGCCGGGTGTTCAGTCTAACTCCATCGCGCTTGGAATCGACAACGCATTTGGCGTTAGTCCAACGGTTACAGCAGTAGGATTAGTTATTATTCTTGCTTTTATTATCTTTGGAGGCGTTAAGCGTATTGCAGGAGTGGCCCAATTCGTTGTACCTTTTATGGCACTTGGGTATATTATTTTAGCTCTTATTATTATTGCCATGAACATTTCCGAGTTGCCGGGAGTTATCGCTCTTATTTTTAAAAGTGCTTTTGCATTAGATTCTGCTTTTGGAGGAATTGTTGGTTTAGCTGTTTCTTGGGGAGTTAAGCGAGGCATCTATTCAAACGAAGCAGGACAAGGTACAGGACCTCACGCAGCAGCTGCAGCAGAAGTTTCACATCCGGCGAAACAAGGTCTTGTACAAGCTTTTTCGGTTTATATTGATACACTGTTCGTTTGTTCAGCAACAGCGTTTATGATTTTATTCACAGGCATGTACAACACGGAAGGACCAGGCGGTTCATTTATTATTTCAAATTTACCGGGTGTAGAAGCAGGACCTGGATTTACACAAGCTGCTATTGAAACAGTGTTGCCGGGGTTCGGAGCTGGGTTCGTGGCAGTGGCTCTATTTTTCTTCGCGTTTACAACGATTATGGCTTATTATTACATTGCTGAAACAAATATTGCTTATCTAACTCGCGGAAAGAACGGAAAGTGGGCTATGTTTGCATTAAAGCTTGTCCTTCTAGGAGCTACGTTCTACGGGGCAGTTAAACAAGCATCACTAGCTTGGGCGTTAGGTGATGCGGGACTTGGTATCATGGTATGGCTAAATTTAATTGCTATCTTAATTTTAGCTAAGCCTGCGTTAGTTGCATTAAAAGACTATGAAGCTCAGAAAAAACAAGGGGTAGACCCTGTGTTTGATCCCGTTAAGCTAGGAATTAAAAATGCAGACTACTGGGAGAAAGAATATAAGAAAGATGAGTCACAAGTTTCGTAAACAAAAAAATCCTCACATATGTGAGGATTTTTTTATGAAGAAAGCGAGACAGATGAGTTATTTAAGTTATATCGATCCTTCAAACAATGAATACGGTGTAGTTCTTCAAGCAGATGGTGAATTGCAAGCAGTTCGTACAGCATTGTTGTTTCTGTTGAAAAAGGCTGATCCCCTCTGTTTTCTTCCTGCTTATGTGCCCAAAACCTTTGTTTTAAAGTCAAAACAAGCGTTTGATGATGCAAAGAGCTTTTATATTGTTCATTTTGTAAGACGTTATGAAAGGAAGTGAATGTATCCCATATTACTTGATGTCTTGCACTTTGCAGCTGATGAGCAGGCAAGTAAATTAAATTACCAATATGGTAGACAAGCTGCCTCATAAGAGAAAGTTTCTTATATTCATAGTGGAATTTTCTCATAGCTGTACGAGTGAAATGATGAAACTTCCATTCTTTTCGCTGATACTCACAAAGCGTCTCAATTTTTTCAATTTCAGCGGAAAGCTGCTGAAATTGAAGCTTTGTTTGTTTATGACAAGCATGTACTTGGGAAAGTTCGCTTCCTCTTTGCTGTAAAACGCTGCTCATTTGTTTTGAGAGATTTTGAATTTTCCTCGTAATAATCGGTGTATAATTAGGAGGAAGAACGATGATATTCACAAGTGAAGAAGTAAGCAGCCCAATGCTGGTGGTCGCTAAGCGAATTAAAAACGAGATGAAATAATGATCGTGCACAATCGTCAGCATAGCCACTCCTGTTAGCGTGGCAACGAGTGTTCCTGCATGCAAACGCAATTTAGAACAGGATATAATAGTAGAAACAGCAACAAGCATATAGGTAAGCGGCGTCACTCCTAATAGAAATGTGTAAAGCATGGCAAAAGCAGCTCCGATTGCTGAAGCAGGAAAGCGGATGAACGCTTTTTTAATAGAATCGGCAGCTGTTGGTTCAATCGTAACAATAGCTGTAATAACAGCGAGCATATATGGCCAGCCGATAGACTGGCAAATGAGTGCAGTCAAAAAAACGGCAATGCCTGTTTTAATAATACGACCGCCTAAAAAATTGAATTTTTTTACGTAAATCATTATGCATACCTTCTTTAAAACAGTTAGTAGTTTAATTATAAGGCATATTAAGGTGATAGGAAAACATGTCTTAAAAACTAGCTTTTAAAAAATGAATAAATATACTATAATTTGTTTAAATATTTAAAAGAGGAGTACGACTAATGAAACAATTAATAAATGAAGCAATTAATAACTTACAGGATACATTTTATGATGTAAGCAAATATATTGGGCAAAACCCTGAGCTTGGCCACGAAGAATTCAAAGCGTGCAAAGCATTAACGGATGTTTTAAAAGAACAAGGGTTCACAGTTGAAATTGGTACATGTGACTTGCCAACGGCTTTTACTGCTGTTTATGACAGTCAAAAGCCAGGTCCGTCGATTGGGTTTATGGCTGAGTACGATGCTTTGCCGGATCTCGGACATGCATGCGGCCATAACTTAATTGGAACCATGTCGATTGCAGCTGGTATTGGTCTTAGTAAAGCAGTTGCAGAAACAGGCGGTAAAGTATACGTATATGGAACGCCTGCAGAAGAAACACGAGGCGGCAAAGTAACGATGGCCGAGCAAGGCATTTTTAATCATTTAGACGTAGCTATGATGGTACATCCTTATTACTGTCACCAAAAAAGCGGACGTTCTCTTGCAATGGATGCCATTCAGTTTGAGTTCTTCGGAAAATCCGCGCACGCAGCTGCTGCTCCTCATGAAGGAATCAATGCGTTAGACGGCGTATTACAAACGTTCAACAGTATTAATGCGCTTCGCCAGCATGTGAAGCCGGATGTACGAATTCATGGAGTGATTACAGAGGGAGGCAAAGCGGCCAACGTTGTGCCTGATTATGCAGTAGCGCAATTTTATGTTCGTGCTTCAACTCGTGCATATGTAGATGAAGTGACAGAGAAGGTGAAGGCATGTGCCAACGGCGCTGCTCTAGCCACGGGAACAAAATTAAAAATCTCAAACTATGAGTTTTCTTATGATGATATGCAAACGAATCAAACATTATCCGATGTCTATACAAATAATCTCATCTCATTAGGCGTAAGTGAACAAAGCATTACAGAAGACCAAGGCGATCATGGATCTTTAGATATGGGGAATGTAAGCCAAGTTGTTCCGGCTATTCATCCGTATATTCAAATTTGTGATGATTATTTTGTTTGTCATACGCACGAATTTAGAGAAGCAGCTTTAAGTGAGCAAGGAAGAGAAGCAATGATACTCGGGGCACAAACAATGGCATTAACAGGGTATGACGTATTAACAAATCAAGCGTTGCTCCAAAAAATCAAAGAAGAATTTAATGCTACCAAGTAAGAGGTAATGATAAAACCATACCAAATAATACGCTTGCCACTGCAAGCGTATTATTTAGTATGAGAAGTGGGACTGAATGGTTCGGAAAATTTGACCGTGGCGCTGTTCATCGCTCGCAGCTCGAACAATGCGGCTTTGAATTCGAGCATTAGTGATTCTTCTAGCGATTGATTGATAAAATGGAACGGTTTCTACTTCATCTTTAATGGATTCAGAGACCCCTTCTTGAAAAGTATTTGGCAGTTTTATGTTTAATGAAATTTGTGGGTAGCTGCCTGATAAATCATAATAGGCTTTAGAAAACCAGTCAAAGTGTTTAATTTCATCCTGCCGAATACCTAATATAGCTTGTTGAACCTGATTATTAGGAGCCAGTTCTGCTAAGCGTGTATAGTAGTGAATAGCGGAAAACTCGTCGTTTACAGCTTTGTTTATATCTCTTAGAAGCTGTTCGTCTAGCCTTGTATCATCTTCCCAATATTCTTCGTGCCGGGAGTAAAATTCATACATATGGATATACCTCCTCACCGTTTTGTTCTCTTGTCGTCACCATCATCGTATGTATAGACGAGAAAAGACGTACATTAAAAGAAAAAAGTTTAACAAAATGGTAAAAAGGGTATGTGCAGAGAATAGTATCAAAAAAGACAGAGGTTATCTTATGATTAAAATTGTAGCTAAAACCAAAGAAGGAGCTATTAAAGAAATAGAAATGAATGAGATTCGTTCAAGCCATGACTTTCAATGGTATTGGGTTGATTTTTACAATCCCACCGAGGAAGAAAAAAAGCAGCTTGAACAATTTAATTTTCATCCTTTAGCAGTTGAGGACTGTTTAAATCAAGGTCAGCGGGCTAAATTTGAGTTGTATGATGAGCATTATTTTTTAGTCTATTATGCCCTTCATAAAGAAGAGCTTGAGCACTTAGAAGTATCTGCGTTTGTAGGGGATAACTTTTTAGTCACTTACCATATGGATAAGCTAACGAGCGTGGCTAGGGTTTGGGAGCTTATCAAAAAAGACCCTGAGGCTACCGAAGATGGAACATGGGATATCATGTATGAACTTTTAGATCATACCGTTGACGAATACTTCCCCGTGCTTTATAAATTTGAAGATCACATAGACGACATTGAAGACAATGCAAAAGACGAACCTATGGATGAATTAATGAGGCAGCTTTATGACATCCGAAGTGATTTGTCACGAATGCGCCGCATTTTAAACCCTATGAGAGATTTAATGTATCGTATTATGTCAACTAATGCGTTAAAAGCAAAAGAGCAGGTTCGCTATTTTAATGATATTTATGACCACCTATTAAATATGATTGAAATTATGCAAGCAAGCAGGGATTTGTCAAATGACATCCGAGAAAGCTTTATGTCCATTAACTCGGATCGTATGAATTCAATCATGTTTACGCTAACGCTTATGTCAGCTATTTTCTTACCGTTGACGTTTATTGCTGGCCTCTATGGCATGAACTTTTCATATATGCCGGAACTGACGGGGAAATATAATTATTTTATTGTACTTGGCATTATGATTGGGCTTGTAGGCGTAATGGTCTTTGCCTTTTATAAAATGGGATGGTTTAAATATCGAAAAGGACCGAAACTATAAAGTAGATTGTTAACCTTCCTGTATAAATGTTAATCAACTCAGTAAAAATGAAATTAAATAAGCGAAGATCTTATCTGACTCTAGATAAGATCTTTTTCTTGTGCTATAAACAAGAAAAGCAGGGAAGCGAGGGAAGAATGTGAAACACGGAAGAATGGGTCTGCGAAGCATCACGGTGCTGCTTGTATGCATGGTGGTGATTCTATCGCTATTGTTAACGGATTTATTAGTTAGCAGTTCAATTGGAAAAAATATTCGGGATCAACAGGCTGAAAAAGCTCGGACTATTGCTACGATTATTTCAGAATCAACGAACGTGCAAGAAGGACTAGAGACAAAAACACCTCAGTCAATTCAAGAATTCACTAAACGAATTCGTAAAAAATCAAGCGTCTTGTTTATCGTTGTTATGGATATGAATGGAATTCGGCAATCTCATCCAGATCCTAAAAAAATAGGAAAGAGGTTTGCCGGAGGCGATGAGCAAAAATCATTGCACGGGAAATCTTATGTATCTGTATCAAAAGGAACGCTCGATAAATCTCTGCGCGCTTTTGCACCTATTTATAATGAAAAAAATCAACAAATTGGCGCAGTAGCTGTGGGGATTTCTTTGAATAATGTAAATGAAGCAATTAGAGATGGGCATCGGCGAATTGTTTTAGGTTCATTAATTGGTTTACTTGTAGGCATTCTTGGTGCTATTTTATTAGCGAATTACATAAAGAAAATTTTATTTGGCTTGGAACCTTCTGAAATTGCTAAAATTCTAGAAGAGAGAAGTACCATGCTGCAGTCGGTTCGTGAAGGAGTGATAGCTGTTGATAAAGAAGGTAATATTACACTTGCTAATCGTTCTGCACGCCGCTTATTTGTTAAAGCAGGGTTAGCGCCAGAGCCAATCGGTTTGTCTATTCGAGAATATATGCCCACCTCCAGGCTGGACGACGTTTTGTCTACGGGGGAATCTCATTACGATGAAGAGCAATTCATAAATGGAGTAGCCATTGTGGTTAACAGGGTTCCACTAGTAGTAAACGAAGAGATTGTAGGGGCACTTTCTACGTTTCGGGATAAAACAGAAGTTAACATCTTAGCAGAACAGCTAACAGGTGTTAAAATGTATGTGGAAGCGCTTCGAGCACAATCGCATGAATTTATGAATAAACTTCATGTGATTTTAGGAATGGTGCAGATGAATTATTATGATGAGCTAAAAACGTATATTCATCAGCTTGTTAATCACCGTGTCGATGAATCTAGTTCAGTGACTAAATCTATTAAAGATCATGCGTTGGCAGGGTTCCTCATGGGCAAAATGAGTTATGCTAGAGAGGAAAGTGTAGAACTGACGTTTTCCGCTGATGAAGTTATTCCAGAACCTTCAGATCCACACGTTACTCATCATCTCATTACCATTATTGGGAATTTAATTGATAATGCAATTGATTCAGTTTGTCATCAAGCCTCTAAAAAAGTGTCCGTTATGCTTGTTTATAAAAACAATAAACTTACGATTCAAGTCACGGATACAGGCTGCGGCATTCCTTCCGATACAATGAATCAGATTTTCAAGAAAGGTTTTTCTACAAAAGGCACGAGCAGAGGGTTTGGACTGCATTTAGTGAAGCAAACGATTGATGAACTAGGTGGCCAAATCGTCATTGACTCATTTATAAATAGCGGTACCACATTCTATATTGATATTCCGTACGAAACAAGGAGAGATCAAGTTGATTAAAGTATTAATTGTTGAAGATGACCCAATGGTTGCTCAGTTTAATCAAAAGTACATTGAAGAGATAGAGGGGTTTACAGTGGTCGCTGTTGCTCATTCGGGTCATGAAGCCTTGGTGAAGGTAAATGAATATCAAGTTGATTTAGTGCTGCTTGATGTCTTTATGCCTGGGCAAAATGGTTTGAAAGTTTTACAAGAGATTCGAACAAAACAAGAGGAAATAGATGTCATTTTTATCACCGCTGCTTCGGATGCCCAAACGATTCAGCAAGCTCTACGCTACGGAGCAATTGATTATTTGATTAAGCCTTTTACATTTGAACGCTTTTATCAAGCACTTTCGGCTTACAAACAAACATTTCGTACGTTAAAACAGCAACCTCAGCTTAACCAACAGGAATTAGACGGGCTGCTGTCTAATAAAAAAATAAAAGAAGCTCGGGTAGAGCCGTTGCCTAAGGGTTTAACGACAGGAACATTAGAAGTTATCGTAGAAGCCATTGAGCATCTTAAAGATCACCCTTTTTCGACTGATGATGTAGCTGAAAAAACGGGAATTTCAAGAGTATCTATTCGGAAATATTTAAAATTTCTAACAGATATAGGTCTTCTTGGGGAAAGAATGACTTACGGCACAATAGGACGACCTGTGTATGCGTACTTATACAATGAACAAAACCGTCACTTGCTGCATCACTACCTCGTTGACTTTGAAAAATAAAGAGATTGACCTGTTAGAGACGTCCGGTGCTATTTTGTCAGTGTGAGAATATTTTACTGTAGAGTGCGGGTGAGTTAAGTGGTATGGTTGATAATAACAAAGGAAAAAACAAGTCGTTTGACTGAAAAAGAGGTGGTTTCTTGATTGAAAGCATAGAACGCTTGACTGAATTACTGTTATCAGGGAATCAAGATGAAGCTTGGAATATTGTGTGGAAAAAAAGACAGCAGGGTTTCGATACATTTTATATTTTTCAGCAATTCATTTCAGTGTCGATGGCTCAAATCGGTATGATGTGGGAAGAAGATGAAATTTCAGTGGCTGATGAACATTTAGCTACTACTACCTGTGACTATGTTTTGTCACGCTATCAATTGTGTATAGAACAAGAAGTTATTAAAAATGAAAAAAAAGGTCTGTTTTTGTGTATAGAAAATGAACAGCATTTTTTAGGTTTAAAAATGATTTCCATTCTCTTTGAAGAGCACGGCTGGCAGACGAAACTTTTAGGAGCAGATTCTCCGCTTTTACATGCAACGCACACTGTTGAACAATGGAAACCTGATTTAGTAGGAATCTCGTTCAGTTTAACTCATCATATAGAAAAAGCAAACGAATATATAGAAGGATTACAAAAGACAAAACATCAGCCGCTTATTTTAGTTGGAGGTCGAGTAGTTTCAAGCTATAAGTTTCCTCTTGCTCAAACAAATCAAGTTCGGTTTATTGCACAGTTAGAGGAGTTGAAAGAGTTTTTTCATTATCAATCGATTAGGGGGATTAAGGTTGTCGACTATTAAACATGCTCCGCTTCCTGTTTTTATTATGGATGAGGAAATGAATATTCTAGCGCAATCTGATGAAGCAGCCGCTTTATTTGGAGAGGTTCAACATTTTTTAGAAATTGTTGACGAAGATAGTCAGATCAAAGCTAGAAAACGATTAGGGCAGAAGAAAAAAATAAAAACAGAATTAGTCATGCATTCGCACAAAGCTAAGATGTCTCTTTATACCGTGAATTGCAAATGGGAGCAAGATAAGGCGCATGTGATATGTGTAGAGGAAGATTCTCAAATTAGAATTCTTTCAGAAAAAATCCAACAACATACAGCGCGTTTATCTGAAACAGACTTAGAACTGCTGCTGCAAAAAGAACGATTAGAAAAAGCAATGAACCGAGTTATAGAACTGTCGGGACCGTTTATTCATTTATCGAACAACATGGTGCTTATACCTCTGTTTGGCGATTTATTTGAGGAAGTCATCATGAAAAATGAACATCGGCTGCTCAGACAAATAGATGAGGAAACGGTTGATCGAGTTATCATTGACTTTAATGGAATAGGTCAAATTGATGAACGAGGTGTTGCAGCCCTAGAACATTTAATATGGGAATTTCAGCTAATGGGTGTACAGATTTATTTAACAGGTGTGACACCCGATCATAGTCAATGGCTTCACCAGTATCATTTTCAAGCAAATGTAAAATCTATTAGTAACTTAGGTCAGGCCATTCATCAATTTTTTACAACGGCATGAAATGGCTACAAAAAGTGAACACTTCATATAAAGACAATAAGACAGGGGATCAATATTGATAAACAGGTGATTAAAATTTGGTGAAACACGCGCGTAAAGTAGCTTTAAGAATTTCAATTATATATATCATTATTGGCGCTGTATGGATCTTGATATCTGATAATATATCTAGAACATTAGCGCAAGGTCGTTTTGAAGTATATATTTTTTTTCAACAATACAAAGGTTGGCTTTTTATTTTAGCTACGGGGATTATTTTGTATGGGTTGGTATATAGGAGAGCTTATAAACTAGTGGAGTCCCAGCAAGAGCTCGTAGTGAAAGAACACGAACTTCAAACGAGCAATCAGCACTATCAATCTTTATTCAAACATAATCCCGATGGCGTTTTTGAAATAAGTAAAACGGGTGAAGTTCTTCTTGCTAATCCAGAAGGTGAAGGAATCGTTGGATACTCCAGTGAAGAATTACGAAAAATGAAACCTTCAGCTCTTATCGCAGCTGAAGAGTTTGATATGTGTAAAGAGTATTTTAAAGAAGTGCTGAATGGCAAAGGTGCTAAGTTCGAAATGAATGTGATCAATAGAAAGCGAGAAAGACGGCTGCTTAGGTGTTCTTTGCTTCCCATCATCGTTCATAAGCAGGTAGTAGGTGTATTTATGATTGCACGTGATATTACTACATACCGTCAAGATGAAGAGCTTATGATAACCTCGGAAAAAATGTCCGTTATTGGACAAATGGCAGGTGCCGTCGCACATGAAATTAGAAACCCGCTTACTTCTTTAAAAGGCTTTGTACAGGTTATGCAAGCCTCTAAGGAAACAAATGACACATATTTAGATATTATGATGTCTGAAATCGACCGCATCAACTTAATCTCCAGTGAAATGCTCATTCTTGGAAAAAAGCAGCATGTATCTTTTGAAAAGACCAATTTATGCGAGATTTTAAAACAAGTTATTACGCTAATGGAAGCGCAGGCCAATTTAAATAATGTTTCTATTTTATTGAAAGAAACAGCCAAAAGGCCTATTTATGTTTCGGCTGATGCAAATCAATTGAAACAAGTGTTCATCAACGTGATCAAAAACGGTGTAGAAGCTATTATGGAGAAAGGTCATATTACAATAACAGTTGAAGAAAAAGGTACACGAGCATTGATTCACTTTGAAGACAATGGAATCGGAATGAGTCAAGAGAGGATTGAACAAGTAGGAACGCCGTTTTATTCTACAAAAGAAGCTGGCACTGGCTTAGGGCTGGCCGTATGTTACAAAATCATGGAGCGTCATCAAGGTACCATGCATTTTAAAAGCGGTAAAGGAAAAGGGACAACGGTTATTATTGATATGCCAATTATAGAACGAAACAGCCGCCTCTCGTAGCTCAGAGAGGCGGCTGTTTTCTTGAAAAAGAGGAAGTAAGCAGCTGAGCCCTTTGCGTCTGAATCCATATAGGACATAAAACCTCCTTCTTATACAAGTTTTCGTCCATAATAAAGAGGATCATATTGTTTTCTATAGAAGCAATAGTGTATCATAGTTGAAGCTATGTTTATTGATGTAGAAAAGTTAAGGTAACAACCGATTTTTCTACTGACGGATTGACAGGGTCCCTTGGGATAAGAAAGGTTTATTTATAAATAGAAATTAAGGTCAGTATTAACGCACATGGCCACTGATACATTCGTTTAATTGAAATGAAAAAAATCGTTTATAATATCGAGAAAAGCATGGAAAAGGAGATAGATATGAGTCAGTTTATAGAGACTTTACAGCCTTTTTTACAAGAGGCGTGGAAAAAAGCAGGGTTCAATGAGCCTACTGCCATTCAAACGAAAGCTATTTCAGAGATTTTAGCTAATAAAGATGTAATAGGAGAATCCCCAACGGGAACAGGAAAGACGCTGGCATATCTGTTGCCTGTCTTACATCGCATTCAGCCGGGACCATCTCATATTCAAGCTGTTATTTTAGCATCTTCCCATGAATTGGTTATGCAAATTCACGGTGAAATTCAAACTTGGTCGCAGGGAAGCGGTATTTCAAGCGCTGCGTTTATTGGCGGAGCAAATATGAAACGGCAATTAGAAAAACTCAAAAAACGTCCCAATATCATTGTTGGTACCCCAGGACGTTTGAACGAGCTAATTAAAATGAAGAAATTAAAGATGCACGAAGTCAAAACAATTGTGATTGATGAAGCGGATCAATTGTTTGTACCTGAGCATGTTCAAACGGTTCAACAGATTGTAAAAATGGCGTTAAGTGATCGTCAAATCCTAGTCTTCTCAGCTACTGTATCAGAACGTACCAAATCGCTAGCGAAAGATATGATGAACCACCCTCTTGAAATAGAGGTAGGAAGAGATGAACTTCCAGCTTCGAAGGTAGAGCATGTATACATCAAAAGTGAAGCTAGAGATAAAGTGGACGTGCTTAGAAAACTAGTTCGTCAAGAACAAATGAAAGCTTTAGCCTTTTTTAAAGGGATTGATACTCTCATCGAGTTTGAAGAAAAATTAACATTTAAGCGTGTAGAAGCAGGCTCTTTACACAGTGAAACGAAAAAAGAAGATCGTGCTACGACGATTAAAGGGTTTCGAAAAGGAGATTTCCCTGTCTTATTAGCAACAGATGTCGCAGCTAGAGGATTAGACATTAAGGGATTGACGCATGTAATTCACATCGATGTTCCTCAAGATGCAGATCAATACGTACATCGCTCAGGTAGAACAGGCAGATCGGGAGCAGAAGGTACAGTCATTTCTCTTGTGACTGAACGAGAAGAGCGAAATTTAAAACAAATCGCACGTGAACTTCAACTTTCATTAGCGAAAAAAGAGCTTTATATGGGCGAAATCGTCGACGAAGGAACAAAAGAGCAGTCCCGTACAGCTAAGAAACCTTCAAAAAAGCCATTTAACAAGAAAAAGAAACAAAAAGGTCGAATGTAAACTAGGTATTCTGCCTTTTTACAACAGCAGTGTCACAACCTAAAAAGCAACGTCTACTGCTTTATTACAGCAGCCTGGCGTTGTTTATTTTCTCTATTTTCCCTGTATAAATAAGTAAAAAAAGAGAAATGTAGATATTTTTTCCTAGGTATGAAAATAGTTTGAATGATGGATTTTGTTTTTTGTAACCTTATTTTAACATTACTTTAAGAGACTTCTAATAAAAGAGGAAGAAGGACGTGGGGACATTTTATGGATGCAATTGATGATCTCTTTGACGACATAGAGCGAAGAAGAAAAAGTAAAGAATATAGTCGAGATGCAGATCAATTAGAATCATATTTACATGAAGTTCAACGTATCATGGAATTTCTTGAAGAGGGTATCTATCTGTTTCAAAATTCGCACCAACAATATGCGTCAGATTGGTCAGGGCGTTCTAAGAGCTCATATGAGGATATTTATAATGATATTACGCAATCTACTTTTCATCTGTACGACGTAAGGGATGAATTGTTTCAAACTTTACGCTTAGAAATTTCACGATTAAGAGAGTTAGCATCGGCGTAATAAATAACATTATCGGCTCACTCCTTTAGAAAGTGAGTCTTTCCGTATAGGCTTAAAAAATGTTTGGATGATGACTGAAGGCTTACAAGAGATAGGGGGACGGACATACATGGAGATAAAAGTAAATCCAGAGGTGCTGCAGACATTTGCAGAGCGAATTCAGCAGTCTCATTCACAGACGGCTGATGCACTTCAAAAACTAAGCTGGGAAGCTACAAATCTACATTTCTTGTCTGTTGCAGATATTGATAAAGTGCTGGACTTGCAGGAAGAGTTACAGCATATGATTCGCAAACTTGATTCGCTAACGGAAAATGCACATTTATTAGTAAAAGACACTGCAGAACAAATGAGAAAAGCAGATGGAGAGCTAGAAGGCTCTTCAGGCTGGACGGAGTTTTGGTCGAGCGTATGGAGCGATGGGAGCGCCCATTCACAAGATACGTGGAATGACATAAAGAACTTAAAAGAATGGAATACGTATGACAATATGCATAGAACGATTGAAAAACCTTTAGGTACTCTTAATGTTATGTGGAATTCGCTTTCTATGTCTTGGGAAGAAAAAGTAGTGAAAGGTTCTACATGCAGTCGAACGGAATTTTTTACTTATGGCGTTATTCAAATGGGGTTGGGCATTTTAAGTCAGGAGATGAATCCTTCAAACATTATGTTTAGTGACAGCACAGAGGAAGTGAAGAGAGAATGAATGAAGTATATGATGGCGCTGGAAGTGAAATGGTACAGTTCCTTACAGGATTGTCTCGGAAATGAAATATACATTTAATTTATTAGAAAAATCGTTAATTGAAGCAATGAAAGATAATAAGAAAATTGCTCAATTTTATAAAACTTTAATGAATAGCAATTTATGGCTAGTTGTTAGTTCAGAGCATGGAGCATCAGATATATTAATTGCAGAGCACTACGTCCAGACGATGAAAAGCGCAGCGTGCCGATATTTACCTGTTTTTTCGTCAAAATATCCTATCGAACAGATGCTAAAAGATGAAAAGACCGTATGCGTATCATTTAAGGATATGCTGCCTGTATTAAATGAAGAAATAGCGATATTACTTAATCCTGACACGCCTCTCTCAAAATTATTCATCCCCGAAGAAATAAGGATGTTAAAAGAAGATCAAAACTATTTTAAGCAGTAGCCAAAGCAATAACAAGCGCATGTGCTTGTTCCAAGCATGTCTGAATCTTAAATAAATAGAAGATATAATATATAGGCAGGGCCTTAAATAGGCTGCTGCTTTTTTGTTACTAGTAAATAGTTCTATAGATAATGCACAGAAATGTAATTTAATGGTCTTATAGTTTTTATTTTCTTTTAAATAGGTACCTATAGATCAGATGGAAAAGGTTTAAATGAGAACAAAATCTTGGCTTTTTAGGTTTTATTTGCATTTTTTAGGGGTATTTGTAGATACATATTCTCATTTTTGGAGGCTTTTGCAAGTAACCTTTGACCTTATCACTAGAGTTTCTTACAATAATAGTAAATATATAAACCGAAGGAGAGATATGTATGTCAGGAATTATTCGCGTAACACCAGCAGAGCTTCGCGACATGGCAGGTCGCTATACTAACGAAAGCGGTCAAGTTCAAGAATTAGTAAGCCGTCTTGATACAATGAAAAATCAACTTCAAGACATGTGGGAAGGTGCTTCAAGCGAAGCGTTTGCTGCTCAATACGAAGAATTAAAGCCTTCTTTCGTTGAAATGTCTAACCTACTTACAAAGATTGCTAAGCAATTAGATGACTCTGCAAATGTTCTTGAAGATACAGATAACCAAATCGCTAGCCAAATCCGCGGTTAACTTCATCTAATAATCTAAGTGAAGTAATAAAAGGAGCGCCCCATTCTCAAAAGATGAAGGCGCTTTTTCTATGTTTTGAGGTGATGAAACCCTATGTATATAGAAGTAACAGTAGACTTAAAGCACTATACAGGTGATCGGTTCGATTTGCGACTATCAAACTATCATTCACTCAAAAAAGTAGTCGAGATCGTTTGGCAAGCTAAAAAGATTACTCAATCACCAAAGGACGGTGCGTGGATACGTGTTTCAAATAAAAATCTTATTTTCTCGGGAAATGAGACGATGATTAACTGCGGAATTACCACAGGTGATTGTATCGAAATTCTCTAAAGGAGTCTATTAGAATGTCAGAGAAGAAACCGACTTACTTAGAAGAACAGCTCGAAGCTGTAATGACACGTCATAATAATGAATATACATTTGTTTTTCAAAAAGAAAAGATTCGACTTAATCGTTCTGTTGAAATTGAAATGTTAAAGGATGTAAACACGGCTTTTCAAAAAGAAATCATGATGAGCGATGATGAACTTAAAATAACAATTAAGCCTACCTCTGAATTTCAACCTTTTACTGCATTAAGAGGAAAAGAAGAACAGCAAAAGTGGCTGTTTGCAGATCAGCTTATCAAAAAGGTAAAGCAGCATTCTTTTTCAAGGCTGCATTTGTTGATTTGTCCAGAAAATATCGTTTTTGATAAAAGTTTAAGTCCGGCTTTTTTACATTATGGAGTGAAAGAAAGTTTACCTCCTTATGAGTCTAACGAGGAACAAAGCTTTCAAGAGTTAAAGGCTACGATAGCAGCGGCCGTTGACTCATCGCATACATTTGAACAGTATTTTAAGTTATATGAGACCTTGCAATTAAAAGAAGAAGCTAAAAAAATAATGCATATCAGCAATGAGGAAGAGTTGAGTCAATTTGTTCAGCATAAGCTAACCCAAATTGAAAAGCATCAAAAGACACTCGTTCAACTTCCTCAAAAGCGCTGGACCATTTTTAAGTTTTCATCTGTGGGTATACTTGTATTATTAATTCCAGCTCTTATTTATACTTTTTACTCTTACTTTTTTGCTCAGCCGAAACAAGAAGCATTTGTAGAAAGCAACGAATACTTTCTTGAAAAAAACTACAGCAAAGTAGTCGACACACTTGAAGATTACGATATTCAAAGCATGCCTAAAATTGTGCAATACGAAATAGCAACTTCCTATCTTGTTAATGAAAAGTTAGGAGAGGAGCAAAAAGCAAATGCTTTAAAGACTATTACGCTTCAGTCAGATCCTCAGTATTTTGCCTATTGGTTTTACATTGGCCGAGGAGACAACAAAAAAGCGCTAGAAGTCAGCAGGTTGTTAGAAGAACGTTCGTTAATTATCTATGCACTAATGAAATACGAAGGTCAGCTAAAGACAGACAACGATTTAGCGGCTGATAAAAAGCAAGAGGAGCTTGATAAAGTAGCGAATGAACTTGAAGAATTTAAGAAAGAAAATGATCAGCAAGAAGCGAAAGCAGCCAAGCAGCAAGAAGAGAAACAAGCTGAGGAGGCACAGGCGGCCAAGCAGCAGAAAGAAGAACAGAAAGCTGCAGAAGCCGAGAAAAAGAAACAAGAAGAGCAGAAAAAACAGCAGGAAGATCAATCGAAGTAGGGAGGTAGTTGTATGAATATGCTTTGGATAGTTAGTGGGCAAACGTATCAGCAGCTGCCTATAGATTTTAAAACCTTTCGCCAAGCAACGGTTGGAAACGCTCAGCATCAAACTTTTACGTTTTCCTATCCGTTTGAGAAAGGGCAAATGACGCTGTCATCTGAAAAGAACGGCCGGCTCTTGATTTCCTACGGACAAGAAAGGATAGCAGAGCTATCTGTTTCTGAGTCGTTTGTATGGCGAGAACAAGGACATGCTTTAACCTTTGTCCTTACAGAGACGGCTGTTAAAGAAGCTGTCTATTATATTGATTACGGATCAGAAGTCTCGTTTTCCACAAGTGATGAAGCAGCTGATGTGTATCAGCAGAAAGAAAAGTGTGTAATAGAGCCAAAAGAAGGATTTTACTTATCAAAGATAAACGGGAAGTGGAAGGTCTTTTATAACCAAGAACCGCTTTATCTTAACGGACACCGACTAGAAGAGAATATGAACCTTCAGCCCGGAGATCTTATTTTATGGTCTTCTATGACGATTCAATTGATCGAAAAAGATTTGCTGAAGATTCAAAGCTACTATGATTATGCATCTAAGCTTCCAGCTACGGCACAACCTATTTCTGAAATGAAAAAGAAGTATCCTGTTTATAGACGGACACCGCGGATGATATATGATTTGCCTAATGATAAGGTGAGCTTGTCCTTTCCGTCTCAAGACAATGATGAAAATAACCGAAGCTTATGGCTTACTATTTTACCGCCATTAGTCATGCTTTTAGTCATGGGTACGGTCTCGATTATTCAGCCTAGGGGAATTTTTATTATTATATCTGTCATGATGTTTACGACCACGCTGATTGTATCCACCGTTCAATACTTCAAAGATAAAAAACAGCGCAAGAAGCGGCAGGAGCGTCGTCGTCGAATCTATACAAAGTATCTAGAAAACAAGCGCGAGGAATTACAAGAACTAGTATCAGTTCAACGAGATGTATTATCTTATCATTTTCCGACGTTTGAACGAATGAAATATTTAACAGAACAGATTTCTGATCGAATTTGGGAACGAACTGTAGAAAGCAGTGATTTTTTACAGGTGCGTCTTGGAACAGGAACAGTTCCTGGAAGCTACCAAATTTCTTTGAATAGCGGAGATATGGCTAATCGAGAAATTGATGATTTGCTTGAGCAGTCTCAGCATATGGAAAAGGTTTATCGAGAAGTCAAAAATGCCCCTGTTACCGCTCATTTAGGTTTAGGCTCTATCGGTCTTGTAGGAAAGATGAAAACGGTGAAGAATGAACTGCATCAGCTTGTAGGACAGCTGGCATTTTCCCACAGTTATCATGACGTAAGATTCGTATTCATTTTTGATGAAGAAGAATATAAAGAGTGGGAATGGATGAAATGGCTTCCTCATTTTCAGCTTCCGCATTCTTTTGCGAAAGGTTTCATCTATAATGAACAAACGAGAGATCAGCTTTTATCTTCTATTTATGAAATACTGAGGGAACGCGATTTAGATGAAGCAAAAGGAGAAGGGGTTTTCTTGCCTCACTTTGTTTTTATTATTACGAATCAGCAGTTAATTGCAGATCACGTTATCTTAGAGTATTTAGAAGGATATCACCCTCACCTTGGGTTCTCTGCGATATTTGCGGCAGAAACAAAGGAAAGCTTAACGGAGCATGTTCACACACTTGTTCGTTATATTAACGAATCCGAGGGGGATATATTAATTCAAAAGCAAAAAGCTGTGAATATTCCATTTCAGCTAGATAAACACATGCTGGATTATAATGAAAGATTTGCAAGGATGCTGCGGACATTGGATCACCAAGTTGGCATGACCAACTCAATTCCAAACAGCGTTTCATTCTTAGAATTATTTAAAGCAAGAGAAATTGGTGAGTTGGATATTGTGCAAAGGTGGCACAGCAATGAATCAGCTAAGTCGCTAGCAGTTCCGATTGGTTTAAAAGGAAAAGAAGATATTGTTGAACTAAATCTTCACGAAAAAGCTCACGGCCCTCATGGATTACTTGCAGGTACGACGGGGTCAGGGAAAAGTGAATTTTTACAAACGTACATTCTTTCTCTAGCGGTGAATTTCCACCCCCATGAAGTCGCGTTTTTATTGATTGACTATAAGGGCGGAGGAATGGCTCAGCCGTTTAAAAACATGCCTCACCTGCTTGGAACCATTACAAACATTGAAGGAAGCAAGAATTTTAGTACAAGAGCCTTAGCTTCTATTAAAAGTGAATTAAAGCGACGCCAGCGCTTGTTTGATAGATATGAAGTCAATCACATTAATGATTATACAGATTTATATAAGCAAGGTATGGCAGAAGAACCTCTGCCTCATTTATTCTTAATCTCGGATGAATTTGCCGAGTTAAAAAGTGAAGAACCAGAATTCATTCGCGAATTAGTCAGCGCGGCGCGCATTGGACGTAGTCTAGGCGTTCATTTAATTTTAGCAACGCAAAAGCCAGGCGGTGTTATTGACGATCAAATTTGGAGTAATGCACGCTTTAAAGTAGCTTTAAAAGTCCAAGATGCCGCTGACAGTAAAGAAATCTTAAAAAATGCGGACGCTGCTTCTATTACGGTGACGGGTCGAGGCTATCTGCAGGTTGGAAATAATGAAGTGTATGAACTGTTTCAGTCAGCTTGGAGCGGCGCGCCGTACATGGAAGATACGTATGGGGCTGAAGATGAAGTAGCCATTGTAACAGATCTCGGGTTGATTCCTTTATCTGATGTATCTACTCAGCAGACGTCATCTAAACAAGCGGAAGCAGAAATTGATGTTGTGGTGCAAAAAATCGAACAAACGCAGCAGGAATTAGGTATCAAAAAATTAAATAGTCCATGGCTGCCGCCTCTTAAAGAAAGATTGCTTCGCAGTGAGTACATAGAGAAGCGAGACAGGGTATTCCCAATTGGCTTGATTGATGAACCGGAAAAGCAAAGCCAAACGGTATATAACTATCAGCTGATGGACGATGGAAACATTGGTATATTTGGTTCGTCAGGATACGGTAAATCGTTTACAGTCATGATGTTGCTTCTTAGTCTAGCTGAAAGACAGAGCCCGGAGCAGCTTCATTATTACATTTTTGACTTTGGAAACGGCACGCTGCTGCCGCTTCGTCAGCTGCCTCATACGGCGGATTATTTCTTAATGGATCAAATGCGTAAAATTGAAAAATTCATGGCGATTATCAAACAAGAAATCGCAAGGCGAAAGCAGTTATTTCAACAGCAGGAAGTTAGCAATATCAAAATGTATAATGCTCTAAGTTCAGAAGAGCTTCCTCTAATTTTTATCACGATTGATAATTTTGATCTTGTCAAAGAAGAAATGCAAGATCTAGAAATGCAGTTCACACAGCTCGTGCGTGACGGCCAGTCTTTAGGAATTTATATGATCTTTACCGCGACGCGCGTGAATTCTATTCGTCAGTCACTTATGAATAACTTGAAAACGAAAGTTGTTCATTATTTAATGGATCATTCAGAAGCGTATTCTATTTTGGGACGTACGCCGTATGCGCTAGAGTCTATTCCAGGCCGGGCTATTATCAAAACGGATCAACCTTATTTTGCGCAGCTGTTTTTACCTGCGGAAGGAAAAGATGATTTTGAAATTTTTGATGCAGTTAAGCTGCACATTCAACGATTAAAGAATCAATATGCTGATGCTATTCTTCCGGAGCCTGTACCAATGCTGTCATCGAAACTTGTACTTGCCGAGTTTATGACGGACAGAAGAGTTATTCGGGAAAAAGGAGTCATTCCTCTTGGATTAGATGAAGAGTTTGTTCGACCGGTGCATATGAACTTTACGAAAAATAAGCATTGCATCGTCATGGGGCAGACGCAAAAAGGAAAGACAAATGTAGTGAAGGTCATACTGCAAACAGCGCTTGAACAAGGCGTGAAGCAAATCGGATTATTTGATTCGGTTGACCGTGGTTTATCAAGCTATGCAGCTGAAGATGAAGTTGTTTACATGGAAACAAAAGAACAGATTATCGACTGGCTTGATTTAACTGAAGAACGATTGCAGCGACGTGAAAATAAGTATTTAGAAGCAGTGCAGGCAGGAACGGTACACAGTCTTTCATTTGCCCCGATCATGCTTGTAGTAGACGGATTTGTACGATTCCAGCAAAACTTAGACAGCGTCCTGCAGGATCGTATTACAAAATTGATGAAAAATTATAGTCACCTGGGCTTTAACTTGATTGTTGCAGGGAACAACAATGAGTTTTCAAAAGGATTTGACGCGTTAACAACAGAAGTGAAGCAAATTAGCCAAGCCGTGTTGCTGATGAAGAAAACGGAGCAAAGCTTATTTACACTTCCTTATGATCGAAAAGAAGCCGACGTTAATCCTGGCTTCGGTTATTATATTAAAAGTGGAAAAGAAACAAGAATTCAAATCCCGCTATGTGTAAGTGAAAGGAAGATCTTAACATGACCGAACAGCGTAAGTATACACTTAAAGTCATATTAGCTGTTGTTTTAATTTTGGCTCTTCCTTCTTTCTTTTTCCAGTATATTGGAGACAACCCGCTGCAAGTCACAGAAAACTCAACAAGAACGATTGCGGTTGTTAACGAAGATAATGGAGTAAAAGAAAATAGTGAAAAAGCGATAGAATTTGGAGGAAAAGTGACGCCTCTTTTACAGGAGGGGTCGGATTATCAATGGACCGTGCTTGGACGAAGCGCAGCTACAAGCGGTTTACAGAATGGGAAATATGATGCGGTTATCTATATTCCCTCGACTTTCTCACAAAATATTTTATCGTATCAGGAAAAAAAGCCAGAAAAAGCTACTTTGGAATACAAAGTTCAAAGTCAGCTTAACGCAGTTAATAAGGAAAAAGTAGTAGGGGAATTAGAAGATGCTACTACAAAGGTTAATAATGAAATGTCCTCTTTGTACTGGAGTTATGTATCACAGGAAGTGGATAAGGTACGTGGACAGTTCGATAAAATTCTAAATAAAGAAATCGCCTTTCAAAAAACAATGGTCGCTTTTTATAAACCGAATTCAAAAGATTTAGCGGGTGAATTAAATGATCAAAAGAAAATTCTTCAGCAAATCCAAGATAATGTAAATAAAGCAGAAAAAGGTTCTAGTGACAGACAAGGCGACGTAGAACAGGTTGAAAAGAATTTAAACAGCTTCATTGAATATGTGAATCAATATCAAACATATCAAGAAACACAGAAGCAAATGCTTGAAAAAACGCAGGCTCAAAGCGTCGCTGCGATTCAAGAAGGGTTGTCTTCTCTTGAATCTAATCAGCCAAGATCCAAGCAAAATTTTAATGAGCAGGCCAATCAAGTATTCAGCGGATTGTCTTCCATCCAACAGCAGCTGGATGAAAATCAAAAAGCCGTTGGAGAACTTGGAGATCAACAAGCGGATAACGTCAGTGAACAAGAAAAAGCTCTGCAAGACTTGAATGGCCAAATAGTCAATTCATACAAACAGCAGTCTGAGCAAACAACGCTAAATCAAATTGAAAATAAGCTAAAGCCGCTTCGTGCGCAGCTAGAGACAGCTTCATCAAGTGATGGTGGCGGAGGCTCAACGGATCCAGGAGAAGACGACGGAACTCAGCCAGATCCAAATCAAGGCGGAGAGACGCCAGCGGATCCAGGGGAAGATAACGGAACTCAGCCAGATCCAAATCAAGGCGGAGAGACGCCAGCGGATCCAGGGGAAGATAACGGAACTCAGCCAGATCCAAATCAAGGCGGAGAAACGCCCACGGATCCTGGAGAAAATGATGGAACTCAGCCAGATTCCGGTCAAGGCGAAGGAACGTCAGAACCAATTAAAGTGGATTTATCTCAGCAAACAGCAAAGCTTGATGATATATCAAAAGGGCTTGAAGACGTAGAACAGCAGCTCCAAGGAATGGTGAACGAAACACCTGAAGCGCCTGAAGCACCTGAGACATCTGAGGGAACGGAAACGCCTGAAACACCGGACACATCGGATGCATCAGGTACATCCAATGCTGTGAAAAGTGCGCTTGAAAAAGTGGCTAATCTGAAAACACAGGTACAAGCAGTCAAAGATGAGCTGCAAAATGTAACCGTTCAGCCGGAAGCTTCAGGAGAAAATACGGATGCGCTGAAGCAGAAAATTGCAAGTTTGGAAGCAGACGTTAAGTCTTTGACAGCACAGAAAAACAAAGCAGAGAAAGACTTAGAAGAAGCAACCAAGTCGTCGAGCAGTCAAATTGCTAAGCTTCAAGAAGAAAATGAACGATTAAAAAAAGAGAATGAAAAGTTGAAAGAAGACGGCAAAAAGCCTTCTAAAGGTAGTGTGAATGTAGACAATCTCATTACGATGATTAAAAACAAAGAAGATAAAATCTTATCTTCTCCAAACCTTTCAGCTTCTCGCAAGGAAAAGCTGAGCAATACATTCTCAGGTAAGATTAAAAGCAGCAGTGCAGAAGATATGCTAAAGTACTACGGTGATTTATCGCAGTATGATTTGACTTTAGCTCAAGTAGGAAATACAGACATACAGAACAGCGTCCTTAACAATGACTCTATTAAAGGAAGTTTGCAGCAGGCGTTAGCTGGCACCGTCTCTTCTCAAGACGCGCGTAAGCAAATCCAACAAAACTTGTCTCTAACAAAAGAAGAGTTAGCACAGTTCCAAAGTTCAGTGCAAGATTTTGCGGATCAATATGGACAAACAGTTGATGCTGAACAAGCATCTATTATGGAAGAGCTATCAGCTATTCAAGAAAAAGCAAATGCAATGAATCAAGAGCTTCAATCTAGCGCAGGTGAAGATCAAGCATTAGAAAAGAAAGAAGCTCCGGACGTAACGGGCTTAATGACGCTACAGCAAAGCATGGGTCAAGAGTTGAAGGGAATGAACGAACTCATTTCATCTTTAGGTGAAAGACATGCTAATGTTGTCACATACACAGATGAATTGCAGAAGCGTGTAAATGAAGTCCAGGATAAAGCTGACACGCTTAACAGCAAGTGGGCCCAAAACGTGGATTCAACGAAGTTGGTTCGCGGCCAGGTATACCGTTTGTTAAATAATACATTAGTAGATGGACAGAATAATGATTACGTTTATCATTATTTAGCGAATCCTCTTCAAGTAAGCGGTGAAGTGCCGGCTGAAAAAGTAAAAGAGGTTCCACCGGTTGTCATTCTGGTTATTATCTTAATCAGCAGCTTACTAATTGGCTATTTCAGTCAATACTACCGACATGCACCTATGCTTGTAAAAGGTACGCTGTTTGGGTTATTGAATTTGATTGTAGGGTTAATGGTAAGTATCTTTAGCCTTAATATTTATTCGTTATCGGGAGACCGGGCAATGGAATGGTCAATCTTTACGATCGTCTTATTGCTTGCTTCATCTACACTCGTACGTATTGCTTTCTTATTAGGAAGCTTCGCTGGATGGGTGACGACAGTAGGGTTGATTTTATTTTATATTACCCCGCTTCTTAACTTATCTATGCCAAACTTTAATTACGAAGATCCAGTATCTAAAGTATATATGTCAATTCAATATGATATGCAGTCTCTGTTTGGACAGGCGCTTATTGTATTACTGGGAATGACTGCTGTGTTAAGTGTTCTACCATCTATTATTCGTGCTTTAAAGACGACTAAAGAGGTTGAAAATGATGAAACCTATAGTGCTTAATAAGAAGATTGGAAGTATTGTTCTTATTTTTTCACTTCTTTGTTTCCCTATAGCAGCAGCGGCTGAAGCTGATGACGGAAACGTTGAAGAGATTAAACCAAATGTATATAAGGATGATCCGATTAACTTGGACCCCGAATCTTTGCTAGAAAATAAAAAAGAAGTAGGAAATATTCCGGAGGAAATAAAGGATCTTACATTTGAAAAAGAGGAAGATGCAGAGAAAGAGAGCTTAAAAGAAAGTCTTTTTGCGAACGCATCAGCTGAAGATAATACGATTTCTGCGAAAGCAAAAGAATATAACTTGTTTTCTTCTAAAAACACTTCCTACAAGAAAGATCGAACAGAACAAACTGCTTCTGAAAAGTCATCAGACCTACAATGGTTTTATTTATTATTGATTGGTGCGGGGGTTGTTGTATTATTTGCGGTTTTAATACCGCGCATTAGCCCTCAGTCTTCTGTAAAAAAATGAAAAAACCTCGCTGTTAATCAACAGCGAGGTTTTTTCGTATAGACGCAAGCTTATAGGCGGCGGAAGCCTTCTTCAAACAAATAATCTTCTGCTTCTTCGTAAGATAGAAATGCTGCCTCTAAATTCAAGCCAGAATAAATATTCCACAGGTCATCTTCATGAACAAGTAAAAGCGTTGCATTGTCTGGGCCGTTCCAGCGCTGTTCATTTCCATTCCCTACAATAGCTTCTTCTCTAGCTGTATCAGGAAGGGTAGACAAAGATTCAATAGAAGCTTCAATAATTGAGCGAAGCTCTTCTTCAGTATAATCACGGATATTCACAAGACCTTTGTCATTTGTTTCATATCCTTTTAAAAACCCTGCATATACAAATCCATTTCCGTTAGGATGCAGATGATGCACAACAACCGTTTTATCGTACACGCTTTCTTCATAATGAAAATTCACGCGTCCTAAAGATACATCTTTTCGATGCAGCTCTGGAAACGATGAAATAATAGCTAATTTTTCGTCAAAACTAAGCATAGACAATCCTCATTTCTATTTAAATCATTTCATTTTCTGAAATGGTATAAGCTCTTTTACGATTCGGTTGATTATACCATATATAAAGAAAGACACATAATGCTTTTTCCAATGTAGACTTTTAAAAATATAACCCTTCGCATAAAGTGGCCGTCACTGTAAAGAAGAATACAGCTTTTTCACTATAAAACTTAACAAAAAAGAGGCAGGGAATTCACAGTGAAAAAATAATATAAAGAGGTGGAAGAAAACTAGTTTTCAAACTTATCATAAGGAGGAATAAAAAAGTGAAATTATACGCTCTGTGTAAAAAAACATGGGCAATGTCCCTGCTTGTTTTTGCTCTTTTAGTGAGCTTAACTCCTGTTAGTCAAGCAGCCGCATTTTTATCTGTTGCACAAGCTCTTGAGAATCAAAACAACAGTGTACAAACGGTTAAAGGATATGTAGTAGGTCAACCTACAGGCACATCTACAGTTATTACGAGCAATTACCCAAACGATTATGCATTTGCTCTTGCTGACAGTTCAAATGAAACCAATACAGACAAGATGGTGTACGTTCAAATTCCTTCAAATTTGCGAAGTACATTTGGACTTCAAAGTCACTCGGAGTTAAAAGGGAAAAGTCTTACTGTTACGGGCACACTCACTCCTTATTTTTCACACCCAGGAATAAAATCAGTTACTTCTATCAGTAAAGAAACAGGAGGAACTGATCCGACTCCAGATCCCACAGAGCCAACCGTTCCAGTAGAAGACTATTATCGTACCGCAGCTGGAAAAACAGGAAACAGCTTAAAGACAGAGCTTCATAACATTATTGATCATCACACAGAACTGTCGTATTCAGCCGTATGGGAAGCTTTAAAGAAAACGGATGAAGATCCAGCTAACGCAAATAACGTTATTTTGCTCTACACGGGGCGTTCACAGGCTAAGAGTACAAATGGAGGCGGAGTGGACGATTGGAATCGTGAGCACGTTTGGGCAAAGTCTCACGGGGATTTTGGAACAGCTATGGGACCTGGAACAGATCTTCATCACTTACGTCCAACCGATGTGTCTGTAAACAGTACGAGAGGAAACTTAGATTTTGATAACGGAGGGACGGAACATAGCGAAGCACTCGGAAATTATTTTGACAGTGATTCATGGGAACCTCGAGATGAAGTAAAAGGCGACGTGGCTCGTATGTTGTTTTATATGGCCGTGCGCTATGAAGGCGATGTAAGTGATGAGCCTGACTTAGAACTTAATAACACAGTGAATAATGGCACTGCTCCTTATCACGGGAAATTATCTGTGCTTCTTCAATGGAACGCCAAAGACCCAGTAGATGATCGAGAACGACGTAGAAATGACATTATTTATTCAGACTATCAGCATAACCGCAATCCGTTTATTGACCATCCTGAATGGGTGAATGAGATTTGGAACTAATGAAGAAGGCGTCCTTGCAGGGCGTCTTTTTTTTATAAAAGAAAAAGGAAAAAACCAAAATCCGCCGAATACCTATAGGTGATTTTGAAAAAATGGAGGGAAGATATGAAACAGCTATGTAAAAAAGGATTGGCTTTCGTTTTGATGTTCATTTTTGTTAACGCTTTCATTTTGAATCCAATTAACGGAGCGGCTGCCGTAGATGGAAAATCAATGAATTCAGGTTACAAAACCTATTTAATGGCGCCTTTAAAAAAGGTAACAGACTATACAACATGGGAAGCATTTGAGAACGATCTACGCAAAGCGAAACAAAATGGATTTTATGCAGTGACAGTAGACTTCTGGTGGGGAGATATGGAGAAAAACGGCGATCAGCAGTTCGATTTTTCCTATGCGCAGCGCTTTGCTCAAGCTGCTCGTAATGCAGGTATAAAGATCGTTCCTATTATTTCTACTCATCAGTGCGGAGGCAATGTAGGAGATGATTGTAACGTTCCGCTTCCATCTTGGGTATGGAACTTAAAAAGTGATGACAGCCTTTACTTTAAATCTGAAACGGGAACGATAAATAAAGAAACGCTAAGCCCGCTTGCAACAGACGTTATTTCTAAGCAATACGGTGAGCTCTACACGGCATTTGCGCAAGCGTTAGCACCTTATAAAGACGTGATTGCTAAAATCTATTTATCAGGAGGCCCTGCAGGTGAAATTCGTTATCCGTCCTATACAGCAGCAGACGGAACCGGCTATCCATCTAGAGGGAAATTTCAAGTGTATACGAACTTCGCCAAAAGCAAGTTTCAATCATATGCTTTGACTAAATACGGTTCACTCGCCGGCGTTAATCAAGCGTGGGGAACCAATTTAACGTCTGCATCGCAAATTTTACCGCCATCAGATGGCTATCAGTTCTTAAAAGATGGTTATTCAACAGCTTATGGAAAAGATTTCTTAGCATGGTATCAAGGAGCTTTGGAAGATCACACAAAACGTATTGGGCAGTTAGCTCATCAGGCTTTTGCTTCCACCTTTAACGTACCAATCGGTGCAAAAGTGGCGGGAATCCACTGGCAGTACAATAATCCGACTATTCCTCATGCTGCAGAAAAACCAGCTGGATACAATGATTACAATGCGCTTTTGGATGCATTTAAAACAGCTAAATTAGATATCACCTTTACATGCTTAGAAATGACGGACAGCGGGAGTTATCCGGAATATTCTATGCCAAAGACGCTCGTACGCCAGGTAGCGGGTATTGCGAATGCAAAAGGAGTTGTTTTAAACGGGGAAAATGCTTTAACTATAGGCAGTGAAGATCAATATAAAAAAGCAGCTGAAATGGCCTTTAACTATAATTTTGCAGGATTTACTTTGCTTCGTTTCTACGATGTTATTAACAATGATACGCTGATGGGGCAATTTAAAAATACGTTGGGCGTTACACCACTTGCGCAAACGGTTGTAGTAAAAAATGCGCCAACTGCATTAGGAGAAACGGTTTATATTGTTGGAGACAGAGCTGAGCTAGGTCAGTGGGGTACGTCCATTTATCCAATTAAATTAACATATAATTCATCTACAGCTGATTGGAGAGGCACCGTCTATTTTCCTACGAGTCAAAATGTTCAATTTAAAGCAATTGTGAAGAGAGCTGATGGATCGTTAAAAGCATGGCAGCCTTCGCAGCAATATTGGAGCGTGCCGTCAACAACAACGACTTATACAGATAATTGGTAAAACAAAACCGCATAGCGTTTGCTATGCGGCTTTGTTTTGAACACAAGAATTATTTCCAGTTCGTTTGAATAAATTCATCTCGACCAGACTTAGCGCGGTCTTCTTTATAATGCTTTGGATTTTTCTTGTGAAAATCTTGGTGATACTCTTCGGCTTCATAAAACGTAGAGGCAGGAAGAATGCTTGTTACGATGGGTTTTTTAAAACGTCCGCTTTCTGCGACCTCTAGCTTCGTCTCTTCAGCTGCTTGTTTTTGGTTGTCGTTATGGTAAAAAATTGCTGTTCGATATTGCGAGCCGCGATCTTGAAATTGACCTCCGTCATCTGTTGGATCAATTTGCGGCCAATAAAGATCTAATAAACGTTTATACGGAAACACTTCGGGGTCAAATGTGATTTGAACCACTTCGTAGTAACCGCTTGTTCCAGATTTTACTTGCACATAAGTAGGGTTATCCACAGTTCCCCCCATATATCCTGATACAATGCCGTGAATACCTTCTAGCTCTTCAAAAGGTGTAACCATACACCAGAAACATCCACCTGCAAATGTAGCTTTTTCCATACGTAATCCCTCACTTAATCCGTTGTTATGAAGGGTATTATAACAAATTTATATTGAAACAGCTAGAAAAGGGTTTGTAGTCTGTGTAAAAGCTGTGGATAAAGGTGAATATCCACAGCTTTTACACAATAAACTCGACTGTTTTGAAGATTGAAAAATGAAGGAGAGAATAAAGAAAAAATGATAGAATAGATAAGATGTATATATCGTTTTAGAAGAAATTGCACAACAGAAGTACAATCTACGGACTGGACTTTGGGGTGCTGATGGCATCTAGATAAATAAAGTTAGTACGTTAGTAACAAGAGGTAAGAAACAGCATATTCGCGCTGTTAAATAAATATACAAAGATAATAGGAGAGTTGAATATGTTACAAGATAATCTCATCCTAGAGCACTATGGATTAAACGAATTAAATTTTGATACGATCAAAAGCTATCGGGATCGGTTTGCTGAAGTAAAACCAGCTCATCCTTGGAATGCGCTTGAAACAAAGGAGTTTTTATACAAAGTAGGAGCTTGGGGAAAGGTTAGAGATACCCATAAAGAAGGAGTCACACTCGCAGGCCTGCTTTTATTCAGTGAAGAACGGATTATCACAGAAGTTTTACCACAATACTTTTTAGAATACCGGGAAAGTAAAGGGAACGAAGAATGGACAGAGCGCTTTACCTCTCAAGACGGGACGTGGTCAGGAAATATTTTTGATTTTTATTTTCATATTCATGAAATTGTTCGTAATAGCGAACCTCAGCCGTCAATCGCTTCCTCTTTAACAGAAGTTTTGATTAATATGCTTATTCATGCAGATTATAATGGCGAGGGCGGCGTTATTTTAGAAAAGCAACCTTCTCATTACGTTTTTTCTAATCCAGGCCTTTTGTTAGTACCTACAGATTCAGTTTTTAGCAATATCGTTAGTCAGCTTCGAAACCCAAATATCGTTAAGCTATTCAGTTTACTAGGGCTATGTGAACGTTCGGGCTCTGGTTTGAAAAAAGTAAAGCAAAATTGGAGCCTGCATCATTATAAAACGCCAGCTATTGATCAAGATGTTTCTATGCATCGTACAGTGGTCACGTTATCTTTGTCCACTCAAGAAAGACAGGTAAGTTCTTCTGAAAAAGACACTTACAATACGTCCATAACCGATTCGGGAAATAATTTTAAGGATGTCGAAAAATATCAAAATACACCTGAAAACAATGTCGAAATCGACTCCTATAATAAAAATAAGTACTCCTATAATAAAGGATTAATAGAGGAATTTAAGTCATACAATAACGATGTTAACTCCTTTAATAAGGAAGATAACTACTATAATAACGAGAGTAACTTATATAATAACGATGTTAACTCCTATAATAATAACTATAACTCCTATAATAATGATCAAGAAGAAGATTCTTCTAATTTGGTAAATGTAGAGAATATTGATACGAAGCTATGGGATATTGCAGCGTTGGCTCGTGAAAAAAAACGGCTTTCGCCGAATCAGATGGAACATATTATTCTTGAGTTATGTAAAGAAAAACCGCTCATGCTTAAAGAGTTTGCTTATTTACTAGAAAGAACGCCGGATGGAGTACGTAATAATTATTTAACAAAGCTATTACGAAAAGGACAATTACAGTTGAAATATCCAAATCAGCCAAACCATCCAAAACAGGCATATTTATTTAATAAGAAAGATATAGAGAAATAAATCAAGCAACCGATAGAACATATAGAGATTCAGCTGCAAAAAATTGATAAGGAGGAGTTTGCTAAAAGCTATAGATTTAAGGGGGAAATTCACCATAAAGTTGTGCCAAGCTGTCAGACTCTCTTTATATGAGTTCTGGCTCGTATAAAGGAGGAAAAAGAGTGTGAAAAGCAAGTGCGTTCTTATTTTTCTGGTGGTTGTATGGCTGTTTAATATGGGGAAAGGAATAGGATGTGGATCAAAGGTGAATGCAGAGATAAATATACCGCTGTCGACGTGGGTGTGGGATACAAAGAAATGGATGCTGAATCAAGAAGCTATCCTCGAAAAGCTTCAAGAAAAAAAGGTGACAAACGTTTATTTACAAATTGATACTCATCTTTCACCTTCCGTATATCGGCATTTTATCCAACAAGCACAAGCCCAGGGCATAAGTGTTTACGCACTTGACGGCGCTCCTTATTGGATAGGGCCTTCTGGTATAGAAGAGCAGGAAGCATTTTTTAATTGGATAACAGCTTACCAAGCACAAGCAGACGAGCCACAGCAATTTTCAGGGGTTCATTTGGATGTAGAGCCTTATTTGTATAAAAGTTGGGAAAATAATCGAGCGAAAAGTATTCTGCAGTATCAATATGTTATTTCTCAAGCCGCTGTACAGTCTCATGAGTTACACTTGCCGCTTGCTGTAGATATCCCGTTTTGGTTTGACGAAGTTCCATTCAAAAATAGCAATGGTTCCGGTTCGCTGGGGCGGTGGATTATTCAGTACGCTGATGAAGTCACAATTATGGCGTACCGGAACCACGCAGATAAAGAAAACGGTATTGCTGAAATAACAGAAAATGAACGCAAGTGGGGATGTGTACTATCCACTCCGATTGAAATAGGGGTAGAAACGATGGCTTCAGATGAAGGAGAATACATTTCTTTTTCTGCTAAAGGAGAAGAAAAGATGATGCAAGAGCTGGGTATGTTGCTTACAAAGTGTCAAGCTGAAAATCCTCCAAGCAGTATAGCTGTTCATTATTTTGATAGCTGGCTTCAGATGAAGCCATGACAACGAAAAGACCGCTGCATCACTGCAGCGGCCCTTTTGGGTTTAGGGAGTATAGATACAATATAGCCATTTTCTTAAAGGACTATACATAAAAAAAGTAACCATTTAAAAAATGGCTACTCACACAAAGGGGGGGAACTTAATCTTATCATTCCCACTTTTTCTAAAAGATATGCCTCTTTTAACCCGTTTTTTAAAATAATTTAGTCGTCCAAGATTCGCAGTTCCACACGTCTGTGACAACATCTTGATAAAATTCAGGTTCGTGGCAAATAATTAAGATACTTCCTTTGTATTCTTTTAAAGCTCGTTTTAATTCATCTTTCGCATCTACATCTAAGTGGTTTGTAGGCTCATCCAGTACAAGAATGTTGGTTTCATTGTTAATTAGCTTACATAGACGAACTTTTGCTTTTTCTCCACCGCTTAGAACTTCTACTTTACTTTCAATATGTTTTGTTGTTAAGCCGCATTTAGCTAAAGCTGCACGAATCTCGTATTGGGTAAAGTGAGGAAACTCATTCCATACTTCTTCAATACACGTATTGTAATTAGCCGTTTTGATTTCTTGTTCAAAATAGCCAATATGCTGGTAATCTCCTTTTTCTACAGAGCCTGAAATCGGTTTGATTTCTCCTAAAATACTTTTTAAAAGAGTTGTTTTCCCGATTCCATTTGCTCCTACAAGGGCAATCTTTTGACCTCGCTCCATTTTTAAATTCAGTGGCTTAGAAAGCGGCTCTTCGTATCCAATGACTAAATCAGATGTTTCAAAAATTAATTTGCTTGAAGTACGAGCACCCTTAAAGTTAAACTCTGGTTTTGGACGCTCCTGAGCTAGTTCAATTACCTCCATTTTATCGAGCTTTTTTTGACGGGACATGGCCATATTTCGTGTCGACACACGGGCTTTGTTTCTCGCTACGAAATCTTTTAAATCTGCCATTTCTTGCTGTTGTTTTTTATAAGCTGCTTCAAGCTGCTGTTTTTTCATCTCATATACTTTCATAAAATCGTCGTAGTCTCCTACATAGCGATTTAACTCTTGGTTTTCCATATGATAAATTAAATTGATCACGCTATTTAAAAATGGAAGATCGTGAGAAATTAAAATAAAGGCATTTTCATATTCTTGCAAGTAGCGTCGCAGCCACTCAATATGCTGTTCATCCAAGTAGTTTGTAGGCTCATCCAGTAAAAGAATTTCTGGTTTTTCAAGCAGCAGTTTGGCTAATAATACTTTTGTACGCTGTCCGCCGCTTAAATCCTGTACATCGCGATCTAAGCCGATATCTTCTAATCCTAATCCGCGTGCAATTTCTTCGACTTTCGCATCGATAACATAAAAGTCATTGTTTGTTAAGAGGTCTTGAAGCGTACCGACTTCTTCTAATAGTTTTTCGAGTTCTTCTGGTGATACCTCCGCCATTTTCTCGTAGAGGCCATTCATTTGAGCTTCTAAATCAAATAAGTATTGAAAAGCACTTTTTAGTACATCACGAATAGAAAGGCCGCGCTCTAATGCTGTGTGCTGATCTAAATAGCCAACGCGCACTTTTTTAGACCATTCTACTTTTCCAGCATCCGGTTCTAGCTTGCCTGTAATGATGTTCATAAATGTTGATTTACCTTCGCCGTTTGCTCCAATTAAGCCGACGTGTTCACCTTTTAACAATCGAAATGATACATCGTTAAAAATCGCACGGTCACCAAAACCATGGCTTAGATTTTTTACGTTTAATACACTCATGCTGACACACCTTTTCTTTTAAAATATCTATCGTACGTTTCGTTATAAACAAATTGATTCATAACGATTATAGCGAACTTATATACATAAATCCATATGAGTTTTCCAGCCTTGAAAGTCATATAAAATTCACTCGCGTCTTCCTTTCACTTCATTCATACTATATATATCAATGTAGAAAATCCTTCATGACGAAGGGACGGTTATATCGAATCATTCAAATAGAGTATACAAAAGAATAAAAAGGCAGGGGGAAAAGAAATGAACATTCATACGATACTAGTGGCAGGAAGAATGCATAAAGAGCTGGAGGAGATAATCAAACAAAAGCAGCTGTCTCAGACGTTTCGATTTATGGAAGAGCAAGACGTTACAATTGAAGATTTAAACTGGGCTGACGCGCTTTTATCCTTCGGTCCAACGAATTGCTTTGAAGATCATAGCCTTAAATGGGTTCATTCTCTCGGCGCAGGAGTCGATCGGTTCTTAGAAAGCGGTAATTGGAAAAAGAGTGTGATGTTAACACGTACGGTTTGTTCATTCGGTCAGCGAATCAGTGAATATTGTCTTAGCTATATGCTAGCTGAACTTCAGCACCACGCACAGTTTCAGCAACAGCAAAAACAAAAGCAGTGGAAAGTGGTAGAGCCTAAGCAGCTTTCTACTCAAACGGTCATAATTTACGGAACAGGTGAAATCGGCGGGCGTCTTGCAGCCGTTTTAAAATCTTTTGGTGTACGAGTAATAGGTGTATCTAAAAGTGGAAATGAAAAGCCATCATTTGATCAAGTGGTCTCGATTTCGAAGGAAAAAGAATTGCTAAAAGAAGCCGAATGGATTATTAGTACAATGCCGCTAACACATGAAACAAAAAGCTACTTTGATCCCAAATGGATGAATGTAGTTGAAAATGCATACTTTATAAATGTTGGACGAGGAGCAACTGTAGATGAAAATGCGTTAGTAGAGGCTATTGAGCAAAAACGTATTCGAAAAGCATACATAGACGTGTTTGAGCATGAGCCGTTAACGAAAGAATCTTCTTGGTGGGATCATTCAAACATCATCATAACACCTCATATTTCAGCGGTGACTACGGCTGAAGAAGCTGTTGAGTGCTTTGTTGAAACGCTGCAAAAAGTTGAGCAAGGCGAATTGCCTTCTAACTTGGTTAATATTGAAAGAGGCTATTAAAGCATTATGATGCGCGTTTCCGCTATGAGAATGGTATACTGAAACTTGCTTTTCTTGAACGAAAAGAATGAAATCTGTTCTTCTAGGGGGGAACAAACGTTGAAGCAAGAAGAATTATTTGAACAAGCACGTGTATTTATAGAGACGTGTTACGCTGAACTTGAAAAAAGCGAAGCGGATAAAAACAAGCGGTTAAAAGAAATCCATCAGCAAATTATGTCACTCGGACATTATGATCATACATTTGAAGAGTTAGAGCACGGAGCTCGTATGGCTTGGAGAAACAGCAATAAATGTATTGGACGATTATTTTGGCAATCGCTCAATGTATTTGATAAGCGAGATGCGAACACAGTTGAAGAGGTAAGAGACGCCCTTTTTCACCATATTGAATATGCAACAAATGACGGGAAAATCCGGCCTACTATTACGGTGTTTAAACCGAAAATGAAAGCAAAAGAGCCGGTTAGAATATGGAATCATCAGCTAATCCGCTATGCGGGATATGAGACGGAATATGGTATGGTAGGAGATCCTGATTCTATTGCGTTTACGGAGGTTTGCCAAAATTTAGGATGGGAAGGTGAGAGAACTCACTTTGATGTTCTTCCTCTTGTACTGCAAGTTAATGAAGAGTCACCTCGATGTTTTGAGATTCCAAAACATTTAGTGAAAGAAGTAGCTATTACGCATCCAGAACTTCCTGAATTTGAAGACTTACAGTTAAAATGGTACGCTGTCCCGATGATTTCAGATATGAAGCTAGAAATTGGAGGGATTGATTACGTCGCGGCACCATTTAATGGATGGTACATGGGGACTGAGATTGGGGCGCGAAATTTAGCGGATACGTATCGCTATAATCAACTTCCAAAAATAGCTTCTATGATGGGATTGAACATGGATTACAACGCGACGCTTTGGAAGGATAAAGCTCTTGTTGAATTAAATGTTGCAGTGCTTTCTTCTTTTAAACGAGAAGGAGTTAGCATTGTAGACCATCACACCGCTGCTCAGCAATTTCACTTGTTTGAAGAAAGAGAGCAAAAAAATGGCCGCGAAGTGACTGGGAACTGGACGTGGCTGATTCCGCCGGTTTCGCCAGCTACCACGCATATTTTTCATAAGCCTTATAAAAATAAAGTATTATCACCAAATTATTTTTATCAAGACGCTCCTTATTAAATGAACAAAAAAGAGAGTACGCATTTGTACTCTCTTATTACACGTTAATTAATTTTTGTGTTTATCAAGCAAGTTAGCAAGTACATATGTTTTGTACTTTTCTACTTTGCGGCCTTCGTGGTTGCGAACTCCTCGTTTCTTAAGTTCCTCAACATACCAACCTTTGCTTCCTACGTGCATACTCAAACACCCTTTCGTCATTTTTTTAGGATGAACAGAATGAGGTTCATTGTCTGCTCGAATGGAGACATCTTGTCTTTCCAATACGTGCCTCATTGTAACATCTTTTATTTTATGATGAAAGGGAAAAAGGTTAAAAAAACGAGAATGATTTCAAATGAATTTTAGTTTACTCATTCCTCGTTTTTTTGAGATAGAAGGAGGAGGTTTAATTCATCTTTATTTTGAATTAGATCTTCTAGCGTATATTGATCCAATACCTTAATGAAGGCTTGCATGGCTTCATGTAAAACACTTTTTAACTTACAGACGGGGCTAATAATGCAGAAGTTTCCTTCACGGTCAAAACATTCCACGATATGAAAATCTTCTTCTGTTTGACGTACCACTTTTCCAATATTAATGTCTTTTGGAAGCTGAGCTAAACGAATACCGCCGTTTCGTCCTCGAATCGTTTCAATTAAGCCAAGTTTTCCAAGCTCGTGAATGATTTTCATAAGATGGTTTTTTGAAATATTATACGCTTCAGCAATTTCTTTTATATTGCTTAGTTTATTATTATCGCGAACGCCTAAATATAATAAAACTCGCAGTGAGTAATCTGTATATTGTGTGAGCCTCATCTTTTTACCTCTTCTCTTATCAGCAGCTGATATATCTATAATAGCATGTCTATATCTAAGAAATACAGAAAGAATGCTCTCATTTTTGACGAGGCGAATTTGTGAACATTTCTTTAAATATGTATATAAAATATATCTTTTTAAGTTGGATATGAGTATCATAAAGATGTATTAAAAATATATCTTTTAAAAATGAATCTTTCGGAGGCGAAAGTTATGAAACAAACAACTATTTCTATTGTAAAAAGTACAGTTCCTGTTTTAGAACAGCATGGTCAAGCAATTACCACTCGTTTTTATGAGATGCTTTTTGAACAGTATCCTTCTTTAAAAAATGTATTCAACCAAACAAATCAAAAAACAGGCCGTCAGCAAATGGCGTTAGCTAATACAGTTTATGCCGCTGCGCAGTATATCGATCGGCTTGAAACGCTGCTTCCAGTTGTAAAGCAAATCGCTCATAAACACCGCAGTATCGGCGTAAAAGCAGAGCACTATCCAATTGTCGGAGAGTTCTTATTAAAAGCAATTAAAGATGTTTTAAAAGAAGCTGCGACCGATGAGATTATGGAAGCTTGGAAAGAAGCATACGGTGCCATTGCGGACGTGTTCATAAGTGTGGAGCAAGAATTATATGAAGAAGCCGAAGAAAAAGGATGGAAAGATTATAAAAAACTAATGGTTCATAAAAAAGTAAAAGAAGCAGAAGACGTGTACTCGTTTTATTTAGTATCACCTGATCAAAAAGCGTTGCCTGCTTTTCTGCCAGGTCAGTATGTGAGTGTACGAATTCCTGGTCAAGAGTATTTATCTATTCGTCAGTACAGCTTATCAGGCTATCCAAGTCAACCATATTATAAAATTACGGTGAAAAAAGAAAAGCAAATGGAAGACGGGGTCGTGTCAACTTATTTACATGACCAATTGAAAGAAGGAGACTTGCTTGAAGTCAGCGTTCCAGCAGGAGATTTTGTCTTAAAAGAAAATAATAAATCAGTATTTATCAGCGGAGGTGTAGGAATTACTCCAATGATGTCAATGCTGCATCAAGCACTGGAAAACAATCAAGAAGTAACATTTATTCACAGTGCTAAAAATGAGCAGTTTCATGCAATGAAACAAGACCTTCAATCGTTGTCAGAGACATATACGTTTGAACAACACGTTTTCTATAGTCAAGCGCAAACAGACCAGCATGATGAACATATAACGTATGGTCGCTTAACTAAAAAAGAGCTAGCTAAATATGCCGGCGATAAACACGCATATTATTATGTTTGTGGATCTTCTTCATTTACGCAAATGGTGTTAGAAGGCCTAGCTGAAATGGGTATTTCCCAAGAAAATATCATGTATGAATCGTTTGGCCCGAAAATGAGTATGACTCCTTCCGCATAAATGTATGGAAAAAGGGTAAAAAGCTAACAGTAGACAATACTGTTAGCTTTTTTTATGAAAGGGAGTTTAAAGATGACAAATAAGCAGTATGACATGGTGGGAATAGGAATAGGACCTTTTAATTTAGGCTTAGCGGCCCTTGCTGAGCCTCTTGATGAAATTGATGCCGTCTTCTTTGATAAAGAAGAGAAATTTGAATGGCATCCGGGCATGTTAATTGACGGCACGGACTTGCAGATTCCGTTTCTAGCAGACTTAGTTACATTTGCGGATCCAACAAGCCCCTATTCTTTTCTAAATTATATTCACAAGCAAAAACGCTTGTATCCGTTTTTTTTCTTTAATCGTTTTGACATTCCGCGTCAAGAATACAACGAGTACGCAAAATGGGTAGCGGAGCAGCTATCTTCCTGCCACTTTTCTTCAAAAGTTGTGGACGTGATACCGAAAAATGAAGAAGAGTATTATGAAGTAAAGGTAGAAACACCTGATGGAATTCAAACGGTAAATGCTAAACACGTTGTAATGGGAACAGGAAGCATTCCACTTGTACCTCCGGCTTTTGAAGAAAAGCTTAATGAGCATATTTTACACAGCAGCGGCTATTTACATAAAAAAGAAGAGATTCAAAAAGGAAAGCATGTAACGATCGTTGGTTCAGGGCAAAGTGCTGCAGAGATTTTTCTTGATTTACTAGAAGAACAGACTGAACATCATTACCACCTTACATGGTTTACAAGATCCTCTAATTTTTTTCAGCTTGATCAATCCAAGCTTGCTCAAGAGTTATTTTCGCCAGACTATGTAGATTACTTTCATTCGCTGCCTTTTGAGGAACGTACAAGCACGGTAGAAGATTTAAATCCTTTACGTCACGGAATTGAATCTTCTACCTTAACGAAAATCTATGATTTACTTTATCATCGTTCACTTAAAGGAAAAGTACCCGTTACGATTCAAGCTTCGACTGAAGTAAGTGATATTCATAAAAAAGGAAATGGATATGAGCTGGAGTGCAAACAATTAAAGACTGAACGCTCTTTTCAATACGAAGCGGATCGTTTGATATTGTCCACGGGCTATAAGCCAAAAATTTCGCCGTTCATCGAACGAATAAAAGATGATATCGAATGGGAAGATGACAAGCGTTTTAAAGTCACAAAAGATTACCGGCTTGTCTTTAAACAACCTCGTAACCACCACTTTTTTACGTTAACCAATATTGAACATTCACATGGATCTGGCGCAACAAATCTTGGTTTATCCGTTCAGCGCAATCAGCGTATTCTGAACGTGATTGCAGGGAGAGACGTGTATCCAGTTCCAGAAGAGACGACGTTCCAGACATTTAATTTGTTTTGAATTTCTTCTTTATAAAAATCTTCAATGTGGTTTTTGATTATTGTAGAAAAGTTTTTTATCCATAAACTATGTTTAAAAGAATAGTGTACGGGTATTTTATTTATAGAACATTAGTACACAAATCAATTAAGGAGTTGCTTAGAATGAGTAAGAAAATTGCAGTACTAGTAACAGATTTATTTGAAGATGTGGAATATACAGATCCAGCCAAAGCCTTTGAAGAAGAAGGCCATACGCTAACAAAAATCGATGTTAAAACAGGTGAAGTAACAGGTAAACAAGGCGAAACAACATTAACAATTGATAAAGCAATTGCGGATGTAAAACCAGAAGATTTTGACGCATTGTTTTTACCGGGAGGTTTCTCACCAGATATCTTACGTGCAGACGATCAAGTCGTAGCTTTCACAAAATCATTTATGGATGAAGGCAAACCGGTTATGGCTATCTGTCATGGACCACAGCTGCTAATCAATGCTGAAACATTAAAAGGACGTGACGTAACTGGTTTCAAATCAATTGCTATTGATTTGAAAAATGCAGGTGCAAACTTCCATGACAAAGAAGTGGTGGTATGCGGTAATCAACTAGTTACAAGCCGTACACCAGACGATATGGAAGCATTCGTACGTGAATCAGTAAATGTCTTAAAGTAAGTAAATAATATTAGTAAAACTTTCTGTAAAAGGCGATAAAAGGGTGGTTTACCACTCTGCTGTCGCCTTTTTTGTATGTAACGATTTTGACGAGGAAATTACAGTTATATTACTGCATTGGATGAAGCGGTTTCTAAAAGAATATGAAAACCTTTTACTATCAATAGATAGAAGCCACGTAACACAATCGAAATATTTTTTACATAAATAAAAGTATAATTTTGGTAGCTTAAAAGACGTTGCGAGTTTCATAGTTTTCATGCAACAATGAGGGTGCATCACGAGATTGGCTTGCTACAAGCTTAGATGCGTTGCGGTTTTACAAAAAAACTTTATTATCACATAGGAGGATTTCAAACATGAAGAAAAGGTTTCGTATTGCCACTGTCGCAGGTGCCGTATCATTAGGATTACTAACAGCAGGACAAGCAAATGCAGCAGCTCCTGATTGCAACACTCCAAAACAAATTAACATTAAAGATGCTCAAGCAGCACAAAATATAAATGTAGATGAGCTATTAAAGAAATTTAACGCTCAAGGACAATCTGCTCAAGCAGCAGCTCCACAACAAGAAACACAAGCACCAGAGCAAGCTGAAGCAGCTCCACAGGAACAAGCACAAGCACCAGAGCAAAGTGAAGAAGCAAAAGCTCCAGAGCAAACACAGCAAAACACAAAAGCTCAACAATCAGAAAATACTGATAAAGCAGAACAAACAAAAGATGCTAGTCAATTCGAACAAAAGGTCGTAGATTTAGTGAACCAAGAGCGTGAAAAACAAGGTTTAAAACCTCTAACACTTAACAAAAAATTAAGTGACGTTGCACGCACTAAATCAAAAGATATGATGGACAAAGGGTACTTTGACCACAATTCACCAACATATGGTTCACCATTTGATATGATGAAACAATTCGGCATTGAATATACAACTGCAGGTGAAAACATTGCAAAAGGTCAGCAATCTCCTGAAGATGTAATGAATGCTTGGATGAATAGTGACGGTCACCGCAAAAACATTCTAAACCCTGATTTCACTGAAATTGGTGTTGGATACGTAAAAGGTGATACTACGTACTGGACTCAACAATTTATCGGTAAGTAATACAAAAAGAGCAGGATATACCTGCTCTTTTTTGCGTTTTTAGCTGTCCAATTTGGGTATAGTAAAGTAAGAACACGTAAAGGAGTGCCTTAAATTGGGACGTATATTAAAAAAAATTCTAGTCGCTGTTTTTCCTATCCTTTTAAAAGAAGGATATCGTCATTATAAAAATCGTAAAACTCGAACTACGCCGTCTAAAGGATATAAATAAAAAGGACTCAAAAGAGTCCTTTTTATTTTATGCTTGAACGGTGATATGCTTAAATTCTTTTACGTTAAATAATCCTTTGTCGGTTAATTTTAGACATGGGATAACAGGCAAGCTTAAGAAAGATAATGTCAGCAGCGGGTTGAATTTCTGTGAAATATCAAGCTCATGAAGAGCCCCGTGAAGCTGTTTAAGTAAGCTGTTTACTTCATTGTAAGGGTGAGGTGACATTAATCCTCCAATGGAAAGAGGGAGGGAGCCAATCACTTCATTGCCTTTTACAATAACAATACCTCCGCCGATTTCTTCAATTGCCGCAATTGCTTTTGCTAAATCTTCATCATTTGTTCCTACGGCTACGATATTATGTGAATCATGAGCAATCGTGGTAGCAATCGCTCCGTCTTTTAACTGAAAACCTTTTACAATCCCAAGACCAATATTCCCTGTTAGATGATGACGCTCAACAACAGCCATTTTTAGCTGATCGTTTTCTACAGAAGACTGAAATTCGTTTTGCTTCACTTGAACTTCTTCTACAATATGATTTGTAATCAGGCTGTTTGGATTAATTTCAATAATATTAGCGCGATTGTGCTGAAGTGGTATCGTAAGTTTTTTAATGGAAAACTCTTTGAGATGAACAGAATTCATTAGTTCTGTTGGAAGATCAATTTGTTCTTCTTGAACAGAAAGCATCTCTCCATTTTCAGCAATAAGCTCTCCGTTTTGATAGACATGTGCTGCAGATATATCGGTTAAGTCGTCTAATAGAATAAAATCCGCTTTGTAACCAGGAGCAACCGCACCTCTATCTTTTAACCCGTAGCATTCAGCGGCATTTAACGAAGCCATTTGAATCGCAATTAGCGGATCCAGCCCGAGTTCAATAGCAAAACGAACATTGTAATCAATAGAACCTTCCGTTAATAAATCATCTAGGTGTTTGTCATCGGTACAGAATAAAAATCTGCGCGCGTTACGTTCATTTACAGCAGGTAATAGTTGTTTCAAATCTTTAGCAACAGAACCTTGGCGGATCAGAACATACATCCCGCGCTGAATACGCTCAATTGCTTCTTCTGCTGTTACGCATTCATGATCTGTTGAAATATCAGCGGTACGATAAATATTAACGCCCGTAGCATCTAGCCCTGAGCCGTGCCCATCAATTACGCCGTTTGCATCGTTAGCTGCTTGTAATTTATCGAGCATATCGTCATCGCCATCTCGCACAGCAGGGAAATCCATCACTTCTGCTAATCCAAGCACGCGAGGGTGAGAGAAAAATGGCGCTAAGTCAGCTGCTTTTAAGACGGCTCCAGAGCTTTCAAAAGGAGTTGCCGGGACGCTTGAAGGTAAGTTCACAAATACGTCTAAAGGAATGGAATCCGAGTTTTGAAGCATAAACTCAATGCCAGATTTCCCTGAAACATTCGCAATTTCATGAGGGTCCGTTACGACAGTTGTGACGCCTCTAGGTACAAGAAGTTTTGAGAACTCTTTAGGTGTAACCATTGATGATTCAATGTGAACGTGTCCATCAATGAATGTAGGAGAAATGTATTTTCCTTTTGCATCCACGACGTTATTCCCATCGTATTGACCTATTCCAACAATCACTCCATCAGCAATCGCAATATCGGCTTCAATGATGGAAAGCGTAAAGACATCGATAATTTTCCCGTTTTTCACTACAAGATCTGCAGGTATTTTTTTATTGGCAACAGCAAGCTGTTTTTTTAAGGTTGTTTTTGTATTTGACATGAATGTGACTCCTCTCATTGTATAACTAAATAACAATGAAGGACTATGTAAGGGAGAACATAAAGAAGAATAAAAATGCAGTATGAATGATGTTCAACCCTCGTAGTCCAACTATTTACGGTAGTTCGGTAGAAACTCTTGGACCCTATTTCCAAGACTATACGAGCTTTAGGTATTTCGATACATTCTATAGACAAATAATAAAAACGTCAATTCCTAATAAAAAAGAAAGATTTTTGGGAATATTTCATCTATGTGTATGTAAACGATTTAACTCTTATTTGCTCGCTAAAAGGCGCAGCATTCATGTATAGAAAAAAATGTAGAAAAAACCGTCAATGGCTATTAGTCATTGACGGAGTTGTCATTAAGCTTGTTTACGCAGTGTACCTAATTCTTCCGCGATCGCTTGCATTTCACTTGGGCTAAAAGAATCTTTTCTCATTACCATATCGTATAAGTACTTTAAGTCTTCATACATTTCTTCGTCAAAAGCTTCAGCTTTAATTGCTCCGATATTTAGCATGCGCAGTTTTTCACTAATACTATCGACCATATGTTTAATATTCTCTGGAGATTTTACTGATAAATCCACTTTGTTCATCCTTCCAGTTGCGTTTTTTTTATTGTAACATGTTTTTATCGTGTGAACACTTTTATGTCAGGTTCTTATCCACAGAAGAGTGGAAACGATATAAATAAAAGAAAACTATTTTTTAGTTTAAAAATGATTGTATATAATGTTTGTAATAAGGGAAAGGAGTCGAGACTATGATTAACGTATTATTCGTTTGTTTGGGAAATATTTGTCGTTCACCCATGGCAGAAGCGGTCTTTAAAGATATGGTGAAGAAAAAAGGGCTAGAAGGACAAATTCACGTAGATTCTGCAGGCACAGGAGGCTGGCACAAAGGCAATCCTCCTCATGAAGGAACGCAATCTATTTTAACGAGAAACAACATTGATTTTAAAGGGCAAACAGCAAGACAAGTGATTCAAGAGGATATAGCTAAATTCCATTATATTATTGGAATGGATGTCGAAAATGTAGGAAACCTGAGAAGGATGGCTGGACATACTAAAACAGGTTATATTGCAAGGCTTTTGGATTTTGTGCCCGATTTACATATTGAAGATGTGCCTGATCCTTATTTTACGGGAAATTTTGACGAAGTATATGACTTAGTTCAAGAAGGATGCAAGGCTCTTTTAGACGAAATTATAGAGAAGCATTTCTCGGAATAAGCGATACTTAAAAAATAAAAAGCGGAGGAGAAACGACAAATGGGTAAACGAAATAAGCTAGTAGAAGGTATTGTCATTGGAGCAATTATAGGAGGAGCTGTTTCTTTATTTGATAAAGAAACAAGAAGCTCTGTCATTCAAGGAAGTAAAAAACTGAAAGACAAAACAACAACTCTTATTCAGCACCCTGAACTTGTAACGGATACTGTCAAAGAGAAATATGAAACCATCCGTACGACCATCGAGCAAGTTTCTGAAGACGTATCATTTGTAGCAGGAAAAGTAGAAAAGTTAAAAGAAACAACACCTCAGGTGATGGAAATTGTAAACGATACAAAAGAAGCATTTGTGGAGAAATATGGTGATGAACAAAAATAAATAAGGAGGCACATATGGCTGGAATGTACATAAATAACATCGTAAGGTTTGGCAAAGAACTGATGGGCCGCATTCATCGAGATGAGCTGCCCAGTTTATCAGCTGAATTGGCTTATTATCTGCTGCTCTCGCTATTTCCTTTTTTAATTTTCTTAATTACGCTGATTGGATTTTTGCCATTAGAATCAACAGACCTGCTTGACTTGGTCGAAAATGTAGCGCCACAGCAAACGCTGCACATGATTGAAAGCAACGTTTCCCATATCATTGGTTCTCATAATGAAAAGCTATTATCCTTTGGTATCATTGCCACGATGTGGTCTGCTTCAAATGGAATTAATGCGATCGTAAGAGCATTTAACCGAGCATATCACGTACAAGAAAATCGGCCTTTTTTAGTGGCGAGAGGTATGGCAGTTCTCCTTACTTTTGCGATGATATTTGTTATTATTGTAGCGCTTTTACTTCCTGTTTTCGGTCATATGATTGGCCTTTATTTATCGTCTACGTTTGGGTTTTCAGAAACTTTTCTCGCTTTATGGTCTGCTTCCCGCTGGATTATCAGCGGCCTCATTTTGTTTACTGTTTTTACGGGGTTATATTACTTTGCTCCTAATAAAAAACTGCTGATTCGAAATGTTGTAAAAGGAGCGGCTTTTGCTACGGTCGGATGGACAGTGGTATCGATGCTGTTTGCATATTACGTAAATCATTTCAATAACTATACAGCTACATATGGAAGCTTGGGCGGAATTATTATCCTGCTTATTTGGCTGTACCTATCGGGCATGATTATCGTTATTGGAGGAGAAATCAACGCTATTTTCTACGACCGTCGAGTCAAATCTTCATAGTCACAAATTGGGATGAAATCATTCGCAAGATATGAGCATACTAACAAAGTGAAAGGGAGGTTTTACATCATGACAAAGCATACAAAAAAAGACGGAAGCAATACAAAGCAAAATAAAAAGAGCCAGCCAAAGCATAAAACAAGCAACAGCCAAAATGGACAAAACGGTTACCATTAAGGCATTGATTTCCATAATAAAAAGCCTAACAAATACGTTAGGCTTTTTTGCGTTAAGATTTTAGCAAGCGAAGGCCGTTTAAGATAACTAAAATGGTGCTGCCTTCGTGACCTATAACACCAAATGGCATATCAAGCACTTGGAAAAAATTCGAACAAATTAATAAAAAGATGACGGCAATAGAAAAAATAACGTTTTGCTTCACAATTGAGTTCATTCGTCTGGAAAGAGCTACTGCATCCGAAATTTTTGATAGATCATTTTTCATTAAAACGATATCGGCTGTTTCAAGTGCCACATCCGTTCCTTCTCCCATGGCTACTCCAACGTTAGCAGTAGCAAGAGCAGGTGCATCGTTAATGCCATCTCCCACCATTGAAACGGTAGGGAATTTTTCTTTTAACGCTTTAATTTTATCTACTTTCGCTTCAGGCAAACATTCTGCAATGTATTCATCGACTGCACACTCTTTTGAAATAGCTTCGGCTGTTTTTTCGCTGTCTCCTGTAATCATGACGGTATGAATGCCCTGCTCTTTAAGAGATTTAACAGCGTCTACAGCTTCTGTTCGTACAACGTCTTTTAGCGCAAGCAATCCCACAATACCATGCTGGTCTTTTGCGTACACAATCGTTTTTCCTTCACTGGCAAGTGTAGATGAAATCCCATTTTCAAATTCAGCTGCATCTTCTTTACCTACAAAATCTGCTTTTCCTATTTTCCACGTATCTCCTTGAAGAGACCCAATGACACCATATCCGGGAACGTCTTCAAGCGAATCTGGCTGAACAAGCGTCAATTCCTGCTTATTTTTCACAAAGTCAACAATAGATTGAGCAAGCGGATGATTGGACTGACGTTCAATTGATGCGATTTTAACAAGAAATTCCTGTTCGTTTATATCAGAACGGACAATGACATTTGTTACTTCTGGCTTTCCTTTTGTTAACGTTCCTGTTTTATCAAACGCAATTGCGCTTAAATGGCTTAACCTTTCCAAATGCACGCCGCCTTTGAACAAAATTCCTTTTTTTGCTCCGTTTGAAATAGCAGACAGCGAAGCAGGGGTGATAGATGCAACCAGAGCGCAAGGAGACGCTACAACTAAGAGAATCATTGCACGGTAAAATGTCTCGGTCCAGCTCCATCCAAGCACATAGTGTGGGAGAAATAGCATAACTGCCACAACCGATAGAACAATTTTTACGTATGTGCCTTCAAATCGTTCAATAAACAATTGAGAAGGAGACTTTTCACTTTGAGCCGTTTGAACAAGTTGAATGATCTTTTGAAACAGCGTCTCAGCACTTGGCTTTGTCATTTTAATGGTAATGGCGCCTTTCACATTCACCGTGCCCGCGAATACTTCATCATCGAGCTGTTTTAGTACAGGAACAGATTCCCCTGTAATAGCAGCCTGATCAATCGTTGTTTGACCTGAGACAACAATCCCATCGGATGGCACTCGTTCACCCGGCTTAACTAACAGCAAGTCACCGATTTGTAAATCCGAAATGGATACAATTTCTTCTTGATCTCCAATCAGACGCGTTGCTTCTTGCGGCTGTAAATTCATCAAGGCGCTAATTTCTCGGTTGCTTTTATTCATGGTGTACGTTTCTAATGCACCGCTTAATGCAAAAATGAAAATAAGCATAGCACCTTCTGTCCAGTAGCCAATTACAGCCGCTCCAATGGCTGCAATAATCATTAACATTTCGACATTCAATTCTTTATTTTCAATCGTTTCTTCAATGCCTTCTTTTGCTTTAGCAAATCCGCCTATCACGTAAGCTAATACAAAGAGCGTAATAGATACAGCAGTATCCTGCTGTTTTGACAGCAGCCAGCCGGCTAAAATCAGCACGCCGCTTAACAGTGCAGCAATGAGTTCACCATGTGTTTTTAATACGTTGACAGCAGAAGATGTTTGAGGCGTTTGTTCTTGTTTTTTAGGTAACGCATTTTCCATACAAATCCTCCTTGAACGATAATTGAGAAGAATAATCACAATCATTACCCCTAAAAAAACACGAAAGCTGCCATCTCAGCGATAGCAGCACATTTTTTCAGTTCTTCTCTTTTAAATTGGGATATTTAGTATAGTATAGCACGGAACAAGCAAGGAGGTAACGACTAACGCCTAAAAAATAAAAACAGAATGCAGCTGGACGTCTGCATTCTGTAAAAAACGTACTACATATCTAAATGTTCTTCATAATATTTATAAGCGGAAGTGTAAATGTGCTCGATATCGGCATCCGTCATGTACATTAAGGTTTCACGGTCAATCCCCTTCATCGTTTCAATAAATGTAATCATGTTTTTGCGTTCTTGTCTGCTCATTTATTATTCTCCTCTCCATCTGTTTTAATACAGTTTATTATATTTAATTGTATTATATAACAGAAAAAGTATTTTGTGTGGATTTTTTTAAAAAATAGGCAAAAAAATTTAAAAAGACGTAAATAATTGACTATATAGAAAAAGGTGTTTTATAATTTATATATGAACATATGCTCATATACTTGCATATAATGAACGGAGAGATGTTATGAAAAAAGATGAACATTCGTTTTTATCGCCTCAAACAGTAGAAGAAGCGTCAAGAATACTAAAAGCTATTTCAGATCCTACGAGAATGAAAATTCTTTATTTGCTATTTCAAGAAGAGTGTTCAGTCGGTCATATGGTTGAAGTGCTTGGTGTTTCACAATCAGCTATTTCACATCAGTTAACTCACTTGCGTCATTTACGTTTAGTAAAATATCGCCGTGAAGGGAATACGTATTTCTATACGTACGATGATGAACACGTTGTTGGAATACTGCATCAAGTAATTCAGCACGTAGAATGCTCACATAACGAATAAAAGGAGGGGCTTTACATGAGTCATGATCATCACCACCATCATGGTCACCATCACCATTTTGATACACAGCGTGAAGGCAACAAAAAAGGTCTGTTAATTGCACTCATTATCACCGCCGGTATTATGGTTCTTGAGTTTGTTGGAGGGCTTTTTACAAATAGTTTAGCGTTATTATCCGATAGCGGACACATGCTTTCTGATACAAGCTCACTTGCTCTTAGCCTTGTAGCGATATGGTTTGCTAACCGAGCTGCATCGGATAAAAAAACGTACGGTTATTATCGTTTTGAAATATTAGCGGCTCTTTTTAACGGAGTGGCACTGTTTGTAATAGCAGGATTTATCATCTATGAAGCCTATCAGCGCGTATTAGAGCCGCAGTCTGTAGCAAGCGGCAGCATGATGCTGATTGCTACTGTTGGTTTACTCGCTAATTTAATCAGCGCATGGTCACTTATGAGACAAGGCGATGTAAAAGGAAATGTAAATTTACGCAGCGCTTACTTGCACGTACTGGGAGATGCTTTAGGATCTATTGGAGCTATTGTAGCTGGACTTCTTATGATGCTGTTTGGATGGTATATTGCTGATCCGATTATTTCTGTAGTTGTGTCTGTATTAATTTTAAAAAGTGCTTGGGCCGTGCTTGCCTATAGCATTCATATTTTGATGGAAGGCTCTCCTGAAGGGGTAGATCACAGTGAAATAAAAAACCTTCTTGAAAACATTGAAGGAGTCAAAGATGTGCATGATTTACACATTTGGACGATTACTTCAGGACTGGACTCATTGAGCTGTCATATGCGCGTAGAAGATGAAAAAGATTGTCAGCAAATTTTGCAAAAAGCCATTGATTTAGTACATGATCACTGCGGCATTGAGCATACCACGATACAAATTGAAAAATCAGCTCTTCAGCATCGAACGCTAAAAGTTTAAAGAACGAGCGAGAACCTATAGGTTCTCGCTCGTTTTTTGTTGCATAGGCATCTTTTGTCCGAATACAAAAAGAATAATAAAAATAAAGCCAAGCATCCCGCTAATAATATTAAAAAAGCTGATATGGTGAAAGAACTGAATAAACGTTCCACCTATGTAAGGGCCGGCAAGGCTTCCGATACTAAAAGCAATGCCGCATAGTAAATTACCTGTAGGCAGTAGACGAGCAGGAATCAAATCCGTCATATAGCTGATTCCTAAACTAAACGTCGAGCCTACAACCATGCCAGCTATAAATAAACAAGCTACTAATGGAATAGCGGTCTCTTCCAAGAGACTTGCTGTAAAAAACGTAACGGCTCCAATGGATAAAATCCATCCTAATACCAATTTCCGTCCAAATTTATCGCTCAGTATTCCGAGAGGAAGCTGAAATACAATAGCTCCAACTGCAAAGGAAGTCAGCAGCAGTGAAATAAACTCTACTTGCAAACCAATTCGTAAGCCATATACAGGAAAGCTTCCGTTCAGTGATGATTCTAAAAATCCATATCCAAAAGGCGGCAAAAAAGCAATCCAAGCATACTTAGCCGCCTTAGAAAATCGCTTAGCCGTTTCTTTTAACGAATTAACCTCCACTTCCTGTAGGGGAAATTCATTTTTTATCAAAAATAAAAACACCCATGTTATGAGGCAAAGAGCTGAAGAAATCATAAAAGGAAGCGCTTGGTTAATTTTAATTAACGGCGTCATTAAAGGGCCAACAGCAAAACCAATACCGAAAAAAAGCCCGTACAATGAAATGTTGCGACCTCGTTTATCAGCAGGTGAAGACGATGTAATCCACGTTTGAGTACCAAAGTGCAGCGCGTGATCTCCTATTCCAATAAATAAACGGAGCACAAACCAAAAAACAACAGATTTCCACAGGGGAAACAAAGCTAAAGATACAATAACTAAAAGTCCCCCTGCTGCGATAATTGGTTTATATCCGTATCTGCGAAGCGGCCCTTCCATGAAAGGAGAAATAAATAAAATACCTAGATACAATCCAGTTGCGTTTAATCCGTTTATAGTAGAAGAAAGACCATCTTTCTCAAAAATAATAGCGATTAAAGGCAGCAGCATACCTTGGCTGAATCCAGAAATGGCGACAAGGCTAACTAAAATCCAGAAACGTTGTTTATGAGTAGCACTCACAGCATTCAACCTCTTTTTATCTATATTTTGTCAATCCAACTGTTTAATCGTACAAGGAAAACGCTTTATTGACAAGGATGTAGACGTGCTGTGCTATTAATTTGACATCTTTTTATAAGGAAAGTAGAATAAAATATGTAAATAGTTACATGTTTTAATTTACAATTAAAAGGCGATCGCTAGAATATAAACAGTGCTTAAGAAAATAGCGACATTCACAATCAATGTCGGTACAACGAGTGTCATTGGTCATACAGGAAGTGCAAAATATAAACGCTTACACAACTGCGTTTTTCTAGGCACTGCTGTGAGACACTTAGATCGCGTTGTGTCAGACATATACGAAGTGTTATAAATCAAAGGAGCGATATAAAAATGGAAAAATTTATTGGGAATCATATGATTTACACATACGAAAACGGATGGGAATATGAAATTTATATCAAAAACGAAAATACAATCGATTACCGTATTCATAGCGGAATGGTGGCAGGACGATGGGTTCGCGACCAGAAAGTTGATATTGTGAAATTAACAGAAGGTGTATATAAAGTATCGTGGACTGAACCGACTGGAACAGATGTATCTTTGAACTTTATGCCTGATGAAAAACGGATGCACGGCATTATTTTCTTCCCAAAATGGGTACATGAACATCCTGAAATTACCGTGTGCTATCAAAATGATCATCTTGATTTAATGCATGAATCCCGTGAAAAATACGAAACATATCCTAAATACGTTGTACCCGAATTTGCTGACATTACATTTATCAAAAATGTCGGAGCGAATAATGAGGAAGTTATCGCTCAAGCGCCTTACGAAGGAATGACAAATGATATTCGCGCAGGAAAATTAATTTAACACAGAGTCATAAAAAGACTGAGACAAAAGTATTTTAGCTGAAGGAAGATCCGAACGATGAATCGAGATTCTTGATGGAGAATCAAATTCGTTCGGATCTTTTTATGGTGATGGTGTAACAAGTATCCGTATTGAGAGTAGTTGGTTATATAAAAAGCGGTTTATAATGAAGTAAAGGAGTGAAGGAAATGGAATTTAACATGAAAAAAGAGGCGGGATTTACAACAAATCTTCCTTATGGAGAGCTACATATCGCCGGAGATGAAGAGTATGGCTTTCGTCCGTATCAGCTAATGGTATCGTCCATTGCTGTTTGCAGCGGAGGCGTGTTAAGAAAGATTCTAGAGAAAAAAAGAATTGCTTTTTCTGATTTATGCATCCAAGCTGGCGTGACGCGAAATGATGAAAAAGCGGGGCGAATCGAAAAAATTCATTTGCACTATATCATTACAGGAGAAGAGCTTCCATTAGACAAAATTGAAAAATCAATTGAGCTAGCACGAAAAAATTGTTCAATGCTACAGTCGGTTATTGACAGTATTGAAGTGACAGAAACCTTCGAAATTAAATGAGGTTGGGACAAAAGTATTTTAGCTGAAGAAGTTCCGAACGATGAATCAAACTCGTTCGGATTTTTTATGGTGTTGTTACAAGCGGTTCAGCTCTTTGCTCCCATTTGTTCGTCTTTAGATGGAATGGACTTAGCTACGTCTCAATCTCATATTTCCTTCGGTTTGCTGCCGGCTTTATCAAAATAGCGGATGCGTTCAGGAGTCAGCTGAAGAAGCAAATAATTTGGATCATCTGGACTTTTAATCCACTCTTTTAACTTTTTATTCCAAAATTTCTTTTTTAACTCTTCGTTTGTTTCTACATTTACTTTGGCTTCTACCTCTACATACGGATCACTCCAACCTTGCCCATCATAGCCTAACAAAATATGAACGTAAGGGTTTTTTTCTAGTTCTTCGACTTTATGGGTATCTTTATTGGTGGCGGTGTAGAGCACAAGATCTTCATGAAAAAACATCATAAAGCGTGAATACGGCTTTCCATCTTGAATTGTAGCTAACGTTCCAATTGTATAGTCATCTAGTACGGATAAAATTTGATTTTTCACATCATTATTGCTATTGCTCATTTTTTCACTCCTTATTATATCTTTTTACCCTTGGTAGTTTGGCTGATTTTTAACTATCTTAATCAAAAATCAATTAAGGGTTTATCATTTATAAAAATAGGTTAAAAATACTAACATTGACGGTGAGTCTATACAAATTCCATTAATTTGATATGATTGATTTTGTTGTCAAAAAATGAATAAGGTAGGTGTACATATCGATGATCAATCGGATTTTTCTTATGGCGGTTATTCTTGGGGTGCCGCTATCTGTTATTGGGCACATGATGCACTGGTCAGATGTTCTTATGTTTATTATTTACTGTTTAACAATCATTGCCCTCGCAGCTTTTATGGGGAGAGCAACAGAGAGTTTAGCTGTTGTAGCTGGTCCTCGAATAGGCGGACTATTAAACGCTACGTTTGGTAACGCTGTAGAATTAATTATTTCTATTTTTGCTCTAAAAGAAGGTCTTACAGCGGTGGTGCTTGCATCGTTAACCGGTTCTGTATTAGGAAATCTTCTTCTTGTAGGCGGTCTTTCATTCTTCATTGGGGGATTAAAATTTAAGCGTCAAGAATTTAATGTCTATGATGCAAGACATAATTCTGGATTATTGATCTTTGCCGTTATCGTTGCGTTTGTTATTCCTGAAGTGTTTGCTAGTGAAATGGACGAAGCGAAGACCATGTCCCTGAGTGTCGGAATCTCCATTATTCTCATCATCTTGTACTTAGCGGCGTTATTTTTTAAGCTGGTAACGCACCGAGGAGTGTATCAGCATAAAAGTGAAGAAGTGGAAGAACATGAGGAGCCAGAATGGTCAATGTGGAAAGCGATTACTGTTCTCTTTTTGTCTACGTTAGCTGTAGCTTACGTATCCGAAAGCTTGGTTAGCACAATCGAAATTGTATCGGAAAGTTTTGGGTGGAGTGAGCTGTTCATCGGGGTCATCATTGTAGCGATTGTTGGAAACGCAGCAGAGCACGCTTCGGCTATTATTATGGCCGTTAAAAACCGCATGGGTGTAGCTGTTGAAATTGCTGTTGGATCGACTTTACAAGTCGCGATGTTTGTAGCACCGATATTAGTGTTAGTTTCGCTGATGTTCGAAAACCAAATGTCTCTTGTCTTTACTTGGCCTGAGTTGATTGCGATGGTAACGGCCGTATTTTTAACTATTGCTATTTCTAATGACGGAGATACAAACTGGTTCGAAGGTGCAACTCTTTTAGGTGCTTATATTATTATGGGAATTGGTTTTTATCTTATTTAAAAAAGAAGAGGCTGGGACAAACCTGTTTTAGTTGAAGGAAGAATCCGAACGATTAATCGTTCGGATTCTTTTTGTGTAAGTGAATAGAAGAATTTCCCTTTTGGTATTCAGGATAAAACAGGAGATGTTTGAAAAAACTATGGTTGCATTCATTAACGATGTTGAAAGGAGTTTCTAGATGTTACGTAAATTGCTTTTATTTGTGTTTACCATCATTATTTCATTTTCATGTTCAACGAAGATCGCCATTGCGAAAACAGCTCAGCCTACCATCAACGTGCCTTCTTCAGCTTTAAATATTTCAAAAGAAAATACGTATCCAAATGCTAGTCAAGATACGCCATATTTGCAGCCGAGTGAGTTTACAAAAGAGCTCATTGAAACATCAAATGTAAAAATTGAAAACCCTGATTTAATTCGTATATTAAATGAATCAAACATTTCTAAAACTCCATGGGCAATTGGTTTTAGAGCAACCGTCTTTTTAGGACAGTGGCCATTAAATTACGAATCAACAGAAACAAACGTTAACTGGCAACACCAGCGAATCAATACAAATCATTATGATAACAGAGCAGGAAAAACTCAGTACAAAATGATGTACAGTCAGGAAAATCAAAGTCATGTAAAAGGCGGATTAACAGCAAAAGTGCCTCAGCCTGATCATGTGAAACAAATGATGCTAATTGAAGCAGCTAAAAAAACAAAGCTCACTTTATCATTTCAAACGTTTGTAGGTGCCGGAACGAAAAAAGACCAGGTCTATAACGTAGCTCCTAAAAAAGTAGGTTATCTGTATGCGTATACGCCTGCTGTAAGTGAAAAGGGAAAAGTAACATATGGAGAAGTGTATGTTACAGTAAAAGGCAGCAAGCGCTCAATTGTGGTGAGAAATGTAACGTCTCAAGGAATTGGAGCATGGATTCCAGTACAAGATTATGTTTCCTTAAGCTTTGGGGCTTATGACCAGCCGAGATAACAAAAAAGAGATTCCTACGATGGAATCTCTTTTTTGTTATTTTGTAATGCTCGCTTGGAGTTTGCTAAAATCAGTATCTTGATAATAGCTGTTTTTTACCAAAATATTAGGTCCTAAACAAGACACTGCTGAACAATGACAGCTAAGCTCTTTAGAAATCGTGCTTTGCTGCCACATATCAAAAGCGTCTGTAAGCTTTGTATCTTGAATGTTGCCAAGAGGAGGCGTATCACCAAAATCCGTTACGATAATATCTCCGTCGAAAATATTTACATTTAGGCGAGAGCGCCCGTCTGGATCGTTTCGAACGGTTACATTTTTACTGCTATACAAGCGCTGTAAAAGCGATAAGTCTTCCTCATTATTACTGCATGCATAAAACGGCAGCGTGCCGAATAGCATCCACACATTTTTATCTCGAATATCAAGAAGGTGATGAATAGCTTTACGCATTTCAGGAAGAGATAACGTTTCTAGAGTGCTAGCAAAGTCACTTGGATACATAGGGTGTACTTCGTGACGCTGACAAAGCATTTCATCAACAATTTGACGATGAATCTTTTCCATGTGAGGAAGCGTACGTTTATTTAACATCGTTTCAGCTGATACGGTTACACCCGCTTTTACAAGCGCGCGGCTGTTTTCAATCATACGGTCAAAATATTTGGCGCGCTGCTCATAAGTAGGCTTTCGCTCCATCATTGCAAAGCCAGCTTCCACAAAATCGTCCATCGTTCCCCAGTTGTGAGAAATATGTAAAACATCTAAATAAGGAATGATTTGTTCGTAACGTGCAAGATCTAATGTTAAATTTGAATTAATCTGTGTACGGACACCTCGTTCATGTGCATACTTTAATAAAGGCACCACATAATTTTTCACAGAAGATAGAGACATCATCGGCTCTCCGCCCGTAATGCTTAAAGCTCGAAGAGTTGGGATTTCATCGAGACGTTTTAAAATTAAATCAAGCGGCAGTGCGTTTGGGTCTTTTGGCTGCAGCGTATATCCAACTGCGCAGTGCTCACATCGCATATTACAAAGCGTCGTTGTGGTAAATTCAACGTTTGTAAGCGTCGGTTTGCCATATTGTTTCATATCTAAATACGCTTCCCACGGATCGAACTCCGGGGTAATTCGTTGTAAAGTGGCCATAAAAAAACTCCTTTTATTTTTCCGTAAAGTGAAATGATGATGAAAACATCTCACGGTCCGTCCTGCTAGACTAAATTATACGTCTCATTCAAAACGGACACCAGTGACTATTATGGATTTTATTGCTTTTAGTTGTCAAATATGAAAGTATTCGTTAGGATATAAGGAAATACGAATGAAAAGCTATATCAGGAGGGTTTAAAATGGGAAACGCCGTTCGAGATAAAGATTCACAAGTACGTTATTTAAAAGATCGTTTAAATATGTTTGTACACGTATTAGACTCTATGGAGCCTGAAAACACAGACCTAGAAGACATTGACCGTTTGATTACGATGATTGATGACCTCGAAGCAAAATGTGAGCAGTTTAAAAAAGATAAAGAATGAACAAAGAAAAAAGCGCTAGAAAAACTAGCGCTTTTTTGCTTGAAGTGGAAATCCTCCTATAAAGGTCTTTCGAAACAATTTTTGAAGGAGTATAATAAATTTTGAAAGTTGTACGACAGATAGATAAATACATACATTAGCGGGATATGGGAGGAATTAAGTGATGATTGAAGCTTTAAAACAAAGCATGTACGATTTAATTGTTGAAACATCTACAAAATTGCCAAAAGACGTTCGACGTGCTATCGCAAAGGCAAAAGCGCGTGAAAATGCAGGAACGCGTGCAGCAATGTCTTTAGCGACCATTACCAATAATATTAAGATGGCGGATGATAATTTATCGCCAATTTGTCAAGATACGGGTATGCCAACATTTAAAATTAAAACCCCTGTAGGAGTGAATCAGCTTCAAATTAAAGAAGCGATTTATTGGGCAATTGAAGAAGCAACAAAGCACGGAAAGCTTCGCCCTAACTCCGTAGATTCGTTAACGGGAGAAAACAGCGGTAATAATTTAGGCGGCGGCACGCCGGTTATTAAGTTTGAGCAGTGGGAAAATGACTATATTGATGCGCGTCTTATTCTAAAAGGCGGCGGCTGTGAAAATAAAAACATTCAGTACAGCCTGCCTTGTGAAGTAGAAGGTTTAGGTAGAGCTGGCCGTGATTTAGACGGCATTCGTAAATGTGTGATGCACTCTGTGTATCAAGCACAAGGTCAAGGCTGTAGTGCCGGCGTCATTGGTGTTGGAATCGGTGGCGACCGTACAACAGGCTATGAATTAGCAAAAGAGCAGCTGTTCCGAAACTTAGATGACGCAAATCCAAATGCTCAGCTGAAAGAATTAGAAGAGTATGTAATGGAAAATGCTAATAAGTTAGGAATCGGCACGATGGGTTTTGGCGGAGAAACGACATTACTTGGCTGTAAAGTCGGCGTAATCAATCGTATTCCTGCTAGCTTCTATGTGTCAGTTGCGTATAATTGCTGGGCTTACCGCCGCTTAGGTATTAAAATCAACGCCGATACAGGAAGTGTTCAAGAGTGGCTGTATCAAGAAGGCGAAGAAGTAGATTTTAATAAAAATGCAGGCGCCGAAGAGAAGCAAAATGCGGATGAAACAAAAGAAGTTGTATTACAAGCACCTATTACAGAAGAGCAAATTCGTGAATTAAAAGTTGGCGACGTGGTGCGCATCAACGGTATGATGTATACAGGACGCGACGCTATCCATAAACATTTAACAGATCACGATGCACCAATTAATTTAAATGGACAAATCATTTATCACTGTGGTCCGGTTATGTTAAAGGACGAAGACGAAAAATGGCACGTAACCGCTGCAGGACCAACAACAAGTATCCGTGAAGAACCTTACCAAGGGGATATTATGAAGAAATTTGGTATCCGCGCGGTTATCGGTAAAGGCGGTATGGGTCCTAAAACGCTTGCTGCTCTTCAAGAGCATGGCGGTGTATACTTAAATGCGATCGGAGGAGCTGCACAGTACTATGCTGATTGTATCAAGAGCGTAGAAGGCGTTGATTTGATGCAGTTTGGTATTCCTGAAGCAATGTGGCATTTAAAAGTAGAAGGCTTTACAGCTGTAGTGACGATGGATTCACATGGAAACAGCTTGCATGCAGATGTAGATAAGTCTTCATTTGAAAAGCTTGAGCAATTTAAAGAACCGGTATTTAAATAAACATACATCAAAAGCGTATGGTAAAAAGTAACGTTCATGAACGAGAAAATTGAGTGGATACTAAGCGTAAAATGACTTCCGAAAGGAGCTTCTTATGCGCCGGTTCACCTTTTTTCTCGTTTTTTTATTCGTGATGTCAATAGGCATAGCATCTGTTGAAGCACAAATGTATCCAAACAATCCGATCAGCTGGGGATTTCAAAAAAGTAAAAATCACAAGCCCGCATCCGCAGGTACAGCTTATGAACAAATTCTTGCTAAGTATGATGCTTTTTACCTCGGAGATACAAATAAAAAAAATATTTACTTAACGTTTGATAATGGTTATGAAAATGGTTATACACCGCAGGTATTAGACGTGCTCAAAAAAAGAAAGGTTCCTGCCACATTCTTTGTAACAGGACACTATTTAAGAGAAGAGCCTAAGCTTATTAAACGAATGGTAAAAGAAGGGCATATTGTCGGGAATCATTCATGGCATCACCCTGACTTAACTCAAGTGGATGACGCACGTTTTAAAGAGGAATTGCAAAAAGTAAAAGATGAATACAAGAATATTACTGGTCGTGATGAAATGAAATACCTTCGCTCACCTAGAGGGGTATTTAGTGAACGAACGCTAGCTCTTTCAAAGCAAGAGGGCTATACGAATGTATTTTGGTCACTTGCATTCGTTGACTGGAAAGTGAATGAACAAAAAGGCTGGCGCTACTCATACGACAATATGATGGCTCAAATACATCCAGGTGCGATCATGCTTTTGCATACCGTTTCAAAGGATAACGCAGATGCGTTAGATCAAGCGATTGTGGATTTGAAAAAGCAGGGCTATACATTTAAAAGTATTGATGATTTAATGAACGAACGCAAACAAATGAAGAAAAGTCCTTCTAAAACGAAATAAAGATAAAAACCGATGGGAATGTTTCTCCTGTCGGTTTTTTGCTGTTGAAGTGTTATAATATGCGTTGATGTCTTTTTTAAAGCGATACGGTCTACTAGGTTTTTAGCAGATAAAGACCGTTAATAACTATATAAAGAATTTAAACTAATCGGAGTTGGTCTCATGAATAAACCAAAAACTGAAATGAAAGTTCAAAAAGGACAAACGTTTCCGTTGACGATAAAAAGACTCGGTATTAATGGAGAAGGCGTAGGATATTTTAAGCGCCAAGTCGTCTTCGTGCCGGGAGCATTACCAAATGAAGAAGTGGTTGTAGAAGCAACAAATGTCCAGCATAAGTTTGCGGAAGGGAAAATCAAGCGAATTCGCAAAAAATCTCCTCATCGCGTAGATGCGCCCTGTCCTATTTATGAACAGTGCGGAGGCTGTCAGCTTCAGCACTTATCCTATGAAGGTCAGCTAGAATCTAAGCGTGATATTGTTCTGCAAGCGTTCGAACGTCACAGTTCATTAAAAAAAGTAGAGGGAAAAACACGCCAAACAATTGGCATGGAAAATCCTTGGGGCTATCGTAATAAATCACAATTCCAAGTAGGTATGGATAAACAAAAAGTCATCGCTGGTTTGTATGGACTGAACTCTCATCGACTGATTGACATTGAAAACTGTCCTATTCAGCATGGAGCCACGAATCATGTGACAAAAGAAATAAAACGAATTTTACAAGATCTTCAAATTCCTATCTACAATGAACGCAAACGCCGTGGTATTGTACGTACCATCGTATCTCGAGTAGGATTTGAAACGGGTGAAGTGCAAATTGTCTTGATTACGGCTAAACAAGAAATTCCGAAAAAAGAGCTGCTGATTAAAGAAATTCAGCGCCGCCTACCGGAAGTGAAATCACTCGTACAAAACGTAAACGGTCAAAAAACATCGCTTATTTTTGGAGACGAAACGTTTACACTTGCTGGAAAGTCGGTGATTCAAGAAACGTTAGGAGATATCTCGTTCGAACTTTCAGCGCGTGCATTCTTCCAGTTGAATCCTCTTCAAACCGTGAAGCTATACGACGAAGTAAAAAAAGCAGCTGCGCTAACAGGCAGTGAAAAAATTGTAGATGCTTACTGCGGAGTAGGGACAATTGGCTTATGGCTTGCTAAAGATGCCAAAGAAATTCGCGGAATGGATACGATTGAAGAATCGATTGCAGACGCAAGAAAAAATGCCCAAGATCATGGGTTTGAGCATGCTACGTACGTAACGGGTCCGGCTGAGAAATGGATGCCGCAGTGGGTAAAAGAAGGCTGGAAGCCAGACGTTATCGTCGTTGATCCGCCGCGAACAGGCTGTGATGACAAGCTTCTAAAAACGATTTTACAAGTGAAGCCAAAGAAAGTGGTTTACGTTTCTTGTAATCCATCCACATTAGCCAAAGATGTGCAGCAACTGTCGAAGGCTTATCATGTTGATTACATTCAGCCTGTTGATATGTTCCCTCATACGGCGCATGTGGAGAATGTGGTGAGTTTGACGTTAAAGAAATGAATAGAAAAAGAGTAAAGGGCAGATTTGATTCTGCTCTTTTTTCTTTGAGCTGTACTCTTATTAATGGAGAAAGTTGTTAAAATTCCACATCTGTTCTTTTAGTGTAAAAAATATCTTAGTATATTGAGATGAAATTCTCATAAAGTCTAGTCTTGGAAAGTGTTACATCGCTAAAGAGAGATTACATAAGAGGGTTAATGCCTTTAAGAAAAACTATAATGACGTCTTTTATACAAATAATAAACGCAAACTCTATCCCAAAACCCAAACCTTTAACCACATCGATAATACTATAGTAATAAAACTACTAAAAAGTATGTATAAAGGAGCAGAGGTCAGATGGACTCAATGTTTTTAAAAGGACTTACGGGAGAAGTGATAACGCCAAAAGACCCCCTTTATGAGGAGGCTCGTCAGGAATGGAATCGCGCTGTTAGTAAATTTCCGCTTGTGATTGTGTACTGTGAAAAAAACAGGATGTTGTGAATGCGATCCACTGGGCGCACAAGCATCGTGTTGAGATTCGCATTCGATCTGGCGGTCATCATTACGAAGGCTATTCTACGGGTGACTGTGTGTTAGTCATTGATATTAGTCGGTTAAATACGTTGAAACTAGATAAAAAACGGAACATTTTAAAGATGGAAGCAGGAGCGAAAAATACGGAAGTGTATGATTTCATCGGTTCGAACGGATATGTGTTTCCAGGAGGAACATGTCCGACTGTTGGAGTATCTGGCTTTACGCTTGGTGGAGGCTGGGGACTTTCGAGCAGGCTTTATGGATTAGGCTGTGACAGCTTGATAGAGCTAGAGTTAGTCAATTATGAAGGAAAGCTCATCAAAGCAAACAAATCGTGTAACGCTGATCTTTTTTGGGCATGCCGCGGTGCCGGTGGCGGTAACTTTGGCGTTGTAATAAGCATGACGTTTCAGCTTCCAAAGCCAACGAACAGCTCTGTTACGCTCGTTCGCTTCTTTTATGTAGGTACTACGAAGGCAAAGCAGACACAAGTGATGAATATATGGCAAAACTGGCTGCCTGAACTGGACAAACGTATGACGCTAGTTGCAAGCATTTTATAATGCAGAAGTAGAAGGGTTAGGCATATTTGCAAACGGCTTCTTTTACGGCTCCCCAGAAAGAGCTCGGGAGATTTTACAGCCTTTTGCAGAATGTAGAAGGGTTTCGAGTAGAGCTGGAATCATTATCTTTTCTTGAAGCGGTAAAAAAAATAGAGGCAACCTATCCTCAGTCTGAAAAATTTAAGTCAACGGGAAGATTTGTGCACAGAAGCTATTCACGTGGTGAGCTTGAAAATCTTACAGATCTCATACAGCGTCCGGCAGAAGGGTCCGTTTATGCCGCGATTTCTTTTTATGCACTAGGAGGAGAAATCCGCAGTGTTGGTAAAAGTGAAACGGCTTTTTTCTACAGAAACGCCAGATATATTATGGGGTTTCAGTCTGTATGGACAGAAGATGCATTTGCAAGAGCAAACAGAGATTGGCTTCGCAAGCGATTTGAATATATTAAAAGTATTACGATAGGCTCCTATGTGAATTTCCCTATCAGTAACCTTAGAAACTACGAGCATGAGTATTTTGGAGACAACGCAGAGAGATTAGAAAGAGTGAACAAAAAGTACGATCCGTTTAATGTGTTCAGGTTCGCGCAAGGACTCAGGTAGCGTGAGGAAAAGAATACTAAGTTGACGATTGAAAATGTTCGATTACCTTTTTTCGAAGAAGGTAAATAAATGAAAGTAATCTTTCCTGTTGACAAAGTATCCAACTGGTATTAGAATAAACAACTATTCGACAGTCATTCTATTGATTGAAAAATTTAATACGTAGAAAGCTATGATTGCTATGGATCACACTATAGCAGGAGCAGCTTCTGGAGAGATCGCGATAGTTTCGCGACGCCGAAGGGTTCACAATCTCAGGCAAAAGGACAGAAGAGTACCGGATATTTATTTGGCATGTTACTAATTGGTAGCATGTACCTTAATATTTGTTATTCTTATGACCATGAGATTGGAGCGCATCCAATCTCTTTTTTTATTGGACTTTATTTGTAGTCCGCACGATCGCATCAAAGGTTTTATTGTTAGGAGGAGTTAGAGTTGGAACAACGAGAATTAAAGAGGGATTTATCCAATCGTCATGTTCAGCTAATTGCGATTGGGGGAACCATTGGTACGGGCTTGTTTTTAGGTTCTGGTAAAGCAATACAGCTTGCAGGTCCCTCTATCATCTTTGCTTATTTAATTGTTGGTATTGCGCTTTTTTTTGTGATGAGAGCGCTAGGAGAACTACTGCTGTCTAAAGCAGGTTATCAATCGTTAACTGATATTGCTGAAGAGTATCTTGGACCATGGGCGTCATTTGTAACGGGATGGACCTACTGGTTTTGCTGGATTATGACAGCTATGGCTGATGTGATTGCAGTTGGCGTATATGTGAAATATTGGTTCAATATTCCTCAGTGGATTCCGGCACTTATTTGTGTAATCATTTTATTAGGTCTTAACTTATTAACCGTAAAATTATTTGGAGAATTAGAGTTTTGGTTTGCTTTAATAAAGGTTATTACGATTCTTGCATTAATTATTATTGGCGTTATTTTGCTGGTAATGGGATTTAAAACAGATGCGGGATCTGTTACTGTTCAAAACCTTTGGAATCATGGAGGGCTGTTTCCAAATGGGGTTTCAGGTTTCTTACTTTCATTCCAAATGGTTATATTTGCATACGTCGGGGTTGAATTGGTAGGGGTATCGGCAGCAGAAACATCAAACCCCCAAAAAAATATTCCATCGGCCATTAATAAAATTCCGCTGCGAATCTTATTTTTCTATGTTGGAGCGCTTATCGTTCTGTTGTTTATTAACCCGTGGATGGAATTAAATGCAGCAGAAAGCCCATTTGTTAAAACCTTTAGTTTAGTCGGAATTCCGCTTGCTGCTGGAATTATTAATTTTGTTGTACTAACTTCAGCCGCTTCTGCCTGTAATAGCGGAATGTTTTCAACAAGCCGTATCTTATATAATTTAAGTAAAAATGACCAAGGGCCATCTAAGTTTGCAAAACTGAACAAAAACCACGTACCAAGCAACGGATTGTTTGTATCTACTCTGGTCATCTCAGCGGGAGCTCTTTTAAGCAAGCTTATACCAGACCAAGCTTTCGGCATCGTCACGACCATTAGCGCTATTTGTTTTATTTGGGTGTGGAGTATCATTCTCATTTGCCATCTAAGGTATAAAAAGACGCGTCCGCAGCTGCATGCAGCATCAGCATTCAAAGCACCGTTAACACCATTCATAAACTATGTTGTGTTAGCTTTGTTTGCGGTGATTCTTGTTATTATGCTGTTTTCTGACGCGACGCGCCCAGCCTTATTGTTGACGCCCGTTTGGTTTATTCTCTTATTTATTTTTTACTGGACTAGAAGGAAAAAGAAAATAAATCTTTAAAGGCTAGAAAATCAGCAGGGAACAAACATGATTTTTTATAAAAGAATATAGTAAATTTCTGACCTCATTACTCCGTGATGAGGTCTTTTTAGTGGAGAATAAATAATTGATTTCTCCTGCATGAATAAAATGCAGGAAGCAAAGTTTATAGAAGAAAACTAAAAATTTGTTCTAACAGAAAACACAGTGAGAAAGCTCGTAGTTTTCTGATAGGAATGTAGAACAAATTGCTTTTCTTCTGTGTCTAAAGATGGAATTCCGTCATTTATATGGAAAAGTTTTCATTTTGCAGTACAATGGAGGTAGACTTCATTAGATTAAGGTGAACAAACATGAAATGGTTTAAATCTCATACGTTTTGGAAAATCTTCACGATTAATGTGCTTCTTATTTGTACCGTACTGACGCTAATGTTTATTGTTTCAAGAGTGATGCTGCCTAATATTTCTCAAGATCAATATCGGCAGGTAACTGATAAAACCGTCAAGAGAATGAAAGAGCAAATTAACGTCGTCATTAAAGATATTTGGAGCCTAGGCGACGAGGTACAGCAAGATCCTATTTTTTTATCGGATGATGAACAAGAAATAGACAAAGAATTGCAGAAAATAGTTAATATTTCACCGTATATCGATAGCGGAACCATTTTTAATGTAAAAGGGTATGTTGAGCATTATTACCCGAATGATTTAAAAAATATGAAACATGTGAACTTAAGTAAAAGAAAATATTTTCAAGAAGCGCTGCGAACCAAAAAAATATATTTAAGCGATGTTGTTTCAGCAGATACAAAGCACTACATTGTGGTGATGGCGATTCCTATTTTGGATGGGCAGCAAAATGTAAAAAAGGTCGTAAATTTAGCGCTGCGAATTGAAGAAAATAAAAGTTTTCAATCCATCTTTCAAACGTTCGATATAGGAGAGAACGGCTATACATTTATTGTAGACCGCAATGGTAGAATTATTTCCCACCCAGAGAAACAGAGAATCGGTGAAAATGCTAAGAAAAACGAAATCGTTCAGAAAACGATGAATCATAAATCAGGATATCAGCGCGTTGTGAACACCGAAGGTAAGTATTTCTTTGCGTCTTTCGAATATATTCCTGTTTTGGATTGGGGAATTGTCGCTGAATTACCCGTTGAAGAAATTTACAGGCCTTATGAAATGTTTGAAAAAACGCTTTGGATCGTTTCAGGCGTTACGATTTTACTGCTTTCTTTTTTTACTGCGTTATATGCAAGGCAAATTGTGAATCCAATTCATAAACTATATGAATTGGCGGGACAAGTAGCGCGCGGGAATTTTAATCAAAAAATTCCGGAACGAGAAATTGAGCGGGGCGAAATCGGTATTTTATCTAAACAGTTTAATGAAATGATTAGCTATATACGCCATTCTAAAGCGAATTTACAGCAAAAAGAAAATCAGCTGCAGGAACAAAAAACGTTTTTAAGACAAGTTATTGACATTAATCCAAGCTATATTTATGCTATCAATCAAAAAAGGGAATTCATTCTCGTTAATGAATCTTTTGCAATGCTCTTAGGTGAAAAATCTGATGACTTAATTGGACAATCAATTGATAAATATCAGTTCAACCTTCAATCAGATCTTTTATATAAAGGGGCGTTTTCAAACTGTACCCAAAAAGGAATGGTATTAGAAGAACAGTTTAAAGATTCGAAAGGAAACCGGCGCTGGGTCGAAACAGCAAAACTTCCTATCATGAATGAAAAACAGGAAGTGATTCAAATGCTGTGTGTATCGACGGATATTACGGAGCGTAAAAAGGCAGAAGAGAAGCTTAGAACTTCTGAGAAGCTAGCCGTGGTAGGAGAACTTGCAGCTGGAGTGGCTCATGAAATCAAAAATCCTTTAACTTCTTTAAAAGGTTTTGTTCACTTATTAAAAGAACAACATCCTAAAGATGCTTTGTATATAGATATCATGGAAACTGAATTAGAACGAATGAATGGAATCGTAGAAGAATTTTTGATGTTAGGAAAACCTCAGGTAATGAAGGTTGAATCTTTGAATATGCAAGCGCTTGTTCAAGAAGTGTGCTCACTTCTTGAACCTGAAGCAGTAGAAAAGGAAGTAGCTTTCATATTTGAAAGAGACGACCAGTTACCAAAGGTGTATGGAGATAAAAATCAGTTAAAACAAGTATTCATTAATATTATTAAAAATTCTATCGAAGCAATGCCTGAAGGAGGAGCTATTCATATTACGATTAAAGTAAAAGAAAACCACCTTTGGCTGCAGCTTGCTGATGAAGGACAAGGTATTCCTCCTGAACGGTTAGCGAAGATAGGTGAGCCTTTTTATAGTACAAAAGAAAAAGGTACAGGTTTAGGACTGATGGTCAGCTATCGGATTATTAAAGCTCATCACGCTCAGATGACGTTTTCTAGTCAGTTAGATAAAGGAACAAGTGTGGATATATTGTTTCCAATCATAAAAAAGTAGGGGAAGTTTCCCCTACTTTTTATTATTATACTTATAATATATCGAAAGCCTTAATGGTACTAAAATCAATGAAAGTACTAAAGAAGATATCCACAGGTTAACAAGAAGTTAACTGCTGAATTATATAGGATATTCACAACTTTATCCACACTATTCACATTTTTTCAGAAAATTTACATAAAAATTACCCACTGTTATTTCAAGTTGTGAAAGCGGTAATATGCATATTCAGTAAAGTTATACACATTATCCACATAATTGTGGGTAAACTTTGTGGATATAGTAGAGTTGTAAAAAAACTTCAATAACATCTATAAAATCTTCGTATTATTATGTCTACATAATATAAAAACGTCCTTCCGATACAAACTGTACAGAAAGGACGTTGAGATGATCAAGCGTTGGATAGAGATGTTTTGCCTCACTTATTTTTTCGTGTAGCCGCCTGCACGGTCTGCTTTTTTAAACTCGCGGCCGTAATAGATTTCTTGAGCGCTACTTAACGTATTTTTTGCGTTTTCTTTTCGTTTTTTTTCAGACATAAAAAAACCTCCAATTAACGTTTTTCGATCATGCTACTTATTTTTTCCAGAATCTCTCGTTTTTAATCATAAAAAAAAGCTCTCCGTTACACGGAGAGACTCTTACGCTTCTTTAAGCTGGTGATCTTCTTGAACGTCTTGTTCGTGACGCAAGTAGTATAATGTATACAAGTCTTTTGGAATTTCGTATAAATCATATACGTCTTCATGTTGATTAATTTCATCGTATAAAGCTTTGTGTGTTTCATTCGCAAGTACTGCATAAGGCAGTTTTTCTGCAGCCTTAATAGACCTAATATTAATTTTGCGAATTCGCATAAAAATTCGTTCTATATTTAACTCAAAGAACAGTTCATTAAAGAACGCTTCTTTTGCAATTTGATTATATCCTTTTCCATGAAACGGTTTGCCAAGCCAAGTGCCTAAAAAGCCAGCTTGGTCCTGTACATCAAATAAATTAATGGTGCCGATAGGGTTACCCCATTCGTCTAAAATCGTGCGAGAAATAATTTCTCCATGATCTTCTGCTTCCATCGTTTGTTTAGTCACAAATAAAAATTCTTCATAGGAATGGGCTTTATGACGAACAAAAGGGAAGACATCAGGATGTACCATGAGTTCGTATAGAGATTGACAGTCATTTAGGTCACGTTTTTTTAACATAACTTTTCCCTCCTGATCGAGGGTATATACAGACTCCAATCAAGTCCCCACCCTCGAAATTTTTTAATAATTAAAAAAATTTCGGGGTGGGAATCGAACCCACTAGAACCAGTTACCTGGTGGCGCACCATTTGCCTTCCCATTACAAGTCAACAAACATAAAAAGTCAACGTGTGATGTTTATGCTTTTGTGAAATTCACATGCTTCTAAACGTATCATACTAAAAAAAATTAAAAAAGAAAATAGGTAAAATGTTAATTTTTTTTAAATAATATTTTACCATTTATCATGGTGAAAATAGGCTTTGCTAAGTAGTGAAAAGGATGATGGCTCCATAGCACCAAATCAGCGTCTTTTCCTGCTTCGATACTGCCGATTCGCTGATCAATACGAAGATTTCGAGCAGCAGCAATCGTGATGCCTTCTAATGCTTTTTGTTCTTCGAGCCCTTCACGTACGGCAATGGATGCACAAATATTTAAGTACTGAATGGGCGTATAAGGGTGGTCTGTTGTAATGGAAACTTCTACTCCTTCATTGCAGAGAGCTTGATAGGTTTTCCACGTTTTATTCTTCAGTTCAACCTTTGAGCGCCGTGTTAAAGTTGGTCCCACGCTTACTTTTAAGTTTCTTCCACCTAGCTCTTTAGCAATTAAGTGACCTTCTGTACAGTGTTCAATACGAACGTCTAAATTAAATTCATCTGCTAAGCGCAGAGCTGATAGAATATCATCGGCTCGGTGAGCATGAATTCGAACGGGAATCTCTCTATTCAGCGCTTGAATGAGTGGTTTAATTCGCAAATCATCTTTATTGTCACTGCTTTTTGCATGATAAAAGGCTTCTCTCAGCATCCCCATAATACCCATTCGTGTAATGGATTCTTTATTGCCATGGCTGTGGATTCGTTTTGGATTTTCTCCTAGCGCAATCTTAAGTCCAGCTGTCTCTTGAATCAACATTTGAGAAATACTTGTTCCGGCTGTTTTAATAACGGATGTTGTGCCTCCGATCACATTTGCACTTCCAGGCATAATGTGTACAGACGTAATACCCGCTTCAATGGCATCTTTAAACCCAGGATCTAAAGGATGTACGCTGTCAAAAGCTCGGATATGGGGAGTCATAGGCTCGATTGTTTCGTTAGCATCATTTCCGGCCCAGCCGGTTCCTTCATCATATAGTCCTAGATGTGTATGAACATCAATAAATCCAGGGAATAAATAGCGCTGTTTGCAGTCAATGACTTCTACTTGAAGAGGAGGCTGCAAGTTTGGCCCAATCAAAACAATTTTTCCATCTTGAATGAGCACATCATTATTATAAATAGGTTTTGACGTAATAGGATAGAGCGTTGCATTTTTCAAGAGAATGGTTTTCATAAAGGATGCTCCTATCTATCGGCAGCTTAGTCACCTGTTTTAGGTAAATATCAGAAAATAACTAGAGTAAATCTCGCAATGCATCTTCTAATACAGTATATGTAAAAATGTAATTCTGTTGAATCAATTTTTCAGGTAAAACACGCTGTCCTTTCAAAATAATCATACTCATTTCTCCCATCAGCAGCTGAAGGCCAAAGCTAGGTACGGGCATCCAGTGAGGACGATTTAACACTTTTCCAATCGTCTTTCCAAACTCTTTCATTTGAACGGGGTTTGGGGCAGTTACATTAACAGGTCCTTCTATTTGTTCGGTATGAATACAATAATCAATAATTTTGACGACGTCTTGAAGATGCACCCAAGACATCCACTGCTCTCCCGAACCAACTGTCCCTCCTGCAAATAATTTATAAGGAAGGGCGGTAGAAGGGAGTGCCCCGCCATCTTTGCCTAATATAACGCCGAACCTTGTTAAAACAGTACGAATATTGAGTTCCATCGCTTTTAGCGCTTCATTTTCCCATTTTTTTACCGTTTCAGCTAAAAAGTCTGTGCCGATGGATGGAGAAGCTTCTGTGAACGTTTCTGTAGTCGATGTCCCGTAATAACCAACCGCACTTGCATTTACATACAGGGACGGTTTTTCGGGTAAGGCAGCCATAATACGAAGGATTTCTTGAGTAGAAGAAAGGCGACTTTCCACAATGGCTTTTTTGCGCTCGTCCGTCCAGCGGCCGCTGTTAAGTGAAACGCCAGCTAAATTGATAAAAACGTCTGCTCCTTCTACATGCTCTTCAGGTTGGCTGTTTTCTTGCATCCACTCTACATATTTAAGTTTCGGATCTCTTGCAGCTTTATCTGCATTGCGTGTTAAAATATATACATAATGTTTTTGTGTTAAAAAATGTTTTGTTAAAGCTTTACCTACGAATCCAGTTCCTCCAGCAATAACAATTTTCATACGAACTTCCTCCTTTGTTGAGATAAATAAAAATGTGTATGATACGTTTGGCGGTTCTTCAGCCATTAATTTAATAAGAAATATGAGGTGAAGGTGTATGCCTGTTGTCACAAAGATCACAACGCAAAAGAATAGCGGTGAACGTTATAATGTGTATTTAGATTATGGTAAAGGTGAAGAGTTTGGCTTTGGTGTTGACGAAAATGTCCTCATAAAATATGACTTGAAAAAAGGTCGTGAGCTTGATGAATTTGAATTAACGGAAATTCAGTACGCAGATGATGAGAAAAAAGCTTATAATTTAGCAATCACTTACTTATCTTATCGAATGCGCTCTGAAAAAGAGGTACATGATTATTTAAAGAAAAAAGAAATTAACTCTACTATTATTCAACAAGTTATTCAGAAATTAGTCAGCCACCGTTATTTAAATGATGAAGAGTTTGCAAAAGCATTCGTGTTAACTCAAATGAACACGACATCAAAAGGACCAAATGTGATTCAAAGAGAATTAAAAGAAAAGGGAATTTCTGATTCCATTATTACCCTTAGTTTATGTGAATACCCCGAAGAACAGCAAATTCAAACTGCTGTGAAATTAATTGAAAAGTTAAAAGGAAAATATAAAAAATTATCTCAAGTAATGATGAAACAAAAAATGGAACAAGCATTGGCAGTGAAGGGCTATTCATTTTCTATTATTCAAGAAGCATTTCAGCGCACCAATACAGAAAAAGAAAGCGATGAGGCATGGGAAGCTCTGCAATACCAAGGAATGAAAGCTCATCGTCGTTTTTCAAAGTATGAAGGCTGGGAATATCAGCAAAAAATGAAGCAGGCTCTTTATAGAAAAGGATTCTCTATTGACCAAATTCAATCATTTCTAGATTCCATTGAAGAGGAATAAAGGCGGGACAAAAGTATGTTAGTTGAAGAGAAATCCGAACGATGAATCGAGATTCTTGATGGAGAATCCAACTCGTTCGGATTTTTTATTGTGATGGTAAACGTAAACTTCATGTATTTAGCTGCTTCTAGCGGTTGATTGGAGGGCAAGACGAAGACTCCTGCGGAAAGCGAAGTCCTGCACGGAAATCAACCGCCGTGTCATAAGCAATTCCTATAAGATCATTTATACAAGGTGTTTATCTTTAGATTAGATTGATACAGTTATGTTTCAATCTTTTTAAAACAAAATATCTTCCAAGTCATTCTGCTGTTTATAAATAATCTCAGCAATTTCGGAAGCCGAGCGCAATCGGCTTTTATCTTTAATGTGATTGTTATGATCCCAAAAAGGAGTATTCATGCCTCCCATGTAAGCTGCAATCACATGAAGGTTGGTATCTTGATACTCCACTTTTAAACTTTCTGTAAATCCCCTTACGCCAAACTTACTTGCTACATAGACGCTTTCATTAGCTTTCCCGCGAAGTCCTGCAGTTGAAATGATATTCATAACTTTAGGTTCAGGTCTCGTCAAGAGATGAGGCATAAGCGCTTGTGTTAAAAAAATAGTTCCTTTTACATTTGTATCGATGACTTCATCAATGGCTTGTTTTGTATAATCGGTCAAAGGACCAAAATGTCCAATGCCTGCATTGTTGATAAGGATATCTACTGAATGGTTCATCAGCAGTTTTTCTACAGATTTTCCTACTTCTTCATATTTTGTAATATCTACAGACATCGTATATACGTTGTCTCCTAGCTCATGCTGCGCCTCTTTTAATTTATGGTGATTGCGTCCAGCTAGAATGACGTTGTAGTCTTTTGCGTAAAATTTAGCGAGTTCTTTTCCAAGACCCGTCGCGCCGCCCGTGATTAGCACTGTTTTCATTCCCAAAACTCCCTTTTCATAGTCTCCCTTTAGTTATACCTTTTGTTATAATAAAATGAAAGCAAACAAGGGGGAAAACAGCATGTCTGAAAAACGTTACAGCGATATGACGACGTATGAACTTCAACAAGAAATTGGGTCTCTTCAAGAAAAAGCACGAAAAGCTGAACAGCTTGGCATGGTCAATGAGTATGCAGTATTAGAAAGAAAAGTAACAATGGCTAGGTCATATTTATTGGATCCCGAAACGTTTAAAGCAGGGGAAGTATATGAAATTCAAGGAGATCCGGGTTCATATTTTAAAATTGATTATATGAACGGAGTTTTTGCGTGGGGATTTAGGCTTGGCTCACCGCAAAACGAAGAGGCACTGCCTATTTCCATGTTGAAAAAATAAAGGGATGAACAAGCAGCACGAAGTGTGCTGCTTGTTTGATTTCTATATTCACTCTATTTTTAAACGTAAAGCAAGCGGTTATTCTTCGCGCTCATTAGAAGCATGCATACGTTCTTGAGGATGCGTGTTAATCGTTCCATTTGCACGTTTTGAAGCGTACTCAGCTTTTGCTCGAGGTTCGCCTTCAAGCTTAGTATGATGTTGGTTTGTAAAATCTTTTGCTTTATTGCGCATCGATACCTCTCCTTTTACAACAGAAAGCGTTGCGGTTATGATATAGTACATGAGGGAGTGAATAACTCCGCATTTATAGTGTAAGTTAAAAGTGCAAACATACTCATAAAGAATTTTGGTAATCGAGGTGTTCTTATGAACGATATATTTGAAAGATTAACGAATCAGCTCTTAAATAAAAACAGTTCGCTCTCATATGCTCAAGCACGCACGTGGGTCGAGCTTTTCTGGGAAGATTTTGAGTCATCTTACGCAAAAGCCGGATATGATTATAAAGGGAAAGAAGCGACGGAAAAGGTTGTTACGATGTATATCAACAGCTACGGAGACAAACTTCATGAAATCGCGGTTAAAAACCCTAAATATCAGCATTTATTAAATAACGATGACTATTTAAAACATTAAATAAAAACGAACCGTCTTGAGCAGACGGTTCGTTTTTGGGTTTCATATTTGTTCTTGTTATGATTAGTGCGGGAGATAATCAAGCTTTTTACGCAATTTTTTCTCACTGAAAATCCAACCTGTGTACGAACAAATGATATTTAAATCGTAATCAAGCTGAACTACGGCTACAAATGGATAGTAGTCCTTGCTGCGGTAGCGTAAATCAATAAAGCGCACTTCAATGTGGTCGTTATATTCATCCAGTTCCCATCTATAAATAGGTGAAAATGAAAGAAAAGCAGATAAATTTTCATCTTTTTTCGCTACTTCAATTACGGCTGATTCGGGAATTGGAACTTTATCAAACGTATCATAAATAAAAATTTCTTCTCCGATTGCTCTTCCTACATGAAAATACTTTTCGGTCGTCACAGCTAAGTGCCAGTGAGTGAAACGCAGCGTAGGAGAGATATTGAGCTTGATAACATCAGGAAACTGTTTTCGAAGCTTCTTGGCAATTTGGTGGCGCATATAAAAGCGCAATCCATAGTAAAATGCCAATAACACATACAGCGTAATAAATGTTGGTCCTGGTTCTGCTCCAATAAACCAGATTAAAATCGCAAGTACGTGAGCTGAGAAAATCACGTAATCAAACGTGTTGATTACGCCAAGCGCAATCCATTTATTTGTGAAAGGCCGTAAAGCTTGCGTGCCATAAGCGTTAAAGATATCAACAAAAACGTGAATAATGACGCCTGCAAAGGTCCACATCCAGAGATGCAGCAAGTTAGCTCCTGGCAGCAGAAGCGAAAGAATGAGCACGATAAGCAAAGGCCATAAAATAACAGCCGGAATAGAATGTGTAATTCCACGGTGATTGCGGATATACTGTGCATTGTTTCGCAACTTTAAAACAGTGTCTAAATCAGGTGCTAATGACCCGGCCATTACGCCAATCATTACAGCATCCATTGTGGCTGTATTCGCAGATACAGTGGGGTCTAATGTTGCAAGGCCGCCTAAAGCGATTCCCATTGCAATGTGTGTACCAGTATCCAGAGCGAACTCCTCCTTTGTAAAATGACAATCTTAGATTATCCTAATTCAGCATGGAAGCTGGATTTAGGGCGAAAAATCTCGCTTTATTACTAACGCAGCAAATTAGCTGTTTTTATTCATTATTTGAACAATTCATTTTACTATTCATATTTGTAGTTGTTATAAGGTTATCATAAAGTTACTAAGATTCAAAAAGCAACACATTGTATATGTATAGTTAATACCTCGGAGGCTATGACGTGAAACAAAGTAAAGATATTGTACAAAATTTCGATATTCGAGCATTTCAAGATGACTTAATCTCTTGGTTTGAGCAGGAACAGCGCATTCTACCTTGGCGTCAAGATCAGGACCCTTATAAAGTGTGGGTATCTGAAATTATGCTTCAACAAACGAGAGTAGATACGGTCATTCCGTATTTTAATAATTTTATTAGCAAATTTCCCACTATTAAAGATTTAGCTTATGCGAATGAAGATGATGTGTTAAAAGCGTGGGAAGGATTAGGCTATTATTCCCGTGCCCGTAATTTACAAACCGCCGTTCGAGAAGTTCACGAACAATACGGGGGAGAAGTTCCAAATACGCCAGCAGAAATCTCTAAACTAAAAGGAGTAGGCCCTTATACAACAGGAGCCATTTTAAGTATTGCATACGGAGTGCCGCAGCCTGCTGTAGATGGAAATGTCATGCGTGTGCTATCGCGCATTTTATCCGTTTGGGATGATATTGCAAAACCGAAAACAAGAAAGCTGTTTGAAGATATTGTGCATGAAATTATTTCAAAAGATAATCCTTCCTATTTCAATCAAGGCATGATGGAACTTGGTGCCATTGTCTGTACGCCAACTTCTCCTTCCTGTTTGTTATGTCCAGTTCGCGAACACTGCCGCGCGTTTGCAGAAGGAGTGCAGAATGAGCTTCCTGTCAAATCAAAGAAAAAAGCGCCGCGTGCTCTTCAGCTTGCTGCAGCGGTGATTAGAGACGAGGAAGGAAATTATCTGATTCATAAACGTCCAAGCAAAGGACTTTTAGCGAACCTATGGGAATTTCCAAATATAGAAGTCGATCTTAGTATAGCGCCAGATCATCAGCAGCTTCAGGCATTTATTCAAAATGAGTACGGAGCCGATATTAAAATTCATGCGCCGTTTACCACAATTCAGCACGTGTTTTCTCATATCGTCTGGAACATCACAGTATATGAAGCAGAGCTTGCAAGTGATATCAGTGCATTAAAAAATTTGAAAGTGGTTTCTGAAAAAGATTTAGAACAATATGCATTTCCTGTTTCCCATCAAAAAATCTTAAAAGAATATTTACTTGTTAAATAAAAGAAGCGTGGATAAACTCCGCGCTTCTTTTTATTTAATCATATGATACATGCGTGCCGTGTGTGTAATCTGCTTCGTGGCGCTGTAGCCCGCCCCGTGCTTCAATTTCTTTAATAATTTGCTGATGAATACTTTGTCCTTCAGCATTTAAATACGGCGTCATTTGCTGTAAAGAGTGATGAAAAAACGCAAGCTCGCTGTCTTTCCACTCGCTTTTAGAAATCATTGAAAGAGCCGTCATGTCTCTACCTACATACATTCTATTCACCTCGTTCATTTCATCAAGTTTTATCTATTTTCCCTATATTACTTGTTTCTTATACGATAAAATCAGTACAATGTAAAGATAATACGATACATAAGGGAGATGACATCATGTCACAAAAGGTAGCACTAGTTACGGGAAGCAGCAGAGGTATTGGTAAAGAAATTGCCTTACGTCTGGCTAAAGAAGGATACGATATTGTATTAAACTATGCACGAAGCAAAAGTGCAGCGCAGGAAGTAGCAGAAGAAATCAAAGCACTAGGCAGAGAAGCATTAGTTGTTAAAGCAAACGTAGGAAAAGTAGAAAAAATTAAAGAAATGTTTGAGCAAATTGATGAAGTATTCGGTCGCTTAGACGTATTTGTAAGTAATGCAGCGTCAGGAGTTCTACGTCCTATTATGGAATTGGAAGAAACTCACTGGAACTGGACAATGGATATTAACAGCAAAGGATATTTATTCTGTGCACAAGAAGCGGCTAAACGTATGGAAAAAGTAGGCGGAGGAAAGATTGTTACCATCAGTTCGCTTGGGTCTATTCGTTACTTAGAAAATTATACAACAGTAGGCGTGTCAAAAGCTGCTGTAGAAGCGTTGACCCGCTATTTAGCAGTGGAGCTGGCTCCAAAGAATATTGTGGTAAATGCTGTATCTGGAGGGGCTGTGGATACAGAGGCATTAAAACATTTCCCAAATCGCGATGAGCTTCTAGATGATGCACGCAAGCATACTCCAGCTGGTCGTATGGTGGAGCCAAAAGACATGGTAGATGCAGTTATGTTCTTAGTGTCCGATCAAGCAAATATGATTTGCGGTCAAACGCTTATTATTGACGGAGGGCGTTCACTTTTAATGTAAGGTAAATGTGTTTTGTGCTCGCGCCTTAAAATACTGAAAAAAGTTTGCATACCCTATTTACCTCCCGGGCATATTAATTTTCGTGGAGGTGATTACAATGGCAAAACAAACAAACAAAACAGCATCTGGTACAAGCACACAACACGTGAAACAACAAAATGCTCAAGCATCTAAAAACAACTTCGGTACTGAATTTGGTAGCGAAACAAATGTACAAGAAGTGAAACAACAAAATGCTCAAGCAGCGGCAAACAAAAGCCAAAATGCTCAAGCATCTAAAAACAACTTCGGTACTGAATTTGCTAGCGAAACAAGTGCTCAAGAAGTGAGACAACAAAACGCACAAGCTGAAGCAAAGAAAAACCAAAACTCTGGTAAATACCAAGGTTAATACCAAAAGCGAACTTAACGTCTTTCATACGGCGATGTTAAGTTCGCTTTTTCTTATATAAAAAGCAACAAAGTATGACAAAACTTCTTGAAACTTTACACAACTCGTCAAAGGAATCTGTCTCACCTAAACAGAATGTTAACAGAAGTGCCGCGTGTATGGTTAAAGCAAATAGGGAGGAGCTATCGTATGAAAAAATTTGATCAGCTAGTGACTCAACAATTGGAGACCATGGATCAACTTCTGTTTTTGCAGTCTGAGATTGAGCGCTGTCAGGAAATCGAAGGTGAACTAATAAAACTTCATGAAGAAGCAAAACTTCATTCTGTGCAAGATGAAATTAGTGAAATGAAACTAAAATTAAAAGAGATTCAATTGACGTTTGAAGCACAAACCGAAGGTATTATTCGTACATATAAAAGTGAAGGGGCTTGCTCTACACTTGCTTAATGAACATTGATGTGTCACTTCCTCTCTTTTTTAAGGCTGCCAAGCAAAGGAAAAGTAGGGGGAGTGACTTTTTTGAACTCAAGAAGGTTAGCACATTTGTGTTAAAATGAGAGAGAAACCGTTATAATAAACATAAGACAAATGGAGACGTTATATGAATTTTTTTAAGTGCTAAAATGAAAGTAGGTATTGGAGATGGGAATTCCGGTGGAAGGAGAAACAATTCAAATACACAGCTACAAGCATAATGGACATATTCATCGCGTATGGGATCGGACAACCGTATTAAAAGCAACCAATAACTTAGTGATTGGAGGAAATGATCGTACGGTCGTTACAGAATCAGATGGACGAACATGGGTCACAAGAGAGCCTGCAATTTGTTATTTTCATGCTCAGCAGTGGTTTAACGTCATTGGGATGATCCGTGAAGATGGAATCTATTATTACTGCAATATCAGTTCGCCGTTCATTTATGATGACAATGAAGCGCTCAAATATATTGATTATGATTTAGATATCAAAGTCTATCCAGATATGACATACACCCTTCTTGATGAAGATGAATATGAGAAGCATCGAAAAGAAATGAATTATCCAGAAGTGATTGACCGTATTTTACATAATCACGTCGAGGAGTTAAAAGGTTGGATTCGACAGCGAAAAGGCCCGTTTGCTCCAGATTTCATTGACATTTGGTATGAGCGTTTTTTAACATATCGGCATTCTTGATGAATGATCTAGAGAACATTATGTTAGGCCGTCTAAAGCTGACTGTTTGATATAATGTTCTTTTTGGCGTTATGCTCACCATCTTTTAGAAGAGATAAAAGCACTAAAAAATCAACGCGTGTACATATACTAAGAAAGCTTGCCCTCATAGATAGAAAGGGGAGATTTTATGGGAAGTATAAGACGCTACATGAAGTTTGTACAGCCATACAAATGGCAAATTGTCGGCACTGTATTAATTGGTATTATTAAATTTGCTATTCCTTTATTGATTCCGCTGCTTTTGAAATATGTTTTGGACGATATCGTAAATGGACATGGCATGTCCTCCTCTGAAAAAGTTCATAAAATGGTGACGATTATGGGGATTTCGTTTGTTGTATTTTTAGTGTTAAGACCTCCCATTGAATATTACAGGCAGTATTATGCTCAGTGGGTATCGAGCAAAGTACTATATGATATACGGGATCAGCTGTTTAGCCATATTCAAAAGCTTAGCTTACGTTATTATGCAAATACGCGAGCGGGTGAAGTGATTTCACGAGTCATTAATGATGTAGAGCAAACAAAAAACTTTGTTATCACAGGTTTAATGAACGTATGGCTTGATATGATGACGATTGTAATAGCCATTGTGATTATGTTTACGATGAATGTACCTTTAACACTGGTGTCGATTATTTTGCTGCCGGTTTATGCGTTCTCTGTAAAATATTTTTACAGTCGTCTTCGCCATTTAACAAGAGTCCGTTCGCAGGCTTTAGCGGAAGTGCAGGGGCATTTACATGAAAGGGTTCAAGGGATCTCTGTTATTCGCAGCTTTGCTATTGAGCCTCATGAACAGAAGCAATTTGATAAGCAAAATTCAAATTTTCTACAAAAAGCAATCAATCATACGAATTGGAATGCAAAAACATTTGCAGTAGTGAATACCATTACCGATTTGGCACCTTTAATCGTGATTACATTTGCTGGATATCAAGTCATCACAGAAAGTCTTAGCGTAGGAACGATGGTAGCATTTGTGGCCTATATTGACCGCTTGTATAATCCGCTTCGCCGCTTGGTCAATTCATCGACTACGCTCACGCAGTCTGTTGCATCTATGGACCGGGTGTTTGAGTTCATTGATGAAGAATACGATATTACAGACAAGAAAGATGCAAAAGAATGTACTGAGCTTCATGGAAAGGTGCAGTTTGAGCACGTTTCATTTGCTTATGAAGAAGAAGAAAAACCTGTGATTCATGATATTAATTTAGATGTAGAAAAAGGAAAATCCGTTGCGTTTGTTGGAATGAGCGGAGGAGGGAAATCCACGCTTATCAGCTTAATTCCGCGCTTTTATGATGTGACAGAGGGTAAAATTCTCATTGATAACATTGATATCAAAACCTATAAAGTACGCAGCCTGCGAGATAAGATTGGAATCGTCCTGCAGGATACGGTGTTGTTTAGTGACACGGTTAAAAACAATATACTGCTTGGAAAGCCAGGAGCGACAGATGAAGAAGTAATTGCTGCGGCAAAAGCCGCAAATGCCCACGATTTTATTATGAATTTGCCCGAAGGATATGATACAAAAGTGGGAGAGCGGGGAATGAAGCTATCAGGGGGACAGAAACAGCGTATTTCCATTTCGCGCGTATTTTTAAAAAATCCAGCTATTCTTATTTTTGATGAAGCCACTTCAGCTCTAGATTTGGAAAGTGAGCACTATATTCAAGAAGCATTAGCTGAACTAGCAAAAGACCGTACGACTTTCATTGTAGCCCATCGTTTATCTACAATTACTCATGTTGATGAAATTGTACTTTTAGAAAATGGAAGGGTAGTCGAACGAGGTTCTCATGAGGAGTTAATTAAGAAAAAAGGTCATTACTATCAGCTCTTTAACGTTCAGCAGCTTGATACAATTTAAAAACACCACCTATTGTCTAACAATAGGTGGTGTTTTTAATCTTCTTGTCGCTGATGATTAATATCAAATGAGTTAGCATCCTTGTGATAGTTTTGGAACGTATCAATCAGCTTATCAAGATGCTCTAACTCTTCACTATACTCAATGATGACAGAAATTAAAGGGAAGATATGATAAATAACCTTATTCTCTTCATCATTATCGTATATTTTGTACTGCATAAATTTATCGATTAAAGCTCGTTTTCCAACGCAGGCTTCGTTTGGTACAGTAGTGGTTGGCTGTACGCGTAATTTCCCAATGAATTTTAATAATACTTGCTCATGATACATTAACAGGCACTCAACTTCAGATTTGATTAAATCTTGAAATTGCTGCGGCATGACTTGAAGATCATTTTCCACTCGGTGAAGTAATTTCAAGGTTGTAAGAGCTCGTGTTGTTACGGTAATCATTTGACGAAATAAAACGAGCTTGCGTGACTTAACAAAACGTTTTTTGGTTGAATAAGTGCGTTCTTCTTTGTAAAAATCAAAGATTTGATTCATTTTAGCCACATTGTCTTTCATTTTTTCAATGTCTTCTTTTAACAATGTGTGCTCAGATGCGTGATAAAGATTCATGCGAATCCATTTAATAATTTCTTCCGTTGTGCTTACAATTTTATAATACAATCTTGTTTCATACTTTGGCGGAATAAAAATAAGATTGACAATAAATGCTGAGAATACCCCAAGTAACACTGTACCAAAGCGTATAAGTGCATATTCAACGAAATTATCTCCTGGATTTTCCATGATTGCAATTACTGTCACAAGCGCAAGCCCAATTGTATTATTAATACGTAATTTTAAGTTGACTGCAATGACAACAACAGCGGTAAAACCAATAATGATGGGATGGGTACCAAAAATAAGTCCAAAACAAACTGCAGAAGCAGCTCCAATCACATTCGCCTGTATTTGCTCCAATATTGTTAAATAAGATCTGTAAATAGACGGTTGAATTGCAAAAACTGCCGCAATTGCCGCAAATATTGGAGATGGTAAACTTAGAAATTCACCTAATAACAATGAAAGTGTAATGGCAATTCCCGTTTTTAAGATGCGGGCACCAAGTTTCATGTGCGTTCGTAGTTCCTTTCTGTAAAAAAGTTTTTTCGTTATGAAGAATGTTCCCCAAAACAAATGATAAATTGCAAAAATCAATCCTTCTTTATTACATAACCTGTTGGAAATAATATAAACAATAACATACTATACAAGGTTTAAGAATGGATATCAAGAGAAAACAAGCAGAAAAATAAGGGTATTTCTCGGGATTTTTCGACAGGCTGACAAAAAGGAGATGACGCGTAAGAAATGGTTATGAAAGGTGGGAATGTTCTATAAGAAAACCCGAAGGTAAAACGAAAAAGAGGTCGAGACATAACGAAATAAATCCAATCTAAAGACGAACAAATGGGATACATGAGCTGAACCGCTTGTGACACAGCAGTTGATTTCCGCAGCAGTCTTCGACTTGCCCTTCAATCAACTGCTAGAAAGACCTATACACACAAACCCTACGTTTACCCTAACAAAAAAAACGAACCACTAATCAAACATCTTGATCAATGGTTCGTTTTTCACTTCGTCTAAAATCCTTTTATCTCAGCCTCTTTAGAATAAGAATTAACGTTCTTCACTTAATTGTTTAAATGCTTTTTCGACTGCTTCTAATGTGTCGGTAATATCTTGTTCTGTATGAGCTGTAGTAAGGAACCATGCTTCATATTTCGAAGGAGCTAAGTTGACACCTTGGTGGAGCATTAGTTTAAAGAAGCGTGCAAATAGTTCGCCGTCTGTATTTTCTGCTTGTTCATAGTTTTTGACCGTTTCTGTTGTAAAGTAGAGAGTAAGAGCGCCTTTCAATCGATTGATAGTGATCGGCATGTTATATGTACGAGCATGTTTTAAAATACCTTCTTCGAGCATCGCCCCTAGCTTATCCAACTGTTCATAAACACCTTCTTGCTTTAGTACTTCTAGGCAAGCAATCCCAGAAAGAATAGAAGCTGGGTTTCCTGCCATTGTACCTGCTTGATAAGCGGGTCCAAGCGGCGCCACTTTTTCCATGATTTCTTTTTTACCGCCGTAAGCTCCGATTGGAAGGCCGCCGCCGATGATTTTTCCAAATGCAGTGAGATCAGGTTTTACACCAAGTAAATCTTGAGCTCCACCGTACATAAAGCGAAACGCTGTAATAACTTCATCGTAAATAACAAGTGCTCCAGCTTCGTGAGTTAATTCATTAACTTGTTCTAAAAAGCCAGGTTCCGGCTCAACAATTCCGAAGTTTCCAACGATTGGTTCTACTAAAACAGCTGCAATCTGATCGCCCCATTTTTCTAATGCTTCCTTGTAAGGCTCAATGTCGTTAAAAGGAACTGTGATGACTTCGTTAGCGATACTTTTTGGTACACCAGCAGAGTCAGGAGTGCCGAGTGTAGAAGGACCAGATCCAGCTGCTACTAATACAAGGTCAGAATGGCCGTGGTAGCAACCTGCAAATTTAATAATTTTATCGCGTCCAGTATAAGCGCGTGCTACACGGATCGTTGTCATAACGGCTTCTGTTCCAGAGTTGACGAAGCGCACTTTATCTAATGCGGGCATCGCTTCTTTGAGCATTTTAGCAAATGTGACTTCATGAGCAGTTGGCGTACCGTAAAGAACACCCGTTTCAGCTGCTTTTGTAATAGCTGTCGTGATATGAGGATGAGCGTGTCCCGTAATAATAGGACCGTAAGCTGCTAAATAGTCAATATATTTATTTCCATCAACGTCCCAGAAATAAGCTCCGTTTGCCTTCTCCATTGCAATAGGCGCTCCGCCTCCTACGGCTTTATATGAACGTGAAGGGCTGTTAACGCCGCCTACAATATGCTCGAGCGCTTCAGCGTGTAATTGTTCTGATTTTGTAAATTGCATAATATGCCTCCTAATGAAAAGTTCAACTTCTTTATTCTATCAAACTTATTTGTTTCTTGAAAAACATTCGAGAACGTGTATGATAGAAATTTGTGAGCTAACTGCTAGAAAATAGTTCCTCGTCTCTTGGAGGAGTTGCTAGCAAGGGAGCTGGAAACAATAAAAGAAACCACTAATACGTCGACGTAACGGAGGGAATACAATGAAAAATGCTATTGAGGTGAATCAACTTCGGAAAGAATTTAAAGCCTATTCTAGCCGCTCTGGGCTTAAAGGGGCATTCCGGGATCTATTTACCCGTAATTATAGAGTCATGAAAGCTGTGAACGATATATCGTTTACCGTAAAACAAGGAGAAATGGTAGGGTATATAGGAGAAAACGGAGCGGGGAAATCGACCACAATCAAAATGCTGACAGGAATCTTAACTCCTACTTCAGGCGACATTACCGTAAATGGAATGAATCCTCATAAGGAAAGAGAAAAGTTTGCCCAAACGATTGGTGTTGTTTTTGGTCAACGCTCTCAGCTATGGTGGGATATTGCCGTACAAGAATCTTTTCGCCTGTTAAAAAAAGTATACAAAGTGTCAGATGAAGATTATAACGCTCATATGGAGCACGTTATTCAAACGTTAGATATTGGACCGCTGCTAGATAAGCCGGTGCGAAAGCTTTCTCTAGGTCAAAGAATGCGCTGTGAGCTGGCTGCTGCTCTTATTCATAATCCGCCGCTTCTATTTTTAGATGAACCGACGATCGGTTTAGATGTACTAGTTAAATTAAAAATCCGCCAATTTTTAAAAGAAATTAATGAGAAATATAATACGACGATTTTGCTTACGACACATGATTTAGCAGATATTGAAGCTTTATGTGAACGCGTTGTAATGCTGGATGAAGGCAGTATTATTTATGACGGATCGCTGCAAAAGCTGCGTTCGAATTGGGGAGACCTTAAACAAGTTACGTTTGAATTTGGAACCGCGCCAAATAACGAGCAGTTGAAGCTATTGACGCAAGGGATGCCTGTTAACTGGATTGAAGGTGATCAAAAATATTTGTGGACAGCGCAGCTTCAAAATAAAGGGGACTTGATGTCGCAGCTGATTGCTAAAGTGGTGGCAAAGCATGAAATCAGTGATATTAACATTGAAGAAATTTCAACGGAAGAAATTATCCGCAACATTTATGAAGAAGGTGTTGTGAATGGATAAATATATAGAGATGATACGCATTCGCTTTTTAATGATGCTGGCGTATCGGACGAATTATTACAGCGGAATATTGATTTATGCGATTAATATTGGTGCTTACTACTTTTTATGGTCCGCTATTTATGGAGGAAAAGAGAATATTCAAGGGTTATCCATTACCCAAATGACAACGTATGTAGCCGTTTCATGGATGGCAAGAGCCTTTTATTTTAATAATATTGACCGTGAAATGGCAATGGAAATTAAAGATGGCAAAGTGGCAGTAGAGTTAATTAAGCCTTATAGCTACCTTGGTATGAAAACAATGCAAGGACTGGGAGAAGGGATTTTTCGGCTGCTGTTTTTCTCAGTGCCCGGCATGATTATTGTCGCGTTTTTATTTCCAGTACAGTTCTCAGCAAATGCAGCAACATGGCTTTATTTTGGACTGTCTTTAATTTTTAGTTTCATTATTAATACACAAATTAATTTATTAACGGGTATTACGACTTTCTTTCTCTTTAACAATGATGGACTCATTCGAGCGAAGCGCGTTGTTATTGATTTGTTTTCAGGACTTCTTCTGCCCATCAGCTTCTATCCTTTCTGGGCGCAACATATTATGAGCTATTTCCCTTTTCAAGCCATTAGTTATATTCCGAGCATGATTTTCACAAATGGATTTAAAGGGCAGGAAGTAATAAATGCTCTTATCACACAAGCAGTTTGGTCAGGACTTCTATTTATCCCTATTGCATGTTTGTGGAACATAGCGAAGAAAAAAATGGTTATTCAAGGAGGGTAGTCTATGAAAATGTTTTATTTTTCGATTTTCTTTCAGTACATTAGTCAATATATGAAAACAAGGCTTCAGTACCGCACCGACATGGTAGTTGAAATCATTTCAGACTTATTGTTTCAAACAGTTAATTTGATTTTTATTTTAGTCGTATTTGGACATACTCAGTCGCTGCACGGATGGTCACGAGAGGAAATTATCTTTATTTATGGTTTCTTTTTGGTCCCTTTTGCTATTTTTTCGTCTTTCTTTAACATTTGGGATTTCAACGAGCGGTACATTGTTAAAGGGGAAATGGACCGAATTTTAACGAGGCCGATTCACAGTTTGTTTCAAGTCATTTTGGAGCGGCTGGAACTAGAATCATTGTTTGGTGGTATCACAGGGATTGCAGTAATGGCTTACGCTGCGTCTTCTTTACATCTTCATTTCCAGTGGTATGATGTTTTTATTTTTCTATTATTTATTTTAGGAGGAGCGCTTGTATACGCAGGAATTTTCATCGCCTTAGCAAGCATAGGCTTCTGGTCGGATGCCAGAACCTCTATTATGCCTACTATTTATAATATTGGAAACTACGGAAGGTATCCTGTAGATATTTATAATAATGTCATCCGGTATGTTTTAACGTGGATTCTTCCTTTTGCATTTGTAGGCGTATATCCAGCTGCTTATTTCTTAGGAAGATCAGAATGGTATGGATATGCATTTTTAACCCCAGTTATGGGAATCGTCTTTTTTGTAATCTCTATTTTCTTATGGAATACAGGTGTCAAAAAATACAGAGGAGCAGGCAATTAAACGCCTGCTCTTTTTCGTGGCTTCGGAGTAGTAATGAATGGACAAGAACGCGCGTATAGTGGTAGTAGAGTATAAATTAAAGGAGTAGAATGATGGTTATTTTTCTAATCCTCGTTATCATTGTTTTTGTAATTGGTAGTATGAAGTTTCTCTTTGAAAAAGAACTTGGAGAATTTCATTTTTTCTCAATTGGTCATTTCTTTGTCTTGTTTTATTCATATATTACAGTTTTATTGGGATTTAGCCTTATTTATACAGTATGTGAGATGGGGAGTATTCCAGTATTAAGCGGAGGGTTTGAACATGAAGGTCATTATTTCTATACCCTGTTTAACAGTATGTATTTCAGCGCAGCGACGTTATTTTCAGTAGGCTACGGAGATATGTATCCGGTTGGAATTGGGAAATTATTTGCAACTTTTGAAGCGTTTATCGGCTATATTATGCCTGCAATCTTTGTGATGCGGACTGTTACCCGTACTTAAACTTGTCATCTTATCTAATATTGGGTACGCTATTCAAAGAAAATGAAAAGCGTAAAGGAGAAGATAAATATGACAGCTGTAGTTGGAGAAAAAGCACCCGATTTTGTATTGATGTCTACAAATGGAGAGCAAGTATCACTAGCGTCGATGAAAGGCAAAAACGTTGTGCTGTATTTTTATCCGAAAGATATGACGCCAGGCTGCACAACAGAAGCCTGTGATTTCAGAGATCAGCATGAAAATTTTGAAGAGCTAGATGCGGTGATTCTAGGAGTGAGCCCGGATCCAATCGACAAACACCATAAGTTTATTGATAAGCACGGCCTTCCATTCTTACTTTTAGCTGACGAAGATCACAGCGTAGCTGAAGAGTATGGAGTATGGACACTGAAAAAAAACTTTGGAAAAGAATATATGGGCATTGAACGCTCCACTTTTATCATTGATAAAGAAGGAATGCTCGTAAAAGAATATCGCAAGGTTCGAGTGAAAGGGCATGTGGAAGAAGCTTTATCATTTATTAAAGAAAAAATGGCATAAAAACAGGCAGATAACTAGAGCAGTTTTAGTCTTTGAACATACAATATCAGTGTAGGGCATACCTCCTCAGATGTTAATATATTTAAAAGTGTGGATTGAATTCCACACTTCTTTTTTTGCATAAAATATATGAAAAATTTCTACTTGTTACATAAAATAGGAATAGGCATCAAGTTGACAAAACGTGGGTAAAACATGTAGACTAATTATAAGAATTATAAAGTAATAATACTTACAGAAGAGGGGTGCATGACGTGTCAAATCATTTACAAGAAGCCCTTGAAACGTTAAAAGGTACTGGCGTTCGTATTACACCACAACGTCATGCTATTTTAGAGTATTTAATCAATTCAATGACACATCCAACAGCAGATGATATTTATAAAGCGCTGGAAGGTAAGTTTCCAAATATGAGTGTAGCGACCGTTTACAATAATTTAAGAGTATTTCGCGAAGTAGGTATTGTAAAGGAACTAACATACGGTGATGCATCAAGCCGGTTTGATTATGTTACAACAGAGCATTACCATGTGATTTGCGAAAGCTGCGGAAAAATTGTGGATTTTCATTATCCTGGTTTAGACGAAGTAGAAAAGCTGGCTGCTCATATTACTGACTTTGATATTAGTCACCACCGAATGGAAATTTACGGAACGTGTCCTGATTGTACGGCTAAAAAAGCGCATTAATAAGCTGATAGTAGTGATACTATCAGCTTTCTTTTTGTTTTTTTCTATTATACTTTTCGTCGAATTGTTTTCCTTCAAGAGACTGGTCAAGCGTAAGCGGCTCGTTGCAATACATACACATATCTACGCGCCCTAGCATTTTGGTTTGCTTTTGACATGTAGGGCAGGTTACTTGAACCGCTTTTGTAGAAAGCATGCCAATCCAGAAATAAACGCCGGTACTAGCTACGATGCACAGCAAACCCAAAAGCATAAAAATAGTCATTAGCCAGACTGAAGACCGAAAGAAAATTCCCCCATACATAACAATGAAACCAACAAAGATCAGACTGAGTGCAAACGTGCGAATCTTGTTAATTTTATTTGAATACTTTATCCCCATCAGTATCCCCCCTGTTACCAATATATCATAGAGTGAGACAATGAATGATGATAAAAATTGAATCTTCGGAAAATTATCGTTGGTTTTTGAGCTTTCTGAATGATTTCCATAATTCTGAGTGGGATATCCGTTATACATCGTATATAATAAAAAAAGAAATCTTAGTCCATAGCCTTTAAAATTTTGAAAAATATTTGTTTATTACAGTTAGGAGAGCTCAAAATGGAAGATGTTTTACGGCCAATATATCAAGAAAGAGCTAGCAATAAAGACACACTAGGTATTTTACTGATTGAAAAAAAGAAATCAGAATCTCCAGTGACGGATAATTTGGATGCTATCTTATTTATTGTGACCAAAACTACAGAAACTTCTCTTTTTATTAAACAATACGAATATGAAAATGAGCGTGCGGCACTTTATATGGCTTCTGAACAGCAAATGAGTGAATGGATTATGAATGGGACGAACCGCCGTATTATTGATTGGATCTTAAATGGTAAAGTGCTATTTGATCGAAACGAATATATGGAAAACTTAAAGAAACGCTTAATTGATTTTCCTAGAGAAGATCGGACAAAGAGAATAGGTGTCGAGTTTGCTAAGTTGATTCGCCGATTTAAAGAAGGAAAAGACTTTTATGCGTCTAATCATTATTTAGATGCATTCAATCATGTCATTCATGCTCTTCATCATTTAGCACGACTGTCTGTGTTGGAAAATGGATTTCATCCAGAAGTGACAGTATGGAACCAAGTGAAAAAAATAGAACCTGAAATTCATCGTCTTTACGAAGAGCTAATTATTAGCCAAGAAGAGGTTAGCAAGCGTTTAGAGCTGCTTTTCTTAGCGAGTGAATTTCTAGTAAATAAAAAAACTGAATTGGGTGCCAAGCATCTTGTTCATATTATGAAAAGTGAAAAGCAGGAATGGACGTTTAATGAACTGGTTCATCATCCCGAAATACGCCCTTATGCTATTGATTTAGGAATACTTCTTGAGTTTTTAATTGAAAAAGATATCATTATGGTAAAAAAAGTAGAAACCAAAGGAAAGAGTTTGTACCATAGACACTATGTGGCGAAATGATAGAGAGGATAAAGGGTATCTGATACGGTGCGGTTATGACGTGTAGATACCCTGACATATGACTTTATAGCCTGGATAAAAGGTTTTTCTAAAAAAACACGATTTATTTTAAAAAATCTATTGACGCTTTAAAATATCCGTGGTAAATTTATATACGTCGCCGATGAGCGATACTAAATTTATCAAAAACTTGAAAAAACTTCTTAAAAAAGTTGTTGACAAGAAAGAGATAAACTGGTAAGATTAAAAAGTCGCTTAAGAGCGGCGGTTGAACTTTGAAAACTGAACAAAGCGACAAACGTCAACGTTAAATTTTATTTTTTTAATTGAGCAAGTCAAACATTTCTTCGGAGAGTTTGATCCTGGCTCAGGATGAACGCTGGCGGCGTGCCTAATACATGCAAGTCGAGCGAACTGATTAGAAGCTTGCTTCTATGACGTTAGCGGCGGACGGGTGAGTAACACGT